>JBHYGK010000013.1:0-55734 GCA_051859045.1 Lysobacteraceae bacterium | reverse complement strand
GGGGGGGGGGGGGGGGGGGGGGGGGGGGGGGGGGGGGGGGGGGGGGCGGGGGGGGCTGCGGCGGCTGCGCGGCCCAGGCGGCGCCGGCGACGAGCGCGGCGAGCAGCGGCAGCAGCGCACGGGCGGCGCGCGGGCGGGCGGGGGATGCGGTCACGAGCATGGCGATGCGCTCCGTCAGGGGATGCGGCGAGGCCGGCCAGGCGCAGGCCAGCGGCGGGGGTGGGGCGTCGAGGGACGCGCGCAGCAGCGCGTCGGCGTAGGCGCGGCGGGCGCCGGGGTGCGCGGCGAGCACGGCGGCGTCGGCGGCCAGCTCGAGGTCGCGGCGCAGCCGCGGCAGCGCGAGGTGCAGCAGCGGCTGCGGCCACAGCGCGGCGCGCAGCAGCTCGGCCAGCGCCAGCGCGCGGGTGTCGTGGTGGGCGAGGTGGGCGCGTTCGTGGGCCAGCACCAGTGCGCCTTCGTCGCCCGGGTGGCGGGCCTCGAAGTCCTCCGGCAGCACCACGCGCGGGCGCCACACGCCGATGACCGCGGGCACCGGCGCGCCGGCGGCGGCGCGGCGCACGTCCGCGGCGTCGTCCACCGCGGGGCGCAGCGCGCCCAGCGCGCGGCGGAAGCGGCGCTCGCGACCCAGCTGCCAGGCCAGCAGCCCCAGCGCGCCGGCCAGCCAGGCCAACGCGAGCGGCGTCGCGAGGTCGCGCGGCAGCGCGGCGGCCCGGGGCGCCGCCGGCGCGTCGGCGACCGCGGCGCGCTCGGCGATGACCGCGGCCGCGGGGGCCCGCGGCGCCGCCTCGCGCGGCGGCAGCAGCACCGCGAGCACCGCCAGCGGCACCAGCACCCAGGCCAGCACCGCCATCCGCGCGCCGGCCACGCGCCGCAGCGGCGCGCGCAGCGCCAGCACCAGCAGCGTCGCGGCGCCGGCCGCCAGCCAGGCCTGGGCCAGTTCGCCCAGCAGCTCAGCGGCGCTCATCGTCGAGCCTGTCGAGCAGCTGGCGGATCTCGGCGATGTCCTGCCGGCTGAGCTGGCGGCGCTCGCCGAAGTGCGCCACCAGCGGCGCCAGGCGGCCACCGAACAGCCGCGCCAGCAGGCCCTCGCTCTGCCCGCGCACCCAGGCCTCGCGGGCCAGCACCGGCGCGTAACGGTAGCGCCGGCCCTCGGCCTCGGCGCGGATCGCGCCCTTGCCCAGCAGCCGGTTGAGCAGGGTCTTGACCGTCGCGGCGGCCCAGCCGGTGTCGGCCAGCGCGAGCGCGACCTCCTCGGCGGTGCGCGGCGAGGCGGCCCAGAGCACCTCCATGACCTGGCTCTCGGCCTCGGTGATGTGGAGCTCGGGGGTGGGCGGACCGGCGGCGGGGCGGGCGGGGGGCATGGCGATCCTCGTTTACGACCGTAATCGAGGTCGATGATTACGCGCGTAAACGACACCGGTCAAGTCCGCCCGTCGGGCCCGGGGCCATACTCCCCGCATGACCGACCCCCGCCCCGCCCCGCTCGCCCTCGCCTCGCTCGACGCCGCCGTCGCGCTGCTCTACGCCCGCGTCGACGGGCCGATCGTGCTGGCCGCGCCACTCGGCCTCGGCAAGCCGCACCGGCTGCTCAACGCGATCTACGCCCGCGCCGAGGCCGACCCCTCGCGCCCGCTCACCATCACCACCGCGCTCTCGCTCGATCCGCCGCGCGCCGGCGCGGGCCTGCAGGCGCGCTTCCTCGGGCCCTTCCTCGCGCGCCACTTCGGCGAGGACTTCCCCGCGCTGGCCTACGTGCGCGCGCAGAAGGCCGGGCGCCTGCCCGCGCACGTGCGGGTGCAGGAGTTCTACATGCAGTCCGGCGCGCTGCTGGGCAACGCCGACGCCCAGCGCGAGTACGCCAGCCTCAACTACACCCACGCCGCGCGCGGCATCGCGATGCGCGGCGCCAACGCGGTGGTGCAGAAGGTCGCGCGCGGGCCCGATGGCCGGCTCAGCCTGAGCTGCAACCCCGACCTCACCCACGACCTGCTCGACCTGCTGGCCGCGCGCGGCGCCGAGCGCCCGCTGATGATCGCCGAGGTCGACCCCCGCCTGCCCTGGCTCGACGGCCCCTGCTCCGTGGACCCGGGCTTCTTCGATGCCGTGCTCGACCTGCCAGGCCCCGCGCCGAAGCTGTTCGCGCTGCCGCGCCAGCCGGTGTCGCTGGCGGAGCACGCCATCGGCCTGTACGCCAGCGCGCTGGTGCGCGACGGCGGCACCCTGCAGATCGGCATCGGCGCGCTCAGCGACGCGCTGTGCCACGCGCTGGTGCTGCGCCACACCCGCAACGCCGCGTGGCGCGCCGCGCTCGAGGCGCTGCGGCCGGGCTTCCTGGCCTCGCGCCTGGTCCAGCGCGAGGGCGGCGACGCGCCGTTCGCCGAGGGCCTGTTCGGCGCCAGCGAGATGGTCAACGACGGCTTCATGCAGCTGGCGAAGGCCGGCATCCTGCGCCGCCGCGTGGTCGACGACCTCGACGCGATGGCGCGCATCAACGCCGGCGCGACGACGCCCGCGGACGCGGCATTGCTGGCGCGCGAAGGCCACTGGCTCGACGGCGCGTTCTACCTCGGCTCGCAGGCGCTCTACGACTGGCTCGCGGCGCTGCCGCCCGAGCAGGCCCGGGGCCTGCGCATGACCCGGATCAGCCACGTCAACCAGCTCTACGGCGGCTTCGAGGCGCTGGAGCGCGCGCAGCGCCGCGACGCGCGCTTCTTCAACACCTGCATGATGGCCACCGCGCTGGGCGCCGCCGTGTCCGACGCGCTCGCCGACGGGCGCGTGGTCAGCGGCGTGGGCGGGCAGTACAACTTCGTGGCGATGGCGCACGCGCTCGACGACGGCCGCTCGGTGCTGATGCTGCGCGCCACCCGCGGCGACGGCGCGCAGCGCCGCTCGAGCGTGCTGTGGGAGTACGGCCACACGACCATCCCGCGCCACCTGCGCGACCTCTACGTCACCGAGTACGGCGTGGCGGACCTGCGCGACGCCGGCGACGGCGACTGCGTGCGCGCGATGCTGGCGATCACCGACGCGGCCTTCGCGCCCGCCGTGGCGGCGCGCGCGGCGGCGGCGGGCAAGGCCGACGCCGGCGACGCCCGGCACGCGCTCGACAACACGCCGGCGCGCCTGGCCGAGGTGCTCGGCCCGCTGCGGCGCGCCGGGGTGCTGCCGGCGTTCCCGTTCGGCAGCGACCTCGATGCGGGCGAGCGGCGCCTGGCCACCGCGCTGAAGCGGCTAGGCGCACGGATGGCGGGCGGCGGCGCGGGCCGGGTGGCGATGCTGGCCCGCGCGGCGCTGGCCGGCGGCGCGCGCGACGAGGGCGAGCGCGCGGCGCTGGCGCGGATGGGCTTCGACGCCTCGCCCGCCGGGCTGCGCGAGCGGCTCGAGCGGGGCCTTCTGCTGGTCGCCCTGCGCGACGGCCAGGCCGCCGGGGGCGATCTTGACGGTGATCAATCCGCCGATTGACCCCCCTCAAGCGCGGGTCCGGGGCCCTCGTGGAGACTGGCGCCACCAACAACAACGCCCACGAGGCCCCCGATGAACGCGTCCCTGAAGACCCCGCTCGCCCTCGCCGCCGCCCTGGCCGCGAGCCTCGCGCTCCCCGCCACCGCCCAGGCCGAGGCCGGCGACTGGTTCGTCCGTGGCGGCGTCGCCTCCGTGCAGCCCGAGTCCGGCAACGGCCGCCTCGCCGGCGGCGCCCTGCTCGCCGACATCGACGACAACACCCAGATCAGCCTGATCGCCGGCCGGTTCCTGACCGACACCGTCGCCGTCGAGCTGCTCGCCGCCACGCCGTTCTCGCACACGGCCTCGCTCAACGGCGCCGACGCGGTCGACTTCAAGCACCTGCCGCCGACCCTGTCGCTGCAGTACTACTTCATGCCCGACGCGCGCGTCCGTCCGTTCGTGGGCGCCGGCCTGAACTTCACCTGGATCTACGACGAGGAGGCCTACGGCCCGCTCGCCGGCACCGACACCCGCTTCGAGAACAGCTGGGGCCTCGCGGCGCAGGTCGGCCTCGACATCGCGATCAACGACCATTGGAGCGTCGTCGCCGACGCGCGCTGGATCGACATCGACACCGACGTGACCGTCAACGGCGCCGACGTCGGCACCGCCACCGTCGACCCGATGGTCTACGGCCTGGCCGTCGGCTACCGCTTCTGATCCATGCAGGGCCCCCACGCCGGGGCCCCCACCCCCGGCGCCAGACGCGCGAAGGGCCGGTCCGCGAGGACCGGCCCTTCGTCGTCATGCCCGTCGCGAGCCCGGAGTCGCCGGCGCTCAGAGGGCGCGGGCGAGCTCCACCACGCGGTCGGTGGTGATGCCGAAGTGGCGGTAGAGCTGCTCGGCCGGGGCCGAGGCGCCGAAGCCGTGCATGCCCACCACGGCGCCGTCCAGGCCCACGTACTTGGCCCAGTAGTCGACGTGCGCGGCCTCGACGGCGAGGCGCGCGCGCAGGGCGCGCGGCAGCACCGCCTCGCGGTACTCGGCCGGCTGCGCGTCGAACACCTCGGCGCAGGGCATCGACACCACGCGCACCCGGCGGCCCTCGGCCTCCAGCCGCGTCGCGGCCTCCATCGCCAGCCCCACCTCGGAGCCGGTGGCGATCAGCACCAGGTCCGGCGCACCCGAGGACGCCTCGCGAAGCACGTAGCCGCCGCGCTTGATCGCGGCCAGCTGGGCCGCGTCGCGGGCCTGGTGGGCCAGGTTCTGGCGCGAGAACACCAGGCAGGCCGGGCCGTCGGCGCGCTCGATCGCGGCCTGCCAGGCCACCGCCGACTCGACCGCGTCGCAGGGGCGCCAGACGTGGTTGCCCGGGATGCAGCGCAGCGAGGCGAGGTGCTCGACCGGCTGGTGGGTCGGGCCGTCCTCGCCGAGGCCGATGGAATCGTGGGTGTAGACGTGCACCACGCGCTGGTGCATCAGCGCCGACATGCGCACGGCGTTGCGCGCGTAGTCGGAGAACACCAGGAAGGTCGCGTCGTAGGGGATGAAGCCGCCATGCAGCGCGAGGCCGTTGCTGATCGCGGACATCGCGAACTCGCGCACGCCGTAGTGCACGTAGTTGGCGTCGGCGGCGCGGGTGCCGACCGAGCGCGAGCCCTTCCACAGCGTCAGGTTGGAGTGCGCGAGGTCGGCCGAGCCGCCGATCAGCTCGGGCAGCAGCGGGCCGAAGGCCTCGAGCGCCATCTGCGAGGCCTTGCGCGACGCGACCACCGGGCCCTCGGCCTGCAGCTTCGCGGCGTACGCGTCGGCGGCGGCGGAGAAACCGGCCGGCAGCGCGCCGGCGAGGCGGCGCTCGAACTCGGCGGCCAGCGCGGGGTGGGCGGCGCGGTAGCCGTCCATCAGCGCGTTCCACTGCGCCTCGTGGGCGCGGCCGGCGGCGACCTTGTCCCAGCCGGCGCGGACGTCGGCGGGCACCTCGAACGGGGCGTGCGGCCAGCCCAGCGCGTCGCGCGTGGCCTGCACCTCGTCCTTGCCCAGCGGCGCGCCGTGCGAGCTCTCCTTGCCGGCCTTGGCCGGGCTGCCGAAGCCGATCGTGGTGCGGCAGCAGATCAGGGTCGGGCGCTCGGCCTCGGCGCGCGCGGTGCGCACGGCGATCGCCACTTCCTCGGGGTCGTGGCCGTCGACGTTGCGGATCACCTGCCAGCCGTAGGCCTCGAAGCGCGCGGCGGTGTCGTCGGTGAACCAGCCGCTGGTGTCGCCGTCGATCGAGATGCGGTTGTCGTCCCAGAACGCCACCAGCTTGCCCAGGCCGAGCGTGCCGGCCAGCGAGGCGGCCTCGTGAGACACGCCCTCCATCAGGCAGCCGTCGCCCATGAACACCCAGGTCATGTGGTCGACGACGTCGAAGCCGGGGCGGTTGAAGCGCGCGGCCAGCACCTGCTCGGCCAGCGCGAAGCCCACCGCGTTCGCGAAGCCCTGGCCCAGCGGGCCGGTGGTGGTCTCGATGCCGGGGGTCTCGTGGACCTCGGGGTGGCCGGCGGTCTTGGAGTGCAGCTGGCGGAAACGCTTGAGCTCGTCGATCGGCAGGTCGTAGCCGCTGAGGTGCAGCAGGCCATAGGCCAGCATCGAGCCGTGGCCGTTGCTGAGCACGAAGCGGTCGCGGTTGGGCCAGGCCGGGTTGGACGGGCTGTGGCGCAGGAAATCGTTCCAGAGCACCTCGGCGATGTCGGCCATGCCCATGGGCATGCCCGGGTGGCCGGAGTTGGCCGCCTGCACGGCGTCGATGGCGAGGAAACGCAGGGCGTTGGCGAGGTCGCGGCGGGTCGGGGAGGTCATGGCGGCTCTGGCGGTCGGGCGGTGGGCACGGCCTCGCCGGGGGCCATCACGGGCCTCGGCGGGCGTCGACGGGCGCGCCCGGCGGTGGCCGGGCGGCGCATTGTCCCCCAGCGGGGCCTCGGCTGTCGCGCTTGCGGCGCGGCGCGGCCCCTGCTACCCGGCGCCCCGTCCCCCGGGATCGGATGAGCCTCAGGCCTCGCGGTACTCCGGCAGCGCCTCGGTCGGATCCGGCCCGTCCACGGGATCGCCAGTCTCGCCGCGGCTGATCACCACCGTGCCGACCAGGTCGCCGGTGACGTTGACGCAGGTGCGGCACATGTCGAGGAAGCGGTCGACGCCGAGGATCAGGCCGAGGCCCTCGGGCGGGATCCCGAACATCACCAGGATCGTCGCGATCACCGGCAGCGAGCCGCCCGGCACGCCGGCGGCGCCGATGCCGCCGAGCACGCACATCAGCAGGATCAGCCCCTGCTGGACGAAGGAGAGTTCGATGTCGAAGAACTGGGCCAGGAACAGCACCGTGACGCCCTCGAACAGCGCCGTGCCGTTCATGTTGGCGGTGGCGCCGAGCGTGCAGACGAAGCGGCCGACGCGCCGAGGCGTGCCCAGGTTCTCCTCGGCCACGCGCAGGGTCGTGGGCAGGGTGGCGCTCGAGGAGCTGGTGGAGAACGCGGTCAGGATGGCCGGCTGGGCCTGGCGGAAGAAGAACAGCGGCGACATCCCGCCGGCGAAGCGCACCAGCAGCGGGAACACCACGAAGAAGTGCACCGCCATGGCGCCGGCGGCCACCAGCACGAACAGCGCCAGCTGCTTGAGCGCGCCGAAGCCGACCTTGGCGGTCAGGCTGAACAGCAGCGCGAACACCGCGTAGGGCGCCAGCCGGATCACCCAGTCGATCAGCTTCAGGCTGATGTCGTAGATGCCCTGCAGGGTGCCCACGAAGCTGGTCACGCCCGGGGTGCGCAGCACGGTGGCGGCGATGCCGACCATCAGCGCGAAGAACATCACCGCGATCAGGTCGCCGCTGGCCGCGGACTGGATCGGGTTGCGCGGCACGATGTTGAGCAGGATCTGCATGAACCCGATCTCGCCCTGGCGGGCGGCGATCGCGGCGGTGGCTTCGGACTGCTGCGCGATCAGGGCCTCGCCCACCTCGCGCGGGATGCCGCCGCCCGGCTGGAACACGTTCACCGCGAGCAGGCCGATGCACACCGCCAGCGTCGTCACCACGAGGATGTAGACGAGCGTCTTGACGCCGATCCGGCCCAGCGAGCGTGGGTCGCCGATCTCCACCACGCCCAGCACCAGCGCCGAGAACACCAGCGGGATCACCAGCATGAACAGCAGGCGCAGGAACAGCTGGCCGATCGGGTCGGTGCCGTAGGTGGTCAGCGCGACCAGCCACGGGTCGCCGGCGCAGGTGGCATAGGCCAGGCCGCCGAGCAGCGCGCCCAGCACGAAGCCGATCAGCATCTTGGTGTGCAGCTTCATGGGATGTCCTCGATCCTGGCGCGCCTGCCCGCGGGGGCGGCGCGCGCGCGTGGGTCAGGCGGAGCCGACGGGGGCGGCCGGGGCGACGCGGCCGGGCGTGATCTCGCCGGCGCGCAGGCGCGTGAAGTAGCTGTCCATCTCGCGCTTGACCACCGGCGCGAGCAGGTACAGGCCGATCACGTTGGGCACCGCCATCAGGAAGTAGATCGCGTCGGCGAAATCCACCAGCTGGCGGAAGTCCATGGTCACGCCGAGGATCGTCGCCGACAGGAAGAAGACCTTGAAGCCGTAGATCGCCCACGGCGTCTCGCCGAACAGGTAGGCACTAGCCTTCACGCCGTAGAAGCAGTAGCTGATCATCGTGGAGTAGGCGAACAGCAGCACCACCACCGCGAGCACGTAGGGGAACCACGGCGCCGCGGTGGCGAACGCCGCCGAGGTCAGCGACACGCCCTGCACGCCCGGGTTGGCGGCCACCGCGCCGGACACCACGATCACCAGCGCGGTGATCGTGCAGATCACGATGGTGTCGATCAGCGGTTCCCACAGCGCCACGAGGCCCTCGGTCAGCGGCTCGTTGGTCTTCACGGTGGCGTGCGCGATCGGCGAGCTGCCGATGCCGGCCTCGTTGGAGAACGCCGCGCGGCGGAAGCCCATCAGGATGACGCCGACGATGCCGCCGGCCACGCCCTCGGGGGCGAACGCGCCCACCAGGATCTCCATCAGCGCCGCGGGGATGCGCTCGACGTGCGCGCCGATCACCACCAGGCCGCCCAGCAGGTACAGCAGCGCCATGATCGGCACCAGCTTGTCGGTCACGCTGGCGATGCGCTTGATGCCGCCGATGACCACGACGCCCACGGCGAGCATCATGAACACGCCGAACATCCACGCCCGGCCGTCGAGGAAGCTCTCCTCGCCGCCGGTGACCAGGCGCACCGCGTCATAGGCCTGGTTGACCTGGAAGAAGTTGCCCGAACCGACCGTGCCGAAGATGCAGGCCACCGCGAACGCGATGCCGAGGAAGCGGCCGAGGTGGCGCAGCTTTGGGTACTCCGCGGCGATGCCGCGCTCGAGGTAGAACATCGGGCCGCCGCTGACCGAGCCGTCGGCGTTGGTGCGGCGGAACTTCACCGCGAGCGTGCACTCGGCGAACTTGGTGGCCATGCCCAGGAACGCGGCGACGATCATCCACACGGTGGCACCGGGGCCGCCGAGGCTGATCGCCACGGCGACGCCGGCGATGTTGCCGAGGCCGACGGTGCCCGACAGCGCGGTGGCCAGCGCCTGGAAGTGGCTGGTCTCGCCGCCCTTGCTGGGGTCGCTGTAGTCGCCGCGGATGATGCGGAAGCCCTGGGCGAGGCCGCGCAGGTTGATGAAGCGGTAGAACAGCGTCGAGAACAGCGCGATCAGGATCAGCCAGCCGAGGATCCACGGCACCTGGTGGCCGAACACGTCGACGGCGTGGAAGACGAAGCCGGCGACGGCGTCGGCCGTGGGCTGGAACGCCGTGGCGATGCGCTGGTCGAGGCCGAGCGGGGCGGCGTCGGGGGCCGCGGCCGGCGCGGCGGCGGCGGCGCCTGCGGCGAGCAGGCCGAGGAGGAGGCTCGGGACGGACGCGCGGCGCGCGGCGGACGACGACGGCATGCAGGCATTCCAGGGGGCTGGGAGGCCCCGAGCATACACCAGCGGTTCAGCCACCCGCGGCCAGCACGGCGGCCGCGTCGAGGTCGCGGCCGATCAGGTAGCCCTGCGCGAACCGGCACCCCAGCGCGCGCAGCGCGGCGAGCTGGGCCGGCGTCTCGACTCCCTCGACCACCACCTCCGCGCCGATCGCGTGGGCCATCGCGACGACGGCCTCGGTCAGCGCGCGCGAGCGCGGATCGTCGGCGAGCTGGCGGATGAAGGCCTGGTCGAGCTTCAGGGTCTCGAACGGCAGGCGCTGCAGGCGCGCGAGGTTGGACCAGCCGGTGCCGAAGTCGTCCAGCGACAGCGCGATCCCGGCCGCATGGGCCGCATGCAGGGTGCGGCCGATGCGCTCGTCGTCGAGGGTGCGGCTCTCGGTGAGCTCGAGCTTCAGCGCGCTGCGCGGCAGGCCGCGATCGTCCAGCCGCTCGAGCATGCGCTGCAGCAGCCCCGGCGCCGCGAGCTGCCGGGCCGAGACGTTCACCGCGACGAAGGCGCCGGCGGCGACCTCGCGGCGCAGCCCCGCGAGCAGGGCGCAGGCGGCGTCGAGCACGTACTCGCCGACCGGCACGATCAGCGAGGTCTCCTCGGCCAAGGCGACGAACTCGCTGGGCGAGACCTCGCCGCGCTCGGGATGGGTCCAGCGCACCAGCGCCTCGTAGCCGGCGATGCGGTCGGTGCGCAGGTCGTGGATCGGCTGGTAGCGCACCTCGAGGTCGCCGCGGGCCAGCGCCTCGCGCAGCTGCGCCTCGAAGCGGATCTTGTAGACCGCGCCGGGCCCCGCGGCCCCGCCCTCGGACGGCAGCGCGCCGAGGACGCCGGCGAGCCGCGCGAGGGCCGCGCGGTAGCGCGAGAGCACGCCCTCGAGCAGGGTGCGCACGATCGGATCGGCGTCGCGGATGCGCTCGGCGAGCTGGTCGCGGTCGAGCACCAGCAGCACGCAGTCCTCGGTGGCCCGGGCGGTGGCCGAGCGCGGGGCGTCGTCGAGGATCGCCATCTCGCCCAGCAGGTGGCCGGGCCCGACCATGTTGATGACGCGCAGCCCGACCCCCTCGCCGCTGGTGATCTCGAGGTGTCCCTGCTCGACGAGGTAGGCGGTGGTCGGCGCGTCGCCCTCGCGGAACAGCAGCTCGCCGGTGCGCAGCGTCTTGCGCAGCAGGCTCACGCGCGGCCGCCCGTCGCCGCGCGCGGGGCAGAAAAAACCCGGGCCGCTCGCGCGGCCCGGGTCGGTGTCGTCAGGTGCAGGCGCAAGCCCGTCCTCAGTTCGCGCGGGACGCGACCGGGATGATGCGCGGGGTCACGAAGATCAGCAGCTCGGCCTTGTCGGTGGAGCGGCTGCGGCTGCGGAACATGTTGCCCAGCACCGGCAGGTCGCCCAGCCACGGCACCTTGGTGAAGTCGTCGCGGTTGCGGAACTCGTAGACGCCGCCGATCACCACGGTCTGCGCGCTGTCGACGAGGACCGCCGTCTGCACTTCGCGGGTGGAGATGTTCGGCACGCGGTAGGTCGCGGTCTCGGTGAAGCCCTCGATCTCGTCCTTGATGACCGACATGTCCATGAACACGCGGCCGTCCTGGGTGATGGTCGGGGTGACCTTCAGCTCGAGCACGACTTCCTTGAACTCGACGGTGAACTGCGGCTCCTGGCCGGCCTGGGCGGCCTGCAGGGTCACGTAGCCCACTTCCTCGCCCTGGCGGATGGTGGCTTCGCGCTGGTTGGAGGTGATGACGCGCGGGTTCGAGATGACCTCGCCGCGGCCTTCCTCCTGCAGCAGCTGGAGCTCCATGTCGATGAGCGCGTCGGCGGTCAGGATCGACAGCGCGAACGAGCCGGCGGTGTTGGCGAGCGGGTTGCTGGCCAGGAAGCCGGCGCCGATCGTGGTGGTCGGGTCGGACGGGTCGACGCCGGTCGCCCCCAGCGCGCTGTCGATGTCGGTCAGCGGTCGGTTGGAGCGGTCGGCGACGCCGAAGCGGGCGCCGATGTCGCGGGCGAAGGTCTCGGTGGCGACGACGATGCGGGCCTCGATCAGCACCTGGTCGACCGGGCGGTCGAGGACGCCGATGAGGTCGCGGATCTCGCGCACCTTGGCCGGGATGTCGCTGACCAGCAGGGTGTTAGTGCGACGGTCGAAGCTGACGCTGCCGCGCGGCGAGAGGAAGCCGCGGCCCTGGGCCGACTGGCCGCCGGCCGCGCCACCGCCGCCGCCCTGGCCGGACTTGCTGTCCTCGGTCAGCAGCGTGGCGATCTCCTCGGCGTTGCCGTAGTTGATCGGGATGTACTCCGTCACCAGCTCGGCGCGCACCTCGAGCGCGATGCGCGCGTCCTCGCGGGCCTGCTCGTAGGTCGCGAGCTCCTCCTGCGGGGCCACCCAGATCACGTTGCCCTCGAGCCGCTTGTCGAGGCCCTTGGCGCGCAGGACGATGTCCAGGGCCTGGTCGTAGGGCACGTTGGTCAGGCGCAGGGTCACGTTGCCCGACACGGAGTCGGCGGCGACGATGTTCAGGCCGGAGTACTCGGCGATGACCTGCAGCAGCGTGCGGACCGGGATGTCCTGGAAGTTGAAGGTCACCGGCGGGCCGGAGTAGACCGGCTCGTTGCCCGGGACCGTGGCGCCGGCGGCGGCGCCCTGGGCCGAGGCCACCGCGGCCACCTCGATCACGTACTCGTTGCCGGTCTGGTAGGCCAGCGACTGCACCTCGCCCTGGGTCGCGATGACCATGCGGGTGCCGCCGGCGTTGGTGCGGGCGTCGATGGTGCGGACCGGGGTGGCGAAGTCGACGACGTCGAGGCGCTGGCGCAGCGCCTCGGGGATCGCGGCGTTGGCCACGTCGACCACGATGCGGTCGCCCTCGGTGCGCATGTCGGGGATCGCGCCCTCGTCGTTGAACCGCACGATGATCTGGCCGGCGCCGTTGTCGCCGCGGCGGAAGTCGATGGCGCTGACCTCGGCGGTGGCGGGCAGGCGCTTGGACGGATCCAGCGGGCTGGCGTTGGCCGGCAGCGTGGCGACGTCGGCGAGGCCGTCGACGGTCACGATGAGGGCGTTGCCGTCGACGCGGGTCTCGTAGTCGGCCGGGCGGAACGGTCGACGACGACCCGGGTCCGGCCGTTGGACTCGGCGGCCGACACGGCGCTGGTCGCGCCGCTGCCGATGATCACCCGGCGCTCGGCGAGCGCGTTGGTGGTCTCCGGCAGGTCGATCGCGATGCGCGGCGGCGAATCGGTGGTGAAGGCCTGGACCCCCTCCACCGGCTCGGCGAACTCAAGGCGGATGTCCACCTTTCCGTCCGGCGCTGCGTCGTAGCGGACCTGCTGCAGCACGTTCCCGGCCATCGCCGGAAGGCTGCACAGCAGGCCAATGGCCATGCCCAACAGGGCAAGGCGGCGCGGTCCCTGGCGATTCACGTTAAGCGCGGTCATCGTCTCTCCCCCAATCACTTGTCTTCCAGGGCCACGGCGGCCTGGCGCTCCAGCCAGCCACCGGCGCCATCCGGCACCAGCTCGACCAGTTCGATGCGATCCGGCAGCACGCGGGTCACGCGGCCGTCGGACTGCCCAATGTAGTTGCCCACGCCGATGCGGTGCACGACGCGGTCGGGCCCCATCAGCAGCGCGGTCATGCTCGTTTCGCCGCCGATCGTGCCGACCATGTTGAGCGAGTCGAGCGGCACCGACTCCAGCAGCTCGCGGCGGCGCTCGGGGTCCGGGCGCGGGCCGTTGCCACCGCCGCCGCGATCGACGATCGGCTCGGCGAACGGGTCGCGCATGCCCTGGGCGTTGTATTCGAAGGTCTCGAACTGCTGCATGACGGGCAGCGGGTCGAGCGGCGGGGCCGGGCGCTGGCGCACCTCGGCGACCCAGCTCTCGAGGTCGCGGCGGTCGCCGGCGCAGCCGGCCAGCAGGCCGACGGACAGCAGGATCAGGCCGGCGCGGAGGGCGCTCCGGGAGGTCGTGCCCATGTCAGCGCCCCCCTGCGGCGGCGGCGGCGGCCGCGGCGGTTTCTTCATCGTCGAGGTAGCGGTAGGTCCGCACGGTGCCCTCCAGGACGAGGTCGGAATTGGCGGTGATGGCACCGCCGCCGCGCGGCTTCAGCGAGATGTCGTGCATGGTCAGGATGACCACGCGCGGCAGCGAGGCCACGCCGGAGACGAAGGCGCCGAACTGGTGGTAGGTGCCCACCATGCGCAGGGTGATCGGCTTCTCGGCGTAGAAGTCCTGCTGGATCTCGGCGCCGGGCTGGAAGAGCTCGTTGCTGATGCCCGAGGCCAGCGCGGTCTGCGAGATGTCGACGATGAGGTCGGGCATCTCGGTGCGGCTGGGCAGCTGGCGCAGCATCTGCTGCAGCATCTGCTCCATCTGGGCCAGCTGCTGCTTGAGCGGCTCGAGGTTGGCGGCGCGGGCGGCCTTCTCCTCGAAGTCCGCGCGCAGCGTCACTTCCTGGGCCTGCCCGCTCTCGAGGGCGGTGACCTTGTCGGAGACCAGCAGGTACCAGCCGAGGCCGACGATCACCAGCGCGATGAGCAGGCAGACGACCAGCTTCGCGCCGATCGGCCAGACGCCCATGTTGTTGACGTCGAGGTTCTTGAGATCGACCTTCTTGGCCATCACGCACCTCCCTGCGGAGCGGCGGCGTCGGCCGGCGCGTTCGGATCGGCCGGGGCGTTGGGGTTCACGAGGTTCACCTTGAGCGAGAACGCGAACGGCAGGCCGCGGTCGTCGCCGCGCTGCTCGATGATCTGCAGGTCGGAGCGGCGCAGCCAGCCGGAGGCGTCGAGGTTGCGCATGTAGGCCGAGACGCGGGCGCTCGACTGGGCCTGGCCGTCGAGGGTCAGCACCTGGCCTTCCTGCTTGATCGAGGTGAGGCGGACGCCCTCGGGGATCGTGCGCACCAGCTGGTCGAACAGGTGGACCATCTGCGAGCGGTTGGCCTGCAGGCGCTCGATGACTTCCTTGCGGGCCAGCAGGCTGCGCTTCTTGGCGTCGAGGGCGTCGATCTCGGCGATCTGCGCGCTGACCTCCGTGATCTGCTGCTGGAGGTAGGCGTTGCGGCCGTCCTGGTCCTCGATGCGCTGGTTGTAGTAGGTCATGATGCCGAACACCAGCACCACCGCGCCGAGCGCGGCGCCGCCGAGCATGCCCTGGAACTCGCGCTGCCGCTTCTTGCGGCGGTCTGCGCGCCACGGGAGGAGGTTGATCTTGGCCATCAGTCGAAGCTCCTCAGGGCGAGGCCGCACGCGATCATCAGCGCCGGCGCGTCCTGCGCGAGGGCGTGGGCCTGCACGCGCGGGCCGAGCGACATGTTGGCCAGGGGATTCGCGATGAGGGTCGGGATGCCGAGCTGCTCCTCGACCATCTCGGCGATGCCGGTGATGGAGGCGCAGCCGCCGGCGAGCACGACCTGGTCGACGCGGTTGAACTCGCTGCCCGCGTAGAAGAACTGGAGCAGGCGGCTGACCTGCTGGACCATCGCTTCCTTGAACGGCTCGAGCACCTCGACCTCGTAGCTCTCGGGCAGGCCGCCCTGGCGCTTGGCCAGGCCCGCCTCCTCGTAGCTGAGGCCGTAGCGGCGCATCACCTCGTCGGTGAGCTGCTTGCCGCCGAAGACCTGCTCGCGGGTGTAGATGCTGCGCTGGTTGCGCAGCACGTTGAGCGTGGTCATCGTCGCGCCGACGTCGACCAGGGCCACGATGCCGTCCTTCGGCACCGAGAGCTGGTCGGCGATGAGCTTGTAGGCGTTCTCCATCGCGAACGCCTCGACGTCGATGACGCCGGCGGTCAGGCCGCCGAGCTCGAGCGCGCTGGTGCGCACCTCGACGTTCTCGGAGCGCGACGCGGCCAGCAGCACCTGGACCATCTCGGGGTTGTTCGGGACCGGACCCAGCACCTCGAAGTCGAGGCTGACCTCGTCGATCGGGTACGGGATGTAGTTGGCGGCCTCGACCTGGATGGTGTCCTCGAGCTCGTCCTCGTCCAGGTCGCCCTGCATCGGGATGACCTTGGTGATGACGGCCGAGCCGGCGACCGCGGCGGCGGCATGCCGGGCGCGGGCGCCCGAGCGGGCCACGGCGCGCTTGATCGCCTCGCCGACGGCCTCGGCCTCGACGATGTTTTTCTCGACCACCGCGTTCGGCGGCAGCGGCTCGACGGCGTAGTGCTCGACGCGGTACCGGCCGCCGGACAGGCTGAGCTGGAGCAGCTTGACGGCCGTCGAACTGATGTCGACGCCCATCAGCGGCGGCTTGCTATTTCCGAGAAGACCCACGGTTTCTCCCCTTCCCACGGGCGCTTACGCGCTAAATGTCACCAGCCACATTAAATAACGGCTTTTTACGAAATGGCAAGCGGAGTGGTGCACGACTCGTGCACGCCGACCCCCGCCACCCCCCGTTCCCGGTCCCTGGACCCACCCCCGGCGCCCCCGTCCCCGCCCGTACGCGCAAAGCGCCCGGACCCGGCCGCGCCCCCTGCGCGCCCCGGAAACGCCATGTCGGCGGACCGCGCAGGTTCTATACTCCGCCGCCTCCACGAATGTAAACCTCGGATCCTCCTTTGAAGCCTCGTCTGAAGCGCCTCCTGCGTTGGGCCCTGGCCCTCGGCCTGCTCGCGGCCGTCCTCGGCGCCATCACGCTCGCCACCCTGTACGCCCTCGTCGCCCCGACCCTGCCCGACGTCCAGGCCCTGCGCGAGGTCGAGCTGCAGGTCCCGATGCAGGTGCGGACCGCGGACGGCCGGGTGGTCGCCACCTTCGGCGAGTTCCGGCGCTACCCGGTCGAGATCGAGGACGTCCCGGCCCACGTCCGCGACAGCTTCATCGCGATCGAGGACGCCCGCTTCTACGAGCACCCGGGCATCGACTGGCGCGGCATCACCCGCGCGGTGTGGCTCGTGGCCACCACCGGCAGCCGGCGCGTGCCCGGCGGCAGCACGATCACCCAGCAGGTGGCGCGGCAGTTCTTCCTGAGCACCGAGGTGACCTTCAGCCGCAAGTTCTCCGAGATCCTGCTGGCGCTGAAGATGGAGCGCGAGCTGAGCAAGGACGAGATCCTCGAGCTCTACCTCAACAAGAGCTTCTTCGGGAACCGCGCCTACGGCGTGGCGGCCGCCGCGGAGTACTACTACGGCAAGTCGCTGGCCGAGCTGACCCTCGACGAGGCCGCGACCCTGGCCTCGATCCCCAAGTTCCCCTCCAGCGGCAACCCGATCGTCAACCCCGACCGCGCCCGCATCCGCCGCGACTACGTGCTGCAGCGCATGGCCGAGGAGGGCTTCATCACCGACGCCCAGCGCGTCGAGGCGCAGGCCGCCCCGATGCACGCCAGCCCGCACGAGCCGCCGGTCGAGGTCGAGGCCCCGTGGGTGGCCGAGATGGTCCGGCAGGCCGTGGAGGCGCGCTACGGGCCCGACGCGCTCAACCAGGGCCTAGTGGTGACCACCACCCTCGACGGCGACGCGCAGAACGCCGCCGGCGTGGCCGTGCGCACCGGCCTGCTCGACTACGACCGCCGCCATGGCTGGCGCGGCGCCGAGGCCCAGGTGGACCTGGCCGGCGGCACCACGCCCGAGGCCCTGCGCGCCCTGCTGCGCCCGCATGGCGTGGTCGGCGGCCTCGTGCCGGCCGTGGTGCTGGCGGTCGACGCCGAGGGCGCCGACCTCGCGCTCGCCGACGGCGAGGCGGTCCGCCTCGAGGCCGCGTCGATGCGCTGGGCCGGGCGGACCCCGGCCGACGTGCTCGCCGCCGGCGACGTGGTGCGCCTGGAGCGCGCCCGCGTCGTCGAGGGCCAGCCGCCCGCCGCCGGCGCGCTGCCGGTCGACATCGCCACCGCCGCCGAGGACGAGGTCGAGGCCACCTGGCGCCTCGCCCAGGTCCCGCAGGCGCAGGCCGCGCTGGTCTCGCTGGACGCCGAGGACGGCGCGGTGCACGCGCTGGTCGGCGGCTTCAGCTTCGCCGCCAACAAGTTCAACCGCGCCACCCAGGCCCAGCGCCAGCCGGGCTCGAGCTTCAAGCCCTTCGTGTACTCCGCGGCCTTCGAGCGCGGCTTCTTCCCGTCCTCGATCGTGCTCGACGCCCCGGTGATGTTCCGCGACGCGGCCGGCAGCGTCTGGCGCCCGCAGAACGACGCCGGGAACTTCGCCGGCCCGATGCGCCTGCGCGAGGCGATGGTGCAGTCGCGCAACCTCGTCTCGGTGCGCCTGCTCGACGCGCTGGGGATCGACTACACCAAGCGCTACATCGAGGGCTTCGGCTTCACCCCCGAGAGCCTGCCGCCGAACCTGTCGATGTCGCTGGGCACCGCCTCGCTGCCCCCGATGGCGATCGCCCGCGGCTACGCCGCGTTCTCCAACGGCGGCTACCGGGTGGAGCCCTACTTCATCCGCCGCATCCAGGACCGCGACGGCACCGTCCTGTTCGAGGCCCATCCCGACGTGGCCTGCGGCGCCTGCCCGGGCCGCGGCGACGCCGGCGTGCGGCGCACGACCATGGTCGACGGCTTCGACTTCGGCCCCGAGGCCGCGGCGCCGGCGGCCGTCGAGGCCCTGCCGGCCGAGGCCGGCGCCGGCGCCGGCGACGCGGCGCTGGCCAGCCTCGACCCCGACTTCGTGGGCCCGCCCTCGGTGCAGCTGGCGCCGCGCGCCATCGACCCGCGCGCGGCGTTCATGGTCCGCTCGCTGCTGCGCGACGTGGTGGCCCGGGGCACCGGCACCGCGGCCCGCGTCCTCGGCCGCGGCGACATCGGCGGCAAGACCGGCTCCACCAACGACTACCGCGACGCGTGGTTCTCGGGCTTCGGCGGCCCGCTGGTGACCACGGTCTGGGTCGGCCGCGACGACTTCAGCTCGCTGGGCAGCCGCGAGTACGGCGGCCGCGCGGCCCTGCCGGTGTGGATCGACTACATGCGCGCGGCGCTCGACGGCGTCGAGGAGCGCGCCGAGCCGCTGCCCGAGGGCCTGGTGCAGGTGCCGGTGGATCCCACCAGCGGCCTGCCGGTGGCGCCGGGCACCGCGGGCGCCCGCGCCGACTATTTCCGGGTCGAGGACCTGGACCGGATCGCCGCCCAGGGCCTGCGCCCGGAGGCCGAGGCCGAGCAGCAGGAAGCCTTCGACATCTTCTGAGGGCGCGCCGGCCACCCCGTCCGCGGTATGGTCGGGGCACCGCCACGGACAGGAGACCGCGATGCCGCACGCCCGCCCCTCCTCCCGCGATCCCCGCGGCCGCGAGCGCGACCGCCGCGCGATCGCCGCCCTCGCCGCCCGCCTGATGGCCGAGGGCGGCCGCGACCTGGCGGCCGCCCGGCGCAAGGCCGCCGCCAAGCTGCAGGTCGCCGACGAGGCCGCCTGGCCGGCCAACGACGAGGTCGAGGCCGCGCTCCGCGAGCACCAGCGCCTGTTCATGGCCGGGGTGCAGCCGCGCGCGCTGCAGCGCCGGCGCGAGGCCGCGCTGGAGGCGATGGCCTTCTTCGCCGCGTTCGACCCGCGCATCGCCGGGCCGGTCCTCGACGGCAGCGCCGACCAGCACTCGCCGGTCGAGCTGCACCTGCACGCCGAGCCGCCGGAGGCGATCGCGCTGTTCCTGCACGAGCAGCGCATCCCCGCCGACGAGGGCTCGCGCAGCCTGCGGCTGGGCGGCGGGCGGACGCTGAAGGCGCCGTGCTGGCGCTTCAGCGCCGACGGGCTGGCCTTCGACCTGGTGGTGCTGCCGCCGGACGCGCTGCGCCAGCCGCCGCTCGGCGAGGATGGCCACCCCCTGCCGCGCGCCACCGCGGCCGCGCTGCGCCTGCGCCTCGCCGCGGGCGACTGACGCGCCGCACCGCGCCCGGAACCTCGCCCCCCGGAAACGACGACGCCCCGCGCATGGCGGGGCGTCGTGGACCGCGTGGCGCTGGGTTCAGCGCTGCGCCATCGGGGTGTACTCGCGCGCCGGGTAGCCGGTGTAGACCTGGCGCGGGCGGCCGATCTTGGCCTCCGGGTCGGTCTGCTGCTCGAGCCAGTGCGCGACCCAGCCGGCGGTGCGGGCGATCGCGAACATCACGGTGAACATCTCGGTCGGGATGCCCAGCGCCTTGTAGATGATGCCCGAGTAGAAATCGACGTTCGGGTAGAGCTTGCGCTGCACGAAGTACTCGTCCTTCAGCGCGGCCTCCTCGAGGCGCATCGCGACCTCGAGCATCGGGTCGTCGACGCCGAGCTCGGCGAGCACCTTGTGGCACATCTCGCGGATGATCGTGGCGCGCGGGTCGAAGTTCTTGTACACGCGATGGCCGAAGCCCATCAGGCGGAACGGCGAGTTCTTGTCCTTCGCCTTCTCGACCGCCTTGGCCACGTCCTCGGGGCGGCCGATCTCGGCCAGCATCTTCAGCACCGCCTCGTTCGCGCCGCCGTGGGCCGGGCCCCAGAGCGCGGCGACGCCGGCGGAGACGCAGGCATACGGGTTGGCGCCGGTGGAGCCCACCAGGCGCACCGTCGAGGTGGACGCGTTCTGCTCGTGGTCGGCGTGCAGGATGAACAGCAGGTCGAGGGCCTTGGCCGCGATCGGCTTGAGCTCGAGCGGGCCCGAGGGGACCTCGAACATCATGTGCAGGAAGCGGGTGACGTACTCGAGGTTGTTGCGCGGGTAGCGGATCGGCCAGCCGATGGAGTGGCGGTAGCAGGCGGCGGCGATCGTCGGCACCTTGGCGAGCAGGCGGATGGCCGCGAGGCGGCGCTGCTCCGGGTCCTCGAGGTCGAGCTGGTCGTGGTAGAAGGCCGCGAGCGAGCCGGTCATGCCGCACAGCATCGCCATCGGGTGGGCGTCGTGGCGGAAGCCGCTCAGGAAGCTCTTGAAGGCCTCGTGCATCATCGTGTGGTGCGTGACTTCGTGCTCGAAGCCCTTGAACTGCTGCTGGTTCGGCAGCTCGCCGTGCATCAGCAGGTAGGCCACCTCGAGGAAGTTCGAGTGCTTGGCCAGCTGCTCGATCGGGTAGCCGCGGTACATCAGAACGCCGGCGTCGCCGTCGATCCAGGTCACCGCGCTCTTGCAGCTGGCGGTGGCCACGAAGCCCGGGTCGTAGGTGAAGTAGCCGGTTTCCTTCGGCAGCTTGGTGATGTCCACGCAGGGGGCGCCGACGGTGCCCTGGACGAAGGGAAGCTCGACGGCCTTGCCGCTCGCGGGGTCGTTCAGCAGCACGCTCTTGTTCTCGGACACGGGCGGTCTCCTCGGGTGTGTGTCGTGGGGGCGCCCCTACGCGGCCCATGCGGCCCCGCAGACGACGCGGCCCGGGGTGCCCCGGGCCATGCGCCGGAGTATCGCACAGGGTCGGAGTCGGGTTCACTCGACCAATGGCCAATGCGCCGGGGGCCGCCCCGCCCCCGCCGGGGGCCGGAAACGACGATGCCCCGCCGGGGCGGGGCATCGATGCAAGCGTGTCGCGGCGCCCGGGGGCGCTGCGATTACTTGGCGTAGCGCTTGCGGAAGCGGTCCACGCGGCCGGCGGTGTCCATCAGCTTCTGCTGGCCGGTGTAGAACGGGTGCGAGTGCGACGAGATTTCGATCTTGATCAGCGGGTACTCCTGGCCGTCCTCCCACTTCGTCGTCTCCTTGGAGCCGAGCGTGGAGCGCGTCAGGAACTTGAAATCGGAAGACACGTCGTGGAAGACGACGGCCTGATACTTGGGATGGATATCGGCCTTCATGGCAGTCTGCCCGGTCTGAGTCTGGGAAAAGAGGCGCATGGTATCGTCCGCGCTTCCTTCGCGCAACTCCGGCTGACCGCCGGCCTGAGGACGCCCCGCATGCGCCACCCGCTCCCACCCCGCCCTGCCCGCCGCGCCGGCCTGCCCGCCCTGCTGCTGGGACTCGCGCTGGTGTTGGCGGCCGGCCTCGCCGGCGCCGAGGAGGCCGCGCTCGGGGCGCGGGTCGAGGCCCTGCGCGCCTCGGTCGAGGGCTCGGCCCTGTCCACGGAGGCCAAGGCCGCCACCACGGCCCAGCTCGAGCGCGCCGCCGAGGACCTCGCGGCCGCGGCCAGCGCCCGCGAGGCCGGCCGGACCTTCGCCGCGGACGCGTCCCGCTCCCCCGAAGCGGTGGCGCAGATCGAGGCCGGCCGCGCCGAGGACATCGACCGCGCCTTCGCGGCCTGGCAGCGGGCCCTTCCGGCCGAATCGGTCCCCGCCCTCGAGGTGCGGCTGGGCGAGGCGCGCAGCGAGCTCGACCGGCTGCGCCAGGATTACGCCAGCACCAGCGCCCAGCTCGGCGCCAGCCTCTCGCGGCCCGCCGAACTCATCGAGGCCACCGTCGCCGGCCGCAGCCGCCTGGCCGACCTCGAGCGCGCCGCCACCACCGCCCGCGCGGCGGCCGGCCCCGGCGAAGGGCCGGAGGCCGAGGCGCGCGCGCTGGGCGCGGAGGCCGCGGTGCTGCGCGCGCGCGCCGAACTCGACCGGTTCGAGGAGGAGCGCACGGCGCTGCCCGCGCTGCAGCGGCTGTACGAGGCGGAGCGGCGCGACATCGAGCGCCGCATCGTGCTGGCCGAGCGCAAGCTCGGGGCCCTGGCCACCCGCGTCGGCGAGCGCCGGATCGCCGAGGCCGAGGCCGAGCGCGAGCGCGTGGCGGCCGAGATCACCGCGCTCGGCGAGGTGCCCACCACGCCCCTCGCGCTGCTCGCCCAGCGCACCCTGGGCTACGCCGACCGCCTCGTCGGCGCGGCCGGCGACGCCGCCGCCGCCCAGGCCGGCAGCGAGGAGGCCGCGCGCGCCGCCAGCCTCGCCAACCGCTCGCTGCGCAACACCCAGACTCGGCTGGCGCTGGGCGGCGGCGGCCAGGCCCTGGGCCTGGTGCTGCTGCAGGAGCGCCGCCAGCTCGCCGAGCCCAAGGCGCTGCGCTCGGAGATCGAACGCGTCCGCCGCCAGCTGGTCGACCTGCAGCTCTCGCAGATCGCGCTCGACGAGCAGCGCGACTGGCTCGAGGACCGCAGCGACGCCCTGGAGGACATCGAGGAGTCCGGCGGCGAGGCGGCCGCGGCGAGCGCGGAGGACCAGGCCGCGCTGCACGCGCTCACGCTCGACCTCGTGAGCACCCAGGCGCGCCTGCTGCCGCAGCTGCAGGAGGCCGAGCGCCGGCTGGTGATCGCGCTGTCGCAGTACGAGAAGGACCTGCTCTCGCAGCTGGCCGCCACCGAGGCGCTCGAGGCGCTGCTGCAGCGGCGGCTGCTGTGGATGCGCAGCCATCCGCCGGTGGACGCGGCCTGGCTGGCCGCCCAGCCGGCCGGCTTCGCCGACCTGCTCAAGCCCGAGCGCTACCTCACGGCCGCGCGGCTGACCTGGGAGGCCATGCAGCGCGAGTGGCCGGCGTCGCTGGTGCTCGCCCTCGCGCTGGCGGCCACCCTGCTGATGCGCCGCCGCCTCGCCAGCCGCAGCGAGGCCCTCGCGCCGACCCTGCGCCGGGTGCGCAGCGACCGCTTCGGGCACACGCTGGAGATCGCCGGCCTGACCCTCGCCGCCGCGCTGCCGCTGCCGCTGTTCGCGCTGGGCCTGGGCTGGATGCTCCAGCACGCCGGCGAGCCGGGCAAGTTCAGCGACTCGCTGGGCGGCGCGCTCGTGGCGCTGTTCCCGCTGCTGCTGCTGGCCAGCCTGTGCGGCCGGCTGGCGCTGGAGCGCGGCCTCGCGCTGCACCTGCGCTGGACCAGCGCGCGCCGCGACTGGCTGCGCCGGCTGCATCCGTGGCTGGTGGTGGTGGTGGCGCCGCTGCAGCTGGTGGCGACGCTGGCCTTCGCGCGCAACCAGGAGCCCGCGCTGGCGACCACCGGCCGCGACGCGATGGTGCTGTGGTGCCTGGCGCTGGCGGTCGCGGCCTGGGCCGCGCTCCGCCCCGGGGGCCTGTGGAGCCCGCGCGGCGGCGCCAACGAGCCGGTGCGCCTGCGCCAGGCCACGCGGGTGCTCGCCACGGCGGCGCTGCTGGTGCTGGCCGGCCTCGCCCTCGGCGGCTTCCTGATCACGACCCTGGTGTTCGGCGCGACGATCGTCGCCACCATGCTCGCGCTGCTCGGCATCGGCGTGGGCCATGGCCTGCTGGCGCGCTGGTTCATGCTGGGCGAGCGGCGGCTGGCGCTGCGGCGGATGGAGCAGCGGCAGGAAGCCGAGGCGCTGGCCGAGGACGATCCGGCGGACGGCGACGCCGCCTCCGGCGAGGCGGTGCCCGAGCCCGACGCCGACGCGCTCGATCGCGAGGCGATCAACCTGCAGACCCGCCGCCTGCTGCGCGCGCTGACCCTGGGCACGGTGGTGGTGGCGCTGCTGGTGACCTGGTCGCCGCTGCTGCCCGCGCTGCAGCGGATGGACGAGGTGGTGCTGTGGATGGTCGAGGGCACCGGCGCCGACGGCCTGCCGGGGATCGAGGCGGTGACCCTGGCCGACCTGCTCGGCGGCCTGGTGCTGCTGGCGCTGACGGTGATCGCCGCGCGCAACCTGCCCGGCCTGCTCGAACTCGCCCTGCTCTCGCGCATCAACATCGACGCGCCCACCCGCTACGCCATCGCCAGCCTCTCGCGCTACGTGATCGTGATCGGCGGCGTGGTCGGGGGCCTCGCGCTGCTCGGCGTGCGCTGGGGCCAGCTGCAGTGGATGGCCGCCGCCCTGACCGTGGGCCTGGGCTTCGGCCTGCAGGAGATCTTCGCCAACTTCGTCAGCGGCATCATCGTGCTGTTCGAGCGCCCCTACCGGGTGGGCGACGTGGTGACGATCGGCGAGGTCGAGGGCACGGTCACCAAGATCCGCACCCGCGCCACCACCATCCTCGACTGGGACAACAAGGACGTGGTGGTGCCCAACCGGATGTTCATCACCGAGCGTTTCGTGAACTGGACGCTCAGCGACGCGGTGACCCGCGTGGTGGTGCCGGTGGGCGTGGCCTACGGCACCGACGCCGACCGCGTGCGCGACCTGCTGCTGCAGGTGGCGAAGGAGGAGCCGCTGGTGATCGCCAACCCGCCGCCGACCGCGTGGTTCATGGCCTTCGGCCCGAGCTCGCTGGACTTCGAGCTGCGCGTGTTCGTCCAGGAAATCCTCGACCGCAACCGCGCGCGCACCGCGATGATGACCCGCATCGCCTCGCTGTTCCGCGAGCAGGGCATCGAGATCGCGTTCCCGCAGCTCGACCTCAACCTCAAGGGCGGCGAGGGCCTGAAGGCCATCACCGAGGCCGCGGCCGCCGAGGGCGGCACCACGCTGCGCACCTGAGCGGCGCGCGGCCCCGCGGGGCGCTCAGGCCGCGCCGAGCGCGCCGCGCACCAGGCGCTCGAAGCGCGCGTGGTCGTAGGCCATGACGATGTCGGCGTTGGCCGGGCGGCCGCCGCGCTGCTGCCAGTCGACCAGGGTCTGGCCGCGCGCGTGCCGGCCCTCGAGCTCCACCGCCAGCGGCCGGCGCGCGACCTCGCGCGCGCCCTCGGGCTCGAGCACGTGGGCCATCGCCAGCGCATCCGCGCACAGGAAGCGCGGATGGCCGCGGGTGCGGCCCCAGGCGCGGGTCTTGTCCGAGATCGCGGCGTAGAACGCGGCGCGGGCGTCGCCCGCCGCCAGCCAGCCCTCGAAGGCCTCGAAGTCCATGCCGTGCCGGAGCACGAGCTCCCAGTCGACGACCTCGGCCAGCGGGAAGCCCTCGAACACCACGTGCGCGGCCTCGGGATCGAAGGCGATGTTGAACTCCGCCGCGACGCTGGTGTTGCCCTGCCCCGTGACCGCGCCGCCCATCACCACCAGGCGCTTGACCCGCGCGGGCAGGGTCGGGTCGAGCCGGAGCGCCAGCGCGAGGTTGGTCAGCGGACCGAGCGTCACCAGCAGCAGCTCGCCGGCGTGCTCGTGCGACAGGCGCAGGATCGCCAGCGCCGCGTGCTCGGGGTGGACCGCGCCGCGCGGCGGCGGCAGGCCGGCGTCGCCGAAGCCGTCGAGGCCGTGCACGTAGGCGGCGTCGGCCGCGGGATGCAGCAGGGGCGTGGCGCAGCCCGCGTGCACCGGCACGTCGACGCCGGCCAGCTCGACCAGGCGCAGCGCGTTGGCGACGGTGTGCGCGAGGCCGACGTTGCCGGCGGCGATGGTGAGGGCCTTGAGCGCGACGCGCGGATGCGCGAAGGCCATCAGCAGGGCGAGGGCGTCGTCCACGCCCGGGTCGGTGTCGATGAGGAGCGGCTGGGGGATCGTCATCGCCGGAGTATGCCGCGCAGCCCCGGGCATCGCACGCCGAGCGGGCCGCGCGCGCGACGGCTCAGGCCCCGGCGAAGCGCGCCGCGCCGCCCACCCAGCGCTCCACCACCCGGTCCGCCAGCGCGGGCGCCTCGGCCAGCAGGGTGTCGGCGGACGCGCGCACCCACGGCAGCCACGCGGCGTCGCGCACCAGGTCGGCCACGCGGAACTGCGCCAGGCCGGTCTGGCGGGTGCCCAGCAGCTCGCCCGGCCCGCGCAGCTGCAGGTCCTTCTCGGCGATCTCGAAGCCGTCGGTGGTGCGGCGCATGACGTCGATGCGCTCGCGCGCCATCGCCGACAGCGGCGAGCGGTAGAGCAGCACGCAGGTGGACGCGGCGGCGCCACGGCCGACGCGGCCGCGCAGCTGGTGCAGCTGGGCCAGGCCGAGGCGCTCGGCATTCTCTATGATCATCAGGCTGGCGTTGGGCACGTCGACGCCGACCTCGATCACCGTCGTCGCCACCAGCAGCTGCAGCGCACCGTCCTTGAACGCGCGCATGACCTCGTGCTTCTCGCGCGGCTTCATGCGGCCGTGCACGAGGCCCACGCGCAGGCCGGGCAGCGACGCGCCGAGCTGCTCGAACGTGGCCTGCGCGGACTGCGCCTCGATCTCCTCGTTCTCCTCGATCAGCGTGCACACCCAGTAGGCCTGGCGGCCCTCGGCGCAGGCCGCGCGGATGCGCGCGACGAGCTCCTCGCGGCGGCCGTCGCTGACCGCCACGGTCTGCACCGGGGTGCGCCCGGGCGGCAGCTCGTCGATCACCGAGGCGTCGAGGTCGGCGTAGGCGGTCATCGCCAGCGTGCGCGGGATCGGGGTGGCGGTCATCACCAGCTGGTGAGGGACGCGGCCGGCGTCGGCGCCGGCGACGAAGCCCTTGTCGCGCAGCGCCAGGCGCTGGTGCACGCCGAAGCGGTGCTGCTCGTCGATGATCGCCAGCGCCAGCGACGCGAACGCCACGCCCTCCTGCATCAGCGCGTGCGTGCCGACCACCAGCTGCGCCTCGCCCGAGGCGATCGCGGCCAGCGCCGTGGCGCGCGCCTTGCCGGTGACCTTGCCGGCCAGCCAGGCCACGCGCACGCCGAGCGGCTCGAGCCAGCCGCGCAGGTTGGCCAGGTGCTGCTCGGCGAGCAGCTCGGTGGGCGCCACCAGCGCGGCCTGGCGGCCGGCCTCGATGGCGTCGAGCGCCGCCAGCGCGGCCACCACGGTCTTGCCCGAGCCCACGTCGCCCTGCACGAGGCGCAGCATCGGGCGCGGCCGGGCCAGGTCGGCGCGCACCTCGGCCACCACGCGCGCCTGCGCGCCGGTGAGCCGGAACGGCAGCCGCGCCAGCATCGCCCCGGCCAGCGCGCCGGCGGGCACGATCGGCTCGGCCCCATGCGCCTGCAGCGCCACGCGCTGGCGGCGCAGGCTGAGGTGGTGGGCCAGCAGCTCCTCGATCGCGAGGCGCTGCTGGGCGGGATGGCGGCCGGCGGCGAGCGCGTCGAGGTCGCTGCCCGGCGGCGGCCGGTGCACCACCAGCAGCGCCTCGCGCAGCGTGGGCAGCGGGCCGTCGAGCTGGCGCGGCAGCAGCTCGGCCGGCAGCAGCTCGAGGGTGTCGTCGGCGGGCAGGCGCTCGAGCGCCAGCTGCACCAGCTTGGCCAGCGAGGCCGGGCCCACGCCGTCGACCACCGGGTAGACCGGGTCGAGGGTCTCGCTCAGCGCCGCGGGCTCGTCGGCGCCGAGGAAGCGGTAGCCGGGATGCACGACCTCCAGGCCCTGCGGCCCGGGCCTCGGCTCGCCGAAGGCCAGCACGCGCCGGCCGACGATGAACTGCGCGGCCTGCGCGCCGCTGAAGTGGAAGAAGCGCAGGCCCAGGCGCGCGCCATCCTCGCCGCGCAGCAGCACGCGCAGCATCGGCCGGCGGCGGAAGCCGCGCTCCACCGCTTCCACCCGCGCCACCACCTGGGCCGCGACGCCGGGCAGCAGGCCCGACACCGGCACCACCCGGGTGCGGTCCTCGTAGCGCAGCGGCAGGTGCAGCCAGAGGTCGCGCAGGCTCAGCAGGCCGCGCGCGGCCAGCTTCTCGGCCACCGCCGGGCCGACGCCGCGCAGCGTCGTCGGCGACGCGTCGCCGGCGGCGAGCCGCGGCGCGGGGCGGGCGGGGGCGCGCGCCACGGGCGGGCGGATCAGCCGAGCACGAGCACCGCGTCGACCTCGACGCGCGCGCCCTTCGGCAGGGCGCTGACCTGGATCGTCGAGCGCGCCGGGTACGGGGCCTCGAAGTACTCGGCCATCACCGCGTTGACGTCGCCGAAGTCGGCGAGGTCGGTGACGTAGATGCCCACGCGCGCGACCTGGGCCAGCGAGCCGCCGGCCGCGGCGCACACCGCCTGCAGGTTGTCGAACACGCGGCGGGTCTCGGTGCGGATGTCGGCGCTGACCATCTCGCCGCTGGCGGGGTCGAGCGGGATCTGGCCGCTGAGGTAGACCGTGCCGCCCATGCGCACGGCCTGGGAATACGGGCCGATGGCGGCCGGGGCGTTCGGGGTCTGGATCGGGGTGCGCATGCGGGCCTCGCGGGCATCGGGTCGAGGCGCGCAGTGTAGCCGCGGGCGCGCGCCCGCGGCGCGCCCCCGCGCCTCAGAGGCGCTGCACGCCGGCGACGACGTCGAGGCGGCGGATCCGGCGGATCACGTCGGCGAGGTGCTTGCGGCCCTTCACCTCGACCTCGAACTGCATCACCGCGACCGCCATGTCGCGCTCGCGGTACTCCACCGAGTCGATGTTGCTCTCGCTCTCGGCGATGGCCGCGGCCACCCGGGCCAGCACGCCGGGCTTGTTCTCGACGTCGATGCGCAGCGCCACGCGGTAGTCGCCTTCGACGTTGCGGTCCCAGTCGATCGGCACCCAGCGCTCGGGCGACTTGCGGAACTCCGGCACGTTGGGGCACTCGAGGCGGTGCACCACGACGCCCTTGCCGGCGCTGAGGTAGCCCATCACCGGGTCGCCGGGGATCGGGTGGCAGCAGGCGGCGAAGGTGAGCACGCCGCGCTCGGCGCCGGTGACCAGGATCTTCTCCATGCTCGCGAGCTGCAGCTCGCGCGGCATGCCCTCGGCGTCGGGCTCGCGGGTGAGCGTGGCGGCCACCTGCGCGGGCATGCGGTTGCCCAGCGCGATGTCGGCGAGCAGGTCCTCGAGCCGGCGGTAGCGCTGCTCGAGCAGCCAGGCCTCGAGCCGGGCGGCCGGCACCCGGTCGAGCGAGGTGTCGAGCGACTCCAGCGCGCGGTCGAGCATGCGGTGGCCGAGCTCGACGGCGTCCTCGTGGCCGAGGTTCTTGAGCTGGTGGCGGATGGCGGTGCGCGCCTTGCTCGACACCACCCACTCCAGCCAGCCCGGGCTGGGCGTGGCCGAGGGCGCGGTGATGATCTCGACCGTCTGGCCGGACTGCAGGCGGGTGCGCAGCGGGGTGAGCTTCTTGTCGACCCGCGCGGCCACGGCGTGGTTGCCCACGTCGGTGTGCACCGCGTAGGCGAAGTCGAGCACGGTGGCGTTGCGCGGCAGGGCCAGGATGGCGCCCTTGGGCGTGAACAGGTAGCTCTCGTCGGGGAACAGGTCGACCTTGACGTTCTCGAGGAACTCGATCGACGAGCCGGCCACCTGCTGCGACTCCAGCAGGTTGGCGATCCAGGCCTGGGCGCGGTTCTGCGCGCTGCTCGAGCCGTGCTCGCCGGCCTTGTAGGCCCAGTGCGCGGCGATGCCGCGCTCGGCGATCAGGTCCATCTCCTCGGTGCGGATCTGGACCTCGATCGGCGAGCCCCAGGGGCCGAACAGCACGGTGTGCAGGCTCTGGTAGCCGTTGGCCTTGGGGATGGCGATGAAGTCGCGGAAGCGCGCGTCGAGCGGCTTGTACAGCGCATGCGCGGCGCCGAGGGCGTGGTAGCACTGGGCCACGGTGGGCACGACGACGCGGAAGCCGAACACGTCGAGCACCTGGTCGAGCGACTTCTGCTCGGCGCGCATCTTCGAGTAGATCGACCACGGCGTCTTGACCCGGCCGACCAGGCGGAACGGGATACCCTCCGCGGCCATGCGCTGGGCCAGCTGGGCCTCGATCTTGGCCATCGCCTCGCGGCGCATCACCGGCTGCTGGCGGATCTTGCGCGCGATGACGTCGTGGCGGTGCGGGTAGAGGGCGCGGAAGCCGAGGTCCTGCAGCTCGCTCTTGATGCGGTTCATGCCCAGGCGCTGGGCGATCGGGCCGTAGATCTCGAGGGTCTCGCGGGCGATGCGGCGGCGCGGCTCGGCGGCCATGTGGTCGAGCGTGCGCATGTTGTGCAGGCGGTCGGCCAGCTTGATGAGGATGACGCGCAGGTCGCGGGCCATCGCCAGCAGCATCTTGCGGAAGCTCTCGGCGGCCGCCTCGTGGCGGTCGCGGAACTTCAGCTTGTCGAGCTTGGTGACGCCGTCCACCAGGTCGGCCACCGGCACGCCGAACTCGTCCTCGATGACCTTGCGCGGCAGCGGGGTGTCCTCGAGCGCGTCGTGCAGGATCGCCGCGCACAGCGTCTCGAGGTCGAGCCGGAGCTCGGCGAGGACGCCGGCCACCGCCACGGGATGAGTGATGTAGGGCTCGCCGGACTTGCGGGTCTGGCCGGCGTGGGCGCCGTCGCCGATCTCCCAGGCCCGGCGCACCTTGGCCACCTGCTCGGGCGGCAGGTACTCGGCCACCTTCTGCAGCAGCGCGAGCACGTACGCCGGCACCGGGTCGGGCCGGGGACGGAGGTCGAGCGCGTCGGCGGTGGCGGGGAGGACGGCGGACATGGGGTCGAGACTACGCGCGGGCGCGGGGGCGGGCAAACCGGGGCCGTAACGCGAACGACCGCCCAGGGGAGGCCCCTGGACGGTCGCGGGTGCGGCGCGGCCCGGGCGTGCCGGGCCGGGGGATCAACGACCCCGGGTCAGAGGTCGTCGCCGCCCTTCGACAGGTCGTCATCGACGACCTCGGCGGCGGCCCACTCCAGGGCCTCGCGCTCGGCGCGCTCGCGCTCGGCCTTCTCGACCTCGTCGATGGTGGCCTGGTCGATCTTGCGCGACGCGATCTCGCGCAGGGCCAGCACGGTGGGCTTGTCCTCGCCGTCGTGGCTGATCGCCGAATCGGCGCCCTTGGCGAGCTGGCGCGCGCGCTTGGAGGCCATCAGGACCAGCTCGAAGCGGTTGTCCACGACCGCCAGGCAGTCTTCAACGGTGATGCGGGCCATGCGTTCACTCCGGGCAACCGGCGGGCCGGCTGCGGATGAGGGGGTGGTAAAGGACCGCGGATTCTACCCGCCGGGGGGCCGGGGGGCAAATCCGGGGGCCCGGGCGGGCGCCGGATGCCCCCGACCTCAGGCGTCCGGGGCCAGCAGGCCGGCGATCAGGGCCGCGTGGCGCTCGGCCTGGGCGGCCAGGCGCAGCCGGTGGGCCACGAAGATCGCTCGCAGCTCGGCCGCGGCGGCGTCGAAATGCTCGTTGACGATGACGTAGTCGAACTCGTCGTGGTGGCTCATCTCCTCGCGGGCGGCCGCGAGGCGCTGGGCGATGACCGCGTCGGAGTCCTGGCCGCGGTTGCGCATGCGCTGCTCCAGGGTGTCCTTGGAGGGCGGCAGGATGAAGACGCTGACGCAGTCGGGCACCTGGCGGCGCACCTGGCGGGCGCCCTGCCAGTCGATCTCCAGCAGCACGTCCTTGCCCGCGGCCAGCTGCGGCTCCACCGACTGCCGGGCGGTGCCCTTGTAGTCCTGGTGCACCAGCGCGTGCTCGAAGAAGTCGCCGGCGGCGATCATCCGCTCGAACTCGGCCTTGCTGACGAAGTGGTAGTGCTGGGCGTGGCGCTCGCCCGGGCGCGGGGCGCGCGAGGTGAAGCTGATGGAGAGGCTGATGCCCGGCTCCTTGGCCAGCACCGCGTTGACCAGCGAGGACTTGCCGGCGCCCGAGGGCGCCGCGACGATGAACAGGGTTCCGCGCATGGGCTGGCTCATTCGATGTTCTGGACCTGCTCGCGGAGCTGCTCGATCAGCACCTTGAGCTCGACCGCGGCGCGCGTGGTGCGCGCGTCGACGGACTTGGAGCCGAGCGTGTTCGCCTCGCGCAGGAACTCCTGCATGAGGAAATCCATCCGCCGGCCGACGGCCTCCTTCAGCGCGAGCACCCGGCGGGCCTCGCCGACGTGGGTGGCGAGGCGGTCGAGCTCCTCGTCCACGTCGATCTTCTGCAGCCAGATCACCATCTCCTGCTCCAGCCGCCCGTGCTCGAGCGGCTGCGGCAGGTCGGCCACGCGCTGCATCAGCTTGGCCTGCAGGCCCGCGCGGATCTCCGGCAGCCAGGTGCGGACCTCGGCGACGATCATCGCGATGCCGTCCAGGCGCTCGGCCATCAGCTCGCGCAGCTTGCCGCCCTCGCGCTCGCGGCTGGCCACGAACTCGCCCAGGACCTCCTCGAACAGGCCCATGGCCTCGGCCTGCAGGCCGGCCTGGTCGATGCCGGCGTCCTCGAGCACGCCGGGGAAGCGCAGCAGCTCGGCGAGGTCGGTGGTGGCGCCGGGGAAGCGGCCGGCCAGGCCCGAGAGCGTCTCGGCCAGGCGGTCGACCACGGCCTGGTTGAGCCGGACCTCGGCGGCGGCGCCGGCGTCGGGGCGGAAGCGCAGGCCCAGCTCGACCTTGCCGCGGGTGACCCGCTGGCCCGCGCGCTCGCGCAGCGCGGGCTCGAGCGCCCGCAGCTCGTCGGGCAGGCGCACGCCCAGCTCGAGGAAGCGGTGGTTGACCGCGCGCAGCTCGCAGCCGAGCCGGCCCCAGGGGGTGGCGCGCTCGCCGGAGGCGAAGGCGGTCATGCTGCGGATCATGCGGGCTCCAGGGGCGGCGGCCGGCGAGGCCGGCAGGGGGGCGATGGTAAACTCCGCGGCCATTCCACAGGAACACCGCACCATGACCCCGATCGCCCGCCCCAGTGGCCGCGCCCCCGATGCGATGCGCCACGTCAGCCTCGAGCGCCGCTACACCCGGCACGCCGAGGGTTCGGTGCTGGTGAGCTTCGGCGACACCAAGGTGCTGTGCACGGCCAGCGTCGAGAACAAGGCGCCGGGCTTCCTGCGCGGCAAGGGCGAGGGCTGGGTCACCGCCGAGTACGGCATGCTGCCGCGCGCCACCCACACCCGCGGCGGCCGCGAGGCCGCCAGCGGCAAGCAGGGCGGGCGCACGCTCGAGATCCAGCGCCTGATCGGCCGCGCGCTGCGCGCCTGCGTCGACCGCAAGGCCCTCGGCGAGCGCACCATCACCCTCGACTGCGACGTGCTGCAGGCCGACGGCGGCACCCGCACCGCGGCCATCACCGGCGCCTACGTGGCCCTGGTCGACGCGATCCGCTGGCTGCAGGCGCGCGGCGAGATCACCCGCGACCCGGTGCTGGGCGCCGTGGCCGCGGTGTCGGTGGGCATCTTCCGCGGCGTGCCGGTGCTCGACCTCGACTACCCCGAGGACAGCGACTGCGACACCGACATGAACGTCGTGATGAACGACGGCGGCGGCTTCATCGAGCTGCAGGGCACCGCCGAGGGCCACGCCTTCCGCCAGGAGGAGCTCGACGCGCTGCTGGGCCTGGCCCGCAAGGGGATCGCCGAGCTGGTCGCCGCCCAGCGCGCCGCGCTGGCCGCGGGCTGAGCCCCGCGATGCGGGTGGTGCTGGCCAGCGGCAACCGCGGCAAGCTCGCGGAGTTCGCCGACCTGCTCGCGGGCACCGGCCTCGTGCCGGTGGGCCAGGGCGAGCTGGGCGTCGAGGACGCCGAGGAAACCGGCCTGAGCTTCATCGAGAACGCGCTGCTCAAGGCCCGCCACGCCGCGCGCGCCACCGGTCTGCCGGCGATCGGCGACGACTCGGGCCTGGTGGTGGACGCGCTGGGCGGCGCGCCGGGGCTGTATTCCGCGCGCTACGCGGGCGTGCACGGCGACGCCGCGGCCAACAACGCCCGCCTGCTGCGCGAGCTCCACGGCGTGCCGGCCGAGCGCCGCGGCGCGCGCTTCGTCTGCGTGATCGCGCTGCTGCGCGCGCACGACGACCCCGAGCCGATCGTCGTCGAAGGCCGCTGGCCCGGCCTGGTGATGGAGGCCCCGCGCGGCGACCAGGGCTTCGGCTACGACCCGCTGTTCTTCTGCCCGGCGCAGGGCCTCGGCGCCGCCGAGCTCGAGCCGGCGCTGAAGAACCGGATCAGCCACCGCGGCCGCGCCTTCGCCCGGCTGCTCGAGCGGCTGCGCGAGACCCCGGGCCTCGGCGCCTGAGCATGCACGCCGACGTTGCCGACGCCGCGCCGCCGCGCCTGGTCCCGCCGCCGCTGGGCCTGTACATCCACGTGCCGTGGTGCGTGAAGAAGTGCCCGTACTGCGACTTCAACTCGCACGGCCAGCGCGGCGCGCTGCCGATCGAGGCCTACGTCGACGCGCTGCTGGCCGACCTCGACCAGGAGCTGCCGGCGGTCTGGGGCCGCGCGGTGCATTCGGTGTTCTTCGGCGGCGGCACGCCCAGCCTGTTCCCGCCCGAGGCCATCGCGCGGATCCTCGAGGGCGTCGGCGCCCGGCTGCGCCTGCACCCGGGGCTCGAGGTCACGATGGAGTGCAACCCGGGCACCGCGGAGCACGGCCGCTTCAAGGGCTACCTGGCCGCGGGCGTGAACCGGCTGAGCTTCGGCATCCAGAGCTTCGACGACGGCTGCCTGCAGCGCCTCGGCCGCATCCACGACGCCGGCGAGGCCGAGCGCGCGGTCAAGCTGGCCCAGGACGACGGCTACGACAACCTCAACCTCGACCTGATGTACGCCCTGCCCGGCCAGGACCTGGCGATGGCCGAGCGCGACCTCGAGCGCGCGTTCGCGCTGCAGCCCGCCCACCTCAGCCACTACCAGCTGACGATGGAGCCCAACACGGTCTTCGCGCTGCGCCCGCCCGCCGGCCTGCCCGACGAGGACGCGGCCTGGGACATCCAGGACCGCTGCCAGGCGATGCTGGCCGAGGCCGGCTACGCGCATTACGAGGTCTCGGCCTACGCGCGGCCCGGCCGGCAGTGCGCGCACAACCTCAACTACTGGCGCTACGGCGACTACCTGGGCATCGGCGCGGGCGCGCACCAGAAGATCAGCGACGGCGCCACCGGCGCGATCACCCGGCGCTGGAAGGCCAAGCAGCCCGCCGACTACCTGGCCAAGGCCGCCACCCCGGCCCGGATCGGCGGCGAGCACGCCGTGGCGGCGGCCGACCGGCCGTTCGAATACATGCTCAACCTGCTGCGCCTGCACGAGGGCTTCGCCGAGCGAGACTTCGCGTCGCGCACCGGGCTGGCGCCGGCGGTGCTGGCCCCGGGTCTCGCCCGCGCCGAGGCCGAGGGCTGGCTCGAGGCCTCGGACGCGCCGGCCGGCGGCCGGCGCTGGCGGCCGACCGCGCTGGGCCGGCGCTTCACCAACGACGTGATGGCGCTGTTCCTGGCCGATGGCGATCCGGGCCGCTGAGCCCCGCGCTCATTCCGCCGGCAGGCAGCGCGCGCAGGCCCCGGCCTCGAAGCGCGCGGCGCAGGCGGCCTCGACCTCGGCGCGCGGCATCTCCCGCAGCGCCGCGCGATAGGCGTCGCAGGCCTCGGCGCGCAGCCTCGCCTCGGGCTGCTGGAGCACCACCCCGCCCTCGCGCACAGCGGTGATCCGGCTGCCGTCGGGGTCGGCGCGCAGCTCGATCCGGTCCTCGCCATGCCACAGCTGCAGCGCCGCGCCGGCCTCGGGGTCCGCGGCGAACAGCGCCGCCTGGTGGCGGCGGGTGTCGAGCGTGAGCGCGACATTGCCCGAGGGCGCGAAGGTCACGTAGCCGCCGCGCTCCTGCCCGGTGTCGTCGTACAGCATCACGCCGGCGACCCGCTGGCCGCGGTCGATGCGGCGGCCGTCGATCACGGCGTCGGGCAGGTCGCCGCCGATCCGCACCCGCACGACGCCCCCGGGGTCGACGATCGAGAGCGACTGCAGCGTCAGCGCATCCCCGGCGGCGGCGGCGCGCTCGCCGCGCGCGAGCAGCAGCAGCCCGAGGCCCTGCGCCACCACCACGAGCCCGAGGGCCAGCAGGCCCCAGGCGAGCCGCCGCTGCCTGCGTTCGAGGAGCAGCACCGGATCGAGCGTGTCGGGGCGGCGCATGGGAGGCTCCTGGCGGCGGTCGATGGCTACGCATCCTCCCCCCGGCCGCTCGACGCGTCCCCTGCCAGCGGTCACGCCCCGCTTCACGCGCCCTGCCCGCCCGCGGGCGCATGCTCGCTGCATGCTCGATTCCGTCCAGATCACCTGCCCGCACTGCGGCGAACGCTTCGAGGCCGTCGTCGACGCCTCCGGCGGCGACGCCGAGTACATCGAGGACTGCTGGGTCTGCTGCCGGCCGATCACGCTGCGCCTGCACGCCGACCACGACGGCGGCCTGCTCGGCCTCGACGCCGACCGCGACGACTGAGGCGGCGCGCCCGGCCCCGCGCCGCCCCTCGCGCGGCGCGGCGTCTTCACCTACACTTCGCGCCGCTTCAGGTGTTCGGGAAGCCGGTGGAACTCCGGCACTGCCCCCGCAACGGTAAGCAGGCGTAGCCCGCCAAGGCCACTGGACTCGCGTCCGGGAAGGCGGCGGGCACGGGGCGCGCGCCCCACCCTGCGAGTCCGGAGACCGGCCTGTGGCGCGTCGCCCCGCGAGGGCGGCGCAGCGGCGCGTCGCGGTGGGCGACGGCGACGGAGCCCTGCGCCCGGCACGCCCGGCCGCGCCTGCGCGCCTTCGCCTGCTTCCTGCCCCGCGCGCCATCGATCCGCGGGTGAGCGCAGGAACCATGCCATGACCAACCACGACTCCATCTCCATCCCCCACCGCCGCCTCGCGGCGGCCCTGCTGGCCGCGCTCGCGGCCCCGGCCTTCGCCGCCGACGGCGTCCGCGACGAGGCGCCCGTCACCGTCACCGCCCAGCGCCACGCGCAGACCACCGACGAGGCCCTGGCCTCGGTGACCGTGATCACGCGCGCCGACATCGAGCGCAGCCAGGCCCCGGACCTGGTCGACCTGCTCGCCCGCCAGGCCGGCATCGACGTGGCGCGCACCGGCGGCCCCGGCGCGCAGACCTCGGTGTTCCTGCGCGGCGCCAATTCCGCCCAGACCCTGTTCCTGGTCGACGGCATCCGCGTCAACGCCACCGGCCAGGGCGTGTTCGACCTCGCCCACCTGCCGCTGGAGGCGATCGAGCGGATCGAGATCGTGCGCGGCCCGCGCGCCGCGCTGTGGGGCTCGGACGCCATCGGCGGCGTGATCCACTTCATCACCCGCGACCCGGGCGCGCGCTCGCTGGCGGTGCACGCCGGCGGCGACGGCCGCGTGGGCGCCAGCGCCCAGCTCGGCGTCGCCGGCGACGCCGGGAGCCTGGGCATCGCGGTGGGCTCGGAGGACGTCGACGGCTACAACGCCACCACGCCGGGCAACTTCAGCTTCGACCCCGACCTCGACGGCTACGTCCGCCACCACGCCAGCCTCGGCGGCCGGCTCGCGCTGGGCGAGCGCCACGCGCTGACGCTGCGCACGCTCTCCACCCGCGCCAAGGTCGACTTCGACCAGGGCCTGACCGAGGCCGACAACGCCTCCGGCGCGCTGACCCTGGCCGGCGCCCTCGGCGCGGGCGAGGCCGACTACAGCGTGGCGCTGGGCGAGGCCCGCGAGGACCTGGCCACCGCCGCGTTCGGCAGCGCCTTCGAGAGCCGCCGGCGCAGCCTCGACGCGATCGCGGGCCTGCCGCTGGGCGGCGCCACCCGCCTGCAGCTGGGCGTCAACCTGCAGCGCGAGGACGGCACCTCGCTGTCGAGCTTCAGCGGTACCGTGTTCGACCGCGCGCGCGACAACCACGCCGGCTTCGTCGCGGTGTCCGGGCGCGCCGGCGCGCACGCCTTCGAGGCCGCGGTGCGCCACGACGACAACGACCAGTTCGGCACCGCCACCACCGGCTCCGCCGCCTGGGGCTGGACCTTCGCCGAGGGCTGGGAGGCCCGCCTGTCCTGGGGCGAGGGCTTCCGCGCGCCGACCTTCAACGAGCTGTACTCGCCGGGCTTCGGCGGCCTGTTCGCCGGCAACCCGGCCCTGCGGCCCGAGGCCTCGCGCAGCACCGAGCTGGGCCTGGGCTGGACCCCGGCCGCCGGCCACGCGCTGGAGCTCTCGGCCTACCGCACCCGGGTGCGCGACCTGGTGGCCTTCAGCGGGCCGCTGTTCCAGGCCGTCAACGTCAACCGCGCCGAAGTCGACGGCGCTGAGCTCGCCTACGGCTGGACCGGCGGCGCGTGGCAGGTCGAGGCCCAGCTGACCTGGCAGCAGCCGATCGACGCAGGCACCGGCCGGCGCCTGCTGCGCCGCGCCGACCGCAAGGCCGGCCTGGCCGTGGACTACGCCTTCGCCGGCGGGATCACGCTGGGCCTCGAGGGCCAGGCCGCGTCCGAGCGGCAGGACTTCGACGGCCCGCTGGCGGGCTACGGCCTGCTGCACCTGCGCGCGGGGCTGCCGCTGGGGGCCAGCGACTGGCGCCTGGAGGGCCGCCTGGAGAACCTGCTGGGCCAGGACTACACCCTGGCCTCCGGCTACGCGACCCCGGGCCGGACCGCGATGCTGCGCCTGCGCTGGGCCCCGGACGCCTGAGCCGGCGGGGGCCGGGCCCCGCCTGCGGGCGGGGCTGTCCGGCCCCGATCTTCGGGTATAGTCCCGCGCTGGGGACCACTACCTAATTCCGGAGCGCCGCATGTCCGCATCGGCCGTACCTCCGTATCCGGCCACGGAAGGCCCGCCGCCGACGCTGGCGGCACGGCCTTTCCCGCGGCGGGTGCGCATGCTGCTCGAGGGCATCCTCGAGTACGCGTCCGACGAGCTCGAGCGCGGCCTCACGGCCACGCTCAACGACTTCGAGCAGCAGCTGTTCAAGCTGGCCGAGCAGGCACGCAGCAACGAGGTGCAGGGGCGCTTCCTCGAGACCCTGCGCGCCGTGCGGCGCTCGCGCGCCGACGTCGCGCCGCGCTACATGATCGGCCTCGAGGCCGCGCTGGCCTCGCTCAAGGACGGCCCCGCGCCGCCGCCGGTCACCCCGACGGGCGAGCCCGCGCGCCGCTTCGCCGACCTCTCGCTGGTGGAAGACCACCAGATGGACGAGTCCACCGTGCTGCGCGAGATCGCTTCGCGCAGCGAGGTGCGCTCCAGCCTCCCGCTGTACCTGCTGGGCCAGCGCTTCGGCGTGCTGGCCGGCCGCCCGGCGTTCGACGCCGAGTCGCTGCCGATCGGCCCGCAGTCGCTGTGCCGGATCCTGGCCTCGGCCTCGGTCGGCCTCGAGATCAACCACGAGCACCGGATGCTGCTGTTCCGGCTGTTCGACCGCACCGTGCTGGCCAGCTACGCCAGCTTCGTCGAGGCGGTGAACACCTACCTCGCCCGCCAGGGCGTGCTGCCGCACCTGCAGTTCGTGCCCACCCGCGCCAGCGCGCGCGGTCGCCCGGCCTCGCAGGGCAAGCGCGGTGGCGCCCCGGCCGAGGCCGAGGCGGGCGCCGAGGCGCCCAAGGACGACGCCGTCGCCCAGGCCACCGGCGGGCGCGCGCCCGGCCGCGCCGGCGCCGGCCCGCACGTCAGCGCCGGTCCGCACGTGGCCGGCGGCCACGCCGGCGGCGCGGGCGGCGACAGCGAGGAGATGTTCGGCGTGCTGCGCCAGCTGCTCGCCGGCCGCCGCCAGCTGCTGGGCAAGTTCGACAAGGGCGCGGCGGTCACCCCGGAGCAGATGCACGTCGCCCCGCCGGAGACCATCCAGCAGACCCTCGGCGAGCTGCAGCAGCGCGCGCTCGCGCCGGTGCTGGTGGACGGCAAGCCCAGCCTGCGCACCGTCGCCCACGTCAAGCAGGACCTGCTGGCCCAGCTGCGCCAGCAGACGCCGGAAGGCAAGGTGCCGGCGATCAACGAGGAGGACGGCGACACCATCGACCTGATGGGCATGCTGTTCGACCACCTGATGAAGGACGTGCGCCCGCACACCCCCGCGGCCGGCCTGCTGGCCAAGCTGCAGGTGCCGCTGCTGCGGGTGGCGCTGCGCGACAAGGGCTTCTTCACCGAGCAGGAGCACCCGGCCCGGCAGATGCTCAACACGATCGCCGAGACCGGCGCGTTCTGGCTCGGCGACGACGAGGCCGACCGCGGCCTGGTCGACACGATGGGCATGCTGGTCGACCGCGCGGTCAAGGACTTCGACGGCGACCCCAAGCTCTTCGACAGCCTGGCCGGCGACCTCTCGGGCCACCTGCAGACCGTGCAGCGCAAGGCCGAGGTGGCCGAGCGCCGCCACGTCGAGGCCGCGCGCGGCAAGGAGAAGCTCGCGCTCGCCCGCCTGCACGCGCAGGAGACCGTGCAGGGCATGCTCGCGTCCAAGCGCCTGCCGCGCTTCCTGAGCACGCTGATGGGCCAGGCCTGGACCGACGTCCTCGCGCTGACCTCGCTGCGCCACGGCGAGGACACCCCGCAGTGGAAGGAGCAGATCGGGATCGCCGAGCGCCTGATCGCCGCCGCCGCGGCGAAGCCGGGCAGCCCGGAGTGCCTGGCCCCGGCCGAGGCCGACGCGCTGCGCAAGCGCATCGAGACCTCGCTGGCCCAGGTCGGCTACCACGGCGACGAGGCCAGCGCGATCGCGCAGCGCCTCACCGCCGGCCAGGACGCCGCGGGCGACGACCCCGCCTCGCGCACCGAGCTGGCGATGAAGCTCAAGAGCCGCACCCGGCTCGGCGAGGAGGCCGCGGGCACCAAGAAGGCCGCCAAGGCCGTCCCGCTCGACCCGCGCGAGCAGGCCTGCTTCGAGCAGCTCAAGCAGGTGCCGTTCGGCAGCTGGTTCGAGTTCATCACCAACCAGCAGGGCGACCGCGTCCGCCGCCGCCTGAGCTGGTTCAGCCCGGTCACCGGCCACGTGCTGTTCGTGAACCACCGCGGCCAGCGCGTCGGCGACTTCACCCTCGACGGGCTCGCCCGGCAGATGGCCAAGGGCCAGGTGAAGCTGGTCGAGTCCGAGCGCGGCACCCTGATCGACCGCGCCTGGGGCGCGGTGGTCACGGCGCTGCGCTCGTTCGCCGGCCGCGTCCCCGCGGCCCCCGCCGACGGAGCCCAGCCGGCATGAACGATTACCGCCGCACCAAGCGCCGCAAGGTGGCGCAGTCGATCGAGGTCACCGACGCGATGACCGACGTCACCATCGGCCGGATCGGCAACGTCTCCGAGAGCGGCATGCTGATGGTCGCCACCGTGCCGCCGCACGAGGACGCGCTGTACCAGCTGCGCTTCGCGGTCGCCGACCAGGCCGGGCGCGAGCGCCTGCTCGAGATCGGCGCGCATGCGCTGTGGCTCGACACCGCGAACGTCCCCGGCCAGTTCTGGGCCGGCTTCCGCTTCATCGACATGGCGCCGGAAGACGCCGACGCGCTGCGCCGCTGGATCGAGTCGCCGGGCGCGCAGTACGTCTGAGCCGCGCCCCGCGTCGCCGCGGCCGTCGCCGGCCGCGGGCGCTCAGGCCCCGGCGCCGTGCGCCGGCCGCGCGAGGTAGGCCGAGGGCTGCGGCCGGTGGATCGCGAAGCCCTGGGCGTAGTCCACGCCCAGGCCGCGCAGCAGCTCGCGCGAGCGCTCGTTCTGCACCCACTCCGCGATCAACTCCAGGCCCAGCTGGTGGCCGATGTCGGTGATGGCGCGCACGATCGCGTAGCTCATCGCGTCGGTCTCGAGGTCGCGGATGAAGCTGCCGTCGATCTTGATCATGTCGACCGGCAGGTTCTTGAGGTAGCCGAACGAGCTCATGCCGGCGCCGAAGTCGTCGAGCGCGATCCGGCAGCCCGCGCCGCGCAGGCGCTCGCACAGCCGCACCACGCGGCCGAGGTTGCTGACCGCCGCGGTCTCGGTGATCTCGAAGCACATCCGCTCCGGCGGGACGCCGTGGCGGGCCAGCGCGTCGAGCACCCAGCCGGCGAAGTCCTCGTCGTCGACGGTGGCGCCGCTGAGGTTGACCGCGCAGGTGGCGATGGGCTGCCCCGAGGGATGCAGCGCGTCGAAGCGGCGCAGCGTGGTGTCGACCACCCAGCGGTCGAGCTGGGGCATCAGGCCGTAGCGCTCGGCGGCCGGGATGAAGGCCCCGGGCGGGACCCGCTGGCCGTCCTCGTCGCGCAGGCGGATCAGCATCTCCAGGTGCACCCCTCCGCGCTGGCGCGAGGCCTTCAGCGGCTCGAGCTCCTGGAAGTCGAGCTCGAGCCGGTCTTCGGCGAGCGCGCGGCGCACCCGGCTCACCCACTCCATCTCGCCGCGCCGGCGGTGGGTCTCGAGGTCGGCCTCCCAGACCACCTGCACGCGGTTGCGCCCGCGCTCCTTGGCGGTGAAGCAGGCCGCGTCGACCAGCGACAGCAGCTCCGCGCGCACCAGTCCCGGGGTGTCGACCATCACCACGCCGAGGCTGGCGGAGATCATGTAGCTGCGGTCCTCCCAGCCGAAGGACAGGCCGTCGACGCGATCGCGCAGGCGCTCGGCGGCGTCGCGGGCGGAGGTCTCGTCGGCGTTGGCCAGCAGCACGCCGAACTCGTCGCCGCCCACGCGGGCGAGCAGGTCGCCCGGGCGCAGCGCGTCCTTGAGCACCACCGCCAGCTGCACCAGCAGCTGGTCGCCGGCCATGTGCCCGGCGGTGTCGTTGACCAGCTTGAACTGGTCGAGGTCGAGGTAGATCAGCGCCGAGGGCGCGCCGCCGGCGTCGACCGCGGCGATGGCCTGGTCGAGGCGGAGCTCGAACTCGCGGCGGTTGGCCAGCTCGGTCAGGGAGTCGTGGGTGGCCTGGTAGCCGAGGCGCTCGGTGAGCGCGCGCATCTCGGTGATGTCGCTGGCGACCACCAGCACGAAGGACTGCTGGCCGATCCGGATCCGGCGTGCGGAGACCGCGGCCCAGAACCCGTCGCGCAGGTCGCGCAGGCGCGCATGCAGGGAGTGCACGCCGCCGGCCGCGCCGTCCTCGCGCAGCCCGTCGAGGCGATGGCGGATCGTGGCGTCCTCGAACACCTGGCCCAGCGGCGTGCCCGGCGCCTCGCCGTCCTCGCTGGCGTCGCCCCACAGGCGCAGGCGCGCGGCGGCATTGGCGTAGCGGATCGCGCCGTCGCGCGCGTCGGCCAGCAGCACCAGCGCCGGCAGCAGTTCGTTGACCGCGCGGAAGCGGGCCTCGGACTGGCGGAAGCGCTCGGCCATCTCGCCCGCCATCGCCAGCGCGCGCGCGCGGGTGGAGGACAGCACGGCGATCAGCAGCGCCAGCAGCAGGCTCGCCAGCGCGCCGACCCCGAACGTGGCCCAGGACAGCCAGCCGCCAGCGGTGCCCGTCGCGGCGAGCGGCAGCACCTCCAGCCGCCACTGGCGGCCGCCGAAGCGCACCTGGCCGGGCAGCAGGGCCTCGCCCGCCACCGGCGCCCCGGCGACGCTGTCGAACAGCAGCCGGGCCTGGCCCTCGGTGACGTCGAACACGCGCACGCGCGCGGTCTCGAGCACGTCGGCCGGCATCGCGTGCCGGATCAGCGCGCCGACCCGGAACGAGACGCCCAGCGACCCCGCGACCTGGGCCCGGCGGTCCTGCACCGAGGTCGGCACCTGGCCGGAGGCGTACACCGGCATCCGCAGCACGACGCCGTCCGAGCCGTCCGGATCGCCGGCCAGCTGGACCAGCCGGAAGGCGGCCGACATCGCCGGCTGGTTGGTGTCGCGGGAGTACTCCAGCGCCAGCACGTTCGCCGGCTGGCTCATGATGTCGAGGCCGAGCACGCGCTCGTTGCCGGCCAGCGGCGCGACCATCTCGGTGACGTAGCGCTCCGGCGCGCCCTCCACCAGCGGCGGCAGGCGCCGCGCGAAGACCAGCGCCTGCAGGCTCGGGAACGACTCGCGGGGGCGCATGCCCTCGTAGGCGATGCGGAACTCGCGCTCGTCGACCTCCTCGGAGGCGATGAACAGCGTCTGCAGGCTGCGCGCGAGCAGGTCGGCGGTCTGCAGGGCCTGGCGCAGCGACTCCAGCCCGCGCTCGGCGAGGCGCTCGCCGCGCAGGCGGTCGGCGAGGGTGGCCGAGGCGTGCTGCTGCCAGCCCGCCCAGGCGCTGAGGGCCAGGCCCGCGAGCAGGGCGACCGCCGCCAGCGCGATGCCGCCCGCGGGCGGGCGGCGGCGCGGCAAGGAGGCCGCGCTTGCGGCAGAATCGGGCTTCCCCAGCATGTACGACGACCCCATGGCCACTCCCGAGATCGCCAACCTATACCGAGACCACCTCGCCGTCATCCGGGGCCAGGCGGATCGCGCGCTCGCCAAGCACGGCTACGAGCACCTGGTGATCGCCTCAGGCGTGGAGAAGTACCAGTTCCTCGACGATCGGCCCTACCCCTTCAAGCCCAACCCGCATTTCAAGCACTGGGTCCCGCTGCAGCGCCATCCGCACTGCTGGATCAGCCATACGCCCGGCGAGCGCCCGGTGCTGGTCTACCACCAGCCCGACGACTTCTGGCACCTGCCGCCGGAGGCGCCGGAGGGCTTCTGGGCCGAGCACTTCGACATCCGCGTGATCCGCGAGCCCGCCGAGGCCGTGCGGCACCTGCCGACGGGGCGCTGCGCGATCATCGGCGAGGCCGACGCCGCGCTGCCGGGGTTCGCGCCCAACGACCCGCGCGCGCTGGTCGACCACCTGCACTGGCACCGCGCGTGCAAGACGCCCTACGAGCTGGCGCGGATGCGCGAGGCCTCGGCGCTGGCCGCGCGCGCCCACCTCGCCGCGCGCGAGGGCTTCGTCGCCGGCCACTCCGAGCACGAGATCCACCGCGCCTACCTCGAGGCCTGCGGCCACACCGACCTCGACCTGCCCTACGGCAACATCGTCGGGCTCAACGAGCACGCCGCGGTGCTGCACTACCAGTACCAGGACCGCGCGCGCCCGGCCGCGCACCGCACGCTGCTGATCGACGCCGGCGCCGAGGTGCACGGCTACGCCTCCGACATCACCCGCACCTGGACCCGCGCCCAGGGCGCGTTCACCGACCTGGTCGGCGCGGTCGACGAGGCCCAGCTGGCGCTGTGCGCGATGGTCCGCCCGGGCGTGGACTACCGCGACATCCAGCGCCGCACCCACCTGCTGCTGGGCGGCATCCTGCGCGACGCGGGGCTGGTGCGGATGGATCCCGAGGCGCAGCTGGCGACCGGCGTCAGCGCGACCTTCTTCCCGCACGGCGTCGGCCACCTGCTGGGCCTGCAGGTGCACGACGTCGGCGGCTTCCTCGCCAGCGAGGACGGCGGCCGCGTCGAGCGTCCCGAGGGCCAGCCCTTCCTGCGCCTCACGCGCGTGCTGCAGCCGGGCATGGTGGTGACGATCGAGCCGGGCCTGTACTTCATCCCGACCCTGCTGGAGAAGCTGCGCGCGCGCCCCGAGGCCGCCGCGGTGGACTGGGCGGCGGTCGAGGCGATGCTGCCCTTCGGCGGCATCCGGATCGAGGACGACGTGGCCTGCACGGACGGCGCGGCCTGCGAGAACCTCACCCGCGACGCGTTCGCCGCGCTCGGCGAGTAGTCCCGCGCCGGCCCCGGAACGCACGAGGCCGTCCCCTCGCGGGGACGGCCTCGTCGCATCCGCTTCGCGGCGGGCGCCTCAGAGCTTCGAGGGCGGGGTGCCGTCGGCGACGTAGCGCTCGTGCAGCTTCACCGGCGCGGCCGCGGCGCGGGCGCGCTTCTCGATCGCGCGCTTGCGGATCCACAGGTTCATCAGCTCGACGAACACCGAGAACGCCATCGCGGCGTAGATGTAGCCCTTCGGGATCTTCTGCTCGAAGCCGTCGGCGATCAGCACCATGCCGATCATCAGCAGGAAGCTCAGCGCGAGCACCTTGACCGTCGGGTGGCGCTCGACGAAGTCGCCGATCGGGCCGGCGAACACCAGCATGAAGGCGATCGACACCAGCACCGCGGTGATCATGATGCCGATCTCGTCGACCATGCCGACCGCGGTGATGATCGAGTCGAGCGAGAACACCACGTCCAGGATCAGGATCTGGATGATCACGCCCATGAAGGTGACGCCGGCGCCCGGGCCCACGTGCTCGGAGTCGCCCTCGAGCTTCTGGTGCAGCTCGTGGGTGGCCTTGGCGATCAGGAACAGGCCGCCGCCGATCAGGATCAGGTCGCGCCAGGACACCTCCTGGCCGAAGGCGCTGAACAGCGGCGCGGTCAGCCCGATGATCCAGCTGATCGCGAACAGCAGGCCGAGGCGGCTGCCGGCCGCCAGCATCAGGCCCGCGCGGCGGGCCTTCTGGCGCTGGTGCTCGGGCAGCTTGCCGGCCAGGATCGAGATGAAGATGATGTTGTCGATGCCGAGCACGAGCTCGAGCGCGGTGAGGGTCGCGAGCGCGATCCAGGCTTCAGGCGAAGCGATCCAGTCCATCGGGGGCCGTCCAGGTCAGGGGTGGGTGGGATCAGTACGAGGGGGTCAGCGGGTCGCGAGCAGCGCCTCGACGCCGTCGCAGTCGCGGGGCACGGCGCCGGTCAGCACCTCGTGGCCGTCGCGGGTCACGAGCACGTCGTCCTCGATGCGCACGCCGATGCCCTGCCACTTCGCGGGCACGCCCTTGCTGCCGGGCGCGATGTAGAGGCCGGGCTCGATGGTGAACACCATGCCGGGCTCGAGCTCGCGGTAGTCGCCCGCCAGCCGGTACTCGCCGACGTCGTGGACGTCGAGGCCGAGCCAGTGGCCGGTCTTGTGCATGTAGAAGCGCTGGTAGGCGCCCTCGGCGAGCGCGGACTTGAGCGAGCCCTTGAGCAGGCCCAGCGACAGCAGGCCCTCGGTGAGCGTGGCCACCGCGGCGTCGTGGCCGGCGATCCACGGGCGGCCCGGGCGGGCCTCGGCCATCGCCGCGGCCTGCGCCGCGCAGACCAGCTCGACCAGCGCGCGCTGCTCCTTCGAGTAGCGGCCGTTCGCGGGCCAGGTGCGGGTGATGTCGGCGGCGTAGCCCTGCACCTCGGCGCCGGCGTCCACCAGCACGAGGTCGCCGTCGCGCACCGGGTCGCGGTTGGCGACGTAGTGCAGCACGCAGGCGTTGGCGCCGGCGCCGACGATCGGGGTGTAGGCGGCGACCGCGTCGTGGCGGCGGAAGCAGTGCTGCAGCGCGGCCTCGACGGCGTATTCGTGGCTGCCCGGCACGCCGGCCAGCATCGCCTCGCGGTGCGCCATCGCCGAGACCTCCGCGGCGTGCCGCATCAGCTTCAGCTCGGCGGGGCTCTTGAACAGCCGCAGCTCGTGCAGCAGGTGGCCGAGCTCGAGGAACTCGTGCGGCGGCTGCGCGCCGTGGCGCACCTGCGAGCGCACGCGGTTGACCCAACCGATGAGCTTGAGGTCGAACTCGGCGTCGCGGCCGAAGTGGTAGTACACCCGCGAGCGGCCCTCGAGCAGGCCCGGCAGGATGTCGTCGAGGTCGTCGATCGGATAGGCGTCGTCGAAGCCGAAGGCCTCCACCGCGCCCTCCGGCCCCGCGCGCGGGCCGTCCCAGGCCTCGCGCTCGGGATGGCGCTCGCGGCAGAACAGCAGCGCCTCGCCATGCGCGCGGCCGGGCACGAGCACCAGCACGGCCTCCGGCTCGCCGAAGCCCGAGAGGTAGTGGAAGTCGGAGTCCTGGCGGTACGGGAAGTGGGTGTCGCGGCTGCGGATGCGCTCGGGCGCGGCCGGCAGCACCAGGATCGCGTCCTCGCCGGCCATGCGCATGAGCTGGCGGCGGCGGCGGGCGAACTCGGCGGGCTTGATCGCCGGCGGCGCCGCGAGGCTGGGCCAGGACGGCGCGCGGCCGGGGGCCGGGGCGAGGAGGCGGGCGGCGCGGGGCTGGGCCATGGGCGGGACGGGCCTGGGTGGGTCGAGGCGGCGGGTCAGTGCAGCTGGCGGCGGTGGCGCGGGCCGAGCACGCAATCGGAATGCAGCAGCAGGGCCGCCACGCGGACGAACTCCTCGATCTCGACGAGGGCGTCCTCGTCGGCGTCGGGGTCGTCGTAGTCCAGCGACGAGCCGGCGATGCGCCCGAGGTCGGCGAGCGCCTCGCCGCCCTCCTCGCTCAGCGGCGGCGACGCGCCCGAGGCCAGGCCGAAGCCGCCCAGGAAGCCGCGGCACCAGGCCAGCAGGGCATCGGCGCGGACGTCGAGCGCGGCCGCGGGCGAGGGCAGCAGCAGGTCGAAGCCGAAGTCCGGCGACTCGAGCTGGCGCGCGCTCGCCGCATGCAGGGCGCCCAGCACCGAGTCGTCCTCGACGTCGGGCATCGTGGCGTCGGTCATCACCGCGACCAGCCAGCCGCCGCGGGGCGCCTGGCCGCCGCCGGCCAGCCAGCCGCAGAGGCCGCCGTGGAGTTCGGCGGGGTCGATCGCGACGCCGAGTCGCTGCAGGTCGCGTTCGACGTCGGCCAGGGCCGGGAGGCTGGGTTCGGTCACGAAGGGGGGCCCGGGTGGAATGGCCGGCGATTCTACGCCAGCCGGGGCCGCCGCGAGCGGCGCAGGACCGGCTTGCGGCGCCGGCGCGCGCGTCTCTACACTCCGGCACGGGGATACCTTTCTCTAATGCATGGAGCGCACCCGGGGTGCGAGTCCCACCGTCCGCCCCCGCCCTGCGCGGGGCACCGCCGCGCTTCGGCCCGCTGGCCCTCGCGCTCACGCTCGTCCTCGGCCTCGCGGCCCCGGCGAGCGACGCGGCGCGTCGCGACTACCGCTTCGACGTCCTCGACGGCCGCGACGGCCTGTCCCAGAACACCGTCGAGGCGATGCTGCAGGACCGCGAGGGCTTCCTCTGGATCGCCACCCAGGGCGGGCTGCACCGCTACGACGGCCGCGGGCTGGTGGCCCTGCGGCCGGATCCCGAGGCCCCCGGCGCCCTGCCCGACGACCTCACCACCGCGCTCGCCGAGGACGCCGACGGCGCGCTCTGGGTCGGCACGGCGTCCCACTACGCCCTGCGCCTGGACCCCGCCACCGGCGCGTTCCAGCGCTACCTCGACGGCGAGCTGCAGCGCACCGGCGACCGCGCCAAATCCGTGCATGCGATCGCCCCGGGCGCGCCCGGGGTGCTGTGGATCGCCACCCGCGCGGGCGTCGACCGGCTGGAGACCCGGACCGGCCGCCGCCGCAGCGTGCTGCGCTTCGACGGCCCCGGGGGCAGCGACGCCGAGGCCCGCGACGTGGCCCTGGGCGACGACGGCCACGTGTGGGTCGCCTCCGACCTCGGCCTGTGGCGGATCGGCGACGACGGCGACACGCACGTCCGGCTGCCGTCGACCGGCCCCCTGCAGGCGGTCGTCCGCGCGGCGGACGGCGAGATCTACGCCGGCGGCGCCGGCCTGTTCCGGATCGACCGCGACGGCCTGGCCGCCGAACGCCTGTGGCCGCGCGGGCCCGGCCCCGTGCCCACCGTGTCGCGGGTGCGCGAGGCGCCCGACGGCGCCCTGTGGCTCGCCACCGCGGGCGCGGGCCTGGTCCGCCTCGAGCCCGATACGGGCCACGCGATCACGGTGCGCAGCGACGCGGACGTCCCCGACGCGCTCCCCGCCGACGAGATCAACAGCCTGCTGGTCGACCGCTCCGGCCTGCTCTGGGTCGGCACGGCCTCCCGCGGCGCCGCCTATGCCCGCAGCGAGGGCGCGCGCTTCCCGCTGGTGCTGCTGCCGGGCACGGACGGCCGCGGGCCCGGGCTGCGCTCGGTGCGCAGCTTCCACGAGGACGCCGCCGGCCAGCTCTGGGTAGGCACCGACGACGGCGGCCTGCTGCGCTACTCCCCCGAGGGCGACCGCTTCGAGGACTTCTCCGCGCCGCTGTTCGCGGCGGCGGGCGCCGACGGCGTCGCGCTGCCGCGGGTGTCGGGCATCGCCTCCGACGCCGACGGCGGCCTGTGGATCAGCGGCACCAACGGCCTGATGCGGCTCGACCCGGCCACCCGCGTCGCGCGCGCGCTGCCGGTGGATCCCGACCGCCTCGACGCGCTCCCCGAGCGGCACCTGCGCGGGATGCTGCGCGACCGCGACGGGTCGCTGTGGATCGGCACCAACAGCGCCGGCGTCGTGCACTACGTGCCCGGCGCCGACCGCTACACCCGCTACCCGCACGTCGCCTCGAACCCGGCCACCTTGAGCGCGGGGCTGGTGACGGCGCTGCACCAGGACCGCCGCGGGCGGATCTGGGTGGGCACGATCGAGGGCCTGAACCTGATCGAGCCGGGCACCGGCCGGGTCACGCGGATGCTGCACCAGCCCGGCGACGCGACGACCCTCTCGGGCAACATCGTCCGCGCGCTGCACGAGGCCGCGGACGGTCGCCTGTGGGTCGGCTCGCACGGCGGCCTCGACCTGGTGCAGGAGGATGCCGACGGCAGCGTGCGCTTCCAGCGCGTGCTCGCGGAGGCGCCGGAGGTCGTGCGCACCGTCTACGGCATCCGCGAGGACGGCGATGCGCGGCTGTGGCTCAGCGGCAACGGCGGCCTTCACCGCTACGACCCGGCCGACGGCGCCCTGCGCCGCTTCGACCTCAGCGATGGCCTGCAGGACCTGGAGTTCAACGGCGGCGCCGACCTGCGCCTGCGCGATGGCCGCCTGGCGTTCGGCGGCGTGCGCGGCTTCAACCTCTTCGACCCGGCGGGCCAGCGCGAGAGCCCCTACTCGCCGGCGATCCACCTGACCTCCGCGATCGCCGGCGCCGGCCGCGACCTGCTGGGGCTGGACGGCGGCGACGCGCTGGCGATGGACCGCGAGGACGGGGTGCTGCGGCTGCGCTTCGCCGCGCTCGACTTCACCTCGCCCGAGAACCAGCGCTACCAGTACCGGCTCGACGGCGTGGACGCCGACTGGGTCGACGCCTGGGGCCAGCCGGAAGCCACCTACACCAACCTCGACGCGGGGCGCTACACCTTCCAGGTGCGCGCCACGAACGCCGACGGCCGCTGGGCCGACGAGACGCTCTCGGTGCCGCTCGAGGTCATCCCCCCCTGGTGGGCCGGCACGCCGGCGCGGCTCGCGCTGCTGATGCTGCTCGCGGGCCTGGGCTGGCGGGTGTGGGTCAGGACCCGCCGCCAGCGCGAGCAGGAACGTCGCCTGCACCGCGAGATCGCCCAGCGCGAGGAGCGCCTGAAGCTCTCGCTGTGGGGTTCGGGCGATTCGTTCTGGGACTGGGACATCCCCAACAACCGGCTCTACCGCACCGGCGCCGACCAGCTCATCGGCGCGGAGCGCAACCAGACCGTCAGCACCGACGACTGGCGCCACCAGGCCGTGCACCCCGACGACCTGCCGCGCGTGCAGCGCCTGCTGCAGGAGCACATCACCGGCCTCACCGAGGTGTTCGAGTCCGAGCACCGCCTGCGCACCGCCAGCGACGACTGGATCTGGGTGCGCTCGCGCGGCAAGGTGGTCGAGCGCGATGCGCTGGGCAACCCGCTGCGCATGGCCGGCACCGCCCGCGACATCAGCGCCAGCCGCCGCGCCGAGCGCGAGCGCCGCGTCGCCACCGAGGTGCTGCGCTCGATGAGCGAGGCCGTGGCGGTGGTCGACCTCGATTTCCGCTTCGTCTCGGTCAACCCGGCGTTCTCGCGCATCACCGGCTACTCCGAGGAGGAGGTGGTGGGCCAGAGCTCGCGCCTGCTCGACTCCACCCAGCACAGCCCCGACTTCTACCGCCGCGCCCGCGACGTGCTCGAGCGCACCGGCCACTGGGCCGGGGAGATGTGGCAGAAGCGCAAGGACGGCGACGAGTTCCTGGGCTGGCTGGAGATCAGCGAGGTGCGCGACGGGCACGGCCGCACGCACTTCGTCACCGTGGTCAACGACATCACCGACAAGAAGCGCGCCGAGCAGGAGCTGCGCTACCTCGCCAACTACGACACGCTCACCGGCCTGCCCAACCGGGCGCTGCTGTCGGAGCGCCTCGCCCGCGCGATCGTGCGCGCGCGCCGGCAGGACACCAAGGTCGCGGTGCTGTTCCTCGACCTCGACCGCTTCAAGGACATCAACGACTCGCTCGGCCACGCGGCCGGCGACCGCATCCTCAAGGCCACCGCCTCGCGCCTGCTGGCCACGGTCGGCGCGTCGGACACGGTCGCGCGCCTGAGCGGCGACGAGTTCACCGTGGTGCTCGAGGACATCGCCGACGTCGCCGCCGCGGAGCGGGTGGCCCGCGACGTGCTGGCCGCCTTCACCCAGGCGCTGGAGATCGACGAGCGCCACGACGTGATCATCTCGCCCTCGGTGGGCGTGGCGCTGTACCCCGATCACGGCCTGGTGCCGACCGACCTGCTGAAGTTCGCCGACACCGCGATGTACCAGGCCAAGTCGCTGGGCCGGAACACCTACCAGGTCTACACCGAGGCGATGGATGCGGAGGCGCGCCGGCGCGCCACGATCTCCGCGGCGCTGCGCAAGGCGCTTGACCGCGGCGAGTTCCGGCTGGTGTTCCAGCCCCGCCTGAGCCTGATGGACGGGCGCATCACCGGCGTCGAGGCCCTGCTGCGCTGGAACTCGCAGGAGCTGGGCGAGATCTCGCCGGCGGTGTTCATCCCGCTGGCCGAGGAGTCGGGCCTGATCCTGCCGATCGGCGAATGGGTGCTGCGCGAGGCCTGCGCCACCCTCAAGCGCTGGCGCCACCACGGGCTGCAGGACGTGGCGATGGCGGTCAACGTCTCGGTGCTGCAGCTGCTGCGCGGGGACCTGCCCTCGGTACTGCGCTCGGTGCTCGAGGAGACCGGGGTGCCGGCCAAGCGCGTCGAGCTCGAGGTCACCGAGAGCATGGTCATGCAGAACGCCGAGCAGACCACCGCGGTGCTGCACGAGCTGCAGCGGCTGGGCGTGACGCTCGCCATCGACGACTTCGGCACCGGCTATTCGTCGCTGGTCTACCTCAAGCGCCTGCCGATCGACACGCTGAAGATCGACAAGGAGTTCGTGGGCGACCTCACCCGCGACCCGGACGACGAGGCGATCACCGCCACCGTCATCACGATGGCCCATTCGCTGGGGCTGAACGTGATCGCCGAGGGCGTCGAGACCGCCCAGCAGCTGGCCTACCTGCGCGAACAGGGCTGCGACGAGATCCAGGGCTACTGGCTGTCGGCGCCGCTCGACGCGCACCGCTGCCTGGCCTTCATCCGGACCTGGCAGCCGTCCCAGGTGGCGATGCTGCCCAGCCCCTACTGAGCCGCCCGCCCCGGTTGACCCGGCCTCGGCCCCCCGCCCATCATGGACGCCTCATGACCAGTCCCGACCACGTCGACCAGGTGCAGGCCCTCTCCGAGCGGATCGACCGCCTGGCCGAGTTCGTGCGCCGGCTTGCCGAGGAGAACCGCAGCCTGCGCCACTCCCAGGAGCAGCTGATCGGCGAGCGGGCGTCGCTGCTGTCGAAGAACGAGCAGGCCCGCTCCCGCGTCGAGGCCATGATCACCCGGCTCAAGCAGCTGGAGCAGAACGCGTGAGCGAGCCGGTCAACCTGCGCATCCTCGACCGCGAGTTCCTGGTCAGCTGCGACCCGGCCGAGCGCGACGGGCTGCAGGGCGCCGCGAACCTGCTCGACCAGCGCCTGCGCGAGGCGCGCAACGCCAACCGGATGGCCTCGCTCGACCGCCTGGCGATCATGGTGGCGCTCAACCTCGCCCATGAGCTGCTGCAGGCCCAGTCGGGCGCCGGCCAGCGCGACCACGAGCTCAAGCGCGCGCTGGGCGAGCTCAACCGCAAGATCGACGGCCTGCTCGACGCGCAGATCACCCGCTGACGCGGCACCCGTGCGGGTGCGGCGCGCGGCGCGCCGCCGCGGCGGCGTCCGACGGTTCCCCGGGGCATCCGCTCACCCGCCCGCTACATCCGCGCGCGGGCGCCGCGCTATACTTCCGTCGCGACCTCTGCCGTGTGCGACAGCGTACTTAACATTCGCCTTGTCCCATAAAACGACACCGGGGTGGATGGCCGGGGACGGTGTGCATGTCCGCCCAGTGCGGAAAGCCTGAAGTCCCCTCCCTCCTCCCCACTTGATCCCAGGGATCAAGGTCGTTTCGTACGCATCGGCATGGTGGAGGTCGTCTTCTTTCCAGCCGTGGGCCCGCCGTGACTGACTCCCGCGCCATCCTGCGCCGCCAGCACCGCGAACGCCGCGCCGCCCTCCCCGCTCCGGCGCGCATCCAGGCCGCCGGGGCCATGGCCCGGCACCTCGAGGCCCTCCCCGCGCTGCGCCAGCCCGGCTATGTCGCCGGATATTGGGCCGTGGGCGGCGAGATGTCGCTGCATGCGGTGCTGCACCGCCTCTGCGACGGCGCGGTCTACTGCCTGCCCGTGCTGATGCGCGACGGTCGCCTGCGCTTCGCGCCCTGGCGGCCGGGCGACGACCTGGCGCCCAACCGCTTCGGAATCCCGGAACCTGCCGTGTCGGCCTCGAGCACCCTCGCGCCCGAAGACCTGGCCGCGGCGCTGGTGCCGCTGGTGGCGTTCGATGCCGAGGGCCATCGGCTGGGCGCGGGAGGCGGGTGGTACGACCGCAGCTTCGCGTTCCGGCTCGCGGCCAGCGCCGCGCCATCGCCGCTGCTGGTCGGCGTCGGTTACGAATCGCAGCGCGAGGAGCGCCTCGCCGCCGAGCCGTGGGACGTGTCCATGGACATGCTGGCCACCGAGGCCGGGCTGTTCCCGGCGCTGCGAACGTCCGCCTGATGCGCCATGCCGACCGCCTCGCACGCGTGAGCGCGTCGCCTTGGACCCGCGCCGCGGCGCTGCGCCGGCCATCGGTCCCCGCGGCTCGCTGAGCCCTCCGCCACGTCCTCACCGTCCCCTACGAGTCGCCACACGATGCGCTACTGGTTGATGAAGTCCGAACCCGACGAGTTCTCGATCACCGACCTCCAACGCGTCGGCGTCGAGCCTTGGACCGGCGTGCGCAACTACCAGGCGCGCAATTTCATGCGCGACGGGATGTCGGTCGGGGATGGCATCCTGTTCTACCACTCGAACACGAAGGTCCCGGGGGTCGTCGGCATCGCGCGCGTGGCGTCCGCGGCCTACCCGGACCCCACCCAGTTCGATCCGGCCAGCGACTACCACGACCCCGCCGCCACCCGCGAGGAGCCGCGCTGGCTGATGGTGGACGTCGGGTTCGAGCGCGCGCTCCCGCGGACGATCTCGCTGGACGAACTCAAGGCCGCGGCCGATCGCCTTGGCGAGGACTTCGCCCTGCTGCGACGCGGCAACCGCCTGTCCGTCCTCCCGGTGTCTGCCGCGCAGTGGCGCACCATCCTTTCCCTCGAATGACCGGAACCCCGACGATGTCCCAGGATGCGCTGAAGCGATTGGCCGCCCGAAAGGCGATGGAATTCGTGCCGGAAGGCCAGGTGATCGGCGTCGGCACCGGGTCGACCGTGGCCTTCTTCATCGAGGCCCTGGCCGAGCGACGTGACCGGATCAAGGGCGCGGTCAGCAGCTCCGAGCGCAGCACCGCCCTGCTCAAGGCGGCCGGCATCGAGGTGATCGACCTCAACAGCGCGGGCGACCTGCCCGTCTACGTCGATGGCGCCGACGAGTGCGACCGGTCCGGGCACCTGATCAAGGGCGGCGGCGCCGCCCTCACGCGCGAGAAGATCATCGCGGAAGCCAGCAAGACCTTCGTCTGCATCATCGATCGGAGCAAGGAGGTCGACGCGCTCGGGACGTTCCCGCTGCCGATCGAGGTCGTCCCGATGGCGCGCAGCCTGGTCGGGCGCAGGCTCGTGGCGATGGGTGGCCAGCCCGTGTGGCGCGAAGGCGTCGTCACCGACAACGGCAACTGGATCCTCGACGTGCACCACTGGCGGATCACCGATCCCGTCGCGCTCGAGGAGAAGCTCAACCAGATCCCGGGAATCGTCAGCGTGGGCCTGTTCGCGCGGCGCAAGGCCGATGTGGTCATCGTCGACGGCGTCCTTCGGACCTGAGGGCCGGTGCGTCGCGCGTCGCCGCGGCGATCCCCGATGCTGGACATGGAAACGGCGCCCCTGGGGGCGCCGTTTTTGTGTCGGTA
>JBHYGK010000012.1:0-225018 GCA_051859045.1 Lysobacteraceae bacterium | reverse complement strand
CGCGGCCGCGCTCGCCGCGGGCGGGGGCGGCCGCGGCCGGCGCGGCCGGCGCCGGCGCCTCCAGCGCCCAGCCCAGCTCCTCGCACAGCAGCAGCAGCTGGCGGTGCAGCTCGCGCCACTCGCGCATGCGCAGGAAGCCCAGGAAGTGCCGCTCGCACCAGTCGCGCAGCTTCGATTGGGTGAGGTCCTCGTGGGCCTGGCGGTAGGCGTCCCAGAGCTTGAGCACGCCGACGAACTCGCTGCGCGGGTCGGCGAACAGCGCGTGCGCGCGGTCGGCGGCCTCGCGCTGGTCGCCGGGGCGCTCGCGCGGGTCCTGGATGCCGAGGAAGGACGCGATGGTCACCGCCTCGCGCAGCACGCCGTGGGCCTGCGCGGCCACCAGGATGCGCGCGAGCTTGGGATCCAGCGGCATCCGCGCCATCTGCCGGCCGATCGCGGTGATCGTGCGCTGGCCGTGGGCGTCCTGGGCCACGGCGCCGAGCTCGATCAGCTGCTGCCAGCCGTCGGCCACCGCGCGCGGATCCGGCGCCTCGAGGAAGGGGAAGGCCTCGATCCGCCCCAGGCCCAGCGTGAGCATGCGCAGGATCACGCCCGCCAGGCTGGCGCGCAGGATCTCGGGATCGGTGTAGCGCGGCCGCGAGAGGAAGTCGGCCTCGTCGTACAGGCGCACGCACACGCCCTCGGCGACGCGGCCGCAGCGGCCCTTGCGCTGGTCGGCGCTGGCCTGGCTGACCGGTTCGATATGCAGGCGGTCGAGCTTCTGGCGCGGGCTGTAGCGCTTCACGCGGGCCACGCCCGGGTCGATCACGAAGCGGATCCGCGGCACCGTCAGCGAGGTCTCCGCGACGTTGGTGGCCAGCACGATCCGGCGGCCCGGGCCGGGGTTGAACACCCGGTCCTGGTCCTTGGCCGAGAGCCTCGCGTACAGCGGCAGCACCTCGGTGGAGCGGTACTTGCGGCGGCTGAGCGCGAGGTGGGTGTCGCGGATCTCGCGCTCGCCGGGGCAGAACACGAGGATGTCGCCCAGCGCGTCCTCGCGGGTGATCTCGTCCACCGCGGCCACCACCGCGTCGGCCAGGCTGCGCGGGGCGCGGGCCTCGTCGCCCTCGCCGCCGCGAGGGCCGCCGCGCCCCGCCGCGCCGGCGCGCTCGCGCTGGCCCTCGGCGAGGTCGTCGAGCGGCCGGTAGCGCACGCTCACCGGGTAGCTGCGGCCCTCGACCGACACCACCGGGGCGTCGTCGAAGTGCTTCGCGAAGCGCGAGGTGTCGATCGTGGCCGAGGTGACGATGACCTTCAGGTCGGGCCGCTTGCGCAGCAGCTGCTTGAGGTAGCCGAGCAGGAAGTCGATGTTGAGCGAGCGCTCGTGGGCCTCGTCGACGATGATCGTGTCGTAGGCCGACAGCCAGCGGTCGGACTGGATCTCCGCCAGCAGGATGCCGTCGGTCATGAACTTCACGTGGGTGCGCTCGCTGACCTGCTCGCTGAAGCGCACCTGGAAGCCCACCGCGCCGCCCAGCTCGACCTGCAGCTCCTCGGCCACGCGCTTGGCCACCGCGCGCGCGGCGATCCGGCGCGGCTGGGTGCAGCCGATCAGCCCGGCCACGCCGCGGCCGGCGGCCAGGCACAGCTTGGGCAGCTGGGTGGTCTTGCCCGAGCCGGTCTCGCCGGCCAGCACCACCACCTGGTGCGCGCGGATCAGCGCGACGATGCGCTCGGCCTCGCGCGAGACCGGCAGGCTGTCGTCGAAGCGCGGCACCGGCGCGGCGGCCTCGCGCGAGGCGTAGCGGGCCTCGGCGGCGGCGAGCGCGCTGGCGAAGGCCTCGCGCCGGCCGGCGTCGTCGGGGGCGGCGCGCCAGGCCTCGAGCAGGCGCACGAGGCCGGCGCGCCCGCGGGTGGGCGTGCGCTCGAGGGCGCGGCGGGCGATGTCGAACGGGGTCAGGACGGCGGTGCTCGCTGGAAGGGGGGCCGGGGGGGGCGGGGCGCCATGTGGGCCAGCGCACCGGCCGCGCGGCGCGGCGGGGCTAGACTGGGGGCATGCCCCGCGGGTTGAAAGCCCGGCCCCGGGGCCCGATAGGTTACCTATCCCCATGCACCAGGAGGAGTCGCGATGAAGACCAGCAAGAAGTCCGCCAAGGCCGCCAAGGCCCCGAAGCCGGCCAAGGCCGCGAAGGCCGCCAAGGCCACCGCCGCCGACGCCGCGCCGGTCCGCATCGACATCGGGCTCGACGCCAAGGCCCGCAAGACCATCGCCGACGGCCTGTCGCACTTCCTCGCCGACAGCTACACGCTCTACCTCAAGACCCACAACTTCCACTGGAACGTGACCGGGCCGATGTTCAACAGCCTGCACGTGATGTTCATGACCCAGTACACCGAGCAGTGGACCGCGCTCGACGAGATCGCCGAGCGCATCCGCGCGCTGGGCTTCAACGCGCCGGGCAGCTACGCGCAGTTCGCCAAGCTCAGCTCGATCCGCGAGGAGCCGGGCGTGCCCGAGGCCCCCGAGGCACGCGAGATGATCCGCCAGCTGGTGGTCGGCAACGAGGCGGTGTGCCGCACCGCGCGGGCCACGCTGAAGATCGCCGAGGGCGCGGGCGACGCGCCGACGGTCGACCTGATGACCCAGCGCCTGAACATCCACGAGAAGAACGCCTGGATGCTGCGCTCGCTGCTGGAGTAAGCGCGCGCGGCCCGCGCCCGCGCCGCGCGGCGGCGCGGGCCGGCGGCGCCGCCCGGGGCGCGGGCTGACCCGCGCGCGGGGCGGGCGCCGACGCGGCGCCCGCGGCCGCGGGCGGTACAATCGCGCCATGGCTGCCCCCTCCCCCGCCCTCCACGACGCCGGCGACGACGTCCTCGACGCCGCGCGCGACGTCCTCCGCCGCGTCTTCGGCCACGCCGACTTCCGTGGCCCGCAGGCCGGCATCGTCCGCCACGTCGCCGGCGGCGGCGACGCGCTGGTGCTGATGCCCACCGGCGGCGGCAAGTCGCTGTGCTACCAGGTGCCCGCGCTGCTGCGCGAGGGCACGGCCATCGTGGTCTCGCCGCTGATCGCGCTGATGCAGGACCAGGTCGAGGCGCTGCGCCAGCTCGGCGTGCCCGCGGCCTTCCTCAACTCCTCGCTCGACGCCGCCACCGCCCAGCAGGTCGAGCGCGCGCTGCTCGACGGCGAGCTCAAGCTGCTCTACGTCGCGCCCGAGCGCCTGCTCACCGGGCGCTTCCTCAACCTGCTGGAGCGCGCGCGGATCAGCCTGTTCGCGATCGACGAGGCGCACTGCGTGTCGCAGTGGGGGCACGACTTCCGCCCGGAGTACCGCGAGCTGGGCGTGCTGCACGAGCGTTGGCCGCAGGTGCCGCGCCTGGCGCTCACCGCCACCGCCGACCCGCCCACCCGCGGCGAGATCGCCGAGCGCCTGGGCCTGCTCGAGGCCCCGGCCTTCGTCTCGAGCTTCGACCGGCCCAACATCCTCTACCGCGTCGTGCAGAAGGGCGACACCCGCCGCCAGCTGCTGGCCTTCCTCGACCGCCACCGCGGCGAGTCGGGCATCGTCTACTGCCTCTCGCGCAAGAAGGTCGAGGAGACCGCCGCCTTCCTGCAGGGCGAGGGCCTGGCCGCCCTGCCCTACCACGCGGGCATGGACGCGGCGCTGCGCGCCGAGCACCAGCGCGTGTTCCTGCAGCTCGACGGCCGGATCATGGTGGCCACGGTCGCGTTCGGCATGGGCATCGACAAACCCGACGTGCGCTTCGTGGCCCACCTCGACCTGCCCAAGTCGGTCGAGGGCTACTACCAGGAGACCGGCCGCGCCGGCCGCGACGGCATGCCCGCCGAGGCCTGGATGGCCTACGGCCTGGGCGACGTGGTGCAGCTGCGGCAGATGATCGAGGGCTCGGAGTCGCCCGAGGAGCGCAAGGTCGTCGAGCGGCGCAAGCTCGACGCGCTGCTGGCCTGGTGCGAGGCGGTGCGCTGCCGGCGCCAGGGCCTGCTGGCCAGCTTCGGCGAGGCCCTGCCCCGGCCCTGCGGCCACTGCGACAACTGCCTCGAGCCGCCCGAGACCTGGGACGGCACCGAGCCCGCGCGGATGGCGCTGTCGGCCGTGGCGCGCACCGGCCAGCGCTTCGGCGCCACCCACCTCATCGAGCACCTGCGCGGCGATGCCACCGAGCGCATGAAGCAGCTCGGCCACGACCAGCTCAGCACCTTCGGCGTCGGCGCGGCGCTCGACCTCACCGCCTGGCGCAGCGTGTTCCGCCAGCTGGTGGCCTCGGGCCTGCTGATGGTCGACCCCGAGTACGGCGCGCTGCGCCTGGGCGAGGACGCGCGCGCGGTGCTCAAGGGCGAGCGCGCGCTGCTGATGCGGCGCGACCTGGCGCCGGTGCGCGGCGCGCGCAAGCGCGCGTCCGGCGGCGCCGGGCGCGAGCCGGCGGTCGTGCTCGAGGGCGCCGGCGGGCGCGTGTTCGCGGCGCTGCGGCGCTGGCGCGCCGAGGCCGCGCGCGAGCAGAACGTGCCGGCCTACGTGATCTTCCATGACGCCACGCTGCAGGCCATCGCCGAGCTCAAGCCCACGAGCATCGACGAGCTCGCCGCGGTGGGCGGGATCGGCGCGAAGAAGCTCGACCGCTACGGCTGGGACGTGCTGAAGGTCGTGCGCGAGGAAGCCTAGGCGCGCGCGGGCGCGGCTCGCACGGCGGCGCGCGGGCTTCGCCGCTGCCGCGCGCGGTGGCGGGAGGGGAGGCTGTCGCCACCCCCACGCCACCCAGGAGATCCCCATGCGCCATCCCCGCCACGCCATGCCGCTCGCGGCGCTGCTGCTCGCCGCGCTCGCCCCGGCCGCCGCCGCATCGCCCCTCGCCCCGCCGCCCGACGCGCCCGCCTGGCCGGCCGTCGTCGAGCTGCACGACGCCCTGATCGAGCTCGGTCCCGATGCCTGGATCGACGCCGGCCACGCCGTCCTCGTGGCCTCGCCGCTCGACCCCGACGCCCCGCCGCTGCACCTGCTCTCCGACGGCGTGCTGGTGGTCGCGGACGGCCAGGCGATCACGGCCGAGTCGGCCAGCTTCGATCCGGCCACCGGCGTGCTCGAGAGCGCGTGGCTCGCCATCGACCTCGCCACCGTGCGCGACCCGATGCCCCGGCCGCCCGGACCGCGGCCGCCGCTGCCCGGCCCGCCCGAGCGGGCCACGCTGCGGTGCCAGGACGGCGAGATGATCTACAACGGCCGCAACATCGGCCACGTCGACCGCGAGCGCCCGATCCACGTGCGCGGCGCGCCGACCTGGTGCAACGGCTCGCGGATCAGCACGGTCCTGCCCGCCTGGCGCGAACCCTGAGGCCGGTGCGGCAGCCGCGCACGGCTGGATGCGTCGAAGCCTGACAGGACGACGCGCGCTTCCCGCCTGCCCGCGGGGCGAGGAGGAGGCGATCGTGCCTCCTCCTCCAACCCTCGGGAGCACGCCATGACCTCCGCCTCCGCTTCGCCCGCGCCGGTGCGCTCGTCGCGCCTGCGTGGATCCACCCTCGCCGCCTGCGTGCTGGCCCATGCGCTGGCGGTCGACGCATCGGCCGCCGCGCCCGCCACCGCGCCCGCCGGGCATGCCGCGCTGCCCGACGGCGTCCGCGTGGAGGCCGACCTCCTCCAGCACGACGCCACCGCGAGCGCTCCCCTGGCGTGGCAGGGACGCGTGCGCGTCGAGGGTGGGTCCGCCCGCCTGCTGGCCGACGCGCTGCGCTTCGATCCGGTCGGTGCCCGCTTCCTCGGGGCCCGGATCGAGGTGCAGCCGCTCCCGCCGGAGGCGGCGGCCGGGGCGATCACGCTCGCCTGCGACGGCCGCGGCGGGCTGGTGGCCGACGGCGACGGCGCGCCCGCGCCGGACGCGCTGGGCGACTGGCGCTTCCGCTGCGTGGACGGCGAGGTCGCCGCGTCCCTCGCCGCCGCCGCGCGCCCCTAGCCGGAGGCGCCGGCGCCCGCGTGCGCCACGCGGCCGCCGCCGGCGCGCTTGGCGGCGTACATCGCGGCATCGGCGCTGCGCATCAGCGCGTCGGCGTCGCTGCCGTCGGCCGGCCACAGCGCCACGCCGATGCTGGGCGCGATGCGCCGCTGGCCGCCGTCGATCGCCAGCGGCGCCACGAACGCCTCGAGCAGGGCCTCCGCCACGCGGCCCGCGCCATCGGCGTCGTCGACCCGCTCCAGCACCATGACGAATTCGTCGCCGGCCAGGCGGGCCACCGTGTCGCTGTCGCGCACCAGGCCCTGCAGGCGCCGGGCCACCGCGCACAGCAGCGCGTCGCCGGCGGCGTGGCCGTGCGCATCGTTGACGCCCTTGAAGTCGTCGAGGTCGAGGTAGAGCACGGCCACGCGCCCGCCCTCGCGCTGGGCGCGGGCCAGCGCGCCGCGCAGGCGGTCGCGCAGCAGCTCGCGGTTGGGCAGGCCGGTCAGGCCGTCGTAGAGGGCCAGGTGCTCGAGCCGCGCGCGCAGGCGGTGGCGCTCCAGCGCGTCGGCGAGCTGGACGCCGAGGAAGGCCAGCAGCGAGGGATCGGCCTCGCCGTGCGCGGCCTCCACGCGCGCGCCGGCGGCGGGCGCGGCGGCGTCCTCCGCCCAGTGGATCCGCAGGTCGGGCAGCCAGTGCGCGAGGGCGCGCTCGAGCGAGGCGCGCAGCGCGTCGAGGTCGGGCGCCACGTGCGCGGCCTCCGAGATCGCGTACAGCGCCTCGCGCAGCGCCAGCGCCCGCGCCCGGTCGCCCACGTCGCGGGCCACGGCCACGCGCATGCCGTGGCGCTCCGACCAGCGCGCGGTCCACTGCAGGTGCACCACCCGGCCATCCTTGCGCAGGTAGCGGTTCTCGAAGCCGTTGATCGCGTCGCCGGCCACCACCCGCGACGCCGCGGCCAGCGTGGCCGCGCGGTCGTCGGGATGCACCAGCTCCAGGGTCGTGCGCCCGACCATCTCGTCGGGCGTGTAGCCGAAGATCCGCTCGCAGGCCGCGCTGATGGCGATGAAGCGCCCGTCGGCATCGACGAAGCACACCGCGTCGAGCAGCAGGTCGAGGACCTCGGCGGGCGGCGCGTGGGGATTGCGGTGCATCCTGGCGGCCTCCGTGCATGCGCCTGCGCCCGACCATAGCGCGGTGCCGGAGTGCATGGCCATCGGGCGGACCCCGGGGGGGGGGGCGGGCCGGGCATGGTGGGCCGTGAAGGATTCGAACCTTCGACCAACTGGTTAAAAGCCAGCTGCTCTACCGCTGAGCTAACGGCCCGGGGATGCCGGGGTGCCCCGCCGCCGCGCGTCGCGCGGGCCTCCGGGGGCGCGGAGTATAGCGGGGCTCAGCCCGACGCGCCGTCCGCGTAGCGGGTGGGATCGGGCACGCCGGCGGCGCGGAAGCCCTCGGCGCGCAGACGGCAGGCGTCGCAGCGGCCGCAGGCGCGGCCCTGGTCGTCGGCCTGGTAGCACGAGACGGTGGCGCCGAGGTCCACGCCGAGGCGGAGGCCCTCGCGCACGATGTCCGACTTCGACATCGCCATCAGCGGCGCATGCACGCGCAGGCCCTGGCCCTCGACGCCGGCCTTGGTGGCCAGGTTCGCGAGGCGCTCGAAGGCCTCGATGAAAGCCGGGCGGCAGTCGGGGTAGCCCGAGTAGTCGACCGCGTTGACGCCGCAGAACAGGTCGCGCGCGCCCAGCACCTCGGCCCAGCCCAGCGCCACCGACAGCATGATGGTGTTGCGCGCCGGCACGTAGGTGACCGGGATGCCCGCGCTGGGCGCCTCGGGCACGTCGATGTCGGCGGTCAGCGCCGAGCCGCCGATCGAGCGCAGGTCCACCGCGACGACCTTGTGCTCCACCGCGCCCAGCGCGATGGCGTTGCGCGCCGCGGCGTCGAGCTCGCTGGTGTGGCGCTGGCCGTAGCGCACGCTCAGCGCGTGCACGTCGTAGCCCAGCTCGCGGGCGATCGCCAGCACCAGCACCGAGTCCATGCCGCCGGACACCAGCACGACGGCCTTCGGGCGCGGCGCGCTCACCGGCCGGGCTCCTCGCCCCAGATCGCCTTGTGCAGCTGCAGCTGGAAGCGTACGTCGAGGCGATCCTCGAGGATCCAGGCCGCCAGCTCGCGCGGCGCCACCTGCCCGTAGGACGGCGAGAACAGCACCTCGCAGCGCGCGCCCAGCGCGTGCTCGCGCAGCATGCCGCGGGCCCACTCGTAGTCGGCGCGGTCGCAGACCACGAACTTCAGCTGGTCGTGCGGGGTCAGCAGCGGCAGGTTCTCGAGCCGGTTGCGGTGCATCTCGCCGCTGGCCGGGGTCTTGAGGTCCATCACCCGGCTCACGCGCGCATCGACCACCGACAGGTCGTAGGCGCCCGAGGTCTCCAGCGACACCGCGTAGCCGGCGTCGCACAGGCGCTCGAGCAGGACCGGGCAGCGCTTCTGGGCCAGCGGCTCGCCGCCGGTGACGCAGACGTGGCGGGCGCCGTGGCGGGCGACCTCGGCCAGGATCGCGTCGATCTCCCACCACTCGCCGCCGTGGAAGGCGTAGGCGGTGTCGCAGTACGTGCAGCGCAGCGGGCAGCCGGTGAGGCGCACGAACACGGTCGGCCAGCCGACGCTGCGCGACTCGCCCTGCAGGCTGTGGAAGATCTCGGTGAGCTTCAGGCGGCCGGCGGCGGCCGCGTCGACCTGGGAGGCCTCGGCCATGGCGGCCGGGGCCGTCGCGTCAGTCGTTGAAGTGGCGGTCAAGGCGGAGCCCGTTGAGGCGGCTCTGGGCCAGGTTGGCCTCGGTGGAGCCGGGATAGCGCTCGATGACCTCGGCCAGCACGCGCTCGGCCGACGGGATGTCGCCGAGCTCGATGTCGCAGTAGCCGATCTTCAGCAGCGCGCCGGCCGACTTCTGGGAGTCGGGCACGCGCTCGAGCTGGGCCTGCCAGGCCTGCTTGGCGTAGGCGTAGTTCTGGGTCACGTAGTACGACTCGCCCAGCCAGTAGTAGGCGTTGGGGAGGTACTCGCTGTCGGGGTAGGCCTCGATGAAGGCCCGGAACAGGCGCGCGGCCTCGGCGTACTCGCCGTTCTGCAGCGCGCCGTAGGGCGCGGCGTAGGCGGCGCGCTCGTCGTCGGCGCTGGGCGCGGCGGGCGCGGCCGGGGGCTCGGCGGCCGGAGCGGCCGGCGCGGCGTCGGCCGCGGCCGGGTCGGCGCCCGGGTCGAACTCGGCGGGCGCGTCGCCGCCGGAGGCGGGCGCGCCGGACTCGACGCGCTGGAGGCGCCCGTCGAGGTCAAGGTATTGGGTGCGGGAGCGTTCGCGGAGCTGGGCGATTTCCGCCTGCTGCTCTTCGACCAGGCCACGCAGGGCCTGCACTTCCGACTGGAGTTCGGAGACGCGGTTGACGAGGTCGAGGTTGGCCTCGGCGCCACCGCGGGAATTCTGCGCCTCGAGGGCGGCCACGCGCTCGGCGAGGCTGGCGCGCTGCTGGGCGGCCACCGGCATGGGGGCGGCGGCCCAGAGGGCCGCCGCCACCACGATCGCGCATCGCTGGAGGATCACGCGAGTCATCACGTCTTAGCGCGCGGTGTACACGATCTCGACGCGACGGTTCTGCTGCCAGGCGGCCTCGTTGGAGGCGGTGTTCACCGGGCGCTCCTCGCCGTAGGACACGACGGTCAGCTGCGCGGCCGAACCACCGGCGCCCTGCAGGGCGGCGTTGACGGCGTTGCCGCGGCGCTCGCCGAGGCCCATGTTGTACTCGCGCGAGCCGCGCTCGTCGGCATGGCCCTCGAGGGTCACGCGCGCCATCGGGCGGTCACGCAGGTACTTGGCGTGGCAGGCCATGGCGGCCTGGAACTCCGGACGCAGGGTGTCCTGGTCGAGGTCGAAGTACACGGTGCGCTGGCGCAGGCAGGAATCGGTGTCCAGGTCCTCGGGGCCGTAGCGGCCGTCGTCCTGGGCGACCGGGGCGGCCGGGGCGACCGGGGCGGCCGGGGCCTCGTCGACGGTGTTCTTCTTGGTGCAGGCGGCCAGGGAGGCGACCAGGGCGGCGGTGAGCAGCAGGCGGTTGACGTTCATGCGGGTGTTCCTCAGGGCTTGGGTGTCAGGGGGTGTCGCTGTTTCTTATGGGTGACGCTTTTTGAAGTGGCCCGTCCTCGATCAACGCTGCCGGTATGGCGACCAGGCGGGCTCCCGGACGTCGCCATCCGCCAAGACCAGGCGCTGCCGGACCCGCCCGTTGGCGGAGACGGCATAAAGCACGCCGCGGGAGCCTTCCCTCGCGGCGTACAGCACCATGCTGGCATTCGGGGCGAAGCTCGGCGACTCGTCGAGGTTGCCGGGGGACAGGAACTCCCAGATCCCCGCTCCGCCCAGAGTGCGGTCCATGACCGCAATACGATAAACATTTCCGGCGCCCTGCGCCACGGCCATGCGCTGGCCGTCGGCCGAGACGGTGGCGCGGGCGTTGTAGCTGCCCTGCATCGTGACCCGGGTGGCGGAGCCGCCGGCGGCCGGGACCGAGTAGATCTGGGGCTTCCCGCCGCGGTCGGAGGTGAAGTACAGGGTCTGGCCGTCGGCCGACCAGGTGGGCTCGGTGTCGATCGAGAAGTGGTTGGTGACCTGGGTCAGGCCCCGGCTGGCGAGGTCCATCACGTAGATCTCGGGGTTGCCGGTGCGCGAGAGGGTCAGGGCCAGGCGGGTGCCGTCGGGGCTGAAGGCCGGGGCGCCGTTGACGCCGCGGAAGCTGGCGACCACCTCGCGGGCGCCGGTGGCGATCTCCTGGATGTAGATCGAGGAGTTGCCGCGCTCGAAGCTGACGTAGGCCAGGCGGCGGCCGTCCGGGCTCCAGGACGGCGACAGCAGCGGCTCGCGCGAGCGCACCACGGTCTGCGGGTTGAAGCCGTCGGCGTCGGCGACCATCAGCGCGAAGTTCATGTTCTGGCCGCTGCCGGTCGCGGTGACGTAGGCGATGCGGGTCCAGAACGCGCCGCGGGTGCCGGTGATCTTCTCGTAGATCTCGTCGGAGATCTTGTGCGCGGTCTCGCGCACGGACTGGGCGCGGGCCGGGTAGGCGAAGGCCAGCAGGCGCTCCTGGCGGGCCACGTCCCACAGCTCGTACTCGACCCGGAAGCCGCCGTCGGCGGGGTTCGGCGGGTCGAGCACGCGGCCGACGACGATGAAGTCCTGGCGCAGCAGGCGCCAGGTGGAGAAGTTGATCTCGCTGCCGCGGACCGGGCGCTCGACCACGTCCGACTCGGAGAGCGCGTTGAACATGCCCGAGCGGTTGAGGTTGGCGCGGATCACCGCGGCGACGTCGGTGTCGGGCGCGGCCGAGGTGCCCAGGTAGGGCATCGGCACGATCGCGATCGGCAGGGCCTGGCGCGTGCCCTCGGTGATCTCGAGTTCGAGCGCCTGGGCGCGCGCGGGGGCCGGCAGCAGGGCTGGCAGGAGCACCAGCGCCGCGAGCAGCGGGACGAGCAGCAGCATGGGGAGCTTCTTCATGGCGGTCACTCGGGGGCTCGGAAGGTGAAGTTGATGTCGGAATTGAACACGGATTCGAAGCCGGCGTACGGCAGCGGGCTGGCGCGCAGCACCGCGGCCTCGATCGAGCGGCGGCCGGCGGCGTCGTAGGGGCAGGAGGCATCGGCGGTGGCCGAGATCACCTCGCCGCCGACGATCTGGCGGATGCGCACGCGGCAGGGCTGGTTGGGCTGCACGCTGTCGGGGATGACCCACTGGCGCTGCACGGCGGCCACGATGGCGGCGCCGTAGCGGGCCTGCAGGCCGGTGTCGGTGCCGTTGGTGCCGGGCTGCGCGGCGGGCTGGCCGGCGCGCGAGGCGGGCCGCACGGCCGGGGCGGTGGGCAGCGGGGTGGGCTGGCGGGGCGCCGGCGTCTGCGCGGCCGCGAGGTCGGCCTCCTGCGCGGCGCGCTCGCGCTCGCGGCGCAGCTGCTCCAAACGCTCGCGCGCGGCCTGCTGGCGGGCCAGGCGCTGCTGCTCCTCGGCTTCCTGCTGGCGCTGGCGCTCGGTCAGGTCGATCTGCTCCTGGATCCGGCGGGCCTCCTGCTCCTCGGCCTCGGCCTCGGCGCGCTCGATGGCGAGGCGCGAGACGCGCTCCTGCTCGACCTGGTCGGGCGTGGGCACGCGCTCCTGCGGGGTGACCTGCTGCTCGACCACCGCGTCCTGCGGGCTGGGCTCGGGCAGCGGCTGCGGCGGCGGGGTGGACGGCGGCGGCGCGGCCTCGGGCTCCGGGCTGGGCTCGGGCGCCGGCGCCGGCTGCGGCATCGGCACGGCCTCGGACGGATCCGGCAAGTCGATCGAGCCGATGTCGACGAACACCGCGTCGATCGGCGCGCCGGCGGCCGACACCGGCTCGCTGTCGGGGGTGAACCAGTTCACGAGCACGAGCAGCAGCACGACGCCCAGGTGGACGCCGACCGAGACCAGGACGGCTGGCAGGAGCTCGTCGTCGCGCTCGTGCATGCGGGTCAGCGCGCCGGGGCGGGGGTGGGGGCGGGGCTGCGGCCGAGCAGGCCGACCTTGGTCACGCCCGCGCGCTGCAGCAGGGTGATGCCTTCGTAGACCACCTGGTAGGCGCTGTCGCCCTCGCCGGCCACCAGCACCACCAGCTCGGGGTCCTCGGCGATCGCCACGCGCATCGCGGCCTCGAGCGTGGCGCCGTCCATCTCGACCGGATCGGCGTCGCCCACCTTCAGCACGAAGGTGCCGCCCGGCAGCACCTGCAGGGTGGTGGGCTCGGCCTGCTGCTCGACCGGGCGCGCGTTGGCCTCGGGCAGGTTGACCTGCACGCTGAGGTTCAACATCGGCGCGGTGACCATGAAGATGATCAGCAGCACCAGCATGACGTCGATGTAGGGCACGACGTTGATGTCGGCCTTGAGCTTGCGGTGCTTGCGCTTGGAGGTCATGGCGGCGGGCCTCGCGGCTCAGTTCTCTTCGGCGTGCGACTGGCGCTGCAGGATCGAGGAGAACTCCTCGACGAAGGTGTCGTAGCGGCCCTCGATGCGCTCCAGGCGCGAGGAGAAGCGGTTGAACGCCCACACCGCCGGGATCGCCGCGAACAGGCCGAGGCCGGTGGCGAACAGCGCCTCGGCGATCGGGCCGGCGACCACGCTGATGCCGGCGGCGTTCTGGCCGGTGAGCTTGAGGAAGGAGTGCAGGATGCCGCCGACGGTGCCGAGCAGGCCCACGTAGGGACTGATCGAGCCGACGTTGGCGAGGAACTCGAGGCGGTGCTCGAGGCCGTCGACCTCGCGCGCCATCGTGGTGCGCATGGCGCGCTGGGCGCCCTCGAGCTGGGTGCGGGCGTCGACGCCGCGCTTGCCGCGCAGGCGGGCGAACTCGCGGAAGCCGGCCTCGAAGATCGCCTCCTGGCCGCGCACCTCGCGGTGGCGCTCGGTGGCGGCGGTGTAGAGCTTGCCCAGCTCGGCGCCGGACCAGAACTTCTCCTCGAAGGCGTCGGCCTCGGCGAAGGCCGCGTCCAGCTGGCGCTTCTTCTTGACGATGATGGCCCAGCTGAACACCGAGGCCAGCACCAGCAGGATCATGATCGCCCAGACGAAGGGCGTGGCGCCGAGGATGGCGTCGAGCAGGGTGATCGGCTGGCCCGTCGCGGCCGCCGCGGCGGCCTCCGGCAGCGCGGGGATCGCCTCGACCGGCAGGGCCTGGGCGGCCTGGGCCGCGGTCATCAGGAGCTCGTACATCCGGGGTTACTCCGTGGGAAAGCCCGGCGGCAGGGGCCGCGGGCGGAAATCGGTGGCGCCGAGGCAGGCGACCCGCACGGTGGCGGTGGCCAGGACCTCGTCGCCGCGGGTGATGGACTGCGCGATCACGAGGCTGGCGCCCTTGAGCCGGACGACCTCCACGCTGACCTCGAGCAGGTCGTCGAGCTTGCCCGGGCGGAGGAAGTCGACCTCCATCGCCCGGACCACCAGCACGCAGTCGTCCCGCTCGCGCAGCGCGGCCTGGCCGATGCCCCGGTCCCGGAGCCACTCGGTGCGCGCGCGTTCGAAGAACCTGACGTAGCTGGCGTGGTAGACCACCCCACCCGCGTCGGTATCTTCCCAGTAGACCCTTGTAAGGTTGCTGAACGCGGGGCAACGGGCGGTCACGGGGCCTCGCCTCCGCCGCGGCCGTCCCCCGAGCCCTCGCCCGCCTCGCCGCCGGCCTCGAACAGGTCGCCCGGCACCGGCACCGGCCGGGTCGGCTTCAGGCCCAGCAGCTGCCAGGCCTTGCGCGTGGCCATCCGGCCGCGCGCGGTGCGCACCAGGTAGCCCTGCTGGATCAGGTAGGGCTCGACGACGTCCTCGAGCGTGCCGCGGTCCTCGCTGAGCGCGGCGGCCAGCGACTCCACGCCCACCGGGCCGCCGTCGAAGCTCTCGAGGATGACCCGCAGCAGGCGGCGGTCGGCGGCGTCGAAGCCCTCGGCGTCGACCTTGAGCATCGCCATCGCGCCGCGCGCGGCCTCGAGCGTGATCACGCCGTCGGCGCGCACCTGGGCGTAATCGCGGGCGCGGCGCAGCAGCCGGTTGGCGATGCGCGGGGTGCCGCGCGAGCGGCGCGCGATCTCGGCCGCGCCCTCGGGATCGCAGGCGATGCCGAGGATGCCGGCGGAGCGGCGCACGATCCGGGTCAGCTCGGCGGGGGTGTAGAACTCCAGCCGCTGCACGATGCCGAAGCGGTCGCGCAGGGGGCCGGTGAGCAGGCCGGCGCGGGTGGTGGCGCCGACCAGCGTGAACGGCGGCAGGTCGAGCTTGATCGAGCGGGCCGCGGGGCCCTCGCCGATCATGATGTCGATCTGGAAGTCCTCCATCGCCGGGTACAGCACCTCCTCCACGATCGGGCTGAGGCGGTGGATCTCGTCGATGAACAGCACGTCGTTGGGCTGCAGGTTGGTGAGCAGCGCGGCGAGGTCGCCGGCGCGCTCGATCACCGGGCCCGAGGTCTGGCGCATGTTCACGCCGAGCTCGTTGGCGATGACGTGGCTGAGCGTGGTCTTGCCGAGGCCCGGCGGGCCGAAGATCAGCACGTGGTCCATCGCCTCGCCGCGGCCGCGGGCGGCCTGGATGGCGATCTTCATCTGCTCGCGGACCGCCTCCTGGCCGAGGTAGTCGTCGAGGGTCTTGGGGCGGATCGAGGCCTCGAGGAGCTCGTCCTCGCGGGTGCCCGACGCCTGGGTGACGCGCGGTTCGCTCATGGCGTCCTCACTTCAGCGCCGCCTGCAGGGCCTTGCGGATGATCGCCTCGACCGCGTCGCCCTCGGCGCGCGCCTTCTCGGCCATCTTCTGCGCCTCGGCGGGCTTGTAGCCCAGCTGCTGCAGCGCCACCACCGCCTCCGACAGCGGATCGGCCGGGACCACGCCGCGCCCGCCGCCGACCGCCAGCGCGCCGCCGCCCACCAGGTCGCCCGCGCGCTCGCGCAGCTCCACGACGATGCGCTCGGCGGTCTTCTTGCCGATGCCGGGGATGCGGCACAGCGCGGTGACGTCGCCGGCCTGCACCAGGCGCGCGAAGTCCTGCACGCTGGCGCCCGAGAGCACCGCCAGCGCGATCTTCGCGCCGATGCCGGTGACCTTCTGCACGTCGCGGAACAGCCGCCGCTCGGCCTCGGTCAGGAAGCCGTACAGCGAGACGCTGTCCTCCTTCTGCGCGTAGTGGGTGAACAGCGCCACCTCGCGCCCGGTCTCGGGCAGGTCGTAGAACGTGCTCATCGGCGCCTCGAGCTCGTAGCCGACGCCGTGCACGTCGATCACCAGCCACGGCGGCTGCTTGTGCACCAGCAGGCCCTTCAGGCGTCCGATCATCGGCGCGTCCCCCTCCGCTTGAGCATCGCCGCGGCGAGCAGCCCGGCCTGGCCGGCGAGCCCGCGCGCGTGCGCATGGGTGATGGCGATCGCGAGCGCATCCGCCGCGTCCGCCTGGATCGGCCCGGGGATGCCCAGCACCACCCCGACCATGTGCTGCACCTGGCCCTTCTCGGCCGCGCCGCGGCCCACCAGGCTCTGCTTGACCTGCATCGGCGTGTACTCGTGCACCGGCAGGTCGCGCAGCACCGCCGCGCAGATCGCGGCGCCGCGGGCCTGGCCGAGCTTGAGCGCCGAGTCGGCGTTCTTGCTCATGAACACGCGCTCCACCGACACCTCGTCGGGGCGGAAGCGCTCGATCAGCGCGTCCAGGCCCAGCACGATCGCGCGCAGGCGGCGCGGGAAGTCCTCTTCGTTGGCCACGTGCAGCGCCTCGTGGTGCACGTGCACGCAGGCGCCGCCCGCGCCGGCGTCGACGATGCCCACGCCGGTGCGCTGCGAGCCCGGGTCGATGCCGAGGATCCTGGTCACGGGCGGGCCTGCGCGGCGCGGGCGTCGCCGGGCCTCACCCGGCGAGGTCGGCGTTGGTGTAGACGTCCTGCACGTCGTCGAGGTCCTCGAGCATGTCGATCATCTTGCGCACCGCGATCGCGGTGTCGCCTTCGACGCGGATGTCGTTCTCGGCGCGGAAGGTGACCTCGGCGTGCGCGGGCGCCAGGCCCGCGGCGACCATGGCGGCCTTGACCTGCTCGAAGGCCGCCGGCGAGGTGATGACCTCGATCGCGCCGTCCTCGGGGTAGACCTTGATGTCGTCGGCGCCGGCCTCGATGGCGGCCTCGGTGACCGCGTCCTCGCCGGCCTCGGGGCCGTAGCTGAGCACGCCGAGCTTGTGGAACATGAAGGCCACCGAGCCGTCGGTGCCGAGGTTGCCGCCGTGCTTGGTGAACGCGTGGCGGACGTCGGCGACGGTGCGCACCTTGTTGTCGGTGAGGCAGTCGACGATCACCGCCACGCCGCCGGGCGCGTAGCCCTCGTAGCGCAGCTCCTCGTAGCTCACGCCCTCGAGCTCGCCGGTGGCCTTCTTGATCGCGCGCTCGATGACGTCCTTGGCCATGTTCACGGCCAGCGCCTTGTCGACCGCGAGGCGCAGGCGCGGGTTGGCCTTGGGGTCGCCGCCGCCGGCGCGCGCGGCGACCGAGATCTCGCGGATCACCTTGGTGAAGATCTTGCCGCGACGCGCGTCCTGCGCGTTCTTGCGGCCTTCGATGGCCATCAACCTGCCCATGCGCCCTGCCCTCGTGATGCGTGTGTTGGAGACCGCGGGAGTATAGCCGCGGCTCAGCCGAACCGGCCGAGCCGCAGGAAGCGCGCGGCCAGCGCGGCCGCCGACGGGGCCAGCATCAGGCCGGTGTGGGTCAGCGGCAGCACCCGGTGGTCGGCCAGCCCGGCCGGCCGGGTCTCCTCGACCGCCACCGAGCCGTCGTTGGGGCCCGGGAAGCCCCCGGCCCAGGCGCCCACGCCCAGCGCGCGGTCGCCGGCCAGCACCCCGGTGGGGCGCAGGCCGGCGTGCTCGGCCACGCCGCGCTCCAGCAGCACGCCGCTGCGGCCGGCCATCCAGCGCGTCAGCGGCCGCGCGCGCAGGCCCCGGGCCGCGGCGCTGCCCGCCAGCGGCGAGCCCAGGCAGACCACCCGGGCCACCGGCAGCGCGGGGTCGTCGCCCAGCGCGGCCAGGGCCAGCACGCCGCCCAGCGAATGCCCGACCACGTGGACCGGGCCGCCGCGGGCCTCGGCCAGCGCGCGCACGCGCGCCTGCAGCGCCGGGATCGCGTCCATGGCGCTCGCGAGGATGGAGCGGTAGCCGAAGCAGGCGGCATCGAAGCCCGCCGCGGCGAGGCGGCGGCGCAGCGGCTGCATCGCCAGCGGCGCCTGCCACAGGCCGTGCAGCACCAGCACGGCCTCGCGCGGGGCGCCGTCCGGCGCGGGGGCCGGCGACGCGCGGGCGTCGCCGGCCGGGCTCACGCCTTGGGCTCGCGCACCCGCACGTGCAGCTCGGCCAGCTGGGCGTCGGGCACCGCCGAGGGCGCGGACGTCAGCAGGCACTGCGCGCTGGCGGTCTTGGGGAAGGCGATGACGTCGCGGATCGACTCGGTGCCCGCCATCAGCGCGGCCACGCGGTCGATGCCGAAGGCGATGCCGCCGTGCGGCGGGGCGCCGTAGCGCAGCGCCTCGAGCAGGAAGCCGAACTTGGCCTGGGCCTCGTCCGGGGCGATGCCCAGCAGGTCGAACACGGTGGACTGCATGCCCGGGCGGTGGATGCGGATGGAGCCGCCGCCGATCTCGTTGCCGTTGAGCACCATGTCGTAGCCGCGGCTGACCGCGTTGGCCGGATCGGCGCGCAGCGCCTCGGCGTCGTCGACCTTGGGCGCGGTGAACGGGTGGTGCAGCGCGACGTAGCGCGCCGCCTCGGCGTCGTACTCGAACATCGGGAAGTCCACCACCCACAGCGGCGCCCAGGCGTTGGCGACCAGGCCGAGGTCGCGGCCCAGCTTCAGGCGCAGCGCGCCCATGAAGTCGCTGACGACCTTGAAGGTGCCGGCGCCGAACAGCACCACGTCGCCGTTGGTGGCCGCGGTGGCCTCGAGCACCGCGGCCAGGGTGGCGTCGTCGAGGAACTTCGCGATCGGCGAGTTGATGCCCTCGCGGCCCTTGGCGAGGTCGTCCACGCGCAGCCAGGCCAGGCCCTTCGCGCCGTAGCGCGCGGCATAGGCGGCGGCCTCGTCGATGGTCTTGCGGCTCATGCGCTCGGCGGCGCCGGGCAGGCGCAGCGCGGCCACGCGGCCGTCGGCGGCGTTGGCCCACTCGCTGAACACCTTGAACTCGCAGCCCTTCACCAGGCCGGCGATGTCGACGAGCTCGAGGTCGATGCGCAGGTCGGGCTTGTCGGAGCCGAAGCGGCGCATGGCCTCGAACCAGGTCATGCGCGGGAACGGGCTGGCCAGCTCGACGCCCTGCACCTCGCGGAAGATCGTGCGGATCATGTCCTCCACGAAGTCCTGCACGTCGCGCTCGGTGACGAAGGCGAACTCCATGTCGAGCTGGGTGAACTCGGGCTGGCGGTCGGCGCGCAGGTCCTCGTCGCGGAAGCAGCGCGCGACCTGGTAGTAGCGGTCGAAGCCGGCCATCATCAGCAGCTGCTTGAACAGCTGCGGCGACTGCGGCAGCGCGAAGAACTGGCCGTCGTGCACGCGGCTGGGCACGAGGTAGTCGCGCGCGCCCTCGGGCGTGGCCTTGGTCAGGATCGGGGTCTCGATGTCCTGGAAGCCGCGCGCGTCGAGGAAGGCGCGCAGCGCGCTCACCAGCTGGGTGCGCTTGCGCATCATGCGCTGCATCTCGGGGCGGCGCAGGTCGAGGTAGCGGTACTTCAGGCGCACGTCCTCGCCCGGGTTCTCGTGGGCGTAGAACGGCAGGCTGTCGGCCTTGTTGAGCACCTCGATGCGCTCGGCCACCACTTCCACCTGGCCCGAACGCAGCTTGTCGTTCACCGCGTGGCGGCGACGCACGGTGCCGGTGATGCGCAGGCAGTCCTCGTAGCCCACCTCGGCCGCGGCCTCGAAGGCGAGCTGGTGCGCGGAGCCGGCGGCGGCCGGCTCGGCGACCACCTGCAGCACGCCCTCGTGGTCGCGCAGGTCGATGAAGCACACGCCGCCGAGGTTGCGGGCGACGTCGGCCCAGCCGCACAGGGTGACGGTCTGGCCGACCAGGGCCTCGTCGACGAGGCCGCAGAAGTGGGTACGCATGGGGGCTCCGGGAATCGCGGGGGCCGGCGCGACGCGCCGGCGAGGGGCGCGATTGTAGCGGTTCCCCCGCCCGCGGGCGCGGGGCGCGGCCGCCGGGGCCTTACTCGTGGCGGTCGGGCAGCGCCGCGCCGGAGGGCGCCTCGGCGCCCCAGGGCGGCGGCGGCGGGGCCACCGGGCGGGCCAGGTCGAACTCCACCCGGAAGTGGCGGCCCGGCTGGCCGTCGGCCACCGGCGGGCGCCTCAGTTCGTAGACGAACACCCGGCCGGGCTCGACCTCCATGCCCCAGGTGTTGGTGTTGGAGACCTCGCGGCCCTGGGCCGAGAACATCCGCCGGCTCTCCTCGTCCACCGGGAAGGCCTGGCGGCCCGCGGTGCCCGGGGCGTCGGTGTCGCCGCCGTACATCGTCAGCGCGTCGGGGCTGCCGTCGGCGTGGCGGTGGTCGTGCTTCAGGCGCAGGCCGTCGGCGGTGCGGGTGATCACCCAGGTGCGCGAGCGGTCATCGCCCACGTGGAAGGGGATGCGCACCTCGCCCTCGGCGCAGCCGCGCACGTGCATCACGAGGCGCTGCGACGCGAAGCCGGCGTCGGCGGGATCGGTGGTGACCACCCGGCCCTCGAAGGCCCGCCCGCACAGCGCGCCGAGGCGGGCCATGAAGGCGTCCTGGGGCTGGGTGGCCTGGAACAGGCGCGGGGCGGAGGCGCAGCCGGCGGCGGCGAGCGCGAGCGCGGCGAGGGGCAGCAGGCGGAGGGCGGTCATGGGCGGGCACCCTAGCCGCCCCGCCACGGGGGGACAAGTCCGGGACATCGGCGGCGGACCGCCCGCGGCGCCCCGGCGACGCCGATCAGTCGGCGGCGGGCTTGGCCGGCGCGGCCGGGGCGGCGGGCGCCGCGGACGGCGCGTCGGCGAGGTTGCGCTTCTTGTCGCCGTCCTTCTTGAAGTCGGTCTCGTACCAGCCGCCGCCGGCCAGCCGGAACGACGGCGCGGTGACCTGGCGGGCCACCTGCTCCGCGCCGCAGGCCGGGCAGGTGGTGGGGTCGGGGTCGGACATCTTCTGCAGGCGGTCGAAGGCGTGGCCGCAGGCGGCGCAGGCGAAGGCGTAGATGGGCATGGCGGGCCTCGGTGTCGCGGTGGAGCGGTGGGGTCGGCGGCGGCGCTGGATGGGGGCGCCGCGGGCCGGGATTCAAGGGGCGTGGCGGCTCAGGCGCCCTCGACGACCTCGTAGAGCACCATCCACTCGGCCTCGAGCACCTCGCGCTCGCGCGCGATCTCGGCCTGGCGGCGGGTGATCGTGGCCAGCTCGTGGGCGCTGCCGGCGGCGTACAGGGCCGGGTCGGCCAGGCGCGCGTCGAGCCCGCTGGCCTCCTCGCCGAGCCGCGCCAGCATCTCCTCGAGGCGCTTGAAGCGGCGCTTCTGGGCCGGGTCGACGGGGCCGCGCGCGGCGCGGGCGGCCTCGGCGGCGCGGGCCTCGTCGGCGCGCGCCTTCTCGGCCTTGGCGGCGGCCTTGGCCGCGGCCTTGTCGCCGCGGCTGGCCTCCGAGCCGCGCGAGCGCAGCCAGGCGGCGTAGGCGTCGAGGTCGCCGTCGAAGGCCACCACCTCGCCGTCGGCCACGCGCACGAAGGTCTCGCAGACCAGGCCGATCAGGTGGCGGTCGTGGCTGACCATCACGATCGCGCCGTCGAAGTCGCTCAGCGCCTCGGCCAGGGCCTCGCGCATGTCGAGGTCGAGGTGGTTGGTGGGCTCGTCGAGCAGCAGCACGTTGGGCTTGCGCCAGGCGATCAGCGCCAGCGCCAGGCGCGCGCGCTCGCCGCCGGAGAAGCCGTCCACCGACTCGAAGGCGCGGTCGCCGGCGAAGTTCCAGCGGCCCAGGAAGTCGCGGAAGTCCTGGTTGTTGCCGGTGGGCTCGATGTCGCGCAGGTGGTCGATCGGGCTGGCGCCCTCGCGCAGCGACTCCACGGTGTGCTGCGCGAAGTAGCCGATCTTCAGGTCCGGGTGGGCGAGGCGCTCGCCGGAGAGCAGCGGGATCTCGCCCACCAGCGACTTCACCAGCGTCGACTTGCCCGCGCCGTTGGGGCCGAGCAGGCCCACGCGGTCGCCGGCCTCGAGCGCGAAGCCCGCGCCCGAGAGGATCTGCGCGCGGCTGCCGTCCTCGCCGAGGTAGCCGCAGTCGGCCTCGCGCAGCTGCAGCAGCGAGTTGGGCAGGCGCAGCGGCTCGGCGAAGGTGATCCGGAACGCGCGCTCCGCGCGCACCGCCTCGGTGCCGGCCAGCTTGGCCAGGCGCTTCATGCGGCTCTGGGCCTGCTTGGCCTTGCTGGCCTTGGCCTTGAAGCGGTCGATGAAGCTCTGCAGGTGGGCGCGCTCGACCTGCTCCTTCTCGTGGGCGATCTGCTGCTGGCGCAGGTGCTCGGCGCGCTGGCGCTCGAACGCGGTGTAGTCGCCGGCGTAGAGCTTGGCCTTGCCCTCGTGCAGGTGCAGGGTGTGGGTGCACACGCCGTCGAGGAACTCGCGGTCGTGGCTGATCAGCAGCAGGGTGCCGTCGTACTTCAGCAGCCACTGCTCCAGCCACAGCACCGCGTCGAGGTCGAGGTGGTTGGTGGGCTCGTCGAGCAGCAGCAGGTCCGACGGCATCATCAGCGCGCGCGCGACGTTCAGCCGCACGCGCCAGCCGCCGGAGAACTCGGCCACCGGCATGTGGTGGGTCTCGGGCGGGAAGCCCAGGCCGTGCAGCAGGCGGCCGGCGCGGGCCGCGGCGTCGTAGCCCTTGAGCTCCTCGAGCTTCTGGTGGGCCGCGGCCACCGTGTCCCAGTCCTCGGCGGCCATCGCGGCGGCCTCGGCCTGGATCACGGCGTACACCTCGGCGTCGCCGCCAAGCACGTAGTCCACGGCCGGGTCGGGCAGCGCCGGGGTCTCCTGGGCCACCGAGGCCACGCGCAGGCGGCTGGGCAGGTCGAGGTCGCCCTTGTCGGGCTCGAGCTCGCCGCGCACGGCGGCGAACAGGCTGGACTTGCCGCAGCCGTTGCGGCCGACCACGCCGATGCGCCAGCCGGCGTGCAGGCTGAGGTCGACGTCGGACAGCAGGAGGCGTTCGCCCCGGCGGAGGGCGAAATTCTTGAGGGCGATCATGCGCACAGTGTAACCGCGACCACCCCCGGGGCGGGCATCGGCCCGCCCGGCGGGCCCGCGGGGCGCCCTGCGCGGGGCCCGGCGGGGCGGGCCTTGACCCCCCTGCCCCCGCCCGCGAGGATCGGCGCCGAGCCGCGCGGGGAGCGCGGACGCGACCCAGGACGCCCCTCCGCATGACCACCACCTCCACGCGCCTCGCGGCGCTGCTGGCCGCGAGCCTCGCGCTCGCCGGCTGCTCCACCGGCTACGGCAACGCCCGCGCCTCGCTCACCGGCGGCTACCTCGACGAGGCGGGCCCGGCCAAGCTGCACACCGTCTCGTTCTTCGGCAACGGCTACACCCCGCACGAACACGTGCGCCATTTCCTGATGCGCCGCTGCGCCGAAGTGGCGCAGGCCGCCGGGCACCCGTGGTTCGTGGTCTACGACGACCTCGTGGCCGCCGGCGCCGACCGGCCGACCACCGGCCTGGTGCGGGTCGAGGCGGTGGGCGGGCATCCGTTCGCCTCCGTCTACATCCTGGGCCTGGACGCCCGGGCCGACGGGGCGCTCGAGACGGCCGAGGTGCTGCAGCGCTACGCGGGCGAGCCGACGGACGCGGCCGCGCCGGACGCCGCGCCGGCCGCGAAGAAGGAGGCCACCCGATGAGCCGCCGCGCCTTCCGCCTCGCCGCGCTGCTCGCGGTCCTGGCCTCGCCGGGCTGCGCCATGCTGCCCACCTACGTGCCCGACCCCGGCCGGGCCCATGCCCAGGTGCACGTGGCCGGCATGCAGGGCGATCCCAGCTTCTGCCGGTCCGGCATGCCGGGCTTCGACCTGCCCGCCGCCGACGCGACCGGCCGGGTGCCGCTGCCCTCGGGCGAGCGGGTGACGATCGCCGACTGGATCTACATCGACCTCTACACCGTGGCCTACAGCTGCCGCCCGCTGGTGAGCTTCCATCCGAAGGAGGGCGAGCGCTACGTCGCCGCCACCGGCATGGACGGCCAGCGCTGCTGGATCGAGGTGGTGCGCGAGGACGACGCCACCCGCACGGGCCTGGCGCTGGAGCCGAGCGCGGCCCCGGTGCCGACCTGCAGCCCGCACGTCCCGCGCTGAGCGGGCCGTCGCCGGCCGGGCGGGGCCGCGCGCCCCGCTCAGCCGGCCTGCAGCGGCGAGACCCGGCCCAGCGCCTCGGCCACCGGGGTGCCCTGCTCGAACACCAGGCGCGCGATGCCGCCGCGGCCGTCGGTGTGCAGCACCGGGCCGTAGCGGTGCTCGAGCGCGATGCGCTCGCGCGGGCCCTCGTCGGCGCCCGCCACCTCGCCCTCGGGCACGAAGGCCAGCTCGGTGCGATGGGTGCTGGCGTCGTGGTCCTGGGCGCGCAGGCGGGCGCGCGGCAGGCGCTCGGCCAGCGCGGGATGCCCGGCGGTGCGCAGCGCGGCCTGCAGCTCGGCGACGAGGGTGGGGAGGAGGTCGGCGAGGATCATGCGGGGGCCGTGGCTGGGGGCGGGAGCGCGCCGAGCAGCATAGGCGCGCAGGCGCCCGCGGCCATGCGCGCGCGCCCACCGCAGGGCGGCCGGCAGGCCCGTTCGTCGGCGCCCGCCGGCCGCGGCCGCGCGGGACGACGCACGGCGTCGGGAAGCGACGCCGTGCGTCAGGCGCTCAGCCCTTGCGGAAGGCCAGGTGGCCGCCCTCGGCATCGGCCACGATGGTGTCGCCCGGCGCGAACTCGCCGGCCAGCACGCGCTTGGCCAGCGGGTTCTCGAGCTGCTGCTGGATCGCGCGCTTGAGCGGGCGCGCGCCGTACACCGGGTCGAAGCCGGCCTCGCCGAGGATCGCCAGCGCCGCGTCGGTGATCTCGAAGCCGAGCTGGCGCTCGGCCAGGCGCTCGCGCAGGAAGCCGGTCTGGAAGCGCGCGATGCGGGTGATCTCGCCGCGGCCCAGCGGGTGGAACACCACGATGTCGTCGAGGCGGTTGATGAACTCCGGCCGGAAGTGGCCCTGCACCACGGCCATCACGCCGGCCTTCATCTGCAGGTAGGCCTCGGGGCCGTCGTCGCCGGCCAGCTCCTGGATCAGCTGCGAGCCGAGGTTGGAGGTCATCACGATGACGGTGTTGCGGAAGTCCACCGTGCGGCCCTGGCCGTCGGTGAGGCGGCCGTCGTCGAGCACCTGCAGCAGCACGTTGAAGACGTCGGGATGCGCCTTCTCGACCTCGTCGAGCAGGATCACGCTGTAGGGCCGGCGGCGCACGGCCTCGGTGAGGTAGCCGCCCTCCTCGTAGCCCACGTAACCCGGGGGCGCGCCGATCAGGCGGCTGACCGCGTGCTTCTCCATGAACTCGCTCATGTCGATGCGCACCATCGCGTCGCTGGAGTCGAACAGGAAGTCCGCCAGCGCCTTGCACAGCTCGGTCTTGCCCACGCCGGTGGGGCCGAGGAACAGGAAGCTGCCGTTCGGGCGGTTCGGGTCGGAGAGCCCCGCGCGGGCGCGGCGGATGGCGTCGGAGACGGCCTTCACCGCCTCGCCCTGCCCCACCACGCGCTGCGTCAGCGCGTCCTCCATCTTCAGCAGCTTCTCGCGCTCGCCCTCGAGCATCCGGTTGACCGGGATGCCGGTCCAGCGGCTGACGACCTCGGCGATCTCCTCGGCGGTGACCTTGTCTTGCAGCAGCGTATGGCCGGTGTGCTCGGCGGCGTGCGCGGCCGCGAGCTGGCGCTCGAGCTCGGGCAGCCGGCCGTACTGGATCTCGGACATGCGGGCCAGGTCCTGGCGGCGCATCGCGGCGTCGAGCTCGATCTTGGCGCGCTCGATCTGCTCCTTGATCGAGGCCGCGCCCGACACCGAGGCCTTCTCGGCCTTCCAGACCTCGTCGAGGTCGGAGAACTCGCGCTCCAGCACCACGATCTGCTGCTCGAGCTCCTCCAGGCGCTTGCGGGTCTCGGCGTCCTTCTCCTTCTTCAGCGCCTCGCGCTGGATCTTGAGCTGGATCAGGCGCCGCTCCATGCGGTCCATCTCCTCGGGCTTGGAGTCGATCTCCATCCGGATGCGGCTGGCGGCCTCGTCCATCAGGTCGATGGCCTTGTCGGGCAGCTGGCGGTCGGCGATGTAGCGGTGCGAGAGCGTGGCCGCGGCGACGATGGCCGGGTCGGTGATCTCGACGCCGTGGTGCACCGCGTAGCGCTCCTTCAGGCCGCGCAGGATCGCGATGGTGTCCTCGACGCTCGGCTCGCCCACCAGCACCTTCTGGAAGCGGCGCTCCAGCGCGGCGTCCTTCTCCACGTACTTGCGGTACTCGTCGAGCGTGGTGGCGCCGATGCAGTGCAGCTCGCCGCGGGCCAGCGCGGGCTTGAGCATGTTGCCCGCGTCCATCGAGCCCTCGGCCTTGCCGGCGCCGACCATCGTGTGCAGCTCGTCGATGAACAGGATGACGTTGCCTTCCTGCTTGGCGAGGTCGTTGAGCACGCCCTTCAGGCGCTCCTCGAACTCGCCGCGGAACTTCGCGCCGGCGATCAGCGCGCCCATGTCCAGCGACAGCACGCGCCGGCCGCGCAGGCCCTCGGGCACCTCGCCGTTGACGATCCGCTGGGCCAAACCCTCGACGATCGCGGTCTTGCCCACGCCGGGCTCGCCGATCAGCACCGGGTTGTTCTTGGTGCGCCGCTGCAGCACCTGGATGGTGCGGCGGATCTCCTCGTCGCGGCCGATCACCGGGTCGAGCTTGCCGGCCTCGGCGCGCGCGGTGAGGTCGACGGTGTACTTCTCCAGCGCCTGGCGCGACTCCTCGGCGTTCTCGCTGGCCACCTTCTCGCCGCCGCGGACCTTCTCGATCGCGGCCTCCAGCCGGGCCTTGTCGGCGCCGGCGGCCTTCAGCGCGCGCGCGGCCTCGCCCTCCTCCTCCAGGCAGGCCAGCACGAAGAGCTCGCTGGCGATGTAGGCGTCGCCGCGCTGCTGGGCGTACTTGTCGGCGAGGTTGAGCACGCGGGCCAGCGCGTTGCCGAGGCTGACCTGGCCGGCCTGGCCGGTGACCTTGGGGAGCTTGTCGAGCGCCTCGCCGAGGCGCTCGCGCAGCAGGGGCACGTTGATGCCGGCCTGCCCGAGCAGCGGCCGGGTGCCGCCGCCGGACTGGTCGAGCAGGGCCACCAGGACGTGCGGGGCCTCGATCAGGGAATGGTCGCGGCCCACCGCCAGCGACTGGGCGTCGGAGAGGGCCTGCTGGAAGCGGGAGGTGAGCTTGTCCATGCGCATGGGAGGGGCTCCGGGGCGTGAGGGGGCGGCCGAGCCGCGATGCCTCCGTTATGCGTCCTTCACGCCGCGCTTCAAGCGGGGGCGGCGGCGGGCGGGGCCGCCGCGACGGCGCTCAGGCCGAGGTGGCGCCGCCGTGGGGACCGCGCGGGTCGCGCGGACCGCGCGGCGGGCCGCGGCGCGCGCGCCGCCACACCGCGATCAGCACCAGCGGCAGGCCCAGCGCCAGCAGCAGCACCGCCAGCGCGTCGCTCCAGCTGGGCAGCGCGACGACGCGGGCCAGCGCGCGCAGGCCGGCGAGCAGGCCGGCGGCGGCCAGCACGTAGGCCGCGACCGCGCCGAAGAGGTGGCGCTTGCGGAACTCCTGGACGATCCAGCCCATTGTCGCGGCGCCTCGCCGCGCACTCACGCGGCTTTCACGCCGAGACTAGCCCTTCGCGACCGCGATGGCGAGCCTCTATGCCCCCGGACGCCCCGGCCGGCCGCCATCGGGCCGGCGCGCGGCCGCTCAGGCCTCCGGCTGGATCCAGGCCAGGTGGGCCATGCGGCCGGTGCGGCCGTCGCGGCGGTAGCTGAAGAACGCGCCGGGCTCGCCGAGCGTGCAGCGATCGCCGCCGGACACGGCGGTGACGCCCGCCGCGGCGAGGCGACGCCGCGCCAGCGCGTACAGGTCGACCCGCCAGTGGCCGGGGCGGGTGGGCACGAAGGCGGCCGCGGCGCCGGCATCGGGGTCGACGAAGGCCGCCCGGACCTCCTCCCCGATCTCGTAGTGCGCCGGGCCCGCGGCCGGGCCCAGCCAGGCCAGCAGGCGATCGGCCGGCGCCGGCATCGCCGCCACCGTGGCCTCGAGCACGCCGGCGGCCAGCCCGCGCCAGCCGGCGTGGGCGGCGCCGACGCAGGTGCCCAGCCGGTCGCACAGCAGCACCGGCAGGCAGTCGGCGGTGAGCACCGCCAGCACCTGGCCCGGCGCGTCGGTGACCGCGGCGTCGGCCTCGACGGCCGCGGCGGGATCGGTGCCGGCCCCGACCCGGTGCACCGCGACGCCGTGCACCTGGCGCAGCCAATGCACCGGCCCGGGCAGCGCGGCCAGCCAGCGCAGCGCCTCGCGGTTGTGGGCCACGGCGGCGTGATCGTCGCCGGCGTGCGCGCCGAGGTTGAAGGCGTCGAAGGGCGGCGCCGAGACGCCCACCTCGAGCCCGCGGCGCAGCGTGGAGCACGAACGCACCGCCGGCGGCGCGGGCCAGTCCGGGCGCAGCAGCACCGAGTCGGCGACCCGCCGCTCGAGCAGGCGCGCGGCCAGCGCCGCGGCGGCGGCCGCGTCGCGGCTCACGCGGCCGACTCGGCCCGCAGCTGCGCGGCCAGGGCCAGGAAGTCGGCCGGCGGCGGGGCCTCGCAGGTGATCGTGTCGCCGCTGACCGGGTGCACGAACGACAGCCGCTCGGCGTGCAGGGCCTGGCGCTTGAAGGCGTGCAGGCGGGCGGTGAGCTCGGGCGAGGCGCCCTTGGGCAGGGTCAGGCGGGTGTAGGCCGGGTCGCCGACGATCGGGTGCTTGATCGAGGAGAGGTGCACGCGGATCTGGTGGGTGCGCCCGGTCTCCAGGCGGCACTCGACGATGGTGTGGGCCTTGAAGCGCTCGCGCACCCGGTAGTGGGTGACGGCCGGGCGGCCGTTGGCGACCACGGCCATCCGCAGGCGGTCGGTGGGATGGCGGCCGATCGGCTTGTCGATGGTGCCGCCGGCGATCATCGCGCCGGCCACGATCGCCACGTACTGGCGGTGCACCTCGCGGTCGCCCAGCTGCTCCACCAGGCCGGCGTGGGCGCGCAGGGACTTGGCCACCACCATGACGCCGGAGGTGTCCTTGTCGAGGCGGTGCACCAGGCCGGCGCGCGGCAGCTCGGCCTGCGCGGGGTCGCGGAACACCAGCGCGTTGACCAGGGTGCCGGTGGGGTTGCCGGCGCCGGGGTGCACGACCAGGCCCGCGGGCTTGTCGATCACCAGCACGTCGGCGTCCTCGTAGAGCACCTCGAGCGGGATGTCCTCGGGCAGCGCGCGGGTCTCGACCTGCAGGCGCACGCCGACGGTGGCGATCTCGCCGCCCTTGACCGGGTCGCGCGGCCGGCGGACCTCGCCGTCGAGCAGCGCGTCGCCGGACTTGATCCATTCGCTGAGGCGGGAGCGCGAGAAGTCGGGGAAGAGCTCGGCCAGCACGGCGTCGAAGCGCTTGCCCGACGAGGTCAGCGGGACCTCGGCGCTGAGCTGCTCCATGCCGTCGCCGCCGGCGAGCACGGCGTCCTCGGCGTCGTCGAGGTCGGGGGACGCGCCGGGGGTCGGGTCGTGGGGGCTGTTCATGCGGGGTTGGCCTTGTGAAGGAGGGCGGGCCGGCGCGGGCCGCATGGCGGCGGGGCCGGGGCCCGGTCCGGCCGCCCCGGGGGTCCGGTGCGGCGCGGTTGGGTCGGGGGTGGCTTCGGGGCTATTATCCACCGCTCCGCGCCCTCCCGGCGCCCGGCCAGACCGAATCCGATGCCCCGACTCCCCGGCCTCTCCCGACTGCTCGTCCTCCTGGTGCTCGTGTCCATGGCCACCGGCTGTGCCTCGATGCGCAACTGGTTCTCCAAGGAGGACCGCCTCGAGACCCAGCCCGTCGAGGCCATGTACGACGAGGGCAACCGCACCCTGCTGGCCGGCAACTACAGCCGCGCCGAGCGCGTGTTCACCCGCCTGATCGCCCGCTTCCCCTACGGCGAGTACACCGAGCAGGCCCAGCTCGAGCTGGCCTACGCCCAGTACAAGGCCTCGAAGTACGAGGAGGCCACGGCCACGATCGACCGCTTCATCCGCACCTACCCGGCGCAGCGCAACATCGACTACGCCTACTACCTCAAGGCGCTGGTCAACTTCAGCCGCTCCAACTCCACGCTCGACCGCATCGCCCGCCTCGACGGCGCGCAGCGCGACCAGAGCACGCCGCGCCAGAGCTTCAACGACTTCGGCGTGCTGCTGCAGCGCTACCCGAACTCGCGCTACGCCGCCGACGCCCGCCAGCGCATGGTGTTCCTGCGCAACGAGCTGGCCCGCCACGACTACCTCGTGGGCCTGTACTACCTGCGCCGCGGCGCCAACGTGGCCGCCGCCAACCGCGGACGCGCGCTGCTCGAGACCTACCCGCAGAGCGAGTTCGACGACGACGCGCTGGCGATGATGGGCGAGGCCTACACGCGCCTCGGCCAGGTCGAGCTGGCCGCCGACGCGCGCCGCGTGCTCGAGCTCAACCACCCCGAGCACCCGTGGCTGCGCGGCGAGTGGCCGGACGACCGCAGCCGCCTCGCCCGCCTGAACCCGTTCCGCGGCGAGCGCTGAGCCCCGCCGCCGGGCGCCCCGCGCGCCCCGCCGCACCGACGACGACGCCGCCTCCGGGCGGCGTCGTCGCATCCGGCGCCCGCGCTCAGCCCATCCAGCCGCTGGTGATCGGGTAGCGGCGCTCGCGGCCGAAGGCCCGGCGCGAGACCTTCGGGCCCGGCGCGGCCTGGCGGCGCTTCCACTCGCCCAGCCGCACCAGGCGCAGCACCTGGTCGACCACGGCGGGCTCGAAGCCGCGCTCGACGAGCTCGCCGCGGGACGCCTCCTCGTCGACATGCGCGCGCAGCAGCGCATCCAGCAGCGCATACGGCGGCAGCGAGTCCTGGTCGAGCTGGCCCTCGCGCAGCTCGGCGCTGGGCGGGCGCTCGATGACCGCCGGCGGGATCGGGAGCGGCGCGCCGGCCGGGCGCCAGGCGTTGCGCCAGCGGCACAGGGCCCAGACCTCGGTCTTGTAGAGGTCCTTGATGGGGGCGTAGCCGCCGCACATGTCGCCGTAGATGGTGGCGTAGCCCACCGCGTACTCGCTCTTGTTGCCGGTGGTGAGCAGCATGCCGCCGAGCTTGTTGGCCAGCGCCATCATGATGGCGCCGCGGCAGCGCGACTGCAGGTTCTCCTCGGCGAGGTCGGCCGGGCGGCCGGCGAACACCGGCGCCAGCGCGTCGAGGAAGCCCGCGAACGGCCCCTCGATGGGCACCGTCTCCAGCCGCACGCCCAGCGCCGCGCACTGCTCGGCGGCCAGGTCGTTGCTGAGATCCGCGGTGTAGCGCGACGGCAGGCGGACCGCGGTGACGTTCTCCGCGCCCAGCGCGTCCACCGCGATCGCCAGCACCATCGCGCTGTCGACGCCGCCCGAGAGGCCCAGCCAGGCCCGGGTGAAGCCGTTGTGGCGCAGGTAGTCGCGGGTGCCGCGCACGATCGCGCGCCAGGCCAGGGCCTCCTCGGCCGGGGCCGGCTCGGCGGGCCAGGCGCGCGGGGTGAAGCGGCCGCTGGCGGCGTCGAACGTGGCCACCAGCAGGTGGTCCTCGAAGGCCAGCGCCGCCGGATGCACGCGGCCGTCGGCATCCGCCAGCGTGGAGGCACCGTCGAACACCAGCTCGTCCTGGCCGCCGACGAGGTTGAGGTAGGCCAGGCCGACGCCCGCGGTGCAGGCGCGCTCGGCCAGCAGCGCGTCGCGCTCGGCGCGCTTGGCGCGCTCGAAGGGCGAGGCGTTGGGCACCACCACCAGCCGCGCGCCGGCGCGCGCGGTGGCGGCCACCGGCTCGGGGAACCACAGGTCCTCGCACACCAGCACGCCCACCTGCACGCCCTCGACCTCGACCACCAGGTCGTCGTCGCCGGCGGCGAAGTAGCGGCGCTCGTCGAACACCGCGTAGTTGGGCAGCTCGCGCTTGCGGTAGGTGGCCTCGACCACGCCGTCGCGCAGCACGCTGGCGGCGTTGAACACCACCGCGCCCGCGGCCTGCGGCCAGCCCACCACCGCGGTGATGCCGGTGCAGGCGGCCGCCACGCGCGCGAGCGCGGCCTCGCAGGCGGCCAGGAAGGCCGGCCGCAGCAGCAGGTCCTCGGGCGGATAGCCGGAGAGGGCGAGCTCGGGGAACACCACGAGGTGGGCGCCGTGCACGTCGCGCGCCTCGCGCAGCCGCGCGATGACGCGGTCGGCGTTGGCCTCGACCGCGCCCACCCGGAAGTGCTCCTGCACCAGCGCCAGCACCAGGCTCATGCGCGCGGCCCCAGCGGACTGGCGGGCAGGCAGGCGGCCGCGGCGTGGGCCTCGTGGAGTGCGCGTTCGATCGCCATGAGGACGTGGCCCGGGTCGAGGAGGACCGCATTGTCCCAGAACCGCAGCACGCGGAAACCCCGGGCGCACAGCGCGGCGTCGCCGAAGCGCAGCGCCGGCGGGCCGGGCGGCGGCCCCGGGGCCAGCTGGACGACCAGGCGCGGTCGCCAGCTGGCGAAGTCGGCCCGGCAGGGCCCGATCCGCACCGCGCGCTGGAAGCGCCCGCCGAAGCGCGGCGCACGCAGGCGCCGCCACAGCCGGCGCTCGGCCTCGCGCATCGGCGGCGGCTTGGCGGGCAGCGCGTTGGGCGGCACGACGTCGGACGGCGAGGCGTCGGGCGGCGGCGGAGCGGGCGGCGGCAGGGGCGTGGGCATGCCGACAGCCTCGCGCCGGGCCGTGCGGCGCGGCAGCGGCCTGCGCCGCGGGCGCGGGTGGGCGCCTCGCGCGCCGCCGGGTCGTCCGCGCGCCCGCCGCGGGATCCGCCGCGGGATCCGCCGCGGGATCCGCCGCGGGATCCGCCGAAGGATCCGCCGAAGGATCCAGCCGCGCGCCCGGAAACGACGAAGCCCCCGCCGCTCGCGCGACGGGGGCTTCGGGGACGCCTGGCCCGGGCCGGGCCCGGGCGCGAGGCTCAGCCCTTGCGCTTGGCGATCAGCGCGGTCAGCGCCGGGCCGAGGTCGCCCGGCGACTTCACCGTGGTGACGCCGGCCTTCTCGAGGGCGGCGAACTTGCCCTCGGCGGTGCCCTTGCCGCCCGACGCGATCGCGCCGGCGTGGCCCATGCGCTTGCCGGCCGGGGCCGAGGCGCCGGCGATGAAGCCGACCACCGGCTTGGTGACGTGCTTGGCGATGAACTCCGCGGCCTCTTCCTCGGCCGAACCGCCGATCTCGCCCACCATGATGATGGCCTCGGTCTGCGGGTCGTTCTGGAAGAGCGTCAGCGCGTCGATGAAGTTGGTGCCGTTGATCGGGTCGCCGCCGATGCCGATGCAGGTCGACTGGCCGAGGCCGGCGTCGGTGGTCTGCTTGACGGCTTCGTAGGTCAGCGTGCCGGAGCGCGAGACGATGCCCACCTTGCCGGGCAGGTGGATGTGGCCCGGCATGATGCCGATCTTGCACTCGCCCGGGGTGATCACGCCGGGGCAGTTCGGGCCGATCAGCACGGTGTCCTTGAAGCCGGCCAGCGTGTTCTTGACCCGCAGCATGTCGAGCACCGGGATGCCCTCGGTGATGCAGACGATCACGCGGATGCCCGCGGCGGCGGCCTCGAGGATGGCGTCGGCCGCGAACGGCGGCGGCACGTAGATGACCGAGGCGTCGGCGCCGGTGGCGGCGACGGCCTGCTTGACGGTGTCGAACACCGGCAGGCCGATGTGGGTGGTGCCGCCCTTGCCGGGGGTCACGCCGCCGACGACCTGGGTGCCGTAGTCACGCATCTGCTCGGCGTGGAAGGTGCCCTGCTGGCCGGTGAAGCCCTGGACGATGACCTTCGTATTCTTGTTGACGAGAACGCTCATGGAATTTTCCTAGTCCTGTCCGGGGCTCAGGCCGCGACCGCGGCGACGGCCTTCTTGGCGCCGTCGTTGATGTCGTCGGCGGGGATGATGGCGAGGCCGCTGCTGCGCAGCATCTCCTTGCCCTTCTCCACGTTGGTGCCCTCGAGGCGCACGATGACGGGGATCTTGACGCCCACTTCCTTGACCGCGCCGATGATGCCCTCGGCGATCATGTCGCAGCGCACGATGCCGCCGAAGATGTTGACGAAGATCGCCTTCACCTTGTCGGACGACAGGATCAGCTTGAAGGCCTCGGTCACGCGCTCCTTGGTGGCGCCGCCGCCGACGTCGAGGAAGTTCGCCGGCTCGCCGCCGTTGAGCTTGATGACGTCCATGGTGGCCATCGCCAGGCCCGCGCCGTTGACCATGCAGCCGATGTTGCCGTCCATGGTCACGTAGTTGAGGTCGTACTTGGAGGCCAGCACCTCGGTCTCGTCCTCCTGGCGCACGTCGCGCATGGCGGCGAGGTCCGGGTGGCGGAAGGTGGCGTTGTCGTCGCTGTTGACCTTGCCGTCGAGCGCCATCAGGTCGCCGGACGTCATGATGGCCAGCGGGTTGAGCTCGACCAGCGCCAGGTCCTTGGCCATGAACAGGTTGTACAGCCCGGTCATGATCTTGGTGAGCTGGCCGACCTGCTTGGCGTTGAGGCCCATCGCGAAGCCGACTTCGCGGCACTGGTAGGGCTGCAGGCCCTCGACGTAGTTCACGGTGACGACGTGGATGGCCTCGGGGTTCTCCTCGGCGACCTTCTCGATCTCGACGCCGCCTTCGGCCGACGCGATGAAGGTGACGGCGCGGGTGCCGCGGTCGATCAGCACCGAGAGGTAGAGCTCCTTGGCGATGTCGGCGGCCTCGGTGACCAGCACGCAGTCGATCGGCAGCGCGACGCCGCCGGACTGGTAGGTCTCCATCCGGGTGCCGAGCATGGCCTTGGCGGCCTCGTGCACCGCGTCGGTGGTCTTGCAGAGCTTCACGCCGCCGGCCTTGCCGCGGCCACCCGCGTGGATCTGCGCCTTCACGACCCAGAAGTTGCCGCCCAGGGCCTTCGCGGCCGCGACGGCCTCGTCGGCGCTGCGGGCCACCTGGCCGGCCGGCACCGGGATGCCGAAGCGGGAGAAGAGTTCCTTCGCCTGGTACTCGTGGAAATTCATGCGTCACCCTTGGTTGTGCGCGTTTGCGGCGTGTGGAGGGCGCGGCGCGGAGGGGGCGCGCGCCGGCGGGGGTCGTCCGGCGGGGCCGGCGAGGCCGCGTATTCTCGCCCCGTTGCCCCCCCCGAGGCAAAACGACCATGGCCGGGGGCGGCCGGAAGGCTCTGGACCGCGGCCCGCCCCCGCGCGCCCCCCGCCCGGACGGCGGCCACGCGGCTGGCCGCGCCCCCCGCGGGGCTGCCTATACTCGGCGGCCAGCCCCGCCCCGACGCCCGACGCGCCCGGTCCCGACGCCCCGCCCGACGACGCCCCGCCCCGCCTTGAGCAGCCCCGAGCCCCTCGCCCGCGACCCCGCCCCGGCCGACGCCCCGCTGCGCCGCGAGCTGTATTTCTTCAGCCTCTACCGCCTGCTCGAGGCCGGCCTGCTGTGCCTGCTGATCCTCAGCCCGGTCGGCCAGCTGGTCAGCGACGCGCCCCGGCTGGAGGGGCTCGGCCGGGTGGCCGCGCTGGCCTACGTGCTGGGCGCGATCGGCCTGCTGTGGCTGGGCCGCCAGCTGGCCCTGCCCGGCGGGCGCCCGGTGCCCTCGCTGGCCGCGCAGGCCGGCGGCGGCCTCGGGCTCGACATCTGCGTGGCGGTGGTGGCCATCCACGTGCTGCCCGACATCGCGCCGGGCGTGGCGCTGCTGCTGGTGTTCAACATCGGCGCGGCGGCGCTGTTCCTGTCGCTGCGCGGCGCGCTGGCGCTGGCCGCGCTGGCCGCGGCGGCGGTGCTGCTGCAGTGGGTGGCGGTGGACGTGTTCTCGCTGGGCGGGCCGCGCCGGCCGCTGGTGGAGTCCACGATGTACGCCATCACCTACCTCGCCACCGCGCTGTTCACCCACCAGCTGGGCCGGCAGATGCGCGAGACCCACGCGCTGGCCGAGAAGCGCGGCGCCGAGGTCGCCAACCTCAGCGAGATCAACGAGCTCATCATCCGCCGCATGCGCACCGGCCTGATGGTGGTGGACGCCCGCCAGCGCATCCGGCTGGCCAACGAGGCGGCCTGGCTGCTCACCGGCACGCCCTCGCCCAACACCCGCGACCTGCCCACGGTCTCGCCCGAGCTGGCCCGGCGCCTGCGCCTGTGGCGGCTGGGCCGCCCGGTGGAGGAGACCGCGGTGGCGCTGGCCCCCGAGGTGCCCGAGGTGATCCCGCGCTTCGCCCGCCTGACCCTGGGCGAGGAGATGGCGCTGATCTTCCTCGACGACACCACCCTGGTGTCGCGGCGCGCCGAGGAGATCACGCTCTCGGCGCTGGGCCGGCTGTCGGCCTCGATCGCCCACGAGATCCGCAACCCGCTGGCCAGCATCAGCTACGCCGCCCAGCTGCTCGACGAGGGCGAGGGCATCATCGCCGAGGACCGCCGGCTGCTGGAGATCATCCACACCCAGTGCCAGCGCATGAACGGCATCGTCCAGAACGTGCTCGACCTGGCCAAGCGCGAGCGCAGCCAGCCCGAGCCGATCGAGCTGGTGGGCTGGGCCCGGCGCTTCGTCGAGGACTACCGCGCCAGCCACCCGCTGGAGACCGACGAGCTGCACCTGGTCACCGAGGCGCGCAGCGAGATCGCCGTCGTCGACCCCGAGCAGCTGCACCAGGTGGTGACCGCGCTGGTGCACAACGCGCTGACCTATGGCCGCCTGCCGGGCGCGCCGGCCAGGGTGACCCTGGCGGTGCGGATGGCCGCGCACACCGGCCAGCCGATGCTCGAGGTCACCGACCGCGGCCCCGGGATCCCGGCCAAGGTGGTGCCCAACCTGTTCCAGCCCTTCTACACCACGTCCGAGCACGGCACCGGCCTGGGCCTGTACATCGCCCGCCAGCTTTGCGAGGCCAACCAGGGCACGCTCAACTACGAGACCGTGCCCGGCGGCGGCAGCTGCTTCCGCATCCACCTCGCCCGGCCGCGCGCGCTGGCCGGCGACGAGGACGGCCGCTGAGGCTAAAGTAGGCCTCCCGCGCCGCCCCCGGCCCGGCCCCCGACGGCCCCTGCAGGACAGCCCATGACCCATACCGCCCTGGTGATCGACGACGAGCGCGACATCCGCGAGCTCCTCGTGCTCACCCTCGGCCGGATGGGCCTGCGCGTGGACACCGCGGCCGACGTGGCCTCGGCCCGGGCCCAGCTGGCCGCGCACCGCTACGACTTCTGCCTCACCGACATGCGCCTGCCCGACGGCTCGGGCCTGGAGCTGGTGGAGCTGATCGCGCAGAAGCACCCCGAGACCCCGGTGGCGATGATCACCGCGTTCGGCAACGTCGAGGCCGCGGTGAAGGCGCTGAAGGCCGGCGCGTTCGACTTCGTCACGAAGCCCGTCGATCTCGCCGTGCTCAGGCGCCTGGTGGCGCACGCGCTGAAGCTGGGCGAGGAGCGCCGCGCCGCGGCCCCGGCCAACGGCCGGCTGGTGGGCGAGAGCGAGCCGATGCAGCGGCTGCGCCAGACCATCGGCAAGGTCGCCCGCAGCCAGGCGCCGGTGTACATCCACGGCGAGTCCGGCACCGGCAAGGAGCTGGTGGCCCGCCTGATCCACGAGCAGGGCCCGCGCGCCAACGGGCCCTTCGTGCCGGTCAACTGCGGCGCCCTGCCCGGCGAGCTGATGGAGAGCGAGTTCTTCGGCCACCGCAAGGGCAGCTTCACCGGCGCGCACGCCGACAAGGACGGCCTGTTCCAGGCCGCGCACGGCGGCACCCTGTTCCTCGACGAGGTGGCCGAGCTGCCGCTGCACATGCAGGTCAAGCTGCTGCGCGTGATCCAGGAGAAGCAGGTGCGCGCGGTGGGCGCCTCGGCCGAGGTGCCGGTGGACGTGCGCGTGCTCAGCGCCACCCACAAGGACCTGGCCCGCCTGGTCGACGAAGGCCGCTTCCGCCACGACCTGTACTACCGCATCAACGTCATCGAGATCGGCGTGCCCGCGCTGCGCGAGCGCCGCGGCGACATCCCGCTGCTGGCGCGCTGCGTGCTGGCGCGGCTGGCCGAGGAGCTCGGCGAGCCGGTGCCCGCGCTGGCCGCGGACGCCGAGGATGCGCTGCGCGACTACGCCTTCCCCGGCAACGTGCGCGAGCTGGAGAACATCCTCGAGCGCGCGGTGGCGATGGCCGAGGGCAGCAGCATCACCCGCGCCGACCTGCGCCTGCCCGCCGCGCGCGGCGGCGAGGCCGCGGCGGCCGCCGGCGAGGCCGAGGCCGCGCGCGCGTCCGCGCTGGCGCCCGCCGCCCCGGGCCCGGGCCTGCCGCCGGTCGACGCCGCTGCCCTGCCCGACTACATGGAGCAGCTCGAGCGCGAGGCCATCCAGAAGGCGCTCGAGGAGTGCCGCTACAACAAGACCAAGGCCGCCGCGAAGCTGGGCATCACCTTCCGCGCGCTGCGCTACAAGCTCAAGAAGCTCGGCATCGAGTAGGCGCGCGCCGCGCTCAGCGCGCCGCGCAGCCCGCGCCCTCGGTCTCGGCCCAGGCCAGCAGCCAGCTGCGCAGCGGCCGCAGCCGCGCGCCGTGCAGCAGGCCCACGCCGAAGCGCGCCTCCAGCGCCTCGGCCTCGGCGGGCTCGCCGCCGCCGATGGCGCCCAGCATCGCGATCACCAGCAGCTGCTCGCGCAGCAGCGGCGACAGCGACGGATCCAGCGCCAACGCCACCTCGGCCTCGCGCAGCATCGCCGCGGCGTCGCGGCGCGCGGCGGCGTCCAGCGCGGTCATCACCGCGGCCGCGGCGGGCGGCCAGGCGGCGGGATCACCGGCCCAGGCCGGTTCGATGAACACCCCGCGCAGGTCGTCCTCGGGCAGCACGCCCAGCGTGCCCTGCGCCAGCACGGCCACGCCGTAGCTCCACAGCGCCAGGTCGCCCTCGCGCGGCGGCGTGGCCAGCAGGGCCTGCAGCGACTCGGCATGCGCCAGCGAGGCGCGCTGCAGCTCGTCGCCGACCTCGCCCTCGCGCATCGCCCGCGCCATCCGCAGGCCCAGCACGCGCTGGCGCGAGACCACGCTGGACGCCGTGTGCGCGACCCGCGCCGCGCTGCCCGGCGGCACCCGGCACTCCAGCAGGTCCAGCACCGGCAGGCCGTGCACCAGCAGGTCCTGCAGCGCGTCGGTGCGGGCGTTGGCGAAGCGCGCGGCGGGGCCGCGCAGCGACACCGTGGGCCGGTAGTCGGAGTGCGGGGTGGCGGCCTGCTCGTGCACGAAGGCGCGCAGCACCGCCGGCCCGCCGATGCGCCGCAGCGCGAACTCGTCGGGATGCCCCAGGCCCACGCGACGCAGCTCGCGCTGCAGCGCCGGCTCGCGCCAGGGCCCGCCGTGCGGCGGGCCGACGGGGCGGCCATCGGCCCTCGCCACGATCAGCAGGTCGGAGCCGTTGGTGACGTAGAGCTCCGCGGCCGGGAATTCCTGCTGCAGCGCGGCCAGCATGGTGGCCAGCAGCGCGTCGTCCAGCTCGTAGGCGTGCAGCCACTGCACCAGCAGCCCGTCGTCCTCGAGGTGGCCGCGCAGCAGGGCGTAGAACTCGTGGGTGAACAGCGCGGCCACGCCGCTCACCCAGGGATTGGACGGCTCGCTGACGATCACGTCGTAGCGCCGCGCGCCGGTGGAGAAGAAGGTGCGCGCGTCGTCGACGTGCAGCCGCGAGCGCGGATCCGCGTAGGCCCGCGCCACGCGCTCGCCGAAGATCCGCGCGCCGGCGTGCATGGCCGGCTCGATCTCGATGCTGTCCACCGCCACCGGCACCCGGCTGCCCAGCAGCGTGTGGGTGGTGAGCCCGGAGCCCCAGCCGATCACCGCCACGCGCTCGGGCGCCGGGTGCAGCGCCAGCGGCGCCAGGCCCAGCATGACCATCGTCACCTCGTCGTCGGAGGGCGGCTGGCCCATCCGGGTCAGCGAGGCGTCGGCCTTGCCGTTGGTGGCGATGGACGCGCCGCGCGGGGATTCGATGACCGCCACCGTGGCGGTCTTGCCATCGCGGATCCACGGCACCTCGACGCCGCGCAGCCGCGCCTCGCCGGTGCGGAACACGCCCGAGGCCTGGGCGACCGGATCCGGGGCGCCGAAGCGCAGCGCCACCACGAGGGCCACCGCGGCGCGCAGCAGCGCCGAACGCGAGGCCCAGGTCCAGGCCCCGCCCGCCACGTGGCGCAGCAGCACCAGGCCCACCGCGATGTCGGCCAGCGCGGCCAGCACCACCGCCATCCGCACGCCCAGCAGCGGCACCAGCAGGTGCACGGCCAGCAGCACGCCCACGATCGAGCCCAGCGTGTTGGCCGCGTACACCCGGCCGATGGCGCCCTCGCCCGCGCCCGCACGCAGCAGCGCGGTGGTGAACAGCGGCAGGGTCATGCCGGCGAAGAAGGCCGCGGGGAACATCACCAGCAGCGCCACCAGCGCGCTGCCGAGCGTGAACAGCGCATAGCCCGCCTCGTCGCGGGCGAGCGCCGACATCAGCCAGGCCACGCCGTCGAAGCTGCGCGCGAACACCAGCAGGCTCAGCAGCGCCGCGATGCCCATCCACACCTGGACGTGGCCGGCCAGGCGCATGGCGTCGTCGATGCGCTGCGCGCGCCGGCGCACCCACAGCCCGCCGAAGGCCAGGCCCAGCAGGAACGCCGCCAGCATCAGCTCGAAGCTGTGCACGGTGGTGCCGAGCGCCTGGTTGAGCATGCGCACCCAGCCGATCTCGTAGACGAACGAGGCCGCGCCGCTGACCGCGGTGGCCACCAGCACGATCGCGGTGAGCATCGGCAGCTCGGCGGCGCGGCGGCGCGCGGCGCTGGCGGCGGCCTCGTCGGGCGCCGGCGCCGGCGTCCCGGCGGGCACGACGGGCGCGGCGTCGGCCGACGCCGATGCGGCCGCCACCTCGCCGCCCTCGCCCAGCCGCCGCGCGATCCACCACGCGCCCGCGGCCACCGCCAGGTTGATCGCGCCGGCGGTGGCTACCGTGCCGGGCATGCCCATGGCCGGCAGCAGCACGAAGGTGGCGGCCAGCGCGCCGATCGCCGCGCCGAATCCGTTGGCGAAGTATAGCCCGCCCAGCACGCGGGCGTCGCCGCCGCCGGCGTCCGCGGCCTCGCCCGGCGCGCGGCGCGCGGCGACCGCGCGCATCCAGCCCGCGCTGAGCAGCGGGAAGGTGGCGCCCAGCAGCACCGTCTGCGGCGCGATCAGCGCGCCGGCCGAGGTCCACTGCCAGAGCCGCGCCAGCCACGGCGCGTCGAGCGCGGGCAGCACCACCTCCTGCGACAGGCCGAGGTAGGCCTGGAACAGCGGATGGAAGCCCAGCCCCGCCACGCCGATCAGCGCTTCGGCCACCGCGTAGCCCAGCACCAGCCGGCGCAGCCGCGCGCCGCGCCGGGCCACCAGCCATGCGCCGAGCGCCATGCCGCCCATGAACAGGCCCAGCACCAGGGTCTGGGCGTAGGCCGCGTGGCCCAGCACCAGGCCCAGGTAGTGGGCCCAGATGCTCTGGTAGACCAGGCCGGCCGCGCCGCTGAGCGCGAACAGGCCCAGCAGCCAGGCGCCCGGGACGCGCAGGGACGGCGCGGTCATCGCCTTACTCCGCGCCGGCCGCGCAGCCCGCGCCCTCGGTGGCGGCCCAGGCCAGCAGGAACGAGCGCACCGGGATCAGCTGGGGAGCGCGGCCCGCGAGCCCGCCCCAAGCCTGCTCGCCCGCGCGCACGCCGGCGGCGTCGCCGGCGCCGATCGCGCCGAGCCCGTGGATCACCACCATCTGCTCGAGCAGGCTGGCGTCCACGCCGTCATCGGCCTGCTCCAGCGCCGCGGCCGCGTGCTCGCGCATGCCGGCGGCATCGCGGCGGGCCGTGGCCGCATAGGCCCGCATCGCCGCCGCGAACGCCGGCGTCCAGCCGGCGGGATCGCCCGCCCAGGTCGGCGCGGCCCACACCGCTTCGAGGTCGGCCGGCGGCAGCTGGCCCAGCGTGGAGCGGGCCAGGGCCGCCACGTGCACGCTCAGGCGCGGATCGCCCTCGCCGCGCAGGCCGGCGATGGCGCGCGCGGGCGTGGGCCAGAGGCGATCCCACTCGGGCTCGCCTTCGCCGCCCGCGAGCACGGCGGCCACGCTGCGCGCTTCGAAGTGGGCGTCGGCGAAGGTGCTGGCGTCGGCATCGATCAGCGGCGTCGAGGCCGGCATCGGCCGGCGGCAGTCCAACATGTCCAGTACCGGCAGGCCGTTGAGCACGAGCTCGGGCAGCAGGGTCGCGTTGCGCCCGACGAAACGCGCCCGCGGCGCCTGCAGCGACACCGTCGGGTAGAAGTCGGAGTGCACCTCGGCGCTGTAGAGCCGGGTCATCGTGCGCAGCACGCGCGCTCCGCCGATGCGGCGCAGCTGCAGGTCCTCGACGCCGCCGAGGCCCACGCGGCGCAGCTCCGCGGCCAGCTCGGGCGACTGCCACGGACCGTCGTGCAGCGTGATCGGCCCGCCGGACTTGCGCGCCAGGATCAGCAGGTCGGCGCTGTTGGTCAGGTAGACCTCGGCGTCCGGGAACTCCTCGACCAGCGCGGCGAGCATCGTCGCCAGCAGCGGGTCGCTGAGCTCGTAGGACTGCAGCCACTGCACCAGCACGCCGTCGTCCTCGAGGTGGCGGCGCAGGAAGCCGTAGAACTCGCGCGTGAACAGGCTGGCCACCCCGCTGACCCACGGGTTGGACGGCTCGCTGACGATCACGTCGTAACGCCGCTGGCCGGTGGAGAAGAAGGTCCGCGCGTCGTCGATATGGATCGCCGAGCGCGGGTCGGCGTAGGCCCGCTCCACGCGCGGGCCGAACAGGCGCGCGCCGTCCACCATGGCCTGCTCGATCTCGATGTTGTCCACCACCTCGGGCCGGTCGCTGCCGAGCATGGTGTGGGTGGTGAGGCCCGAGCCCCAGCCGATGATCGCGACCCGGCGCGGGTCCTCATGCGCCGCCAGCGGCAGCGCGGCGGCCATCAGCATCGTGATCTCGTCGGGCAGCACCTCGGACGCGATCGGCCCCAGCGACGCGTCGGGCTTGCCGTTGGTGGCGATGTTGAGGGCCCCGCCGGCCTCGGTGACCGAGATCGTGGCGGTCTTGCCGTCGCGCAGGAACACGACAGCGGCGCCCTCGGTGCGCACCACGCCGGTGCGGAACACGCCCGAGGCCTGGGCCACCGGGTCGGGCGCGCCCAGCACCAGGCTCACCGCCAGCGCCGCGCCGCCCACCGCCACCGCGCCCGTGGCCGGGCGGGTCCATGCGCCCGGGCTGAGCCCGCGCAGCAGCACCAGGCCGATCAGCACGTCCACCAGCGCCGCCAGCGTCACCGCCAGGCGCAGGCCCAGCAGCGGTATCAGCACGTGCACCGCGGCCATCACGCCGACGATCGCGCCGAGGGTGTTCGCCGCGTACACGCGCCCGATGGCGCGCTCGCCGGCGCCCTCGCGCAGCAGCGCGGCGGTGAACAGCGGCAGGGTCATGCCGGCGAAGAAGGCGGCCGGGAACATCACCAGCAGCGCGATGGCGGCGCTGCCCAGGCTGAAGAGCGTGTAGCCCTGGTCGCTGCGCTCCAGCACCGACATCAGCCAGCCCACCCAGGTGAAGCTCTGGGTGAACACCGGGATCGACAGCAGCGCCGCTGCGCCCATCCAGACCTGCACGTAGCCGGCGTAGGCCACCGCGTCCTTGACCGCGGCCGAGCGCTTGCGCACCCACAGCCCGCCCATCGCCAGGCCCAGGATGAAGGCCGCCAGCATCAGCTCGAAGCTGTGGATGGTGGTGCCCAGCGCCTGGTTGAGCAGGCGCACCCAGCCGATCTCGTAGGTGAAGCTGGCCGCCGAGGACAGGAAGGTGGTGGTCAGCAGGATCCGGCCCAGCCGCTTCGCGGACTCGGGCACCGGGGCTTCGGCCACGGGCGCGGCCGGCGCGGCGCCGGGCGCCACGCGGCCCTCGCCCATCGCCATCGACACCCACCACGCGCCCAGGCCCACCACCAGGTTCAGCACGCCGGCCAGCACCACGGTGCCGGGCATGCCCAGCGCGGGCAGCAGGAGGTAGGTGGAGGCCAGCACGCCGATCACGGCGCCGAAGCTGTTGCTGAAGTAGAGCCCGCCCAGCACCTCGCCGTCGGCGCCCGCCCGGGCGCGCATCAGGCCGGCGCTGAGCAGCGGGAAGCTGGCGCCCAGCAGGATCGTCTGCGGGGTGATCAGCGCGGCGGCCAGGCCCCACTGCCACAGCCGCGCGGCCGTCACCGAGTCCAGCGCGGGCAGGACGGCCTCCTGGCTCAGCGACGTGGTGGCCACGAACACCGGATGGAACACCAGGCCGAACACGCCGATCGCCAGCTCGACGATCGCGTAGGCCAGCACCAGCCGGCGCAGCCCCAGGCCCGAGCAGCTCACCCACCACGCGCCCAGCGCCATGCCGCCCATGAACATGGCCAGCACCAGGGTCTGGGCATAGGCCGCGTGGCCCAGCGACAGGCCAAGGTAGTGCGACCAGATGCTCTGGTAGACCAGGCCGGCGGCGCCGGACAGCAGGAACAGGCCGAGCAGCGCCGGCGACAGCCAGCGGGTGGAGCGGACGGTCATGGGATCCCCGAAGCGGTCGCGGCGGGCGCCGGACGATGGCGGGAAGCCTAAACCACCCGTCCCGACCCGCAAATGTGACGCACAAGGTCAGCATGTGACGCGACGCGACTATCCCGGCGAAACCACTGACCCGCCCCCTCCGAAGAAACCTACCGAAGGGTGACCGGTTCGACTATCCGGGGTTGGCACGATTGGTGCATTCTCCGGCCCAGCACGTGCGTCCGCACGGCTACCCACGGACCGGGGATCACTGGGCGTGGGGCATGTGCTGAAACTTCCAATCACCTAGGGGATTACCGTTATGAAGAACACCAAGGGCTTCACCCTCATCGAGCTCATGATCGTCGTCGCGATCATCGCCATCCTGGCCGCCATCGCCCTCCCGGCGTACCAGAACTACATCGCCCGCTCGCAGGTCACCGCCGGCCTGGCCGACATCCGTGGCGGCGTGACCGCGTTCGAAGAGAAGATCAACCGCGGCTCGACCGCCTTCAACACCACCGCCTCGATCGGCCTGCGCGACAGCACCACCCGTTGCTCGGCGATCGTCGTCGACGGCCAGGAGACCGGCTCGATCACCTGCGAGCTCGCCGGCAACCCGCGCGTGCTGGGCAAGGTCGTCACCCTGACCCGCACCACCGGTGGCGCGTTCGACTGCACCATCACCGGCGGTCTGGATCCGGACTTCGCGCCGCAGGGCTGCACCCCGTAACTTGAGCTGACGCCCGGCCTCGGCCGGGCCCAGATCGAGAGCCATGGGGCCGGGCATGCCCGGCCCCATGCGCATCAGGAGTCCCGAACACCATCACGTCCCTAGGGGGGGCGGCGTCATGTCGAATCGTGGCTTCACGCTGATCGAGTTGATGATCGTGGTTGCGATCATTGCCATCCTGGCCGCCATCGCCATCCCGGCCTACCAGAACTACGTCGCCCGCTCCCAGCTGACCGCGGCGCTCGCCGACATCACCGGCGGCAAGAGCTCCTTCGAGTCCGAGTTGCTGTCCGAGAGCGTCGTGACCGCCGACCCAACGCGGATCGGGTTGCGCGCCAGCACCACCCGCTGCCTGAGCATCGTCATCGACTCCAGCGCTGCAGGCTTCATCCGGTGTCGTGTTCGGGGCAACCCTTCGGTGGCCGGTACTGACCTGACCCTCACGCGGTCCTCGACCACCGGGACATGGACCTGCACATCGAACGTGCTGAATCCGGACCTGAAGCCTGCCGGCTGCAACTGACTGGGCTGTCGATTTAGAGTGTCGCCCCCGCGCTCGGGTGTGGGATGACCACGCCAGACGAGGCGAATGCGTGACCCCAGCAAGCCCCCGACTTCCGATGCGATCCACTGTGGTCGTAATACTGGCCGCCATGGCGGCCATTGTCTGCGCCTTTGCGCCGGGGCTGAGCGGCAGCTTCATCTTCGATGACTACCCGACCATCCTGCACGAGGCGCGGATCCACCTGGACCGCTTCAGCTGGGATGGCCTCAAGACTGCCGCGTTCGCCTTCCATCCCGAGGGCGGCCTGCCTCGCCCCCTCGCCAACGCCAGCTTCGCACTCAACCACCTCGCTGCCGGCGGACTCGACCCGTTCGGGTTCAAGCTGACCAACCTTGCGCTGCACCTTGTCAACGCGCTGCTGCTCGGGGCCTGGTTGCGACTGCTGCTTCTGGCAACGGGACGCCCCCCGGATCGCGCGACGATGGCCGCCGCTGCTATTGCGCTGCTCTGGGCTATCCATCCGCTACAGGTTTCCACGGTGTTCTACGTGGTCCAGCGCATGGAGATGCTGTGGGTGACGTTCGCGCTCGCCTCGCTTCTCGCCTATTCCCACGGCCGACTCCAGCAGATCCGAGGTGAGAGCCAGGGACTGGGCTCGCTTGGCCTAGCCGCCGCCGCGTTCATCCTTGGCTTCAGCGCAAAGGAGAGCGCAGCGCTGATCCCGTTCTTCCTCGTGGCACTCGAGTGCCTCGTGTTCCGCGCCCGCGCTGTAGACCCCAGGTGGGCCAAGGCATGGCGTTTGGGATCGACCAGCGGCATCGTCATCGGGGTCCTTTCGATAGCAGGCTTGTTCGCCAAGGTCCTCTCGAACCCGATGGCCTACGCCACGCGGGATTTCACCCTCGTTGGCCGCCTACTCGCGCAACTGGAGATCGTCCCGGGCTATCTCGGGCTGATCTTGGCCCCCCGGGTCGACCGCATGACGTTCTACTACGACCACCTAGTAGCCCCCTCCACGGCGGACGCTGGCGTCATCGTCGGTGGCGGGCTCCTGCTCGCATTGATCACTGCAGCAGCCATGCTGCGGCACAAGCGCCCGCTGTTCGCGCTCGGCAGCGCGATCTTCCTCTTTGGCCATCTGCTCACCAGCGGCCCCCTGCCGCTCGAACTGGCGTTCGAGCACCGGAACTACCTCCCGATCGCCGGCGTCCTGCTAGCGCTCTACGGGCTGCTCCCCACCAGCGTCGGCCAGATCCCCCTGCGCCAGTCGATCGCGGCCCTGTGCATCGGCGTCGTCGGATTGGGCGGTCTCACTGCGATCCGTGCGGCAACCTGGAGCAACCCGGTCGTCCTGGCGCAGTCATTGGTCGACATGAACCCCACCTCGACCCGCGCTGCCATGGACCTCGGGGAGCAGTACATGCTCGCCGCGGCGCGCGACCCTGAGAGCCCTTGGTATCCCAAGGCGCTCGCCGAGTTCGAGCGAGCCTCGCTGCTTCCTCAGGGCTCGATCATGGGTGAGCACGGGCTGCTGCTCCTGAACGCGGATTTCGGGCTCGAGGCCGACCCAGCTTGGTGGGCACGCCTGGAGCGGAAGTTGTCGTCCGGCACGCTCCGCCCGCAGGACCTCGACGCGCTCACCGGACTCGTGGAACAGCTCGCGCAAGGCGTCCCACTTGATGGAAGATCGCTGTCGCGGGTGACCCTCATCGTCGCGCGTCGACGCCAGCTCGCCCCCGAATTGCTCGCTCTTTATGGGCAGGAAGCCTTCAAGGCGGCTGGCCCGGAGGGGCCAGCACCAGAGCTGTTTTCGCGCGCGCTTGCAGCGCCCGGCCTGGATGACGCTTACCGGGCAAGGCTACGCCGAGGGATTGAGAACCTGGGAGGGCAAACGCTCCTAGACGAAGTCGATGCTTCGCGCTGGACTCCATCCACCGACTAGTCGTCAGTCGATGGCGAGACCCTTCCAACGCCGCGCGATCGCATCTGCACCCAACCAGCGAACGAAATAGTCCCTCGCTGCGGCGTCATACGCATGCCGCGTCGCTGGCTCCTCGCTTAATCGAAGAAGCGCCCGGGCCAACGCACCCGGCGATGGATTGATCCCGAGCCAAGGTGGCTCCGGAAGACCGGCGGGAAGCGAATGCTCCGCCTGGGTGACGATGGCGCGACCAGACGCCATGGCCAGATAGAGTTTGAACGGGAATACCCGGGAGGCCTTGCCGGCGCCCCCAAAGACACCAAGGCAGACGTCCGCCCGGGAGATGGCCTCGGCCAGCTCGCCCGGTGATGCCCAACCCCGGCGCCACTGCATGGGTGCGCGATCGAGGTCTACCTCGAGTTCCTCGAGAACCGCGGCCTGTTGCCCGCTCCCGATGAACTCGAACTCGATGCCGGCTTCCGGGCCAAGAAGGCGGACGGCATCGGCGATGATCTGGATGCCGTGCAACGGGACCAATGTCCCGATGAACAGCACGCGCATGGGTGCACGCCGGCGACGGCCCGGCTCCACCAGCAGGTACGGCGCAGCGTCGATCGCCAGGGGCATCGCCGAAACGCGGCCGGGGAGCAGCCCGAACGCTTCGATCATCCATGCCCGATTCGCCTCGGTATCCACGATGACCTCTTGCGCAGCGCGCAGCGCCCTGCCCTCGAGCCACTTCATGCACCGAGAAGCAACGCCTACCTCGGCTCCCGCCGCGCCTCGGTCCCTGAACATCGAGTCCCAGAGAGAGATATAGGTATCGGCAACGATCCGCGGACGCCAGCGAGCCGGAAGCAGCGACGCCCACAGGAGCAGGAAAACGGCAGGGTAAGGCGCATACACGAGCGCGCCACCACCGGCCTTGGGCAAGACTCGCAGAAACGACCACAGGCTTCCACCCAGCAGATGTGCGAGCGCGACCAGCCTCCCCACCCACGGACCGCGGGCGATGCGCCAGAGATGCATCTCCTCCGGCAGCCAATGGGCATGATCTTCGATGCACCATTCACCATCGGCGGCTAGCGCGGCGAGGGTCCCGCGTGCATTCGGATAGCCCGGTCCTTGCAGGCAGGCACCGGCGACGACGAGCCGACGGATCACCCGAGCGCCCTGCCTACGGTCGCGACGACCACGAGGTTGAGCGAGTTCGGTGCATCCGCGGCAATCACCATGGCGGACTCATCGAATCCGAAGCCCTCCGGCGGTCGCCGAACCTCGGCGGCCACCGCTTTCGGCGTCGGCCTGAGCGCGTGGAGCAGGTCCAGGCCCCGCCGCCGAAGCACCTCGGGGATCCCCGGCCAGGTGAACGGCAGCGTGAGCCACTTCGTCCACCGGTAGCGACGCAGCTCGATGCCGGCGACCGCCTCGGGTGCTCCCATCCGGAGGACCTCGCGCACCTCGAAGACGCGGGCAACGAGGCTGGAGAGGCTTTCGGGGGAATACTCCCTGAGGTGCCACCGGTTCCAGGGGCGCTGCCTAGGCAGCAGCCGATGGGTGCGATCCGGCGTGATCACGACAAGCACGCCGCCATCGACCAAGACGCGGCGCGCCTCGCGCAAGTAATGCAGCTCATCGACGACGTGCTCGATGACTTGGAACGAGAGAATGACGTCGAACGAGGCGTCCGAAAAAGGCAAGGGCGCATCAGGATCGATCACTTCGAAGCTGACGTTTTCGCGCAGATAAGCCGCCCTGGCGAAGGCGATCGCCTCGCCCGAGACATCCACGCCGGTGACGCGGGTCGCAACCGACGCGACCCTGCCTACGCCGTATCCGCTGCCGCAGCCGAGGTCCAGCACTCGCCTCTGCGCACAGAAGCGCTCGGCGAAAGCATAGCTGGCCGCATGCATGACGTAGATCGCATAGGCTTCTCGACTGTCGAAGTAAGCGCCTTCGATCATGCGCTCACCCGTGGGCTCCAGCTCGGTTCTCATCCTGTCTGCTCCCGGATCGGTCCCGCGTAACTCCAGCCAACGACGAAGGCCAGCGCGTCCCCAGCCAGCGTGGCCACGCGCGCCAACACCACGAAGACGAGCACCTCTTCGGAGTGCGCGGTGCCCGCCAGAAGGGCCACCATTAGGCCCTCGCGAACGCCGAGCCCCGCGGGCGCACCTGGCGCGAGGAATCCGAGGACCCACGACAGCGCGAAGGCGCCCGTCGCAGCAAGGAAGCCGAGCGACGGCGGCGCATCCATCGCGCGCGCGAGGACAGCGAGACCCGCGCCAACAAGGAGATAATTCGTGATGTAGGCGAGGAACGGCAGCATCGCCACCCTGGGCGTTGGCATCTGCAGCGCTGCCAGTATGGGCCAACGCGATGCGAACCTCGGCAGCTGGGTCGCGACGACACCCGCCACTAGGATGGCGACGACGATCGCCGGTCCCTGCCCTTGGAGGCCGACCTGTGACACGACTGCCCACGCCCGCGCATCCAACGCGAGGCATAGGCCACCGACGACAAGACTGGCCGTGATTGCGAGCACGGTCTCCTGCAGAACGGACCCCACGTGCGCCTGCACGGGGACTCCGGCACGGATCGCCAACGCCATTCTCAGGGCGTGTTGCGCAACGTTTCCAGGCACGTACTTCGCCAACTGCGTCCGCCCCATCAGTATCGCCAAACTTGTCGGCGTACGACGCTCACCTTTCGCCGCCAGCAACCGCGACCAGGCCCACCCCGAGACCGGAATAATCATCGCGTAGAGAAGCGCAGCGACGACGACGCCCGCCCATGCCGTCGGATCGGCGAGCACGTCGAGGTCCGCGGCAGGAAGGGCCCGCCACGCGTACCAGCCAAACCATGCGGTGATCGACAAGGCGATGGCGCCACCGACGATGCGCCGGAGTGACGTCATGGGCGGCGCGCCAGCACCAAGTAGCCACTGCCCCAGTCACGTCCGGCAGTCGCGGCCTGCGCCCTGAGCCCACACCACAACCCGAACCGCCCGACGGGCGAGGACAGCCATCGAAACAGGCGGCTTGCCGCCCGACGCTCGACGCCGCTGTTCGCTGTTGCCTCAGCCTTGCTCGTCGACGAGGCACGCGCGCGCAGCATGCGGGCATAGACGGGAGCGCCAAGGGCCTCGCTGAGGTTCGCAAGCGGGAAGCCGTAACACTCCACATGGACAGGCACGAGCCCTGAAGCACCGAGCAGGTCCAGCAGTGGCTGCCGCGCGTAGCGGCGAAAATGCCCCGCCCACTCATCGCCGGCCGTCCATCGGGATGGATGCGCTGGCACCGAGACCAGCAAGCTGCCCCCTGGGCGGAGCCGCGCGGCCCAGTCCCCAACGGCTTGCAGGTCATCCTCGATGTGCTCGAGGACGTCCAGGGCGCAGACAAGGTCCCAGGATTCGACGCCACGTTCCGGCATCGAGGACGCCAACCGCTGCGTCCCGCCCGATGCGGACCTCAGCGCCGTTGCCACGGCCAATGCGCGCTCGGACGACTCGACGCCGAGTGAACGCCACCCGGCATGCGAGAGCTCATCGATCAAGGCGCCGGCACCGCACCCCACCTCGAGGTAGTCGCCCACCGGCAGCCTTCGCACCAGGCGTAGCACGCGATCTCGTCGCAACAGGTAGCGCAGCGGCGGCGCCCAGCCAAGCCCAGGAGCGACGGGGCCGAATGCCTCGCTGCGAACCAGCATCGGCGCCGGGCTCACGCCTCGTCGCGCTCCGAGCGCGCCGAGAGGTAGGTGAGGCCGGTGATCTGCTCGCTCACCAGGCCGATCAGGAACACGATGACCGCGGCGCTGAAGAGCAGCGTGCTCATGTTCGTGAAGCGGCCCATCGTGGCGAAGGTGTACGCGTACCAGCCCAGTCCGGTGCCGAAGAAGCCCAGCGCCACCGGCAGGAACAGCTTCAGCGGCGAGTACAGGGTGGCGATCTTGAAGATGATCAGCAGGAAGCGCACGCCATCCTTGAGGGGGCGGATGTGGCTGGCCGTGCCCACCCGGCGGTCGACCCGGATCGGCACGTAGGCCACCGGGTAGGCGCTGCGGAAGAAGGCCATGGTGCAGGTGGTGGGGTAGCTGAAGCCGTTGGGCAGCAGGTGCAGGAACTCGCGGAACTTCGCCGCGCGCACCGCCCGGAAGCCCGACGTCAGGTCGGCGATGGCGTGCCCGGTCATCCAGCTGGCCAACCGGTTGTAGAAGCGGTTGGCCAGCCCGCGGCCGACGCTGGCCTGGCCGGTGCCGTCGCGCGCGCCCACGGCCATGTCGTGGCCGGCCTCGAGCTGGGCCAGCAGCAGCGGGATGTGGGCGGGGTCGTGCTGGCCGTCGGCGTCCATGAACACGATGACCTCGTGGCTGGCCGCGCGGGCGCCGCGCTTGATCGCCGCGCCGTTGCCCATGGAGTACGGGCTGGACAGCACCCGCGCGCCCTCGGCGGCGGCCACGGCGGCCGTGTCGTCGGTGGAGCCGTCGTCCACCACGATCAGCTCGGCGTCCGGGAACCCGGCCCTGAGCGCGGGCAGCGTCCTGCGCAGCCCCTCGGCCTCGTTCTTGGCCGGCATCACCACCGAAATCCGCATCCCCTGCCCCGCTCCCCTGAGAGGGGCGTAGGGTAGCGCATCGCCCCCCGGCCCGGCCCCGCCGGGGACAGGGGGACGGACCGGGGGCCAAAGCGGGTTAGATTTGGCAGGAAGTTGCGCTAAAGTCCGGATCCAACAGGGGTAAGGGGAATCCATGAGCACTGCCGCCACGGCCAACCTGGTGGGGATCACCGGCATCGTCCGGCGCTTGGTGCTGGACGGCCTGCTGGCCGAGCCCGACGCCCGCAAGGCCATGGACGAGGCCGCGAAGGACAAGCGCCCCATCGCGGCCTACCTCGTGGAGCGCAAGCTCGCCACCACCGCGGCCATCGCCGGGGCCAACGCGCAGGAGTTCGGCATGCCGATCTTCGACGCGCTGGCGCTCGACCCGATGCAGTCGGCGGTGAAGCTGGTCAACGAGGAGCTCATCCAGAAGCACATGGCGCTGCCGCTGTACAAGCGCGGCAACCGCCTGTTCGTGGGCATCTCCGACCCCACCAACACCCGCGCGCTCGACGAGATCAAGTTCCAGGCCAACCTCACCGTCGAGCCGATCCTGGTCGACGAGGACAAGCTGCGCAAGGCGATCGAGCAGCAGCTCAGCTCCACCGAGGCACTCGCGAACGACGAGGAGTCCGAGGGCCTCGAGGGCCTGGAGGTGGGCGACGTCAGCGACGACGCCGACGCCGGCGGCGGCAACGACGTCAAGGGCGACGACACCCCGGTGGTGCGCTTCGTCAACAAGATGCTGGTGGACGCCGCCAAGCGCGGCGCGTCCGACATCCACTTCGAGCCCTACGAAACCGAGTTCCGCGTCCGCTTCCGCATGGACGGCATCCTCAAGACCGTCGCCAAGGTGCCGGTCAAGCTGCACCCGCGCATCAGCGCGCGCCTGAAGGTCATGGCGCAGCTCGACATCGCCGAGCGCCGCGTGCCGCAGGACGGCCGCATCAAGCTCAACCTCTCGAAGTCCAAGCAGATGGACTTCCGCGTCAGCACCTGCCCCACCCTGGTGGGCGAGAAGGTGGTGCTGCGCCTGCTCGACGGCGGCGCGGCCAAGATGGGCATCGACAAGCTGGGCTACGAGGACAGCCAGAAGCAGCTCTACCTCGACGCGCTGTCCAAGCCCTACGGCATGATCCTGGTCACCGGCCCCACCGGCTCGGGCAAGACCGTCTCGCTGTACACCGGCCTGAACATCCTCAACACCGACGCGGTGAACATCTCCACCGCGGAAGACCCCGTCGAGATCCGCGTGCCCGGCATCAACCAGGTGCAGGTCAATCCCAAGAAGGGCATGACCTTCGCGGCGGCGCTGCGCAGCTTCCTGCGCCAGGACCCCGACGTGGTGATGGTGGGCGAGATCCGAGACCTCGAGACCGCCGAGATCGCCATCAAGGCCGCCCAGACCGGCCACCTGGTGCTCAGCACCCTGCACACCAACGACGCGCCGCAGACCATCTCGCGCCTGATGAACATGGGCATCGCGCCCTACAACATCACCTCCTCGGTGACGCTGATCATCGCCCAGCGCCTGGCGCGGCGCATCTGCAACAGCTGCAAGCGGGCGGTCACCCTGCCCGAGGCGGCGCTGAAGGCCGAGGGTTTCCTCGACGAGGAGATCAAGGCCGGCGTCACCCTCTACGAGCCGGTCGGCTGCCCCGAGTGCAACGAGGGCTACAAGGGTCGCGTCGGCATCTACCAGGTGCTGCCGATGACCGAAGAGATCCAGCGCATCGTGCTGGAGGGCGGCAACGCCCTGCAGATCGGTGACGTGGCGCTGCGTTGCGGGTTCAACGACCTGCGCCGCTCCGCCCTCGTCAAGGCCAAGGCCGGCGTCACCAGCCTGGCCGAGATCAATCGCGTGACCAAGGACTAAGCCATGGCTGCCACCCGCTCCGCCGTCAAGAACGCGCCCACCCAGGGCCGCAACACGTCCACGCTGCAGACCTTCACCTGGGTCGGCGTCGACAAGCGCGGCACGAAGATGAAGGGCGAGGAGAGCGCCAAGAGCGCCAACGTGCTGCGCGCGGAGCTGCGCCGGCGCGGCATCCAGCCCTCCACGGTCAAGCCCAAGACCGACTCGATCTTCGGCCAGGCCGGCAGCAGCATCGGCGCCCGCGACATCGCCATCTTCTCGCGCCAGATCGCCACGATGATGGCCTCGGGCGTGCCGATGGTGCAGAGCTTCGACATCATCGGCTCGGGCCAGACCAACCCGCGCATGAAGAAGCTGATCATGGACATCAAGGCCGACATCGAGGGCGGCTCCTCGCTGCACGAGGCCATCTCCAAGCACCCGGTCCAGTTCGACGAGCTCTACCGCAACCTGGTCAAGGCCGGCGAGGGCGCGGGCGTGCTCGACACCGTGCTCGACACCGTGGCCACCTACAAGGAGCGCATCGAGGCCATCAAGGGCAAGATCAAGAAGGCCCTGTTCTACCCGATCGCCGTCATCGCGGTGGCGCTGATCGTCTGCTCGATCCTGCTGATCTGGGTGATCCCGCAGTTCGAGGAGGTGTTCAAGGGCTTCGGCGCCGACCTGCCCGCCTTCACCCAGATGCTCGTCAACCTGTCGCGCTTCATGGTGTCGTACTGGTGGGCGGTGCTGTTCGCGGTGATCGGCGTGATCGTGGCCTTCGTGCAGGCCCTCAAGCGCAGCCAGAGCTTCGCGAGGCTGTTCGACCGCTTCCTGCTCAAGATGCCCGTGATCGGCCAGATCATGCACCAGTCGGCCATCTCGCGCTTCGCCCGCACCCTGGCCCTGACCTTCAAGGCCGGCGTGCCGCTGGTGGAGGCGCTGGAGACCGTCGGCGGCGCCACCGGCTCGATCGTGTACTCCGAGGCCGTGGCGCGCATCCGGCAGGACGTGGCGGTGGGCTACACGCTCAACATGTCGATGAAGCAGGTCGACCTGTTCCCCTCGATGGTGGTGCAGATGATCGCCATCGGCGAAGAGGCCGGCGCGCTCGACACCATGCTGTTCAAGGTGGCCGAGTTCTACGAGCAGGAGGTCAACAACGCGGTCGACGCGATGGCCTCGCTGATCGAGCCCTTCATCATGGTCATCATCGGCGTGCTGGTGGGCTCCATGGTGATCGGCATGTACCTGCCGATCTTCAAGCTGGCGGCCACCGTCGGCTGACGCCGGCGCCCCGGACGCCTCGATGCCCTTCGACGGACTCACCCCGGCGGCCGCCATCGCGGCCGCCTCCGTGTTCGGCCTGCTGGTCGGCAGCTTCCTCAACGTGGTGATCCTGCGCCTGCCGCCGCGGCTGATGTGGTCGTGGCGCCAGACCGCGCACAGCGTGCTCGGCGAAGACGCCGCCCGGCGCGCCGGGGCGACTCCCGGCGACGCCTCGCTCGCCGGCGACGCCGCCGCGCTGGCGGCGGCAGAGGCCGATCCGCGCCCACCGGGCCTGGTGGTCGAGCGCTCGCGCTGCCCGCACTGCGGCCACGCGCTGGCCCCGTGGGAGAACGTGCCCGTGCTGGGCTGGCTGCTGCTGCGCGGCCGCTGCCGCGCGTGCAAGGCGCCCATCAGCCTGCAGTACCCGGCGGTGGAGCTGATCACCGGCCTGGCCTTCGGCCTGGTGGCATGGCGCTTCGGCCTGGGCGTCGAGGGCCTGCTGGGCCTGGGCTTCACCGGCCTGCTGATCGCGGCCTCGGGCATCGACCTGCGCACCCACTACCTGCCCGACGAGCTCACCTACCCGCTGCTGTGGCTGGGCCTGCTGGCCAGCACCTTCACCGTCTACGTCGGCCCGGTGCCGGCGGTGCTGGGCGCGGCGGTGGGCTGGCTGGCGCTGTGGAGCGTGTTCCAGGGCTTCAAGCTGCTCACCGGCAAGGAGGGCATGGGCTACGGCGACTTCAAGCTGCTGGCCGCGCTGGGCGCCTGGTGCGGCATCGACGCCATCCTGCCGATCGTGCTGCTGAGCTCGCTGGTGGGCGCGGTGGTGGGCGGGATCTGGCTCAAGACCGCCGGGCGCGACAGCGACAGCCACATCCCGTTCGGCCCCTACCTCGCCATCGCGGGCTGGATCTGGTTCCTGTTCGACGCGCCCCTGATGGCCGCCTACCGCGGCTGGTTCGGGATGGGCGCGGGCTGAGCCGCGCATGGCCGGCACCGTCGTCGCCGTGACCGGCGGCGTGGCCTCGGGCAAGTCCGCGGCCACACGCGCCTTCGAGGCCCTCGGCCGCCATGTGGCAGACGCCGACGTGGCCGCGCGCGTGCTGGTGGCCCCCGGCAGCGAGGGCCTGGCCGCGGTGGTCGGACGCTTCGGCCCCGGCGTGCTGGGCGCCGACGGCGCGCTCGACCGCCGCGCGCTGCGCGAGCGGATCTTCCGCGAGCCCGAGGCCAAGCGCGCGCTCGAGGCCATCCTGCACCCGCGCATCCGCGCCGCGCTCGAGGCCGAGGTGCGCGCCGCGCCCGGGCCCTACGCCGTGGTGGCGATCCCGCTGCTGGCCGAAGTGGGCGGGCGCGCGGCCTATCCCTGGCTGGACCGGATCGTGGTGATCGACGTGCCGCGCGCGGTGCAGCACGCGCGGCTGGTGGCCCGCGACGGCGTCGACGCCGCGCTGGCCGACGCCATGCTCGACGCCCAGGCCAGCCGCGAACAGCGCCTGGCGATCGCCGACGAGGTCATCGACAACACCGGCACGCTCGAGGCCCTACGGGCCGCCGTGGCCGCGCTGGACGCGCGGCTGGCGGCGGGCGCTCAGCCCGCGCGGTAGCCGCGGATCGCGGCGATGCCCTGCGCGCCGTGGCGGCGCGCGGTGGCCAGGTCGGCGGGGCCCAGCCCGCCCAGCGCGTAGATCGGCACGCTGGCGTGCGCGCGATGCTCGACGAAGGCGTCCCAGCCCAGCCCCGGGGCGCCGGGGTGGCTGGCCGTGGGCCGCACCGGCCCCAGCACCGCGGCGTCCACGCCCAGGGCCTGGGCGCGGGCGAGGTCGCGCGCATCGTGGCAGGCGGCGGTGATGGCCGCCTCGCCGTCGGCCGCCTCGCCGTCGGCCGCCTCGCCCAGCGCCGCGCCGGCCTCGAGCCGCCCCAGCCAGGCCGAGGGCAGGTGCAGGCCGAGGCCGAGCGTGCGCGCCAGCCGATGCCGGGGATGCGCGGCGAGCGCGGGGCCGCCCTCGCCCGCCGCCGGCGGCGCGCCGAGGTTGAGCATCAGCGCCGCGGGCAGGCCGGCCAGCGCGCGCTGCGCGTCGGCCGCCAGCGCGGCCAGCGTCGCGTCGTCGAGGTCGCGCACCCGCAGCTGCACCCGGCACGCGCCGGCGGCCGCGGCCGAGGCCGCCAGGGCGTCCAGCCAGCGCGCGCGCGCGCCCGGCGAGGCCGCGTCGGCGGCCGCCAGGTCGGGGCTGATCACGAGATGCGCAGGCTGGGTCAGCGCGCCCACCACCGGGATGTCGGCGGGCGGCATCGGATAGCGCCGCAGCTGCTCGAGCGGCGTCCAGGCCAGGGCCTGGCCCTCGAGCCCGCGCGGACGGCCGCGCCAGGCCTCGACCAGGTGCACGTCCAGCGTGATGCGCTTGCGCGGCATCTGCTGCGGCACCGCGATCAGCGGCCGGCAGTCGGCCGGATCGACCTCGATGCCCAGCTCCTCGCGGAGCTCGCGGGCCAGGCCCGCGGCCGCCGACTCGCCCGGCTCGACCTTGCCGCCGGGGAACTCCCAGGCGCCGGCCAGGTCGCGGCCGTCGGTGCGCCGGGCCAGCAGGATCCGCCCGTTGGCGTCGCGCAGCACCGCCGCGACGACGTGCAGCGGGGTCACGGCGCCGGCCCCACCGGGCGGCAGGGCCGGACGGCGCGCGTGGCGCCGCCCGCTGCGGGCGACGCCCGGAGCCGCTCGCTCAGGCGAACCGCCCGTGGCACTGCTTGTACTTCTTGCCCGAGCCGCAGGGGCAGGGATCGTTGCGCCCCACCATCGGCCCCTGCAGCTGCGCCGGTGCCGCGGCGGCCACCTGCGCGGCCTCCTCGTCGGCGCCCAGGCCGCCGGTCTCGGGGTGCTGGAACTGCATCTGCCGGGCCAGGCGCTCGGCCTGCTCGCGCTCGGCGGCCTCCATCCGGGCCTGCTCGTCGTCCGAGCGCAGGCGCACGCGCGCCAGCACCATCGTGACCTCGCGCTTCACCCGGTCGAGCATCTCGGAGAACAGCTCGAAGGCCTCGCGCTTGTACTCCTGCTTGGGCTGCTTCTGCGCGTAGCCGCGCAGGTGGATGCCCTGGCGCAGGTAGTCCATGCGCGCCAGGTGCTCCTTCCAGGCCTGGTCGAGCACGCCCAGCATGATCTGCTTCTCGAGCGCGCGGACGTCCACGCCGTAGCCGGTGAACTCGGCCTCGCGCTCGGCCCAGCGCTGCTCGGCCAGCGCCTCGACCTTGGCGACGATGCCCTCGGGATCGAGCTGGCCGGCGTCGACGACCGCCTTGAGGTCGACCTGGATGCCGTAGTCCGAGGCCAGCACGGCCTGCAGGCCGGCCAGGTCCCACTGCTCGTCGATCGAGCCCGGCGGCACGTGCTGCTGGACCACCTGGGCCATCACGTCGGCGCGGATCGCGGCCAGCGTATCGGCGATGGAATCGGCCTCCAGCAGCTCGTTGCGCTGGGCGTAGATGACCTTGCGCTGGTCGTTGTTGACGTCGTCGAAGTCGAGCAGGTTCTTGCGGATGTCGAAGTTGTGCGCCTCGACCTTCTTCTGCGCCTTCTCGATCTGGCGGGAGACGAGGCGATCCTCGATCACGTCGTCCTCCTTCATGCCCATCATGCGCATGGCCTTCTGCACCCAGTCCGACGCGAAGATGCGCATCAGGCTGTCTTCCAGCGACAGGAAGAAGCGCGAGCTGCCCGGGTCGCCCTGGCGGCCGGAGCGGCCGCGCAGCTGGTTGTCGATGCGCCGCGACTCGTGGCGCTCGGTGCCGATGATGTGCAGGCCGCCGGCGGCCTTGACCTCGTCGTGGCGCTGCTGCCAGCCCTCGCGGACCGCGGCCTTCTGCACGTCGCTGGCGTCGGGGCCGAGCGCATGCAGCTCGGCCTCGAGCGAGCCGCCGAGCACGATGTCGGTGCCGCGGCCGGCCATGTTGGTCGCGATGGTGACCGCACCCGGGCGGCCGGCCTGGGCCACGATCTGGGCCTCGCGCTCGTGCTGCTTGGCGTTGAGCACCTCGTGAGTGACCCCGGCCTCCTTGAGCAGGCCCGAGATCAGCTCGGAGGTCTCGATGGTGGTGGTGCCCACCAGCACCGGCTGGCCGCGGCCGTGGCACTCGCGGATGTCCTCGATGACCGCGTTGAACTTGGCCTTGCGGGCCAGGAACACCAGGTCCGGGTGGTCCTTGCGGATCATCGGGCGGTGGGTGGGGATCACCACCACCTCCAGCGAGTAGATGCTCTGGAACTCGTAGGCCTCGGTGTCGGCCGTGCCGGTCATGCCGCCGAGCTTGGCGTACATGCGGAAGTAGTTCTGGAAGGTGATGCTGGCCAGCGTCTGGTTCTCGCGCTGGATCGGCACGCCTTCCTTGGCCTCGACCGCCTGGTGCAGGCCGTCGGACCAGCGCCGGCCCGGCAGGGTGCGGCCGGTGAACTCGTCGACGATGATGACCTCGCCGTCGCGCACGATGTAGTGGTCGTCGCGCTGGTACAGCGCGTGCGCGCGCAGCGCGGCGTTGAGGTGGTGGACCACGGCCAGGTTCTGGCCGGAGTACAGCGAGTCGTCCTCGCCCTTGAGGATGCCGGCCTGGCGCAGCAGCGCCTCGGCGTGCTCCATGCCCGCCTCGCTCAGGTGCACCTGCTTGGACTTCTCGTCGACGAAGAAGTCGCCCTCGCCGTCCTCGGCTTCCTGGCGCGCGAGCTTCGGCACGATGCGGTTGGTCAGCAGGTACAGCTCGGGCGACTCGTCGGCCGGGCCGGAGATGATCAGCGGGGTGCGCGCCTCGTCGATCAGGATCGAGTCGACCTCGTCGACGATCGCGAAGTTCAGGCCGCGCTGGTGGCGCTGCTCCTTGCCCTGCGCCATGTTGTCGCGCAGGTAGTCGAAGCCGTACTCGTTGTTGGTGCCGTAGGTGATGTCGGCGTCGTAGGCGGCGCGCTTGTCGGAATGCGGCATGCCCGGGTAGACCACGCCGGTGCTCAGCCCCAGCCAGCCGTAGAGCTGACCCATCTGGGCGGCGTCGCGGCGGGCCAGGTAGTCGTTCACGGTGACCACGTGCACGCCCTTGCCGGCGAGCGCGTTGAGGTACACCGGCAGCGTGGCGACCAGCGTCTTGCCCTCGCCGGTGCGCATCTCGGCGATGCGGCCGGAGTGCAGCACCATGCCGCCGACCAGCTGCTGGTCGTAGTGGCGCAGGCCGAGCACGCGGCGCGAAGCCTCGCGCACCACGGCGAAGGCCTCGGGCAGCAGCGCGTCGAGCGTCTCGCCCTTGGCCACGCGCGCCTTGAACTCGGCCGTCTTGGCCTTCAGGGCCGCATCGTCGAGCGCCTGCATCGCGGGCTCGTAGCCGTTGATCTTCGCGATGGACTTGGAGAACTGCTTGAGCAGGCGCTCGTTGCGGCTGCCGAACACACGGGTGAGGAGGCTGTTGAGCATCGGGGCTTCATCTGGGATGGGACGACCCGCGCGCGCGCCTCGCTCGGCGCGGCGGCATCGGATCGACCGGGGGACGCGCCGCGGGGCGGCACGTGGAGACGGGCCGCCAGGGGGCGGCCCGCGCATAGTCTAGCGCAGGGGGGCGCGGCCGGCGGGACGCCGGGCCGCGGGTCAGCCGCGGGGCGGGGCGCGCGGGCTGACGGGCCGGGCGTCGGCGTGCTCGGTGGCCGGGGGCTGCGGCGAACGCGCGTCGGGCGTGGAGGCCCGGCGGGCGATGGCGGTGTCGGCGACCGGGCGGCGCTCGCCGATGTCGCGCAGGAAGGCCATGGGGTTGGTGCGGCGGCCGTCCTGGTGCACCTCGAAGTGCAGGTGCGAGCCGGTGGAGCGGCCGGTGGAGCCCACGCGGCCGATCTGCTGGCCGGCGCGCACGAGGTCGCCCACCTGCACCTGGTTGAGCTGGTTGTGCGCGTACTTGGTGCGCAGGCCGTTGCCGTGGTCGATCTCGATGGTGTTGCCGTAGCCGCTGTGCCAGCCGGAGAAGGCCACCACGCCGTCGGCGACGGCGAGGATCGGGGCGCCGGTGGCCGCGTCGAAGTCGACGCCGCCGTGGTTGCGCCAGCCGTTGCCGAACGGGTCGCGACGGCCGCCGTAGCTGGAGATCAGGTAGCCCGAGGGCACCGGCATCAGCGAGGGCAGCTGGCGGTTGGCCAGCTCGCGGTCGAACAGCAGCGACTCGAGCAGGCCCAGCTGCTGGCCCTGCAGTTCGAGCTGGCGCTCGAGGTCGTCGAGCTCGCGCAGCAACCCGGGGGCGCTGGAGGCGTCGTCGCCCTCCGCGGCCTCCTCGGCCTCGCCGCCGCCGATGCCGGCGGGCTCGGAGAAGTCGAACTCGCCGTCCTCGAGCTGGCCGATCCGGGTCAGCCGGTCGCCCAGCGCGTTGAGCCGGTTGGACTCGGCCTGGACGCGGGCGAGGCGGGCGGACAGGGCGTTGAGCTCGCGCTCGGCCTCGGCGCGGACCTCGGCGAGCGCGCTGCGCTGCAGCTCGAGGTCGGCCTCCATCCGGGCCAGCTGGGCGCCTTCGGCGGCGCGACGCGCGACGACGCCGGCCACCGCGCCGACGCCGAGCAGCAGCACGAGGCCGCCGCCCAGCATCCACGCCGCCTTGCGCTCGCCGAGCGAGATTTTCTTCGGCGCCCGCAGGCGATCCGATACGATGATCACGTCAACCATGAAAAAACCTGACCTCCAGCGTTCCCCGTCGGCGACCCCGACCTCCCCCCTGCCCGCGAAGGACGCGGCGGCAGGCGGTGGGCTGGGACCGCTGATCGAGCGCGCCCGATGGCTGGAGGCGCTGGATCGACGGCTGCGTGGGTGCCTGCCCGCGTCGCTCGCCCCCCACTTCCGGCTGGGCAACGTGCGCGATCAGACGCTTGTGTTCCTGGTCGCCTCTCCGGTGTGGAAGGCCGCCCTTCGCCTGCACGAGCAGGAACTGCTCGCCGCGGCGCTGGAAGCGGGGGTGTCCTGCCGGAGCGTGGCGGTGAAGGTGGTGATGCCGGAGCCGCGTCCGATGGACCCGCCGCCCGCCCCGCCCCTGTCCGCCGCGGCCCGCGATGCCCTGCGGTCCGCCGCCCGTCTCCGCGACCCCTCCTGACCCGGTCCACCGGGGTCCGGGGGCGGGGGGTGGAACGCGGCGACCGGGGGAGCCTACCCCATGTGCGGCCGGTTTGCCCGTGACATGCCGTTCACGCCCCGTCTCTGGGTGAGACGTGGTTCACGGAAAAGCCGAGGGCCCCTCGCGGGGCCCTCGGGCGTCGGACGGGCGGTGCGCGGCGCCGCGACCCCGCCGGCGGCGGGTCCCGGGCCGGCCGGGCTCAGGTGGCCGCGGCGGGATGGGCGTAGCTGATCGGGGCGCTGGCCGGGTCCATGAAGGTCACTTCCTCCCAGGCGGTGCGGTCGGCGATGAGCGCGCGCAGCAGCTGGTTGTTGAGGCCGTGGCCGGACTTGTAGCCATAGAAGGCGCCGATGAGGCTGTGGCCCAGCAGGTACAGGTCGCCGATGGCGTCGAGGATCTTGTGCTTCACGAACTCGTCCTCGTAGCGCAGGCCGTCCTCGTTGAGCACCCGGTAGTCGTCGAGCACGATGGCGTTGTCCATCGAGCCGCCGAGGCCCAGGTTGCGCTCGCGCATGTACTCGATGTCCTTCATGAAGCCGAAGGTCCGCGCGCGGCTGACCTCCTTCACGAAGGAGGTGGTCGAGAAGTCGATCTCGGCGACCGAGGTGGACTTGTTGGCGAACGCCGGGTGGTTGAAGTCGATGGTGAAGCCGACCTTGAAGCCGTCGAAGGGCTCGAAGCGGGCCCACTTGTCGCCCTCGCGCACCACCACCGGGCGCAGGATGCGGACGAAGCGCTTGGCCGCGTTCTGCTCCTCGATGCCGGCGGACTGCAGCAGGAAGACGAACGGGCCGGCCGAGCCGTCCATGATCGGCACTTCGGCCGTGGACAGGTCGACGTAGGCGTTGTCGATGCCGAGGCCGGCCATCGCGGAGAGCAGGTGCTCGATCGTCATGACCCGCACGCCGTCCTGGATCAGGGCGGTGCACAGGCTGGTGTCGCCGACCAGGAGCGCCTTGGCGGGCACTTCGACGGGCTCGGCGAAATCCACGCGGCGGAACACGATGCCGGTGTCCGGGGCCGCCGGGCGCAGGGTCATGTAGACCTTCTCGCCGCTGTGCAGGCCCACGCCGGTGGCGCGGATGACGTTCTTGAGGGTGCGTTGCTTGATCATGCGTGCGTTCCCCGGGAGGGCGCGACAAAACGGGCTGGAGAATAGCACGGCGTCATCTTAACGTAACCCTAATGCTATCCGGCCCGATTGTTTCAATGATGGAACGACCACGTGGTCGCCCCGAGCGGTGGCGGCGGGACCCGCCCACGACGGCAGGTCCCGCGCCGATGCCGCTGGCCGCGCACCCGTCCGCGGAGGACGGGCGGGCGCGCGCCCCGGTCAGTCCGCCTGGCGGCGGAGGAAGGCCGGGATGTCGAGGTAGTCGTTGCCGACGGCGTAGTCGTTGAGCGCGGTGGCGCCCGAGGACATCTCGCCGCCGCGGGCGCGCAGGCCCGGGTTGACCATCGCCGGCTGCTGCGGCTGGGCCGGGGTGACGTCGCCGTACTCGGCGTAGGCCGGGCCGGTGCCGGTGCGCACCAGCTTCACCGGGGCGCGCTGGACCTCCTTCTCGACGCCGCGCACGGGCTTCACCGCGGCGGCGCGGTTGAGGCCGGTGGCGACCACGGTCACGCGGACCTCGTCCTGCATGTCCGGGTCGAGCACGGTGCCGATGACGACGGTGGCGTCCTCGGAGGCGAACTCCTCGATGGTGCGGCCGACCTCGTCGAACTCGCGCATCGTGAAGTCCGGACCCGCGGTGATGTTCACCAGGATGCCGTTGGCGCCCTGCAGGTTCACGTCGTCGAGCAGCGGGTTGGAGATCGCGGCCTCGGCGGCGGCGCTGGCGCGGTCGTCGCCGCGGGCGTGGCCGGTGCCCATCATCGCCATGCCCATCTCGCTCATCACGGTGCGCACGTCGGCGAAGTCGACGTTGATCAGGCCCGGGCGGACGATCAGGTCGGCGATGCCCTGGACGGCGCCGAGCAGCACGTCGTTGGCGGCGCGGAAGGCCTGCACCATGGTGGCGTCGCGGCCGAGCACGGTGATCAGCTTCTCGTTGGGGACGGTGATCAGCGAGTCGCAGTGGTGCGAGAGCTCCTCGATGCCCTTCAGCGCCACCTGCATGCGGCGGCGACCCTCGAACGGGAACGGCTTGGTGACCACGGCGACGGTCAGGATGCCCATCTCCTTGGCCAGCTGGGCCACGACCGGCGCCGCGCCGGTGCCGGTGCCGCCGCCCATGCCGGCGGTGATGAACACCATGTCGGCGCCGTCGAGCGCCTCGACGATGCGCTCGCGGTCCTCGAGCGCGGCCTGGCGGCCCACCTCGGGGTTGGCGCCGGCGCCGAGGCCCTTGGTGACGTTGCCGCCGAGCTGCAGCTGCAGCTTGGCGCCGCAGTTGCGGATGGCCTGCGAGTCGGTGTTGGCGGTGATGAACTCCACGCCCTCCACGCTGCTGCTGACCATGTGCGCCACCGCGTTGCCGCCGCCGCCGCCGACGCCGATCACCTTGATGACCGCGTTGGGTGCCAGCTTCTCGATCAGTTCGAAAATCGCCATGTCCGTATCCTCCGTGAGACCTGTTGTCGTGGGTTGTCGCGTGTCGTGGGTGTGTCGCGGGTGTCGCGTTCGAATCGGTGCGCGGCTCAGAACTCGCCGCGGTACCACTTGCTCAACTTGGTCCAGAAGCTGCCGACCTTGCCGGGCGGCAGCACCGGGCGGCGCGGGTGCTCGATCTGCGAGCCCCACAGCAGCAGGCCGACGCCGGTGGCGTGCACCGGGTTGCCCACCACCTCGCCCAGGCCGGTGACGTGCTGGGGGATGCCCACGCGCACCGGCATGTGCAGCATCTCCTCGGCGAGCTCGACCACGCCTTCCATCTTCGCGGCGCCGCCGGTCAGCACCAGGCCGGCGCGCACGAGCTCCTCGAAGCCCGAGCGGCGCAGCTCGGCCTGGACCATCTCGAAGATCTCCTCGTAGCGGTTCTGCACCGCCTCGGCGAGCGACTGCCGGGCCAGGCGGCGCGGCTGGCGGTCGCCGACGCTGGGCACCTGGATCGACTCCTCGGCGGTGGCCAGCTGGGCCAGCGCGCAGGCGTAGCGCACCTTGATCTGCTCGGCCTCGGGGGTGGGCGTGCGCAGCAGGTGGGCGATGTCGTTGGTGACCTGGTCGCCGGCGATCGGCAGCGAGGCGGTGTGGCGGATCGCGCCCTGCACGAACACCGCGATGTCGGTGGTGCCGGCGCCGATGTCCACCAGCACCACGCCCAGCTCCTTCTCGTCGCTGGTGAGCACGGCGGTGCTCGACGCGATCGAGCCCAGGATCAGGTCGTCGACCTGCAGGCCGCAGCGCTGCACGCACTTGGTGATGTTGGCCGCGGCCGACTGCGCGCCGGTGACCAGGTGGGCGCGGACCTCCAGGCGCACGCCGCTCATCCCGACGGGATTGCGGATGCCTTCCTGGGAGTTGTCGACGATGTACTCCTGCGGGATGGCGTGCAGGATCTTCTGGTCGGCGGGCACGGCCACGGCCTTGGCGGCCTCGAGCACGCGCTCGAGGTCGGCCCAGGTCACCTCGCCCGAGCCGATCGGCACGATGCCCGGGGAGTTGCGGCACTGGGTGTGGCTGCCGGAGAGGCTGGCGTAGACCGAGCGGATCTCGCAGCCGGCCATCATCTCGGCCTCCTCGATCGCGCGCTGGATCGACTGCACGGTGGACTCGATGTCCACCACCACGCCGCGCTTGAGGCCGCGCGATTCGTGCGAGCCGATGCCGATCACCTCGATCGGCTGGCCGGGGGCGTACTCGCCCACCAGCGCCACCACCTTGGAGGTGCCGATGTCGAGGCCGACGATGAGCGACTTGTCGCCTTTGCGGTTCATGTCACGGGGTTCCCTGCTGCTCGGGCGCCGGCCCGGCGGGCTGCCAGGCGAGCGCGAATCCATTGGTGTAGCGGAGGTCGGCGCGCGCCAGGCGGCGCGGCTCGTCGACCACGAGGGCGGGCATCAGGCGGGCGAAGCGCGCCAGCCGCGGCAGCGCGTCGTCGCGCCCGACCACCAGCTCCACGCCCGACTCCAGCACCACCCGCCAGCTGCCGCGCGGGCTGAGCTCCACCTGCCCCACCCGCTCGCCCAGCGCCACGAACAGCGGCTGGACCTCGTCGTACAGCGCCACCACCTCGTCGCTGCGCTCGTCCGGGCCGGCCAGCGTCGGCAGGCCGGGCGGCAGCACGCCGTCGGGCGGCAGGTCGATCAGCACGCCGGTGGCCGAAAGCAGGTGCGCGTCGCCCCAGCGGGCCACCGCGGTGTGCTCGGTGACCACCACCTCGAGGATGTCCGGCCAGCGCTTGCGGACCTCGACGGTGCGCACCCAGGGCAACGCCGCGACGGCGGCGCGCACCTCGTCGAGGCGCACCGCGAAGAAGCCGCGCGCCGCCGGGCCGGCCACCGCCGCGCGCACCGCCTCGTCCGAGACCTGCCCGAACGGCGCGCTGACCACGAGCCGCCGCAGCGGCCAGCGGTCGGCCGCGATCCAGCCCTGCACCACCGCGACGAGCGGCAGCGCGACCAGGGCGATCGCGAGGAGCCAGGCCGAGAGGCGCAGCGCGGCGTTCATGCGGCGCGCACCTCCGGCAGCGTCTGCGCCAGCACCTCGAGGCACAGCGTGGCGTAGTCGATCCCGACCTGGGCCGCGGCCTTGGGCACCAGCGAGTGGCTGGTCATGCCCGGCGCGGTGTTGACCTCGAGCAGCCAGTTCCGGCCCTGCGCGTCGCGCATCACGTCGACGCGGCCCCAGCCGGCGCAGCCCAGCGCGTCGAAGGCGTCGAGCGCGAGCTGGCGCAGCTCGGCCTCGGCCGCGCCCGACAGGCCCGGGCACACGTACTGGGTGTCCTCGGCGACGTACTTGGCGTGGTAGTCGTAGTACTCGCCCGCCGGCACGATGCGGATGCTCGGCAGCGCGCGGCGCCCGAGGATGCCGACGGTGTATTCGCCCGCCAGCACCGACGCGCCGCCGGCCGTGGTGATGAGCTGCTCCATCAGCAGCTCGCCGGGATAGCGGCGCGCGAGCGCGACGGCATCGGCCAGCCCGGCCTCGTCGAACACGCGGGTGATGCCCACGCTGGAGCCCTCGCACGAGGGCTTCACGATCACCGGCAGGCCCAGCGCCCGCGCCGCGGCCACCACGTCGTCGCCGGGCGCCAGGCGCACGTAGCGCGGGGTCGGCAGGCCGAGGCCCAGCCACACCTGCTTGCTGCGGACCTTGTCCATGGCCAGCGCGGAGCCGAGCACGCCCGAGCCGGTGAGCGGCACGCCGAAGGTCTCGCACAGGCCCTGCAGCACGCCGTCCTCGCCGCCGCCCACCGCGCCGTGCAGCACGTTGAACACGCGGTCGACGCGCTTGGCCAGCACCAGTTCGACCAGCGCGGGGATGCCGTCGACCGGCAGCACGTCCACGCCGCGCGAGGACAGCGCCTCGAGCACGCCGCGGCCCGACTCCAGCGAGACCTCGCGCTCGGAGGACGTGCCGCCCAGCAGCACGGCCACGCGGCCGAAGGCGCGGGGGTCGAGGCTGGCGATGGAGGCGGGGGCGAGGCTCATGCGGGCTTGGATCCGGTGGGGGCGAAGGCCTGCAGGCCCTGGGCGCCGAGGGTGGCGGCGACCTGGCCGATGTCGCCGGCGCCGAGGAGGATCAGGAGGTCGCCGTCCTCGAGGACGTCGGGCAGCACGGCCGGCAGGTCGCGCGCGCCGCCGACCACGACCGGGTCGATGCGGCCGCGGGCACGGATGGCGCGGGCCAGCGAGCGCGCGTCGGCGCCGGCGATGGGGGCCTCGCCGGCGGCGTAGACCTCGGTCAGCACCAGCGCGTCGACGCTGGAGAGCACGGCGGCGAAGTCGTCGAGCAGGTCGCGGGTGCGGGTGTAGCGGTGCGGCTGGAAGCCCACCACCAGGCGCTTGTCGGGCCAGCCGGCGCGGGCGGCGGCGAACACCGCCTCGAGCTCGCGCGGGTGGTGGCCGTAGTCGTCGACCAGCAGCGCGTGGCCGCGGCCGAAGTCGAGCGCGCCGAGCTGGTTGAAGCGCCGGCCGACGCCCTTGAAGCGCGACAGCGCGCGGGCGATCGCCGCGGGCGCGACGCCCAGCTGCCAGCCCACCGCCGCGGCGGCGAGCGCGTTGAGCACGTTGTGCCGGCCCGGCAGCGCCAGCGCGACCTCGGTGGGCTCGGCCTCGGGCAGGTGCAGCACGAAGCGGGTGGTGCCGCCCTCGGCGCGGACGTCGCTGGCGCGCACCTCGGCCTCGTCGCCGAAGCCGTAGCGCAGCACGTGGCGCGGCATGTCGGCGGCCAGCGCGGCGACCTCGGCATCGTCGATGCACAGCACGGCCAGGCCGTAGAACGGCAGCCGGTGCAGGAACTCGTTGAACGCCGCGCGCACGCGGTTGAAGTCGCCGCCGTAGTTCTCGAGGTGGTCGGCGTCGATGTTGGTGACGATGGCCACCAGCGGGTTCAGGCGCAGGAAGCTGCCGTCGCTCTCGTCGGCCTCGGCCACCAGCCACTCGCCCGAACCGAGCTTGGCGTTGGCGCCGGCGGCGAGCAGCTGGCCGCCGATCACGAAGGTCGGGTCCAGGCCGCCCTCGTAGAGCACGCTGGCGCAGAGGCTGGTGGTGGTGGTCTTGCCGTGGGTGCCGGCCACCGCGATGCCGCGGCGGAAGCGCATCAGCTCGGCCAGCATCTCCGCGCGCGGCACCACCGGGATGCGCGCGGCGCGGGCCGCCAGCAGCTCGGGGTTGTCGGCCTTGATCGCGCTGGAGACGACGATGGCGTCGGCGCCATCGACATGCGCCGCGGCGTGGCCGCGCATCACGCGCGCGCCGAGGCCGGCCAGCCGGCGGGTGGCGGCGTTGTCGCCGAGGTCCGAGCCCGAGACCTCGTAGCCGAGGGTCACCAGCACCTCGGCGATGCCGCTCATGCCGGCGCCGCCGATGCCGATGAAGTGGACGCGCGGGAAGGCGCGGGCGAGGTCGCCGGGTTCGGCGAGGCGGCGGCGGATCACGGGCGGGCCTCCTGCAGGCAGCCGTCGGCGACGGCCTCGGCGGCGCGCGGGCGGGCGAGGCCGCGGGCGGCCTCCGCCATCGCCCGGCGGCGCGCTGGGGCGTCGGCGGCGTGGTCGGTGAGCGGGGACAGCGCGGCGGCGAGGCGGGCGGCGAAGCCCTCGCCCTCGCGCACCATCACGGCGGCGCCGGCCTCGACCAGCACCTCGGCGTTGCGCGCCTGGTGGTCGTCGACGGCGGCGGGGAACGGCACCAGCACGCTGCCCACGCCCGCCGCGCACAGCTCGGCGAGGGTCAGGGCGCCGGCGCGGCAGACGGCGACGTCGGCCCAGGCGTAGGCCGCGGCCATGTCGGCGATGAAGGGCTCGACGCGGGCCTCGACGCCGGCCTCGGCGTAGGCGGCGCGGGCGGCGGCCAGGTGGCGCTCGCCGCACTGGTGCAGCACCTCGGGACGGGCGTCGGCCGGCAGCGCGGCGAGGAAGGCCGGCAGCGCGGCGTTGAGCGCCTGCGCGCCCTGGCTGCCGCCGAGCACCAGCAGGCGTGTCGGGCCGGCGCGGCCGGCGAAGCGCTCGGCCGGCGGCGCGATCGCATGGATCGCCGGGCGCACCGGGTTGCCCACCCACTCGCCGCGGCGCTCGGTGAACGTGCCCGGGAAGCCGGTCAGCACGCGCCGCGCGAGGCGGGCCAGCACGCGGTTGGTCAGGCCCGGGGCGCGGTTCTGCTCGTGCACCAGCAGCGGGCGGCGCAGCAGCCATGCCGCGAGGCCGCCGGGGCCGGCCGCGTAGCCGCCGAAGCTGATCACCGCGCGCGGGCGCTCGTCGTGCAGCACGGCCAGGGCGCCCAGCACCGCGCGGCCGACCCGCCACGGGGCCAGCAGCAGCGCGCGCGCGCCGCGGCCGCGCAGGCCGGCGACCTTCAGGGTGCGCAGGCGCAGGCCGGCGGCCGGCACCAGCCGGGCCTCCATCGCGCCCTCGGCGCCGAGCCACATCACCGGCACGTCGCGGGCGCGCAGCGCCTCGGCCACGGCCAGGCCCGGGAAGATGTGCCCGCCCGTGCCGCCGGCGAGGATCATCACCGGCCCGCGCACCACCGGCCCCTTGGCGGCGCTCACGGGAACACCCCCAGCTTGGGCTCGATGCGCTCGCGGCGCGCGCCGACGGCGGCCGCGGCGGCCAGCGCCAGCGGCGAGTGCGCCGGCTGCGGCGCCGCGGCGGGCGCGGGGCGCGCCGGCTCGTCCTCGTCGGCCTCGGCCACGTCAGCGCCGCGGGCGATCGCGACCTGGCGCTCGGCGCGGGTCTGCTCCCAGCTCACGCGCATCAGCACGCCCAGCGCCGCGCAGGTCATCAGCACGCTCGAGCCGCCCGCCGACACCAGCGGCAGGGTCAGGCCCTTGGTCGGCAGCAGGCCGAGGTTGACGCCGATCGACACGAAGGCCTGCAGGCCGATCCACAGGCCGATGCCGAACGCGCAGTAGCCGGCGAACAGGCGCCGCATCTCGACCGCGCGCAGGCCGATCTGGAAGGCGCGCGCGGCGAGCAGGGTGAACAGGGCCACCACGCCCAGCACGCCGAGGAAGCCCAGCTCCTCGGCGATCACCGCCAGGATGAAGTCGGTGTGCGCCTCGGGCAGGTAGAACAGCTTCTGCACCGAGCCGCCCAGGCCCACGCCGGCGAACTCGCCGCGGCCCACCGCGATCAGGGCCTGGGTCAGCTGGAAGCCCGAGTTGAACGGGTCTTCCCACGGGTTCTGGAACGAGGTCAGGCGGCGCAGGCGGTAGGGCGCGGCCACGGCCAGCATCGCCAGCGCGGCCAGGCCGAAGGGCACCGGCGCGAACAGCTTGGGCAGGTGCGCGCCGCCCAGCAGCAGCATGCCGAAGGCGATGCACAGCAGCAGCAGGGTCGAGCCGAAGTCCGGCTGCAGCAGCAGCAGGCCGGCCAGCGCGCCCACCGCGAGCATCGGCTTGATCACCGCGCCCCATTCGGTCTGCACCTCGTCGCGCTTGCGCTTGAGGTAGCTCGCCATCCACAGGATGAAGAGCAGCTTCACCGCCTCGACCATCTGGAACTGGCCGATGCCGATCGACACCCAGCGCTGCGCGCCGTTCACCGAGTGGCCGACGCCGGGCATGAACACCGCCAGCAGCAGCAGGGCGCACAGCGGCAGCAGCACCTGGGCGTGCTGCTCGACGAACTTCAGCTCGGTGCGCATCGCCACGCCGGCCAGCACCAGGCCCAGGGCCAGGTAGACCACGTGGCGCACGAGGTAGTGGTAGGGGCCGTAGCCCAGGCCCTCGGCCACCGCGATCGAGGCCGACGCCACCATCACCACGCCCAGCGACGCGATCGCGACGACGATCGCGAGCAGCACGCCGTCCACCTGCCCGGTGATGGCGTCGAGGCGCTGCGCCTGGCGGGTGCCGTCGGCGGCCATCAGCGGACCTTCAGCGTGGCGAGGCCCACCAGCACGAGCACCACCGAGATGATCCAGAAGCGCACGATCACGCGCGGCTCCGGCCAGCCCTTGAGCTCGAAGTGGTGGTGGATCGGGGCCATCCGGAAGATCCGCTTGCCGGTGAGCTTGAAGCTCGCCACCTGCAGCATCACCGACACGGTCTCGAGCACGAAGATGCCGCCCATCACGGCCAGCACCAGCTCCTGGCGCACGATCACCGCGATGGCGCCCAGCGCGGCGCCCAGCGCCAGCGCGCCGATATCGCCCATGAACACCATCGCCGGGTAGGTGTTGAACCACAGGAAGCCGAGGCCGGCGCCGGCGATCGCCGCGCACAGGATCGCCAGCTCGCCCGAGCCCGGCACCACCGGGATCTGCAGGTACTGCGAGAACACCGCGTGGCCCGAGGCGTAGGCGAACACGCCCAGCGCGCCGGCCACCAGCACCGCGGGCATGATCGCCAGGCCGTCGAGGCCGTCGGTGAGGTTGACGGCGTTGGAGAAGCCCACGATCCAGAAGTACGCCACCACGATGAAGCCCGCGCCCAGCGGCACCGCCACGTCCTTGAGCAGGGGCAGGTAGAAGGTGGTGTTGGACGGCGCGTCGGCGGTGGCGAACAGCAGCACGCCCGCGACGAGGCCGAACAGCGACTGCAGCGCGTACTTGTGGCGCGACTTCAGGCCCTTCGGGTCGCGCTTGACGATCTTGATCCAGTCGTCGAGCCAGCCGATCGCGCCGAAGGCCAGCAGCACGCCCAGCACGATCCACACGTAGCGGTTGCCGAGGTCGGCCCAGAGCAGGGTCGAGGCCACCACCGCCAGCAGGATCAGCGCGCCGCCCATGGTCGGGGTGCCGGCCTTGACCAGGTGGGTCTGCGGGCCGTCGCTGCGGATCGGCTGGCCCTTGAGCAGGGCGAGCCGGCGGATCACCGCCGGGCCCAGCCACAGCGACAGCGCCAGCGCGGTCAGCGCGCCGAGGATGGCGCGGATGGTGATGTAGGTGAACAGGCCGAAGAAGCCCTCGATCCCCTGCAGCCAGCGCGCGAGTTCAAGCAGCATGGTGGTCGCCTCCGGTGTCGGCGTCCGCGAGCGCGGCCACCACCTTGTCCATCGCGCTGGAGCGCGAGCCCTTGACCAGGCAGCGCACGCCGGGCCCGAGGGCCTCGCGCAGCGCGGCCACCAGGGCCACCTGGTCGTCGAAATGCGCGGCGCCGTCGCCGAAGGCGCGGCTCGCCTCGCGGGCCAGGGCGCCGACGGTGAACAGGCGCTTGAGGCCGGCGCGGCGGGCGCGCTCGCCGATCTCGGCGTGCAGCAGCACCTCGCCCTCGCCCAGCTCGCGCATGTCGCCGAGCACCAGCCAGGCCTCGCCGCCGCCGATCGCCAGCGTGGCGATCGCCGCGCCGACCGAGCCGGGGTTGGCGTTGTAGCTGTCGTCGATCAGCACCGCGCCGTTGGCCAGCACGCGCCGGACCTGGCGGCCGGCGACCGGGCGCGCGGCCTCGAGGCCGGCCACCACCTGCGCCAGCGTGGCGCCGGCGGCCAGCGCCATCGCGGCGGCGGCGAGCGCGTTGGACACGTTGTGCCGGCCCGGCAGGCCCAGCGCCACCGGCGCCTCGCCCTGCGGCGTGGCCAGGGTGAAGCGGCTGCCGGCGTCCTCGAGCAGCAGGCCGCGGGCCACCACGTCGGCGTCGTGCTCGAGGCCGAAGCGCAGCGTGCGGCGGCCGCCGGCGCGGCCGGCGAAGTACGGCGCGAAGGCGTCGTCGGCGTTGATCACGGCCACGCCGTCGTCCTCGAGCGCCTCGAGGATGGCGCCCTTGGTCTCGGCGATGCCGAGCAGGCTGCCCATGCGCTCGAGGTGGGCCGGGGCGATGTTGTTCACCAGCGACACCCGCGGGCGGACCACGGCGCACAGGTAGGCGATGTCGCCCGGCTGGCCGGCGCCCATCTCGTAGACGGCGAACGCGGCGTCCTCCGGGGCGTCGATCACCGACAGCGGCAGGCCGATCTCGTTGTTGCGGTTGCCCGGGTTGGCGTAGGTCTCGCCGGCGCGGGCGAGGATGCCCACCAGCAGGCTCTTCACCGAGGTCTTGCCGTTGCTGCCGGTGAGCGCGCACACCACCGCCGGGCGGCCGGCCTGCAGGCCCGCGGCGAGGTCGCCGAGCGCCTGGGCGGTGTCGCCGACCAGCAGCTGCGGCAGGGTGGTGTCGAGCGCGCGCTGCACCAGCAGCGCGCTCGCGCCGCGCGCGGCGGCCTCGGCGGCCAGGTCGTGGCCGTCCACGCGCTCGCCCTTCAGCGCCACGAACAGCGCGCCGGGCGGCAGCTGGCGGGTGTCGATCGAGACGGCGTCGATGACGCGGTCCTCGCCCAGCAGGCGGGCCTCGCACCACTCCGCCACCTGCGATAGCAGCACCGGCCTCATGCGCGGCTCCCCAGGCAGCGGCGGGCGACGGCGAGGTCGTCGAAGGGCGTGCGCACGCCCGCGACCTCCTGGTAGGCCTCGTGGCCCTTGCCCGCCACCAGCACGACGTCGCCGGGCGCGGCCTCGGCCAGCGCGGTGGCGATGGCGCCGGCGCGGTCGCGGATGACGCGCGCGGCCTGCGGCCGCTGCAGGCCGGCGAGGATCTGCTCGACGATCGCGTCGCCGGGCTCGGTGCGCGGGTTGTCGTCGGTGACGATGACGCGGTCGGCCAGGCGCTCGGCGATGGCGCCCATCAGCGGGCGCTTGCCGCGGTCGCGGTCGCCGCCGCAGCCGAACACGCAGTCCAGGCGGCCGGCGGCATGCGCGCGCAGCGTGGACAGCGCCTGCTCCAGCGCGTCGGGGGTGTGCGCGTAGTCGACCACCACCAGCGGCTGGCCCTCGCCGCCGCCGACCCGGCTCATGCGGCCGTCCACCGGCTGCAGGCCGCCGAGCACGACCCCGATCGCGGGCAGCGCGTGGCCAAGCGCCAGCAGGGTGCCGGCGACCGCGAGCAGGTTGTCGACGTTGAAGCGGCCGAGCAGCGGCGAGCGCACCGGCACCTGCTCGCCGCCGCGCACCAGGGTGAAGGCCAGGCCGTGCCCGCCGAGGACGATGTCCTCGGCGTGCAGCGAGGCCGCGTCCTCGCCGCGCGAGCTCAGGCCGATCCGGCGGACGTCCTCGGGCAGCTGCGCGTGCAGCTCGCGGCCGAAGGCGTCGTCGAGGTTCACCACCGCCGCGCGCAGGCCCGGCCAGCGGAACAGCTTGGCCTTGGCGGCGCCGTAGGCGGCCATGTCGCCGTGGTAGTCGAGGTGGTCGCGGGTGAGGTTGGTGAACACCGCCACCTCGAAGCGCAGGCCCAGCACGCGGCCCTGGTCGAGCGCGTGCGAGCTGACCTCCATCGCCACGTGGCTGGCGCCGGCGTCGCGCAGGCCGGCCAGCAGCGCGTGGACCGACAGCACGTCGGGCGTGGTGCGCTCGCCGGCCACCAGCTGCCCGTGCAGGCCCGCGCCGAGCGTGCCGATGCTGCCCGCGCGCGCGCCCAGCGCCTCGAGGGCCTGGGCCAGCAGCTGCACGGTGGAGGTCTTGCCGTTGGTGCCGGTGACGCCGACCAGGGTCAGCGCCTCGGAGGGCTTGCCGTGCAGGCGCGCGGCGACCTGGCCGAGGCGGCCGCGCAGGCCGGCCACGCCGAGGGCGCGCGGGTCGGCGGCGATCGGATGGCCCGCCGGGGCCGGCGCCTCGAACAGCACCGCGGCGGCGCCGGCGGCCAGCGCGGCCGCGGCGAAGTCCAGGCCGTGGCGCTGCCCGCCGCCGAGGGCGACGAAGACGTCCCCCGCGGCCACGGCGCGGCTGTCGAGCACCAGGGCGCGCACCGGCAGTCCGGCGAGCGCCGGCGGGACCTCGGCGAGGCCCTCCAGCAGCGCGGCCAGGGTCCAGCGGCCCGCGGCGGCGACCGGCGCGCTCATTCCAGCACCCCGTGGAGGTCGTCGGGCACCATCTCGGCGGCCGCGTCGGCGCCCTCGGCCTCGGCGGCGCGCAGCGCCTCGAGCTCGCGGGTCGCCTCGGCGGCGGAGGTGGCGGCGAAGGCCTCGGGCTGGTCCGGCGGCACGTCCATCAGGCGCAGGGTGCCGTCCATGATGCGGTGATAGACCGGGCCCGACACCGCGCCGCCGTAGTAGGCGCCGGCCGAGGGGTCGTTGATGACCACGACGGTGGCGAAGCGCGGGTGGCTCGCCGGCACCAGGCCGGCGAACATCGAGATGTAGCGGCGCTCGTAGCCGCCGGCGGTGGCCCGGCGCGAGGTGCCCGACTTGCCGGCCACGCGGTAGCCGCGGATGCCGGCGGTGCGCGCGGTGCCCGTGGGGCCGACGACGCTCTCGAGCATGTCCACCACCTGGCGGGCGATGGCCGGGTCGATCACCTGCTCGCCCTCGGCCGGCTGCCCGTGCACGAAGGTGGGGCGCATCATCCGGCCGCCGTTGCCGAGCGCGGCGTAGGCCTGGGCGATCTGCAGCGGGGTGGCGTTGAGGCCGTAGCCGTAGCTGATGGTGGCCTGGTGCAGCACGCCCCAGCGGTTCGGCGGCGGCAGCAGGCCGGGCGCCTCGCCGGGGAAGCCGCTGCCGGTGGACGCGCCGAAGCCGAAGCGCTGCAGCACGCCGTGGAAGTGCTCGCGCGGCATGTCCAGCGCCATCTTCGTCGCGGCGATGTTGGAGCTCTTGGTGAGCATGCCGGTGACGTCGAGCAGCCCGAAGTTGCGCACGTCGCGCACGGTGTGGCCGGCCAGCGGCATGTAGCCCGGCGCGGTCTCGATCTGGGTGGTGGGCGTGTAGCGGCCGGTCTCGAGCGCGGCGGCGGCGGTGAAGCTCTTGATCACCGAGCCCGGCTCGATCAGGTCGGTGACCGCGCGGTTGCGCTGCGCGTCGCGGCTGGCGCCGTCGCGCGCGTTGGAGTTGTAGGACGGCTGGTTGACCATCGCCAGCACCTCGCCGGTGGCGACGTCGAGGATCACCACCGAGCCTGAGCTGGCGCCGTGCTCGAGCAGCGCGGCCTTGAGCTCGCGGTAGGCCAGGTACTGGATGCGGCGGTCGATCGAGAGCTGCAGGGTCTGGCCCGGCTCCGGCGCGCGGATCAGGTCGACGTTCTCGACGATCGCGCCGCGGCGGTCGCGGATCACGCGCTTGGCGCCCGGGGTGCCGGTCAGCCAGCTGTCGTAGGCCAGCTCCAGGCCTTCCTGGCCGCGGTCGTCGACGTTGGTGTAGCCGAGCACGTGCGAGACCACCTCGCCCAGCGGGTAGAAGCGCCGGAACTCGCGCTGCGCGTACACGCCGGGGAAGCCCTGGTCGAGGATCACGCGGGCCTGGTCGGGGTTCATGTGCCGGCGCAGGTAGACGAACTCGCGGTCGGCGCGCGCGTCGAGGCGCTGGCGCAGCGGCTCCACCGGCATGCCCAGCGCCTCGGCGAGCGCGGGGATGCGCTCGGGGTGCTGCAGCAGCTCGCGCGGGTTGGCCCACACCGACTCCACCGGCGAGGAGATCGCCAGCGGCTCGCCGTTGCGGTCGGTGATCATGCCGCGCGGGGTCGGGATGGCGATCTCGCGCAGGAAGCGCTGGTCGCCCTGGTCCTGGTAGAACTCGGCGTTGACCAGCTGCAGGTCGGCCGCGCGCGCCACCAGCAGCAGCGAGCCGCCGGCCAGCGCGGCGGTGACGAACACCACCCGCGCGCGGATGTTCACCGGCGGCAGGCCGCGGCGGCCGCCCGCGGAGCGGGTCGGGCCGGCGGCGCCCTCGGGGCGCCGGGGTGCCAGGCGCTGCAGCAGCGCGCGCAGGCTCACGGCCGCACCACGCGGACGTCGGCCTCGGCCGGGAAGCCCATCCCGAGGCGCTGGCGGGCCACCTGCTCGATGCGGTGGGTCTCGGCCCAGGTGGCCTGCTCGAGCTGCAGGCGGCCGAACTCGATCTCGAGCTCGTCGGCCTCGCGCTGCAGGCGGGTGAGCTCGACGAAGGCCTGGCGGTGGTGGTGGCGCGCGACGACGACGCCGATCGCCGAGGCGATCACCGCCACCACCAGCAGCGCCATCAGCACCCGGCCGGTCATGCCAGCTTCTCCGCCACGCGCAGCACCGCCGAGCGGGCGCGCGGGTTGGCCGCGACCTCGGCCGGCGAGCCCTTCGTCGCGCCGCCCACCTCGCGCAGGCGCGGCACGAACGCGTGGGCCTCCGGGAAGCGGCGGTTCGCCGGCGGCGCCTTGGCCAGGCCCTGGATGAAGCGCTTGGTGATCCGGTCCTCCAGCGAGTGGAAGCTGATCACCGCCAGCCGGCCGCCGGGCTTCAGGCGCTCGAACGCGGCCGCGAGGCCGGCCTCGAGGTCGGCCAGCTCGCGGTTGATGTGGATGCGGATGGCCTGGAAGCTGCGGGTGGCGGGATGGATGCCGTCGTGGCGCGGGGCGACCTGGGCGATCAGGTTCGCCAGCTCGGAGGTGCGGGTGAGCGGGGCCTCGGCGCGCGTGGACACGATCGCTTTCGCGATGCGTCGGCTCATGCGCTCCTCCCCGTAGGTCCACACCACGTCCGCGATCTCCCGCTCGTCCGCCCGCGCCAGCCATGCCGCCGCGCTCTCCCCCGCCTCCGGGTCCATCCGCATGTCGAGCGGACCGTCGTGGCGGAAGCTGAAGCCGCGCGCGGCCTCGTCGATCTGCGGCGAGGACACCCCGAGGTCGAACAGCACGCCGTCGAGCCCGTCCCGCGTCGCCTCCCACTGCGCCAGCGCGGCGAAGCTGCCGCGCCGGATCCCCACCCGCGGATCCCCGGCGAACAGGCGCTCGGCGCAGGCGATCGCCTCGGGATCCTTGTCCATCACCAGCAGCCGGCCGTCCGGGCCGAGCCGCGCGAGCACGCCGCCGGCGTGGCCGCCGCGCCCCAGCGTGCCGTCGAGGTAGGTGCCGTCCGCCCGCACCGCGAGACCGTCGAGCACCTCCGCGAACAGCACGGGGAGGTGGCTGCGGTCCGGGGCCTGCTCGCCCACCGCCGCCACCGGGCTCAGAGCCGCAGCTCGAGCATGGCCGCGCTGACCTCGGCCTCACCGACGGTGAGGCGGATCTGCGCGTGGTGCGCCTGCTCGCTCCACAGCTCGAGGCGGTCGCCCATGCCCAGCAGCACCGCCTTCTTCTCGATGCCCGCGGCATTGCGGTGGCTCGCCGGCAGCAGCACGCGGCCGCTGCCGTCGGGCTCCACCGGCGTCGCCGCGCCCACCAGCTTCATCTGCAGGCGGCGGTGGACCGCGATCGCGCTGGGCAGCGCGTTCACCTGGTCACGCACCACGCTCCACTTCGCCTCGGGGTACAGCCACAGGCAGCCGGACTCGTAGGGGTTGTAGGTGATGACCAGGCGGTTGCCGCAGTCGCGCGCGACGAGCTCGCGCAGGCTCACCGGGATGGCGAGCCTGCCCTTGTCGTCGATCGTGATGGCGGTTTCGCCCTGGAACATCTATGCCACCAATCCCCACGGAATTCCCGGAATTCCCTCTGGTGCCCACATTAGGCCTCCGGGAAACGGCGTGTCAACAGGAAAATCACGCCGAAAACCCCAGCGCCATCAAGACCTTGCAGCAATCTTGAGAGTCCGGATTAACAACATTTCCGGAGGTGCTGATTCCGTTGGAAAAGGATTTCTGAACGAGACGGCGGTCACGGCCCGACGCCCCCGGCGCGACGGGGCCGGAGCCGGTCCCGAGGCGGGGCGGCGCGGGGGCGGACGGGGGGCGATGCGCGGGCGATGCGCGCGGAACGGGGCCCGGAAACGCACCAGGCCCGCTCGCGCGGGCCTGGTGGAGGAAGAAGTGCGGAGCCGGCCGTTAAGCCGGGTTCTGTCGTGGGCGACCATTCCTCTAGGAGCCGCGTCACCGCGACCCTCAAGCAACCAACCCGGGACTGGCGCGGGCCACGCCATGGGTCCCCTATTTGGTCTTGCTCCAGGTGGGGTTTGCCGTGCCCCGCGGCGTTGTCCCCGCGGGCGGTGCGCTCTTACCGCACCCTTTCACCATCACCACGCGCGCCCGGAGGCGCCGTTCGGCTGTCTGCTCTCTGTTGCACTGTCCGTCGGCTCGCGCCGCCCAGGCGTTACCTGGCACCTTGCCCTGTGGAGCCCGGACTTTCCTCGCCGCGGATCACTCCGCGCCGCGATCGCCTTGGCCGACTCCGCGCCGGCATTCTCGCACGGATCCCCGCGCCGGGCCCGACCGCTCAGCCCTCGCCGCCGCCGTAGAGCGCCTTGCGCGGCGCGCCGGTGATCTCGGCGGCGAGGCGCGCGGCCTGCGAGGGCGGCAGCTGGGCGCTTAGCAGCGCGTACACGCGGCGCCCCTCGGCCAGCGTGGCGTCGCCGTCGCCCTCGCCCGCGCCTTCGACCAGCAGCACGAACTCGCCGCGGCGCTGGTCCGGGTCGGCGGCCACGCGCGCGGCCAGCGCCTCGAGCGGGCCGTCGAGCACGGTCTCGAAGAGCTTGGTCAGCTCGCGCGCGAGCACCGCGCGACGGGTCGACCCGAACGCCGCGACCATGTCGGCCAGCGACTCCTCGACGCGGTGCGAGCTTTCGTAGAACACCAGCGTGCGCGGCTCGGCGGCCAGCGCGCGCAGGCGCTCGCGGCGGCCGGAGGCCTTGGCCGGCAGGAAGCCCTCGAAGCAGAAGCGGTCGCTGGGCAGGCCGGCCACCGACAGCGCGGCGACGAAGGCGCAGGGGCCGGGCACCGGGCTGACCTTGAGCCCGGCCGCGCGCGCCGCGGCCACCAGCCGGTAGCCGGGGTCGCTGACCAGCGGCGTGCCGGCGTCGCTGACCAGGGCCAGGTGGTCGCCGGCGAGCAGGCGCTCCACCAGCTTCGGCGCCTGGGCGTCCTCGTTGTGCTCGTGCAGCGCCAGCAGCGGGCGCTCGAGGCCGAGGTGGGCCAGCAGCTGGCGGGTGTGGCGGGTGTCCTCGGCGAGGATCGCGTCGACGGCCTTCAGGGTCTCGACAGCGCGCGGGCTGAGGTCGCCGAGGTGGCCGATCGGGGTGGCGACGATGTGCAGCGTGCCGGCGGCACGCGCCGGAGGCTGACCCGGCGGCGGGAGGGACATGGGGGCTCCGGAGGGACGGATTCGCCGCGGGCGCGCGGCGATCGGGCGGTATGATTCTACCCCGCGCGGCGGCCCCGCCCCCGCGCCCTCCATCCCCACCCGGATACCCCGATGCCCCACCTGCCCCGCGCCCCCCGCCGACCGACCCGCGCCCTGCGCCTGTCCGCCCTGCTGCTGCTGCCGGTGCTGGTCGCCGGCTGCGAGCTGCCCACGCGCGCCGCGGCGCCGTCGGACCAGCCCTCGGCCGCCTCGCTGGCGCGCGCCGGCGACCACGCCGGCGCGGCCCGGGCCTGGGAGCTCGCCGCCGAAGGCGCGCGCGGCGCCGAGCGCCCGGCGCTGCTGCTGGCCGCGGCCGAGGCCTGGCGCGAGGCCGGCGATGACGCCCGCGCGCGCGCCACCTACGCCGCGATCGAGCCGCGCCGCTTCGACGAAGCGCAGCGCCTGCGCCACGCCGTCCTGGGCGCCGGCTTCGCGCTCGCCGACGGCGATGCGATGGGGGCGGTGGCCATGCTCGCCGCCGCGCCGCGCTCCGGCGACGCCGCGCTCGACGCGCGCGCGCTGTCGCTGCGCGCCGAGGCGCTCGAGGCCGGCGGCGACCGCTTCGGCGCCGCGGCGGCGCGCGCCGCCGCCGGCGAGGGCGAGGACGCCGCCGGCGCCCGCCGCATCGAGGCGCTGCTCTCGCGCCTGCCCGACCGCGAGCTCGCCGAGCGCACCGCCGCGCTGCCGGTCGGCGACGCGCTGTACCCGTTCGCCGGCCGCGCGCTCACGCGCCGCGGCCTGGCCCTGCCGCGCCCCTACGAGCGCGCGCCGGCGGGCCCCGTCGACGCCACGCTGCCGCGCGCCGAGGCCGACGGCTACCGACCGCCCACGCGCGTCGCGCTGTTGCTGCCGCTCAGCGGCCCGCTGGCCAACGCCGGCAACGCGGTGCGCGACGGCTTCTTCGCCGGCTACTACGGCGAGCCGCGCCGCCGCCCCGAGGTGCGCGCCTACGACACCGCGGCGCTGGGCGCCGAGGCCGCCTACGCGCAGGCCGTCGCCGACGGCGCGCAGCTCGTCGTCGGCCCGCTCGAGCGCGAAGCCGTCGATGCCCTGTTCTCCGCGGGCACCCCGGTGCCGCTGCTCGCGCTCAACCGCGCGGGGGTCGAGCCGCCCGCCGGCAGCCAGGCCTGGTCGCTGTCGCCGGAGGACGAGGGCGTGGCCGCGGCCGAGCGCCTGCTCGCGCGCGGCCAGCGCCGGGTGGTGATCGCGGCGGCCGCCGACGACACCGCGCGCCGCTCGGCCGAGGCCTTCCGCGAGCGCCTGCGCCAGCGCGACGGCGAGGTGGTGGCCGAGATCGCGCTGCCCGAGGGCGGCCTGGACTACGTCACCCCGCTGCACGCCGCGGTCGGCGAGCGCGAGGTGGACGCGCTGTTCCTCGTCGCGCGCGCCCCCGCCGCGCGCCTGCTCAAGCCGCAGCTGGCCGCGCTGTCGAACTTCGACGGCGTGCCGGTGGTGGCCACGTCGCTGGTGCTCGCCGGCGGCGGCGACCCGCGCCAGGACCGCGAGCTCGACGGCATCGAGTACCCCGAGCTGCCGTGGCTGCTCGACGGCCGCGAGGGCCTGCCCGACGCCGGCGCGGTGGGCCGCGAGGTCGCCAGCAGCCGCGGCGCCGCCGCGCGCCTGTTCGCCTTCGGCCATGACGCCTGGCTGCTGGCCGCCTGGGGCGACCACCTGGGCCGCGACCCGGAGGCCAGCGTGCGCGGCACCACCGGCGAGCTGCGCCTCGACGGCTTCGGCCTCGTGCAGCGCCGCCCGGCCTGGGCGGTGTTCAGCGGCGGGCGCAGCCAGCGCGCGCCCGACGGCGGCCTGATCTCGGAGCCCGCCGGCCCCGCGCCGGCGGCCCTGCCCGCGCCGGCCGCCGGTGCGGCGCCAGGCGCCCGCTGACGGCCGGCTCGCGGAGGGCACGCCCGGCGCGGCCGCGCGCCGCCGCGAGGCCGCGCGCACCCGTCGCGCCGACGGCGCCGCCGGCGAAGACCGCGCGCTGGCCCACCTGCAGGCCGCGGGCCTGGTGCTGGTGGCGCGCAACGCGCGCTTCCGCGTCGGCGAGATCGACCTGGTGATGCGCGACGGCTCCGCGCTGGTGTTCGTCGAGGTGCGCTTCCGCGGCGCCCGCGGGCACGGCGGCGCCGGGGCCTCGGTGCAGGCGGGCAAGCAGCGCCGGCTGGTGCGTGCGGCCGGGGCCTGGCTCGCGCATCATCCGGGCATGGCCGCGCTGCCCTGCCGCTTCGACGTCGTCGCCCTCGACGGCCCCGCCGACGCCCCCACGCTCGCGTGGCACCGCGCCGCGTTCACCGCCTGAGCCGAGCCCCCCCCGCATGCCCGCCCCGCCCGCCTCGCCCATGCCCGCCGCCGAGCTGCCCGCGGCCCTCGCGCGCGCGCTCGCCGCGCTGCTCGGCCCCGGCGGCCTGCTGCTGGATCCGGCCGAGCGCCACGCCTACGGCTACGACAACTCCCGCCGCCAGGGCCAGCCCGGCGGCGTGGCCCTGCCCGTCGACGCCGACCAGGTGCAGGCCATCGTGCGCGCCTGCCGCGCGCACCGCGTGCCCATCGTCGCGCGCGGCCGCGGCACCAACACCACCGGCGCCAGCGTGCCGCCCACCGGCGCGCTGGTGGTCTCGTTCGAGCGCATGGACCGCATCCTCGCCATCCGCCCCGGCGACCGCGTGGCCGTCGTGCAGCCGGGCGTGCTCAACGGCGACCTGCAGGCCGCGCTGGCCGCGCACGGCATGTTCTGGGCGCCCGACCCCACCAGCGCGCCGTTCTCCACCGTCGGCGGCAACCTCGCCTGCAACGCCGGCGGCCCGCGCGCGGTGAAGTACGGCGCCAGCCGCGACGCGGTGCTGGCGCTGGCCGCGGTCACCGGCACCGGCGCGCTGATCCGCACCGGCGCGCCCACCACCAAGGGCGCCACCGGCTACGACTTCACCCGCTTCCTCGTCGGCAGCGAAGGCACGCTGGCGCTGGTGGTCGAGGCCAGCCTGAAGCTGCTGCCGCTGCCGCCGGCGCGCCGGGCGCTGCGCGCGCTCTACGCCGACGTCGCCAGCGCGGCCGCCGCGGTGGCGCGGCTGATGGCGCAGCCGGTGACGCCGTCGATGCTCGAGTTCATGGACGCCGCCTGCGTGCGCCTGGCCCGCGAGGTCGGCCGGGCCGACCTGCCCGAGGCCGGCGCGCTGCTGATGATCGAGGCCGACGGCACCGAGGCCGAGCTGCCGGCCGCCGTCGCGGCGCTGCGGGCCGCGGCCGCCGGCCCCGGGCTGCTGGCGCTCGACGACGCGCCGGACGAGGCCGCGCGCGAGCGCCTGTGGGCCGCGCGCAAGGCGCTCAGCCCGGCGCTGCGCACCCTCGCGCCGGGCAAGATCAACGAGGACGTGGTGGTGCCGGTGTCGCGCATCCCCGCGCTGGTGGACGCGGTGCAGGCGCTGTCGGCCGAGGTCGGGCTGCCGATCGTGTGCTTCGGCCACGCCGGCAACGGCAACCTGCACGTGAACCTGCTCTACGACCCGGCCGACGCCGGCCAGGCCGCGCGCGCCGAGGACGCGATGGCGCGGGTGTTCCGCACGGTGCTGGCGCTCGACGGCCTGCTCTCGGGCGAGCACGGCATCGGGCTGGCCAAGCGCGGGTTCATGGCCGAGGCCATCGCGCCGGAGACGCTGGCGCTGATGCGCGCGGTGAAGGCGCAGTTCGATCCCGACGGCCTGCTCAACCCGGGCAAGGTGCTGCCGGACTGAGCGCCCCGCGCGCAGGCCAGGGCCCGCGCGCCCGCCCCGGGCGGCCCCGCCTCAGCCCAGCGCGCGCCAGCCCGCCTGCAGCGCCAGCATCGCGGCCAGGCCGAACGCGCCGGCCAGCGCGTCGTCGAGCATCGCGCCGAAGCCGCCCTTCACCCGCGCGTCGATCCAGCCGATCGGCCACGGCTTCCAGATGTCGAACACCCGGAACACCGCGAAGCCCACCAGCATCCAGGCGGGATCGCCCGCGGTCGCGGCCAGCGTGATCCACACGCCCACGAACTCGTCCCATACGACCAGGCCCGGGTCCTGCACGCCGGTCTCGCGGATCACCCAGTCCGCCGCCCACACGCCGATCGCGAACGCGACGGCCAGCACCAGCGCGTACTGCCAGGCCGGCAGCGCCTGCAGGAACCACCACGGCAGCAGCGCCACCGCCGTGCCGACGGTGCCCGGGGCCCAGGGCGAGAGCCCGCTGCCGAAGCCGGTGGCAAGCAGCGGCGCGGGATGCGAGACGGTGCGGCGGAGGCTGAGCAGGGCCATCAGGCGGGCGATCCGAAGTGGTCCCAGCCGGCGCGGGCCGGGACGGGAAGCGGGAGGCCGTCGGCGGCGCGCAGGCGCAGGCCGGGCGTCGGGACGAGGCGGCCGATCCGGGTGGCGGTGGCGCCGGCCGCGGCCAGCGCCGCCCGCACCGCGTCGGCCGCGGCGGGCGGCGCGCTGAAGCACAGCTCGTAGTCGTCGCCGCCGGCGAGCTGCAGGCGGCGGCGCAGCGCGGCGGCCGCGGCCTGCGCGGACGGCGCGCCGGCGTCGGCGACCCCGGCCAGCGCCTGCTCGCGCGCCTGCACCCGGGCGGCGACATAGGCCGCCAGCGCCGGCGAGAACGGCAGCGCGTCGGCCTCGAGCTCCGCGCCGACGCCGGAGGCCGCCAGCAGGTGGCCGAGGTCGGCCAGCAGGCCGTCGCTGAGGTCGAGCGCCGCGCTGGCCAGCCCGCGCAGCGCCAGGCCGGCGGCGACGCGCGGCGTGGGCCGGTCGAGGCGGCCGCGCAGGAAGCGCGCGTCGGCGGGCGCGAGGGCCCCGCCCGACACCTCGCCCGTCGCCTCGCCCAGCGCCAGCGCCAGGCCCGCCGCGGCGTCGCCGAGCGTGCCGGTCACCCACACCTCGTCGCCGGCGCGCGCGCCGTCGCGGCGCAGCGCCGCGCCCGCGGGCACGTGCCCGGCGATGGTGACGGTGATCGCGAGCGGCCCGCGGGTGGTGTCGCCGCCGACCAGGGCCAGGCCGTGCGCGTCGGCCAGCGCGAGGAAGCCGTCGAGGAAGCCGTCCAGCCAGGCCGCGTCGCCGTCGGGCAGGCTCAGCGCCAGCGTGCACCACGCGGGCGCGGCGCCCATCGCGGCGAGGTCGCTGAGGTTGACGGCCAGCGCCTTGTGGCCGACGTCGGCCGGCGCGGTGGCGTGCGGGAAGTGCACGCCGGCGTTGAGGGTGTCGGTGCTGACCGCCAGCAGCATCGGGCGGCCGTCGGGGCCCGCCGGGGGCGGCGCCAGCAGCGCGGCGTCGTCGCCGATCCCGAGCACCACGCCGGTGGACGGCGCGCCGCGCGCCGCGAGGCGGTCGCGCACCCGGCCGACCAGGTCGAACTCGCCGGTCATCGCCGGCCCCGCCTCAGCCGCGTCGGCCGGCGGCCTGGATCTCGGCCGCGCGCCACTCGTGGGCGGCCTTGTCGAGCACGCCGTTGACGAAGGTGTGGCCGTGCTCGGCGCCGAAGCGCTTGGTGGTCTCGATCGCCTCGTTGATCACGACGCGGTAGGGCACGTCGACGCGGTGCGCCAGCTCGTAGGCGGCAATGCGCAGCACCGCGCGCTCGATCGGGTCGACCTGCTCGATGGTGCGGTCGAGGTAGCGCGAGAGCACCTCGTCGAACGCCGCGCGGTGCTCGGCGACGCCGATCACCAGGGCCTCGAAGTACTCCTGGTCGGCGATCTCCATGTCCTGCTCGCGCTCGAACTGCGCGATCAGCATCGGGATCGAGGTGCCCGAGAGCTGCCAGGCGTAGACGGCCTGCAGGGCGCGGCGACGGGCGCGCGAGCGCGCGGCCGGGTCGACGCCGTCGGTCCGGCGCGGGGCGCTCATGCCAGCTGCTCGAAGAGGTGCGACATCTCGAGGGCGACCATCGCGGCCTCCTCGCCCTTGTTGCCGTGCGCGCCGCCGGCGCGGGCCTCGGCGTCGGCGAAGGCGTCGACCGCCAGCACGCCGTTGGCCACCGGCAGGCGGTGGATCAGGCTCAGGCGCATCAGCGCCTCGGCGCAGCCGTCGGCCACCTGCTCGAAGTGGCGGGTGTCGCCGCGGACCACGCAGCCCAGCGCCACCAGGGCGTGGTGCTCGTCCTTGCCGGCCAGCAGCTCGGCGGCCTGCGGGATCTCCCAGGCGCCGGGCACGCGGACGACGTCGATGGCGTCGGCCGGCACGCCGTGGGCCGCGAAGGCCTTCAGGGCGCCGTCGAGCAGGGCGTCGGTGATGCGCGGGTTCCAACGGCTGACGATGATCGCGAAGCGCGCGTCCTTGGGACGGCGCAGGTCGCCTTCGAAGCGGGGCATGGCAGGGCCTGGGGTGGTGCTCGGGGGCGCGCAGTGTAGCAGGCCGCCCCCGCGTCGGCCCCGGGCGGCCTTCGCCGCCCGCCGCCCGACGGGCTCAGCCCTGCGGGTCGATGTACTCCACCACCTCCAGCCCGAAGCCGGCCAGGCCCACCTGCTTGCGCGGCGTGCCCAGCACGCGCAGGCGGGTGCAGCCGAGGTCGGCCAGGATCTGGCCGCCGGCACCGTTGCGGCGCCACTCGGCGATGCCGCCGCGCGGGCCGGCCGCGGCCGCGGGCTGCTCGCCGCGCACCCGGGCCAGCAGCGCGTCGGGGGTGGAGGGCTCGCTGAGCACCACCAGCACGCCGCGGCCCTCGGCGCGGATCCGCGCCAGCGCCTCGTCCACGGCCACGCCGAAGTCCGGCCGGCGCCAGCCCAGCACGTCCGACAGCGGGTTCTTCACGTGCACCCGTACCAGCACCGGCTCGGCGCCGCCCGGATCGCCCAGGGCCAGCGCGAAGTGCAGCTCGCGGGTCAGGCGGTCGCGGTAGGTCAGCAGGCGGAACGCGCCGTGGGCGGTGTCGATGTCGCGCTCGTCCACGCGCTCGATCGTGGGCTCGGTGGCCAGGCGGTGGCGGATGAGCTGCTCGATCGAGCCGATCTTCAGGCCGTGCTCGGCGGCGAAGCGCTCGAGCTCGGGGCGGCGCGCCATCGAGCCGTCGGGGTTGAGGATCTCGACCAGCACGCCGGCCGGCTCCAGCCCCGCCAGCATCGCCAGGTCGGTGGTGGCCTCGGTGTGGCCGGCGCGGGTGAGCACGCCGCCGGGCTGGCTCATCAGCGGGAACACGTGGCCGGGCTGCACCAGGTCGGCGGCGGTGGCGTCGGGGCGCACCGCGGTGCGGATGGTGTGCGCGCGGTCGTAGGCCGAGATGCCGGTGGTGACGCCCTCGGCGGCCTCGATCGAGACGGTGAAGTTGGTGTGGTAGGGCGAGTGGTTGGACTGCACCATCGGCGCCAGGCCGAGCTGGCGGCAGCGCTCGCGCAGCAGGCTCAGGCAGACCAGGCCGCGGGCGTGGGTGACCATGAAGTTGATGTCCGACGGCTTCACCAGCTCCGCCGCCATGATCAGGTCGCCCTCGTTCTCGCGGTCCTCGTCGTCGACGATCACCACCATCCGGCCGGCGCGGATCTCCTCCAGCAGCTCGGGCACGCTCGCGAAGGCCATCAGGCGCCCTCCCCCGTCGCCGCGGCCGGCATCCCGGCCCCCGGCACCACGCCGCCGAGCAGCAGGCGCTCGACGTAGCGCGCCACCAGGTCGACCTCGAGGTTCACCGCCGCGCCGGGCGCGGTGGCGTGGAAGGCGGTGTGCGCGAGCGTGTGCGGCACGAGGTTGACCTCGAACTCCGCGCCCTCCACCGCGTTGACGGTCAGGCTGACGCCGTCCACGCAGATCGAGCCCTTCGGCGCCAGGTAGCGCGCCAGCGCGTCGGGGGCGCGGAAGCGCCAGCGCTGCGAGCGCGCGTCCTCGTACACCGACACCACGGCGCCGAGGCCATCGACGTGCCCGGCCACCAGGTGGCCGCCGAGGCGGTCGCTGGGGCGCATCGCGCGCTCGAGGTTCAGCGCCGCGCCGATCGGCAGCCCGCCCAGCGTGGTCAGCGCGAGGGTCTCGTTGCTGAGGTCGGCGGCGAACGAGGCGGCGTCGAAGGCCACCACGGTCAGGCAGCAGCCGTTGACCGCGATGCTCTCGCCCAGCGCCACGTCGGCGAAGGGCAGCGCGCCGACGGCGAAGGTCAGGCGCTGGTCGCCGCCGCGCGGCTCGCGCGCCTGGAGGTGGCCGACGGCTTCGATGAGTCCGGTGAACATGGGGTGTCCTTGGCGCATGGCGGCGGCGCGGGGCGCGGCCGGGAGGGGAAGGCGGGGGCGGGGTGCGATCGCGCGGCAGCATGCCCGCGGCGCGGTGAGGCCCGCGCGCAGGCGGGCTCAGCCGGCGGCGGCGGGCCTCAGCGTCAGGCGGAGGTCGGGGCCGAGCTGGCGGGTCTCAAGCAGGTCGAGGCCGAAACGCTGGGTCATGCTGGCGACGTCGAGCCCGGCCAGCAGCGGCCGGCCCTGGTCGCCGAGCAGCACCGGCGCGACGTACAGCAGCAGCTCGTCCACCAGCCCGGCCTTGAGCAGGCCGCCGGCCAGCAGCGCGCCGGCCTCGACCTGGACCTCGTTGATGCCGCGCTGGGCCAGCTGGGCCAGCACCGCGCCCAGGTCGAGGTGCGCGCCGAGCCGGCGCACCGCGAAGGCCTGCACGTCGTCGCCGTAGGCCGGCACCACGTCCTCGGCGGTGACCGCCAGGGTGGGCGCGGCGCCGTCGGTGAGCAGGTGGCAGCCGGCCGGCAGCTGGCCGCGGGTGTCCATCACCACGCGCACGGGCGGCGCGAACGGCACCGGCTCGCCGTCGGGGCCGGGCGGCAGGCGCACGGTCAGGCGCGGGTCGTCGGCCAGCACGGTGCCCAGGCCGGTCATCACCGCGCCGGCCCGGGCGCGCCAGCGCTGCACGTCCTCGCGGGCGGCCTCGCCGGTGATCCACTTCGATTCGCCGTCGGCCAGCGCGGTGCGGCCGTCGAGGCTCATCGCCAGCTTCACCCGCACCCAGGGCCGGGCGCGCTCCAGGCGCGAGAAGAAGCCGCGGTTGAGGTGGCGCGCCTCGCGCTCCATCAGCCCGCTCTCCACCTCGATGCCGGCCGCGGTGAGCTTGCTGAAGCCCTGCCCGGCCACCTTGTCGAAGGGATCGCGCACCGCCGCCACCACCCGGGTGACGCCGGCGGCCACCAGCGCGTCGGCGCAGGGCGGCGTGCGGCCGTGGTGGGCGCAGGGCTCGAGGGTGACGTAGGCGGTGGCGCCGCCGGCGCGCTCGCCGGCCTCGCGCAGCGCGAACACCTCGGCGTGCGGCTCGCCGGCGCGCTGGTGCCAGCCGGTGCCCACCACCTCGGCGCCGTGCGCGATCACGCAGCCCACCATCGGGTTGGGCCGGGTGGTGTAGGCGCCGCGCTCGGCCAGCCGCAGGGCCAGCGCCATGTGCGCGTGGTCGACCGCGGTGAACGCCATCAGGGCGCCGCCGCCGCGGGATGGGTGCGGCGCTTCATGATCATCGCGGGCCCGACCGGGGTGCGCAGCACGCCCTCGCGCTCCCAGCCGTGGCGCTCGTAGAACGCGGCCTGGTCGGTGGTCCACAGGTGCAGCCAGGCGTGGCCCAGCGCGTGGGCCTCGACGCTGGCGCGCTCCATCAGCGCCAGGCCGATGCCCTGGCCGCGGCGGCCCTCGGCCACGTACAGGCTGCCCAGCCAGGGCGCGTGGCGGGCGTCGCCCGGGGCGTCCTCGAGCAGCAGGCTGACCGAGCCCAGCGGGGCGCCGTGCTCGTCGAGCGCGACGAAGGTGCAGGGCAGCGCGTGCAGCTGGTGGCTGGCCAGCTCGGCGGCCGCGAGGCCGACGTTCCAGTTCGGCACCGCCTTGTGGAAGGCCGCGACGTGCCAGTGGGCCAGCGTGGGCACCAGCTCGCGGTGCGCGCTGAGCCAGGTGATCCGGAAGCGCTGCCCGTCGGCGGCCTCGAGCCAGCGCGCCGAGTCGCTCACCGGCGCGGGCCCTTGCCGGCGGCGCCGGTGATCGGCAGCACCACGCCCGACTCCAGCAGCGGCAGCTGGACCTTGTCGAGGCCGGACGGCTCGCGCTCCAGGCGCTCGATCTCCTCGCGGAAGGCCTGCACGTCCTCGAACTTGCGGTACACCGAGGCGAAGCGCACGTAGGCCACCTGGTCGAGCTTGCGCAGCTCCTCCATCACGTGCTCGCCGATCCGCCGCGAGGGCAGCTCGCGCTCGCCCGAGGTGCGCAGCGCGTGGGTGACCGCGCGCACCGCGCCGTCCACCTGCTCCTCGCCCACCGGGCGCTTCTGCAGCGCCTTGGCGAAGCTGCGCCGCAGCTTGGCCTCGTCGAAGGCCTCGCGGCGGCCGTCGCCCTTCACCACCGCCGGCAGCTTGAGCTCGGCGGTCTCGAAGGTGTTGAAGCGCTCGCCGCAGGACGGGCACTCGCGGCGACGGCGGATGGTGGCGCCGTCGTCGCTGACGCGCGAGTCGATCACGCGGGTGTCGTCGTGCTGGCAGAACGGGCAGTGCATCGGGGGCGGCGGGCCTCAGCCGTAGACGGGGAAGGCGCGGCACTGCGCCGTGACGGCGTCGCGCACGCGGGCGATCACGGCCTCGTCGGCCGGGGCGTCGAGCACGTCGGCGATCCAGCCCGCCAGCGCCACGCACTCCGCCTCGCCGTAGCCGCGGGTGGTGACGGCCGGGGTGCCGATGCGCAGGCCCGAGGTGACGAAGGGCGAGCGCGGGTCGTTGGGCACCGAGTTCTTGTTGACCGTGATGTGGGCGCGGCCCAGCGCGGCCTCGGCGTCCTTGCCGCTGACGTCGCGGCCGATCAGGTCGATCAGCATCAGGTGGTTCTCGGTGCCGCCCGACACGATCTTGTAGCCGCGCGCCATCAGCGTGCGGGCCATGGCCTGGGCGTTGCGCACGACCTGCTGCTGGTAGGCCTGGAACGACGGCTCCAGCGCCTCCTTGAAGGCCACGGCCTTGGCCGCGATGACGTGCATCAGCGGGCCGCCCTGGATGCCGGGGAAGACGATGCTCTGCAGCTTCTTCGCGAGCTCCTCGGCCTTCTCGCCGGCGCCGGCATTGGCGAAGAGGATGATGCCGCCGCGCGGGCCGCGCAGGGTCTTGTGGGTGGTCGAGGTGACCACGTGCGCGAACGGCAGCGGGCTGGGGTACACGCCCGCGGCGACGAGGCCGGCGATGTGGGCCATGTCGACGAACAGCACGGCGCCCACCTCGTCGGCGATGGCGCGGAAGCGCGCCCAGTCCAGCACCTGCGAGTAGGCCGAGAAGCCGGCGATGATCATCTTCGGGCGGTGCTCGCGGGCCAGCGCCGCGACCTCGTCCATGTCGATCAGGCCCTGCTCGTTGACGCCGTACTGCACGGCGTTGAACAGCTTGCCCGAGGCGTTCACCTTCGCGCCGTGGGTGAGGTGGCCGCCGTGGGCCAGGCTCATGCCGAGGATGGTATCGCCCGGCTGCAGCAGGGCCAGGAACACGCCCTGGTTGGCCTGCGAGCCCGAGTGCGGCTGCACGTTGGCGTAGTCGGCGCCGAAGAGCTGCTTGCAGCGCTCGATGGCGAGGGCCTCGGCCACGTCCACGTACTCGCAGCCGCCGTAGTAGCGCTTGCCCGGGTAGCCCTCGGCGTACTTGTTGGTGAGCACGCTGCCCTGGGCCTCCATGACCCGCGGGCTGGCGTAGTTCTCCGAGGCGATCAGCTCGACGTGGTCCTCCTGGCGCTGGCGCTCATGGGCCATGGCCTGGGCGAGCTCGGCGTCGTAGCCGGCGATCTGCATGTCCTTCGGGAACATCGAGGAGCCTCGGTGGGTGGGCGGGGAAGGCGCAAAGTGTAACGCCGGCGCGGGTTTGCGGCCACCCGGCGGGCCCGCGGGCGGCCCGGGCGCGGTGGCGCCGCGGCGGGGCTTGGGCGATAATCGCGCGCCTCCCGGACCCCCGTCCCGCCCGCGCCCCGCGCCGGCGGGCGCGTCCGTCCTGCCCCGATGCGGCCCCGCGGCCCCGGCTCGCTCGAGCCGCCCCGCCGCCCGCCCCACCCGCCCGGCCCCGCGCCGGGCCCCGACCCCTGCCGGAGCGTCCATGTCGCAGTACATCTACACCATGATCGGCGTGTCGAAGACCGTCCCGCCGAAGCGCCAGATCATCAAGGACATCTCGCTGAGCTTCTTCCCCGGCGCCAAGATCGGCCTGCTGGGCCTGAACGGCTCGGGCAAGTCCACGGTGCTCAAGATCATGGCCGGCGTGGACCAGGACTTCACCGGCGAGGCCCGCCCCAACCCCGGCACCAAGGTCGGCTACCTCGAGCAGGAGCCGCGCCTCGACCCGGAGCAGACCGTGCGCCAGGCCGTCGAGGAGGGCCTGGGCGAGATCTTCGGCGCCCAGGCCGCGCTCGACGCCGTCTACGCCGCCTACGCCGAGGAAGACGCCGACTTCGACAAGCTCGCCGCCGAGCAGCAGCGCCTGGAGGCCATCCTGGCCGCCAACGACGCGCACCAGGTCGAACTGCAGATGGAAGTGGCCGCCGACGCGCTGCGCCTGCCGCCCTGGGACGCCATCTGCGGCAAGCTGTCGGGCGGCGAGAAGCGCCGCGTGGCGCTGTGCCGCCTGCTGCTGTCGAAGCCCGACATGCTGCTGCTCGACGAGCCCACCAACCACCTCGACGCCGAGTCGGTGGAGTGGCTGGAGCAGTTCCTGGCCCGCTACACCGGCACCGTCGTGGCGGTCACCCATGACCGCTACTTCCTCGACAACGCCGCCGAGTGGATCCTCGAGCTCGACCGCGGCCGCGGCATCCCCTGGAAGGGCAACTACACCCAGTGGCTCGAGCAGAAGGAAGAGCGGCTGAAGCAGGAAGAGAACCAGGAGAAGTCGCGCCAGAAGGCGATCGCGAAGGAGCTCGAGTGGGTGCGCTCGAACGCCAAGGGCGGCCGCTCGAAGGGCAAGGCGCGCCTGGCGCGCTTCGAGGAGCTGCAGGCCACCGACTACCAGAAGCGCAACGAGACCAACGAGATCTTCATCCCGCCGGGCGAGCGCCTGGGCAACCGGGTGATCGAGTTCAAGAACGTCACCAAGAGCTTCGGCGACCGCCTGCTGATCGACGACCTCAGCTTCACCGTCCCGCCGGGCGCCATCGTGGGCATCATCGGCCCCAACGGCGCGGGCAAGTCGACGCTGTTCAAGATGATCACCGGCCTCGAGAAGCCCGACCAGGGCTCGGTCGAGATCGGCCAGACGGTCAAGCTGGCCTACGTCGACCAGAGCCGCGACAAGCTCGAGGGCGACCACAACGTCTGGCAGGAGATCTCCGGCGGCTCGGACATCCTCAACATCAACGGCGTCGAGATCCAGTCGCGCGCCTACATCGGCCGCTTCAACTTCAAGGGCCAGGACCAGCAGAAGATGGTCGGCACCCTGTCGGGCGGCGAGCGCGGCCGCCTGCACATGGCCAAGACCCTGCTGCAGGGCGGCAACGTGCTGCTGCTCGACGAGCCGTCCAACGACCTCGACATCGAGACCCTGCGCGCGCTCGAGGACGCCCTGCTGGAGTTCCCGGGCTGCGCGATGGTGATCTCGCATGACCGCTGGTTCCTCGACCGCATCGCCACCCACATCCTCTCGTTCGAGGGCGACTCGCACGTGGAGTTCTTCCTGGGCAACTACCGCGAGTACGAGGCCGACAAGAAGCGCCGCCTCGGCGAGGAGGGCGCCAAGCCCAAGCGCATCCGCTTCAAGGCGCTGAAGTAAGCCGCGCGCGCTTCACCGCACCGCCGCGCTGGAAGACGAAGGGCCCGCTCGCGCGGGCCCTTCGTCGTCATGCGGCAGCCATCGCGTTCGACTCAGGACGCGAGGCGCTCCTGCGCGTGCATCAGGGTGATCACGCAGCGCTCCGCCTGATCGGGCTCAAGCGACAGGGCGCGCTGCCAGTCCTCGCGCGAAAACACCTCGACCAGCGCATCGAGATCGCCTGCCGCGAGCACCGCGATCCGCTCGGCGAACAACTCATCCCAAGCTTCCGGACCGAAACTACGGTCGAACCCCCGGGTGAACGCCTCGGCCAGCGCTCCCGCGCGTACGGGATCAGACCGGATGCCCGCCAGCAGAGAAGGAAGGTAATAGGCCCAAGCCTCAGGTGTCATGAAGCTCAGCACGCCAAGGTCGATCAGCCAGTCGCCCAAAGCAATGTCGGCCGCCGCTTTCTGAAAAGCCTCGACAGCCTCGGGCCGGAGCTCGTCGAGCCCCGACCTCATCAAGACGTTCGTCGGCTGGCTCCGAACAGAGAAGTGAATCATGGGCCGAAACGACTCCCCTACCTGCCGAGCAACTGAAAGCAACGCCCAACCGCGGCCCAAGCGTTCGCCTGCTGCTCCTGATGCCCGCGATCCCCGCCACCGTAGCAAATGTTATCTCTTCTAGCTCGAGCTTGAGCGGCCTCCAACCATGCGGCGTATCGTCGCGAAAGCTCAGACTGACTCATCCCGCTCGCGCAACCTCCAAGCTCCGAAGCCGCTGTGAGGCAAATCCGTGTCGCAGCGCGAATTCGAAGGCACTCAGGGTCATCAGGATCTCGAGGGGATTGAAATCCGGATGCCGTGGCTTCGGCGAAGCCCGTACCTGTCCTCGCCCCAGAAATCAGTTCCGCACCAAGTGCAGACGAGGCGGCCGGATTTATGGCCCTGCCGCCATTACCGATTATTCCAGCAGCTTCGCAAGCGGCCACGCGATCAGGGCGCAAGCAAGCCTGCTCCGAGGAGTAGTACTGCAAGCCAAGCGGATCGAAGTAGACCATCGGGCTTGAGGCTGCATACGCATAGGTGCTGATGCCACCGGCCAGTCCGATCGGGTCGGACTCGATGTAGCGGCCCGTCAGGGGCTCGTAGTTGCGGAAGTAGTTGTAGTGCAGGCGCGTCTCGGCGTCGTAGTACTGGCCGGGGAAGCGCAGGTGGAGCTCGAAGCGCGTGCCGTCGGACGCCAGGTCGCGCGCGGGCAGCGCGGTGCCGAACGGGTCCGGCGCGGCCTCCCAGCGCCACACCACCTCGTTGGCCACCGGGTCGATCACCGCGCGCGGCGTGCCCAGGTGGTCGGCCTCGATGTAGTGCATGCGCGAGACGCCGGCCTCGGTGGTCACCACGCCCATCGGCAGGCCGTCGATCCAGACGAACTCCTGCGAACGCCCCGCGGCGGTCGGATACTCGCCCACCAGCTGGCCCGCCTCGTCGTAGGCGAAGAGGGTGGCGCCAACGCCGGGCAGGATCTTGGTGACCCGCTGGCCGAGGGCGTTGTACTCGTAGCTGGCGACCGTCACCGGCTTGGTGGCATTGGTCTGCACGATGGTCAGGCGGCCGCGCGCGTCGTAGGTCAGCCGCTGGCTGCCGATGCGCTGCGGGTAGCCCGCCGCGTCATAGGTGCGCAGGCTGCCGCCGACGTTGAGCAGGCGATGGCTGTCGGCGGCATACACGTAAGGGGTCGGCGAGCGGCTGGGACGCTGTTCGCTGGTGCGGTTGCCCGTGCCGTCCACGGTCCATCGGTAGGCGTCGATGCCGAACAGGCCAGGGGTGTCGGCCGACACCAGCCGATCCAGGCCGTCATAGCCGTAGGAGGTCACCGCGCAGTCGACGTCGAGCTCGACGATGTTGCCCGCCGCATCCACGCCATAGCGCTGGGACAGGCCCATCGGCAGGCTGCTGGTGATCGCCTGGATCATGTAGTCGGCGTCGTAGGCGCGCTGCTGCCAGGCGCCATTGCCCCAGTCGATGCGGCCCACCGGCCCGAAGGGCAGCCGGGCGATGCCGGCCACCAGCGGGGTGTCGGCGGTCGCGCCCGGCAGGCGCACGCGGGCGGCCACGATCTCGCCCTGCACGCGATCCACGCTGACGCGGCTGCCGCCCGGCAGGGTCTGGGTGGCCACCAGGCCGGCGGCGTCGTGGGTGTAGGTGGTGACGAGGCTGCGCCCCGCGGTCACCTGGGTGCGCCGCACCAGCAGGCCGCGCGCGTCGTAGCACAAACGCGTGCTGCCGCTGCGGTCGGTGAAGCCCGACAGCCGGCCGATCGCGGACGTCTCGCCCGCCGGGCAGCCGTTGGCCACGTCGTACTCGAAGGTGGTGCGCAGGTGCGGCGCCCCGCCGAAGTCGATGCTGGTGAGCCGGCCCAGCGCGTCGTAGGCGTAGTCCACGGCCACGCCGCGGGCGTCGACCTGGCGGGTGCGCTGGCCGGCCGCGTTGACGGCGTAGGTGGTGGTGCCGGTGTCGGGGCTGGACAGGCCTACCAGGTTCGACAGGCCGTCGTAGCTGTACTCGGTGGCCAGGCCCTTCGGGTCGACCACGCGGGCGAGGCGGTCGAGCGCGTCGTGCTCGAGCGTGGTCTCGACCTCGAGGCCGCCGACGTCGCGCAGCTGCGTGGCCAGGCGGCCCAGCGCGTCGGTCTCCGTGGCGTCGGTGCGGCCGAGCGGATCGCTGACCAGGCTGGGCGTGCCGTCCGGGGCACGCTCGATCAAGGTCGGGATGCCGCTGGCGCGGGTGACGGCCACGGCGCGGCTGAGCGCGTCGAACTGCTGCTGCAGGCGGCGGCGCACCTGGCCGTCGGTGTCGCGGACCTCCTCGCGGATGCGCTGGCCGGCCGCGTCCAGCGTCCAGTCAATGCGGCCCTCGGGGCCGGCCACCGCCACCAGGCGCTGGGCGTCGTCGTAGTCGAAGTCGTAGCGGCGACCGCTGGCGTCCATCGTCCAGGCGATCTGGCCGGCGGGCGTGTAGCCCATGCCCTGCAGCATGCCGGCGGTATCCACCGACACGAGGCGGCCGCGCGCGTCGTAGTCGAAGCGCGTCACCAGGCCGTTGGGATCGCGCTGCTCGAGCACGCGGCCGGCGGCGTCGTAGCGCAGCCACTCGGTGCGGTGGCCGAGCGCATTGACCGTGGCCGCCACGTCGCCGGCGCGCCAGCGGCAGCTGCCGCCGGCGACGCCGCAGCCGGCGTCGGCCTCGGCGTGGTACTCGATGCTGGTGAGGTCGGCGACGTCCTCGCGCGGGCCGTCGATCTGCACCAGGCGGCCGCCGTCGTAGCTCATGCGGTAGCGGCGCACGCCCTCCGGAACCCCGGCGCCGGGCGCGCAGTCGTAAGCGAGCCCCGGCTCCGCGGCGCACACCGACACCACGCGGCCGTCGGCGTCGTAGACGCGGCGCTCCTCGCTCATCGGCACCAGCGCGGTGCCCTGGCGCCGCGACACGATGGTCTTCGTCACCCGGCCCATCGCGTCGCGGGTGAACGCGGTGACGCGCTCCTCCGGCAGGCCCGGGGCCTCGGTGACGGTGGCCACGAGCTCGTTGACGTAGGTGTAGCGGGTGATGCGGCCGCTGCGGTCGCGCCGCTCGGTGAGGCGTTGCTGGCCGTTGTAGGTCCAGGTGGCCGTGCCTGCGCCGTCGGTGATGGCCTGCAGGCGACGCTGGGCGTCGGCGCCGAAGGTGTAGCGGCGCACGTCGCCGCCGGGCGTGGTGACCTCGACGTCGCTGGCCGAGACGTAGCGCAGCGTGGTGCGCTCGACCGCCGGCGCCAGCGTGGACGACGTGACCCGTCCCTGCGCGTCGTAGCCGAAGCTCGCGAAGCGCTGGCCGCGCTCGTCGGTGATGCCGGTGAGCAGGAAGGGCGACGGCGAGGCCGACAGCGCCGGCTCGGCGTAGTGGTAACCGCGGCGCATGCCGTCGGGAGACGCCACCTCGACCAGGCGGCCCAGCGCGTCGTAGTGGTAGCCCACCACGCCGCCGTCGGGCAGCGTGATCGACGTCAGCAGCTTCGCTTGGCGGGATCCGGTGGGACCGATGCCGCTGCTGACCACCAGCGTGGTGTCGGTGTAGCCGAACACCAGGCGGCGCTGCTGCGCGTCGCGCGCGGCCACCAGCACGCCGGCCGCGTCGTACTCGAGCTCGACGTCGTTGGCCGCATTGGCGGGGTCGCGGCGACGCAGCAGGCGGCCGTTGGTGGCGTGGTAGACCGAGATGCGGCCGTCGCGGCCGAGCATTTCGAACGTGCCGTTGACGGCGCGCCCAAGGGCATCCGAGAGACCGCGCGCGCGGTAGTGCGTGATGCCCGCGACGGTTGGCGCGTACTCCATCGGCATCAGCGAGCCATCATGGTCGGCCAGCATCGAATTGCTCGGCGAGTTCGGGCTGACGATCCGAGAGGAATAGAGATGCGACCACCGTGGCCCCATCACACCGGCATCGATGTATCCCGCGGATCGGTAGGCGCGGAAAAACGGTTCGCCGCCAAACGCGAAGTCGATCTCTTGCCGTTGCTTCTCGCCCGTCCCCGGATAGCAGGGATTGGCGTTGGCCGGACATGCCTGCGTCTGACGGACCCGGACGTAGATGACCGGGCGGGTGCTGGGAGGCACGCAGACCAGCGGCCACGGCGAGTCAGTGGTTGGATTGCGAACCCCGAAGCCCTCCGGGCACGTGAATGGAACGACCTTGATCATCTGAATCTTTCGGAAGTCGGATTCTGGCGTCCCCCACCCAGGGCACCAAACTTCCATCATCAGATGCCGCCCGTTCTCGGTATCCGGCATATTGGAATACTGAGCGGCCCCATTCCGAGGCGCGGGTGACGACTGGCTCCCCACAATGGCGTCCGGGACCGTCTGTCCACCCTCAAGTCGATGCTGGCGCACCTCGCAAGCGGGATGGTCCGCCCTGAACCTTGCGACCCACAGATCAGCGGGCTGTGCTTCGTTTGCGCAGTAGTTCGGCCCAGGCCCGGGAGCAGCAGAAGGCGTGCAGCCGATCTGTGACGGCAGCCAGCCACCAATCCGGAAGCCAGGCTCTCCATGTGACTCCGGAGCTTGGCGATCAGCCATGTAGCTCCGGGCGAGCCACAGCGGACTACCGGTCCTGCGGGTTTCACCGTCGAAGTAGAGGAAGCGGCCGATTGGCGTCGACGCGCGCATCGCTGCCTCGGCCTCCTCGAGGCTGCCATAGCAGGTCTGCGTTCCGCCCGGCGGTGTGAAGCAGTAATCGAGCGGGATGAAGTCCGGCACGGACGACGGTGTCACCGCCGCGACGGAGGGCATCGCGTCACCCTCGAGGGCCGGCAGAGCGGGAAGTCCCGCGGCGCTCGCCGGGATGGCGACGGCCAGCGCGAGCGCGAAGGCGCGCAGGGTCTTCGCCGACGTCGGCGCGTTGGTGTTCATCGGATCCATTCCTCGACAGCTCCAGGGGGCGCGCCGCGCCATGTGTTCTCTACAGGCGCGCATTGACCGCGATGGGAGGCGTCGCGTCCACCGACTCCGCCCCCCAACCCTCATTCGGGGTACGAGTGAGCTCGTCCGGCTTGCAGGGAGCACGGAGCGCGGCATGGTGCCGCCCGAAGCCGTCGTGGGACAAAGCGAAGGGCCCGCTCGCGCGGGCCGTTCGCCGTCGTAGTCGACCTGGAGGGTTTAGGAGCCGATCGCGGCGAGGACGGGGCCAGACAGCGCGCGCGCCAGCAGGGCCACGCCGCCGAGGCGCAGCACGCCGCGCAGCAGGCGGGCGTTGGGCGGGGCGCCGTCGCGCTCGGCGGCGTGCGCCAGTGCCAGCGCCACCAGCGCGGGGCCGAGGAAGCGCGCGGCGTCGGACGCGGCCAGCGCCCAGGTGAGCGTGGTCGCGCCGCCGGCATCGGCCATCAGCGCCGCCACGTCGAAGGGCATCAGGCCGGCCATGTCGGCCCGCTGGGCCAGCCAGACCACCGTGTCGGCCGCGAGGGTGGCGGTCATGCGCCAGGCCTGCACCACCGCCGCCAGCGCCAGCGGCAGCGCGATGGCCAGCGGCAGCGCGGGGCGCTCGGCGCGCGCCACCCAGGCGTGCGCGAGCAGCGCGGGCGCCAGACACAACAGCGCGGCCTGGCCCAGCAGCACCGCCGCGGCCTGGGCCAGCGCCGCGAACGGCACGCCGTCGAGGCCCGACAGGACGCCGCCGAGCACCACCAGAGTGGGAAGCGCGGCGGCCGCGCCGAGCCACAGGGCTGCACGGCGCGTGGACGGGCGCGCGGGCGGCGCGGGCGCGGCGGCGTCGAGCGCCGGCACCGCGTCGGGCGCGCGCGGATCGTCGGGCGCGGGCGCCTCGCTCATCGGCCGAACACCCGCCGCAGCAGCTCGCTGCCGCGCTTGACCGGATCGCGGCGGATGGCGCGCTCCTCGTCGGCGATCTGGGCGAACAGCGCGTCGAGCGCCTTGTCGGTGACGTAGCCGTCGAGGTCGGCGGCCGAGGACGCGCCCGAACCGCCCAGCGCGCCCAGCACGGCGCCCACGCCCTCGCGCTGCGTGAGCGCGCGGTACTGGCGGGTGGCGCCGACCTCGCCGGTGGCCTGGGCCACGATCGGGCGGAAGCGCTCGGCCAGGGCCGGGCCGGCGGTGCGCCGCAGGTACTGGGTGGCGGCGTCGTCGCCGCCGGTGAGGATGGCGCGGGCGTCGTCGAAGCTCATGCGCCGCACCGCGTCGCCGATGACCTCGGCGGCGGCGGGCACGGCGCGCTCGGCGGCGCGGTTCATGCTGAGGTGGAATTCGTCGATGCGCGCGCCCTGCCCGGCCTGGCGCAGCACCGGCTCCACCCGCTGCAGCGCGCGCGGCAGCGGGATGCGGCGGGCGTCGTTGCCCCAGAAGCCGTCGGCGCGGCCGAGCTCGCGGATGCCGCGCTGCGCGCCCTGGGCCAGCGCCTCGCGCAGGCCCGAGGCGGCGTCGGCCTGGCTGACGCTGGTGGCGGGCGTCGAGGACGGCGTGGTCGGCGCCGGGCGCTGGGTGGCGCGGCGCAGGGCGTCGCGCAGGTCGTCGGAGGACTGCGCGGCGGCGGGCGCGGCGGCGGCGGCGAGCAGCGCGAGCGACAGCGCGGCGGCGAGGACGGCGGGCGACGCGGCGGATCGGTGCATGGCGGGCCTCGTGGCGTGGGAGGGGGGACGAAGGCGCGGGGACGCGCGGCGGGGTCTCGATGCGATGCGGTGCGGCGTGACGCGTGCGGCCAGCGGCGCGGCGCCGCCGCTCAGCCCGCGCGCCAGCGCCGCTGGCGCTCGCGCCACCAGGCGCGCGGCGCGGCGACCAGGAAGTGGGTCCAGATGGCCACCGCCGCGAACGCGCGCCGGTGCCAGCCGTCGTTGGCGGCCTCGAACTTGCGGTAGTAGCGGTGGATGCCGCGGTGCTTCTGCAGCTCCACCCACATCGGCCGGCGCCGGCTGCTGACGCCGCGGTGGTGCAGCACGCGCACCTCGTTGGCGACGTAGACGCCGTGGCCGGCGTCACGCACGCGCCGGCACAGGTCGAGGTCCTCGGCGTGCAGGCGGTAGCGCTCGTCGAAGCCGCCCAGCACCGTGAACAGCGCGCGCGGCATCAGCATCAGCGCGCCGCTGACCGCGTCCACGCGCTGCAGCGGCAGCCGGGTGTCGATCGGCACCGCCACGGTGCGGCCGGCGCCCGCGCCGCTGAGCATGCGCGCCAGGCTGGGCTCGGCGCGGCGCGCGGCGGGGTCGCGGAAGCCGGTGTCGTCGACCAGGTCGGCGCCCAGCAGGCCGGCGTCCGGGCTGGCCTCGGCCAGCGCGCACAGCCGCGCCAGCGCCTCGGGCGGCAGCTCGCAGTCGGGGTTCACGAAGGCCAGCCAGCGCGCGTCGAGCAGCGCGGCGCCCTGGTTGCAGCCCTTGGAGAAGCCGCGGTTGCGCGCGTTGGCCACCAGCCGCACGCGCGCGTCGCTGGCGGCGACGGCCGAGGCCACCGCGCAGGTGTCGTCGCGCGAGGCGTTGTCGATGACCGCCACCGCCACCACGCCCGGCGAGGCCAGCAGGCCCTGCAGGCAGGCGCGCAGCGTGCTGGCGCTGTGGTGGGTGACGACGACGACGCCGATGCCGCCGGCCGGGGCGACGACGCTCACGCCGACGCCCCGCGAAGCGCGGCGAGTTCGGCGCGCAGCGCCGCGATCTCCTCGGCCTGGGCCGCGAGCAGGTGGCCGGCCGCGATGTGGCGGCGCACTTCCTCGTCGTAGTGGCGGTACACCGACTCGGCGGCGTCGCCGAACAGCGCCTGCGCCGGCAGGCCGGCGAGGCGGGCCGGGTCCTTCGCGCAGACGGCGATGTAGTAGGTGGGCGGATACGCCAGCCCGGCCTCGAGCGCGCCGTCGGCGCGCATGGTCGTCGCGGCGGCCGGCCCGCCGCCGTCGTCCAGCGCCCACAGCGCGCCCTGGAACAGCAGCTTCTGCGCGTACAGCCGGTAGGCCGGCACGTGCCTGCCCAGCAGCGCCTCGAACTCGTGGCGCTCCAGCTCGCGCACGTGGTGCGGGTTGGGCGGGCCGCCGTGGGCATTGTAGTGGGTGCGGTCGGGGGTGGACACCAGCAGCAGGCCGTCGTCCTCGAGCCGGGCCATGAAGCCCGCCAGCAGCGCGTCCTGGGCCTCGAGGTGCTCGAGCGTCTCGAAGCAGGTGATCAGGCCGAAGCGCGCGTCGGCGAGGCCCTCGCCGCTGGCCGCGTCGGCCTGCACGAAGCGCAGGGTCGGCGCGCGGTAGCGCCCGGCGGCGTGCGCGACGGTGGCGGGGTCGAGGTCGACGCCGGTGACCGAGGCGGCCTCGCGGGCCAGCAGCGCGCTGCCGTAGCCCTCGCCGCAGGCGGCGTCGAGCACGTGGCGGCCGCGCGCGAAGGGCGCGGCGAAGGCGTAGCGCTGCCAGTGCTCGAGCCAGATCTCGCGCACGCACTCGGGCGTGAAGCGTTCACCGGTGAAGGGCAGCGGGGGCGTCGGGGAGGTGTCCACGGCGCGAAGGATACAAGCGCATCGCGTCCGCGTCCGGCACCCCGTCCCCGCGGGGTGCGACGCCGGCCGCCGCTCAGCCGAACAGGTCGCCCTGCGGCGCGCCGCGGTCCATCGCCTCGAGCCGGCGCGCCAGGCGCTCGCGCAGCGGCCTGAGCGGGTCGGACAGGATGAAGGCCGCCACCCGCTCGTGGTAGTCGGGCCAGCGCACCAGCAGCCGGCGCATGTTCTCGCCGCCCGGGCGCTCGCCCAGCGGGCCGAAGCTCTGGTGGCCGACGTGGGCCACGTAGGCGTCGTCGCACAGCACGCTGCTCCAGCCGAAGGCGGCGAAGCGCAGGCACAGGTCGTTCTCCTCGCCGTAGCCGCGGCCGAAGGTGGCGGCGTCGAAGTCGCCGCACTGCTCCAGCGCCGCGCGGCGCAGGTACAGACAGAAGCCCACGCCGGTGGGCAGCGCGGGGTACTCCGGCGCCCCGGCGCTGGCCGCGGCGGCGGCGATGCGGTCGGGGTCGTCGGGCACCGGGTTGGGCTCGACGAAGCGCGGGAACGAGCAGATCTCGGCGTTGTTCGACCACGGCGTGATCGTGCCCACCCGCGGCTGGCGCGCCGCGCAGGTGGCGAGGCGCTCCAGCCAGCCCGGCGTGGTGAGGGTGTCGGTGTTGAGCAGCACCACGTCGGCGCCGCGGGTCTCGGCCAGCGCCAGGTTGCAGTTGCCCACGAAGCCCAGGTTGGCCGGCCGGCGCAGGTGCGCCACCGAGAATAGGTGCTCGCGGCCGCACCAGTCATCGAGCAGGTCGACGACGCGCGGGTCGGTGGAGGCGTCGTCGCAGACGTGCACGCGCGCGCCGGCGGGCAGCGTGCGCGCGAGGCTGGCGAGGCAGGCGTCGAGCGCCTCGAGGGCGTTGAACACCGGCACGATGACTACCGGCAGCGGGGCCACCGGACGCGTGGCGGCGCTCATGCCCCGCCCTCCCCGCCCCAGGCGTGCGGCAGGCGCACCAGGCCGTACTCGCGCGCCACGCCGGTGACGCGCACCGCGCGCTCCCAGGTGTCGAACAGGCGCAGGCCCTCGGGATCCAGCGGATGCACGCGCAGCGTGTAGCTGCCGGGCAGCAGGGTGACGGGGTCGAAGGCCAGCCGCGCGCGGAAGCGCGCCGGCGCCCCGGCGGGCGCGCCGGGCGCGGGCGGCAGCGGCTCCAGCGCCACGCCGTCCATGTCCGAGCCCACGCCGTACACCGGCGTGCCGTCGGCGCGCACCAGGCCGGCCAGCAGCACCGGCGCGCGGCCGTCCACGCTGGCCAGCTCGACCTCCAGCGCCAGCCGGCCGCCCATCGGCACCGCCACCTCGCCCGCCTCGCTGCCGTTCACGCGCACGCGCTCCAGCGCGTAGGGCAGCACGACGTCGTCGGGATGCGCGGCGTGGCCGGCCTCGCGCGGCTGCAGCGACTCGAGGAAGGCGCCGTAGCGCTGGGTGACGTCGAAGGCGTCGCCGAGCGCGCGCACGCGGCCCTCGTGCAGCCACAGCGCGCGCCGGCACAGCTTCTGCACGTGGTAGGTGGAGTGCGCCACCAGCAGCAGGGTGCCGCCGGAGGCCAGGTAGTCGTCGATCCAGCGGATGCACTTGCGCTGGAAGCCCTCGTCGCCCACCGCCAGCACCTCGTCGGTGATCAGCAGGTCCGGGCGCAGCGCGGCGATCACGGCGAAGCCCAGCCGCACCACCATGCCCGAGGAGTAGTGCTTCACCGGCTCGTCGATGGCCTCGCCGATCTCGGCGAAGGCCTCGATGGCCGGCATCCTCTCGGCCAGCGCCGCGCCCGACAGGCCGTGCAGCGCGGCGGCCATGCGCACGTTGTCGCGGCCGCTGTGCTCGGGATGGAAGCCCGCGCCCAGCTCCAGCAGCGCGCCCACCCGGCCGTGCACGGCCACCCGGCCGGCGCTGGGCGTGAGCACGCCGGTGATGAGCTTGAGCAGGGTGGACTTGCCGGCGCCGTTGACGCCGACGATGCCCAGCGACTCGCCGCGCCGGACCTCGAAGCCGACGTCGGCCAGCACCTCGACCTGCTTCGCCGGCGCGCGGCCGCGCAGGATGTCGGCCAGCGCGCGGGCGCGGTCGGCGCGCCGGGCCAGCACCGGGTAGCGCTTGCCCAGGCCCTCGACGCGCACCAGCACCTCGCCGGGCGCGGCGGTGGAGGCCTCGGTGGGGAACGCGGCGGTCACGGGCGGCGGCTCATCGTCGGCATGTCACGGGCGGCATGTCACAGGAAGTCCTCGACGTGCGGCCGCGCGCGCCGCGCCAGCCACTCCGCGCCGGCCAGCGCCACCAGCCCCGCGGCCAGCGAGCCCAGCAGCGCCAGCGTCGAGGGCGGGGCCAAGCCCCAGGCCGCGCGCACGGCCTCGATGGGCGCGGCCAGCGGGTTGAGCCCCAGCGCGGCGGCGGCGGCGGGCGCGAGCTGGTGGCGGTCGTACAGCACGGGGCTGAGGAAGAAGCCCAGCACCAGCAGCTGCCCCACCACCGTGGACGCGTCGCGCAGGAACACCTGCACGCTGGCCAGCGCGCGCGCCAGCGCCAGCGCCCACAGCAGCACCAGCGCCAGGCCCGCCGGCAGCCAGGCCAGCGCCGCCAGCGAGGCCGGCGGCGCGGCGAACAGCGCCACGCCGAGCCCCACCAGCGCGAAGCCGGCCAGGTCGGGCAGCACGCTGCCCAGCACCCGCACCAGCACGAACATCCCGTGCGGCAGCTTGAGCTTGCCCAGCAGCGCGGCCTGGTCCACCAGCGCCAGCGTGCCGCCGTTCACCGCGTTGGCGAACAGCTGCCAGGGCCACAGGCCGAGCGCGAGGAACGCGACGTAGGGCAGGTCGCCGGCGCTGGCGCGCGCGGGCAGCAGGTGGGTGAACACCAGCGCCAGCACGGCCAGCTGCAGCACCGGCTGCAGCAGCGGCCACAGCCCGCCGAGCAGGCTGGTGGTCCAGCGCGTGCGCAGCTCGCGGCGCAGCTGCTCGGCGAACAGCGCGCGCGGGAACGGGAGGCGGAACCGCATCGTGGCCGGCCGCGCCCTCAGCGCGCCTCGCCCGCGGGCGGGGCCGGCGGGGCCAGCGGCTCCATCGCGCGGAAGCGGCTGCCGTACTCGTCGGTGAAGCGGCGGGCCTCGTTGGGATCGCGGATCACGCGCGGGGTGATGAGGATCACCACCTCCTGGCGGTTGCCGATCCGGCGCTGGGTGCCGAACAGCCCGCCCACCACCGGCAGCCGGCTGAGGCCGGGCACGCCGTCGCGGCCGTCGGTGCTGGTCTGGCTGATCAGGCCGGCCAGCATCACCGTCTCGCCGCTCTGCACCGCGGCCTGGGTGGTGAGCTCGCGGGTGGCGATGGGCACGTTGCCCTGCGCGTCGGGCGTGTTGCCCGGCGAGCTGACCTCCTGCTCGATCTCCATGAACACCATGCCGTCGGGGCTGACCCGCGGGGTCACGGTGAGGCGCACGCCGGTGTCGAGGTACTGCACGTTGGTGAAGCTGCCGTTGCCGCCGCCGGTGCCGCCGTCGATGGGGTTGAAGCTGGTGGACTGCACCGGGATGGAGTTGCCCACGCGCAGCTCGGCCTCGGCGTTGGAGCGCACCAGCACCGAGGGCGAGGACAGCACGCGCACGTCGGACACCGAGTCCAGCGCGCTGACCACCGCCTGCACGTTGGGGCCGAGGAAGGTCCAGCTCAGGCCGGTGCCCAGCGTGCCCTGCGGGCCGATGCTGCCGGCGGTGTCGCCCCAGATCGAGCGGCCCAGCGCGGCGGCGCGCAGCGAGGGGTCGATGGAGTTCTCGAAGAACCAGCTCACGCCGTAGCGCAGCTCGTCGTTGAGCGTCACCTCGAGCACCTGGGCCTCGATGTGGACCTGCAGCGGCATCACGTCGAGGCGCTCGATGGTGCGGCGGATGGCCTCCCACTGCGAGCCGGGCGCGCGGATGACCAGCGCGTTGCTCTCCTCGACGAAGCTGACGCTGACCTCGCCGTCGCCGACCGCGACGCCGTCGCCGCCGCCGCCGGCGGCGGCCTCGCGCGACGCGGCGTCGGCCGCGACCACCGCGGCCTGCGCGCGCGCCGCCGGGCTGGCGGCGTCGGGCGCCGGATCATCGATGCTCCGGGTGCGCGTGGCGCGCAGCCCCGGCGCCACCTGGGCGCCGCGGTCGCGGCTGCCGCCGCCGCCGAACACCTGCTGCAGCTGGGTGGCCAGCGCCTCGGCGCGCATGTTCTTCACTTCATAGGTGTACAGGCGGTCGCCGCCACCGCCACCGGCGTCGAGCCGGCGCACCCAGCGCTCGGCCTCGGCGAGGTAGCGCGGCTGCTGGGTGATCACCAGCACCGCGTTCTGGCCCTGCAGCGGCATGAACCGGAACAGCCCGGCCACCGGCAGCCCGCCCTCGGGGCCGAACACCTCCTCGAGCTGGGTGACGATCTCCTCGGCGTCGCCGCCCTCCAGCGGGTAGATGCCCACCGACATGCCGGCCAGCCAGTCGACGTCGAAGATCTCGATCGTGCGCAGGTAGTTGTCGAGCTCGGCGGTGGTGCCGGCGAGCACGATGAGATTGCGCGCCGGGTCGACCTGCACGATGGCGCGCTCGCGGGCGTAGGGCTCGAGCAGGGTCTTCATCTGCTCGGCGCCGACGTAGCGCAGCGGCACCGCGCGCACCTGGAAGCCGCGGCCGAGGCCGGGGCCGCCGGTGCGCGGCGCTACCTGGCCGGCCAGCGCGCGGTCGGCCGGCACCACGTTGTAGCGGCCGTCGGTCCAGACCAGGCGGGCGTTGTTCCAGGCCAGCGCCATCTCCAGCAGCGACAGCGCCTGGGCGTCGTCGACCGCGCGCGCGGTCAGCGTGACCGTGCCCGAGACCTCGGGCGCGATGACGTAGTTCGCGCCCAGCACCTCGCCGAGGATGGTCTGCACGACGGTGTGCACCGGCGCGCCCTCGAACTCGAAGCTGGCCTCGCCGGCGCCCGCGCGCTGCGGCAGCGGGGCGGCGGCGGCGCGGGCGTCGATCAGGGCGCCGCTGCCGGGATACAGGTCGGCGGCGGGCGCCTCGGGGGCGGCCTCGGCCTCGGCGGGCGCGTCGACGGGGGACGGCATGGCCTCGCGGCGCAGGCGCTCGGCGTCGGGGACGCGGGCGATCTCCGGGGCGGGCACGCTGGCGCAGCCGGAAAGGCCCGTGAGGCCGGCGAGGGCCAGGGCGAGGGCGGTGCGGACAGGCGGGTTCATGGGTCAGCGTTCCTCTGCGGATCGTTGGGCGGCCTCGCGGCGCAGCTGTTCGCGGCGCGCCTCGATGCGGCGGCGGATGGCCTCGGCCAGCTGCTCGGGGTCCTGCTCCGGGGCGGCGGGCGCCTGCTCCGTGGCGGGGGTGCCCGGCGGCGGGGCGTCGGGCAGCGGCGTGCCGCGCGCGAAGCGCTGGGTCAGCGCGCCGCTGGGGCTGTCGGGCACGGGCGCGCCCGCCGCCTGGGCGGCGGCGGACCCGGCCTCGGCCGCGGCGGTGATCGGGGTGGGCTTCTCGCCGCCCTCGCCGTTGAACGCGCGCAGCGCGAGCCGGCGCTCGCCCTCGGGGCCGGCCAGGCGCACCGCGCGGTCCTCGAGCGCCAGCAGGCGCCAGCCCGGCGCGGCGGGCAGCGGCTGGCCCTCGCGCACGCGGTGGTGGCGGAAGGGCTCGACGCGCTCGCGCATCACCGCCACGCGCACGCCGGCGGTCGACACCAGCGCCACCAGGTCCTGCTCGAGCACGGCCACCGGCGCCTCGCCGCCCGCGCCGCCGACCGGGTCGGGCCGGCGCTCGGGCGAGAACAGCGGGCGCGCGGCGATGGCGGCGTAGGCCTCGGGCGGGACGCCGGCGCCCGCCGCGCCCGGCGCGATCGGCGCGGGCAGCGCCGGCGCCAGCGCGTGGTCGTCGGGGTGCCGCGGGATGTCGCCGCCGGCGCCGGCCAGCGCCACCAGCAGCAGGCCGGCGGCCCAGCCCGCCGCGCCCAGCAGCAGCCAGGTCGCGACCGACCAGTCGGCGGGGGGCGGCACGCGGCCGCGCAGGCGATCAGCGGCCACGGCGGGAGGCCTCCTCGGTGGGGGTGCGCAGGTAGCCGGCCAGCTCGAAGCTGATGTCCACCAGCACCACGCCCGGGGTCTCGTCGACCGCCAGCGCGGCGTCGCGGCGGCTGAGCATCATCACCTTGGACACGAACAGGCGCGGCCGGCCGCCCTCGAGCGCCTGCATCACCCGGCCGAGGTCGGCCATGCCGCAGCGCAGCTGCACCTCGAGGGTGATCCGCGGATAGCGCTCGTCGCTGGCGATGGCCTTGGGCACGCTGCGGCCGACCGTGCAGCGGCCGGCGCCGGCCGGGCCCTCGGCCACGACCGACTCCACGCGCTGCACCAGGCCGGCCACGGCCAGCTCGGCGCTGCCCTCGGCGAGGAAGCCCGGGTCGGCGTCGGCGTCGGACTGCAGCTCGAGCAGGCGGGCCTCGATGGCCTCGCGCCGGGTCAGCACCATCCGCGCGGTGAGCTCCTGGTCGCGCAGCTGGATGATCTCCTCGCGCATCTCCAGCATCGGCGCGGTGAACCATGGATGCACCAGCAGCCCGTAGGCGAGCACGCCGGCCAGCGCCAGCGCGCCCCAGGCGCGCCAGGCCTGCGGCTGGCGCCAGCCGGGGCGCGCGCCGCCGGCGGCGGGCGCGGCGGGGCGGGGGGTGCGGCGGATCATCCGCCCTCCCCGGCCGCGGCGGGCGGCGCGGCCTCGGCCTCGGCGGCGGGCGCCGCCGCCATCGGCACGAGGGTGGCGGCGAGGTTGAAGCGCTGCCGGCCGGTGCGCGGGTCGGCCTGCACGGTGCCGCTCAGGCGCGGGTTGGACAGCCCCGGCGCGTCCTGCAGCAGGCCCACCAGCGCCGAGGGATTGCGCCCCTGCAGCACCAGCACGAGCTGGCCGCCGTCGATCTCGAGGCGCTCGACCCAGGTGTCCTCGGGGATGCGCTCGCTGAGCATCGCCAGCACCTCGACCGTGGCCGGCTGGCGCGCGCGGACTTCGTCGAGGAAGCCGGCGCCGCCGGCGATCGCGTCGAGCCGGGCGCGCAGCGCGTTGACCTCGCCGGCCGCGCGGCGCTGGGCGTCGGCGTCGGCGCGCAGCGCCTCGAGCGCGGCGGCGCGGTTGTCGAGCAGGGTGCCGAGCGCGACGGCCACGAGCGCCACGGCGAGCGCACCGAGGCCCAGGTGCACCAGCCGCATCGGGTCGCGGCGCGGGCGCCGGCGCGCCGGCGGTAGCAGGTTCACGCCGAGCGGGACGCCGGTGGCCTCGACGTCGAGCCCGTCGAGCGCGGCGGCCAGCGGGCCCAGCGCGGCGAGGCGCGCCTCGAGCGCGGCCAGCGGCAGCACCACGAGGTCGACCGCGATGACGCCGCGGGCCGCGTCGCGGCTGGCGATGCGCGCGTCGAAGGCGACCTGGTCGGCGCGGAACGGGGTCTGGCGGTCGATCTCGAAGCCCAGCACCTCGCGCAGGCGCTCGGCCGCGGCCTGCGGCAGCTCGAGGCGGCGCACCAGCGCGCTGGCGGCGGGCAGCACCAGCACCAGCGCGTGCCGGGCCTCGCGGGCGCGGTCGGCGCGGGCCTGGGCCTCGGCCAGCGGCAGCGCGCCGAGCGTGCGCTCTGCGCCGTCGGCGCCGAGCGCGGCCATCGCCAGCCGCGGGCCGTCGGGGCCGTCCTCGAGGCGCCAGCGCTCGCCGTGGCTGGCCGGCGCCAGGCGCGCGCGCCAGGCCGCGGGCAGCGGCAGCAGCAGGCCGTCGCGCCAGGCCCCGAGCAGGGCCGGCAGCGGGCTCGCGCCCCAGCGGCCGCGCAGGCCGGCGAGCGCCGGCTGGAGGAGTTCGGCGACAGCCATCAACGGGGGTCTCCTTCGCGCCACTCGAGTGGCGTGTACAGCTGTCCGAACACGCCCGTCGGGCCGACCCGCAGGGTGGCGTGCAGCACCACCCGCGTGCCGTCGCCCAGCGTCGCGCGGCTCTCGACACTATACGTGCCGCTCCCGAAGCCGGCGAGCGCGGCGGCGCCCTCCCCGGCCCCCGCCGGGCCGCCGCCGATCCCGCGCAGTGCCTCGACCTGGGCGATGGTGGCCGGGGGCAGCCCCATCGCCTCGAGCACCACCCGCGGCGCGTAGCCGACGTCGGGCTGGGCCACGCCGCCGTGCACGCCCACGTGGGGCAGCATCCGCGCGTACAGCCCGGCGTCGACGCCGAGCACGCGCTGCAGTTCGTCGACCGACTCGAAGGGCTGGTCCTTGCTCGGCCAGGGCAGGCCGGCGCGGGCGTAGTCGTCGTCCTCGGCGCCGCCGCCGGGGCTGATGAGCGGATCGGGATCGCGCCAGTCGAGGATCGCCGCGGCCACCGACGAGGCCCGCAGCCGGTCCTCGCCGAGCGCCTCGACCAGGCCGGCCAGCAGCAGCGCGTCGGCGGTGTTGAGGTCGACCTTGCCGGTCTCGTCCTGCACGCGGACCTCGATCGCGATGCCGTCGAGCTCCAGCGCGTAGGGGCGGCCGTCGGGGCGCCAGCGGCGGTTGACGTCGAAATCGAGCATGCGGGTGACCGCGAGCTCGATGCCGGCCTCGGCGGCCGCGCGGGCGCGCAGCGCCCCGACCTCGTGGCGGCCCTGCAGCCATTCGGTGCGCGAGGCCAGCGCGAGCGCGGCGATGATCGCCGCCAGCAGCACCAGCAGCCACAGCACCAGCACCAGGGCGGCGCCGCGCGGGCGGTGGGGTCGGTGGCGCGCGGCGCGGCGGCGCGCGCGGCTCATCGCAGCGCCTCGCCGTCGGGGCCGCGCTCGGCGCCGGTGTACACCGCCAGGGCCGGCAGGCCGGACGCGGGCACCGCGACCACCAGGGTCGGCCAGTGGCGGCCGCCGTCGAGCTCCAGCTCCAGCTGCAGAAGGCGCGGCAGCTCGGCCTCGGTCGGCCAGTCGGCGTCGCTCCAGTCGGGCGCGAGGGTGCCGTCGGGCCCCAGCGTGCGCCACGCGAAGCGCCCGGCGCGGATGCCCTCGAGCAGCACCTCGGGCTCGCGCGCGCCCGCCGCGGCCAGCTGCACGCCGCCCTGCACCGGCACGAAGGCGTACTCCAGCCGCAGCATGCCGCGGCCGTCGGGGACCAGCTGCAGGCGCTGGGCGTGCGCGCCGCCGGGCGAGAGGTGGGCGGGCAGCGGCGACACCCACAGCAGGCGGCGCGCGTCGGCGGCGAACACCCGCGGCGCGGCGGTGGAGGGATCGAGGCCGAAGGGCTGCGGGCGGGCGCCGCCGAGCTGGCGGCGCAGCAGGCCCTGCACGGCGCGCAGGGCCTCGGCGTCGGCCGCGGCGGCGCTGGCGCGGGCGGCGCTGCCGCTGGCGGTGCGCAGCGCGGCGTAGGCGATCGACAGGCCCAGCGCCAGCACCACGCTGGCCAGCAGCACCTCGACGAGGCTGAAGCCGCGCGCGGCGCGGCCGCGGGAGGCGCGGCGGCGGGCGCTCATCCCTCCTCCCCGGCCGCGGGCTGGACCTCGGGCGCGAGCCCGCGCAGCGTCTCCACCCGCACGGCCTCGCGCGGGCCCTCGCCCCAGCGCAGCTCCAGCGAGACGTGCAGCAGCTCGGTGGCGAGGATCACGCCCGGCGGGGCCTCGGCCAGCGCCGGATCGGCCCAGGGCTCCACGCGCAGGGTCCAGGCGTAGCGGCCGTCGTCGGTCTCGCCCTGGTCCTCGCCGGGGCGCAGGCGGTTCTCGCGGCCCAGGCGGTCGAGCAGCGAGCGCGCGTGCAGCGCGGCCTCGCTGGCGTCGCGCGACCAGCGCACCTGGCCCACGCCGCCGGCCAGCGCGCCCAGCAGCAGCGCCAGGCCCACGGCGAGCAGGCCGAAGGCCAGCAGCACCTCGAGCAGGCTGAAGCCGCGCGCGGCGCGGGCGGGGGCGGGCCGGCGCGTCACCGGCGGCCCTCGCCGCGCTCGACCCGCACCTGGCCGGTGAGCCAGGCCACGTCGATGCGCCACGCGGCGTCGTCCTCGCCCAGCACCACGCGGCCGCCGCTGGCGCTGCCGTCGGGCTGGAAGCGGATGGTGTCCTCGCGCTCGGCGCCGTCGGCGTCCACCAGGCGCGCGGCCGTGAGCACGTAGGGCAGGCGCGGATGCAGCTCGCCGGCGCGGCGTTCGGCGCCGGTCCAGGTCCGCGCGCGCACGTCGATCACCACGTCCACCGGTTCGCCGCCGCGGATGGCCACGGCGCGCGCGTAGCGCAGCTCGCCGGCCAGCGTGCGCACGGCGTCGCGCGAGGCCTGGGCGTCGGTGGGCGGCAGCGCCGCCAGCAACAGCGCGCTGGCGACCGCGATCAGGGCCACCACGACGATCACCTCGACGAGGGTGAAGCCGGCGCTGGCGCGGTGCGCGCGCATGCGGTGGGGCTCCGGCGCGGCCTCAGGGCGCGGTCTGGTCGGCGTCGACGCTCTCGCCGCCGGGGCGGCGGTCGGCGCCGTAGCTGATGACCGTGAAGCGCTGGCCGTCGTCGCCGGGCACGCGCAGCTCGAGGGTGCCGCCGAACGGATCGCGCAGCTCCTCGGCGCGGGCGTAGGGGCCCAGCCAGCCCTCGGCGCCGGCCGGCGCGGTGACCAGCGCCTGCAGGTCGGGCGGCAGGTCGCGCACGTCCATCTCGTACTGGTCGATCTTGGCCGCGATGGTCTCGATCTGGCTCTTGGCGAGGCGGAAGTTCGCGCGGTCGCGGCTGTTGCCGATGCGGTTGATCGCGAACGCGCCGATCACCGCGATCAGCACGATCACGATCATGATCTCGACCAGCGAGAAGCCGGCGGGGCGCGACGGGCGGAGCGGAGTGGGGCGCATGCGGGTCATCCTATCGAGTTGGTCATGTCGTACAGCGGCACCAGGATCGCCAGCACCACCACGCCCACGACCAGGGCCATGGCGATGGTCACCAGCGGGACCAGGGCGGAGAGCAGGCGGTCCATGGCCTGGCGGGTCTCGCGGTCGAAGGTGTCGGCCACCTTCAGCAGCATCCCGTCGAGTTCGCCGGTCTCCTCGCCCACCTGCACCATCTGCAGCGCGAGGCGCGGGAACAGCTTGGGGCGGGCCAGCGCGCGGGCCAGCCCGCCGCCGGTCTTGACCTCGTCCTGGGCCTGCTCGACCGCGGCGGCCAGCGCGCGGTTCCCCAGCACGTTGCGCGCGATGCCCAGCGCCTGCAGCAGCGGCACGCCGTGGCGCAGCAGGGTACCGAGGGTGCGGGCGAGGCGGGCGGTCTCGAGCCTGGCCAGCAGCGGGCCCAGGATGCGCACGCCGAGCAGGCGCGCGTCGAGCGCGAGGCGCGCGGCGGGATCGCGCAGCCGGCCCAGCGCCCAGGCCGCCAGCGCCACCGCGCCCAGCGGCAGCAGCCAGCCCCAGGCCAGCATCGCGTCGCTGGCGCCGAACATCGCGCGGGTCAGCCAGGGCAGCGCCTCGGGATCGCCGAGCCCGGCGAACACATCGCGGAACTGCGGCACCACCCAGGCGAACAGCACCACCACCGCCACCGCGACCATCGCCACCAGGATGGCGGGATAGACCAGCGCGTTGATGACGCTGGCGCGCAGCTCGCGGCTGCGCTCGAGGTACTCGGCGAGGCGCTCGAGGGTCTCGTGCAGGCTGCCGCCGGCCTCGCCGGCGCGCACCATCGCCACGTACAGGCGCGGGAACAGGCCGTGCTGGGCCTCGAGCGCGGCCGACAGCGTGCTGCCGCCGCGCACCTGCTCGCGGACCGCCTGCAGCACGCGCCGGGCGGCCTCGTCCTCGGGCTGCTCGAGCAGGATCTGCAGCGCGCGGTCGAGCGGCTGGCCGGCGCCGGTGAGGGTGGCGAGCTGCTGGGTGAAGCGCAGCACCGCCTCGCCGTCGAGCGCGCCGGGCTTGAGCGCGGCCGCGAGCGCGGCGAAGCCGCCGCCGGCGCCGCCGGCGTCCGCGCGCACCGCCTCGATCGGCAGGTGGCCGGCCTCCTGCAGCTTCAGCGCCACCTCCTCGGCGCTGGCGGCCTCCATCCTGCCCTGCAGGGCCTGGCCGTCGGCGGCGAGCGCCTTGTAGCGGAACACGGCCATGCGCGCTTACGCGTCCTCGCACACGCGCAGGACTTCCTCGAGCGTGGTGACGCCCTGCATGGCCTTGAGCAGGCCGTCCTCGTACATCGTGCGCATGCCGTCCTCGCGCGCGGCGCGCTCGAGCTCGTTCATGCCCGCGTGCTGCAGCACCATCCGGCGCAGGCGGTCGTTGACCACCAGGAACTCCATGATGGTGGTGCGGCCGAGGTAGCCGGTGGGCGTCAGCGCCGAGGGCTTCGGCCGCCACAGGTGGATCACGCCCTCGGGCTGCAGGCGCCGGAGGCCGAACTGCTCGATCTCCTCGGGCGAGGCCTCGTAGCGCTCGGCGTGGGTCGGCTCGAGCCGGCGCACCAGGCGCTGGGCCAGGATGCCGTTGATGGTGGAGGTGAGCAGGTAGCCCTCCACGCCCATGTCGAGCAGGCGGGTGATGCCGCCGGCGGCGTTGTTGGTGTGCAGCGTGCTCAGCACCAGGTGGCCGGTGAGCGCGGACTGGATCGCGATGCGGCAGGTCTCGAGGTCGCGCATCTCGCCGATCATGATGATGTCGGGGTCCTGGCGGACGATGCTGCGCAGCGCGTGGGCGAAGTCCAGGCCGATCTGCGGCTTGGCCTGGATCTGGTTGATGCCTTCGACCTGGTACTCGACCGGGTCCTCGACGGTGATGATCTTCACGTCGGGCTGGTTGAGCCGGCTCATCGCGGTGTAGAGCGTGGTGGTCTTGCCCGAGCCGGTGGGGCCGGTGACCAGCAGGATGCCGTGCGGCTGCTCGAGCACCTTCAGGAACTGCGGCAGGAAGGCGTCGGTGAAGCCCAGCCGGTGGAAGTCGAACACCACCGTCTCGCGGTCGAGCAGGCGCATCACCACGCTCTCGCCGTGCGCGGTGGGCACCGTGCTCACGCGCAGGTCGAGCTCGCGGCCCTGCACGCGCAGCATGATGCGGCCGTCCTGCGGCAGGCGGCGCTCGGCGATGTTGAGCTTGGCCATGATCTTGATGCGGCTGATCACCGCGGCGGTGAGGTTGGCCGGCGGGCTCTCGGCCTCCTCCAGCACGCCGTCGACGCGGTAGCGCACCTTCAGCCGGTTCTCGAACGGCTCGATGTGGATGTCCGAGGCCCGCGCCTCGACCGCGCGCTGGATCAGCAGGTTCACCAGCCGGATCACCGGCGCCTCGGAGGCCAGGTCGCGCAGGTGCTCGACGTCGTCCTCGTCGCCGCCGCTGGCCATCTCGTCGCCGACGTCCTCGATGATCGCGCCCAGCGCCGAGCGGCCGGCGCCGTAGTAGCGCTCGATCAGGTCGGCGATCTCGGCGCGCAGGCCCACCCGCGGGCGCACCGCGCGGCCGGTGGCCAGGGCCACCGCCTCGGCCGGGTAGGCGTCCTGCGGGTCGGCCAGCAGCAGGTCGATGCCGGCGTCGTCCTCGCCCACCGGGCAGACCGCGTGCTGCTTGAGGAAGCGCAGCGGCAGCGCGACGTTGGCCGGCGGCGCGTCGGGGCAGTCCTTGGCCAGCAGCAGCGGCAGGCCGAAGACGTCGCTGGCGGCCTCGGCGAGCTCGCGCTCGCTGACCAGGCCCAGCTTGGCGACCAGCGACACCAGGCTGCCGCCGGCCTCCTCGTGCAGGCGGCGGGCGCGGACGAGGTCGGCGTCCTTCAGGCGGCCGCGCGCGGCGAGCGCGGCGAGCAGGCGCTCGTCGGCGCCCTCGCCGGCCTGGCCGGGGTCGTGCTGCTCCTGCATCGCTGCTGCCACGTCGTCGCGCCCTCCGTGTCGGGAGGGCCGATGCTACCAGCCTGTCGTGGCGGGGCTGTGTCGGGTGTGCCGGGGTGGGGGGTCGGCGTCGCGTCGCGTCGCGCGGGCGGGGGCGCGGTGGGGGCCCGGGCGGGGGCGCTCCGGGCGCCGGCCCGCTGCGCGGGCCGGTGCCCTGCGGTGCTCGGTCAGCCGAGGCCGCCACATAACTCGGCCATCCATGGCCTCAGACAATGTGGCTTTCCCCTCGACTGCCCTGCGCTCCTCGGCGCCCTCCAAGCCCCCACCCAGGCCCCCACCACGCCCCCACCCTCCCCACCTCGCCGGCCGGGTGGGGGGAACAAGCAGAAGCAGGAGCCGGGGCAGGAGCAGGAGCGGAGGCAGGAGCAGGAGCGTCGGCGCCGGGCTCGGCCTTGGGCTTTGGCGTTTGCCCACCCCTCCCGCGCGCGAGGGTGGGTGGAGGCGGACCGGTGGCGGCGCCGGCGGGCGCTGGGCCCTCGGAGGGCGCCGAGGAGCGCAGGGCGACCGAGGGGAAAGCCACTTTGTTCGAGGCCATGGATGGCCGAGTTAAGTGGCGGCCTCGGTCGACCGAGCACCGCAGGGCACCCGGCCGCGCAGCGGCCGGGCGCCCGCAGCGGGCCCGGCGCCCGCCGGCGCCGCCACCGCACCGCCTAGCGACACGCCATCACCAGGCGTACCGCGCCCCCACGATCAGCTGCCGCGGATTCGCGAACAGGATCCCGCGGGTGCGATCGACGATCGCCTCGCGGTCGGTGAGGTTCTTCAGCGTCGCGTAGGCGGTCCAGCCGGTCAGGCCCGGCTCCCAGTTCAGCGTGAGGCTCCACAGCGTGTAGTCGCCCAGGCGCCCCACCTGGCCGTCGCCGCCGGCCACCGGCAGCGCGGTGTTGGCGAAGTCGGCCCACTGCCGGCCCACGTACTGGCCCTCGACGCCGACGTCCCAGGCGCCCTGCACCCAGCCCACGCGCGCGGTGGTGGTGACCTCGGGCGCATAGGGCAGGCGGTTGCCGGCGACCGAGCCGTTGGCGGCGGCGCCGGTGTCGACCCGGCGCAGCACCGAGACCTGCTCGGCCGTCGGCAGCCAGGTGCTGGCGAGGTTGGCGTAGAACTCGCCCGCGCGGGTGCGCAGGGCGTCGCGGTTGAGGCCCAGCGCCAGCTCCACGCCGGCGTACTCGGTCTCGCCCTGGGCCAGCGGCGTGGCGCCGCCGGCGATCGAGCCCACCGCGATCTGGTTGTCGAAGCGGGCCTGGAACGCGGTGGCGGCGTAGTCCCAGCGGCCCTGGCGGCCGCGCAGGCCGAGCTCGAGGTTGAGGCTCTCCTCGGCGTCGACCGCCACCGAGGTGCCGTTGCCGGCGATCAGGTCCTCCACGCGCGGCGGGGCGAAGCCCTCGTGCGCCGAGGCGAACAGCTCCAGCGCGTCGGCGAGCTGCCAGTCCAGGCCGAGACCCCAGGTGGTGGCGGCCACCGCGTCGCGGCCGGTCGCGCCGCCGGGCAGCCGGTTCGTGCGCGCGAAGTCGATGTCCTCGCGGCGCAGGCTCGGGGTGAGCTGCACGCGGCCGAGGTCGAAGGTGGTGGTGGCGAAGGCCGACAGGGCCTCGACCGTGCGCAGGTTCGACTCCACCAGGGTGCCGGTGCGGCCGGTGGCGCTGGCGGCGTTGACCTGCAGGCGGTCCTGCTCCTCCTCGTGCCAGCGCAGGCCGACCTCGCTGCTGCCCGCGGTGCCGAGCACGCTGCGCGCGAAGGACAGGCGGCTGTCGAGGCCCCAGGTCTCGTAGGCGCGCAGGCGGCCCTGGGCGGAGGCGCAGGCGTCGGGATCGACGGCCAGGCCGGCGAAGCGCGCGTCGCGGAAGGCCGTGCCGCACTGGGTGTCGCCGGTGTTGCTCGACTGCCGCCACCAGTCGCGGTCGAAGGTGCTGCCGTACAGCGAGCTCAGCAGCTCGACGCCCTCGGACGGGGTCCAGGCGTGGCTCAGCGACAGCGCGGTGTGGGTGATGTCGAAGCGGTCGTTGCCGAACGGGTTGTACTCGCGGCCGAAGGCGGCGGCCTCGGCATCGGTGATGCCCGTGTAGCCCACCCGCGAGTCCTCGCGCAGCGCGTTGGCGCGGACCGTCAGCGCGTGCGCCTCGGCCAGCTGCACGCTGTACTTCGCGAACACGTCGGTCTGCGCGAGCGCGGTGTTGTCGCGCGCGCCGTCGCCCTCGCGGTGGCTGGCGTCCACCAGCAGGCCGTGGCCGCCGAGGCTGGCCTGCAGCGCGCGGTAGCCGCGCGTGCCCAGCGACAGCTCGACGTGGCCCTCCGGGTCCTCGGGCGGATCCGGGGTGAGGTAGTTGATCGCGCCGGTGATGGTCTGCGGGCCGAAACGCAGCAGGCCGGCGCCCTTGAGCACCTCGATGCTGGCGTAGCGCTGGATCGGCGCGTGGTAGTAGCTGGCGTTGTCGCCGTAGGGCGCGTACATCGCCGGTAGGCCGTCCTCGAGGATCAGCACCTTGGTGGAGCGGGTGGGATTGGAGCCGCGGATGCCGATGTTCGGGCGCAGGCCGAAGCCCTCCTCGTCGCGCACCACCACGCCCGGCACCTTGCGCAGCGCCTCGGGCACGGTCAGCGCCCGGCTCGACACCAGCACGCTCTGGTCGAGGATGGTCGCGCTGCCCTCGGCCGGCTCGCCCTCGGACGCGCTGCCCACCACGGTGATCGTGGCCAGGGTGCGCGCGGCGCGCTCGCCGCCGGCGCCCGCGTCGTCGGCCGCCGCGACCGCCTCGGCGCCGCGCTCGGCCTCGGCCTCCGCGTCGGCGAAGGCCAGCGCCGGCGACGCGGCGAACGCGAAGGCCAGGGCGGCGGCGAGGGGATGGCGGCGGAGGACGTGGCACATGCGGGGGGCTCGGCAGGTCAGAACCTGCACATCATTCGCATTTGCAGCCGCGAAATCAAGCCAACAACCACCCCTGCCCCGTCACGCCGGCCACGCGACTGTCCACGCCGGACGAGCGCCTCGACCAGGCCCGGGGTCGGCCCTGGCGCCCGGCTCGCGGCCCTTGGAGGGCGCCGAGGAGCGCAGGGCGGCCGAGGGGAAAGCCACATTGTCTGAGGCCATGGATGGCCGAGTTATGTGGCGGCCTCGGACGACCGAGCACCGCAGGGGACCGGCCCGCGCAGCGGGCCGGCGCCCGGAACGGGCCGCGAGCCGGGCGCCAGGGCCGACCCCGGGGCTGGCCGCCAGGCGACCGGCCTCAGCCCACCCACACCCTGGCATTGCGGAACATCCGCAGCCACGGCGACGCCTCCCCCCACCCCGCCGGCGCCCAGCTCATCTGCGCGGTGCGGAACACCCGCTCGGGATGCGGCATCAGCAGGGTGGCCCGGCCGTCCTCGCTGGTCAGGCCGGTGATGCCGTCCGGCGAGCCGTTGGGATTGGCGGGATAGGCGGTGGCCACGCGGCCATGGCCGTCGACGAAGCGCAGCGCCACGCGCGCCGCCGACTGGTCGAGCGCGGTGTCGAACACCGCCCGGCCCTCGCCGTGCGCGATCGCCACCGGGATCCGCGAGCCGGCCATCCCGCGCAGCAGGATCGACGGCGACTCCAGCACCTCGAGCAGGCCGTAGCGCGCCTCGAACTGCTCTGAGCGGTTGCGCGCGAAGCGCGGCCAGTGGCCCGCGCCCGGGATCAGCGCCTTGAGCTGGCTGAGCATCTGGCAGCCGTTGCACACGCCGAGGCTGAAGCTGTCGGGGCGCGCGAAGAAGGCCTGGAACTGGCCGCGCAGCTGCGGGAACTCGAGGATCGAGCTGGCCCAGCCGCGGCCCGCGCCGAGCACGTCGCCGTAGCTGAAGCCGCCGCAGGCGGCCAGGCCGGTGAAGTCCTCCAGCCGCACGCGGCCCTCGATGAGGTCGGACATGTGCACGTCGACGGCGGCGAAGCCCGCGCGGTCGAACGCCGCGGCCATCTCGACCTGGCCGTTGACGCCCTGCTCGCGCAGCACCGCCACGCGCGGGCGCGCGCCGGTGTTGATGAACGGCGCGGCCACGTCCTCGGCCGGATCGAAGGCCAGCGTGGCGCCGGCCAGGCCGGGATCGTCGAGGTCGAGGCGCGACGCGCGCTCCTCGTCGGCGCAGGACGGCTCGTCGCGCAGGCGCTGCATGGCGTGCGAGGTCTCCCACCAGGCCGAGAACAGCTCGGCCCACGACCACTCCGCCTGCGCCTCGCGGCCGCGCAGCACGCGCACCCGCGGCGCCATCACCACCCGGCCCACGCGCTGCGCGCAGTGGATCAGGCCGTGGCGGTCGACGAGGTCGGCGAAGGCGGCGCGGTCGTCCGCGGCCACCTGCACCAGCGCGCCGAGCTCCTCGTTGAACAGCGCGCCGAACGCGTCCTCCGACCAGCCCTCGAGCTGCAGGTCGAGGCCGACGTGGCCGGCGAAGGCCATCTCGCAGGCCGCGGCGAAGGCGCCGCCGTCGGCGCGATCGTGGTAGGCCAGCAGCAGGCCGGCCTCGCGGGCGTCGCGCACCAGCGCGAAGAAGGCCTTCAGCGTGGCGGGATCGTCGAGGTCCGGGCAGGGGCCGGCGAACTGGCCGTGCACCTGGGCCAGGATCGAGCCGCCGAGGCGCTTGCGCCCCGCGCCCAGCCCGATCAGCCACAGCTCGCTGTCCTCCTCGCGCACCAGCACCGGGGTGAGCTGCGGGCGCACGTCGTCGACGCGCGCGAACGCGCTGACCACCAGCGACACCGGCGAGACCACCGCGTGGGTGTGGCCGCCCTCGGCGTGGCGCGACTGCATGCTCAGCGAGTCCTTGCCGACCGGGATCGAGATGTCGAGCGCCGGGCACAGCTCCAGGCCCACCGCGCGCACCGCGTCGTACAGCAGCGCGTCCTCGCCCGGGTGGCCGCAGGCGGCCATCCAGTTGGCCGAGAGCTTCACCTCCGACAGCGACGCCACCGGCGCCGCGGCGAGGTTGGTGATCGCCTCGCCCACCGCCATCCGCGCCGACGCCGCGGCGTCGATCAGCGCCAGCGGGGTGCGCTCGCCCATCGCCATCGCCTCGCCGGCGTGGCCGTGGAAGTCGGTGAGGGTGATCGCGCAGTCGGCCAGCGGCAGCTGCCACGGGCCGACCATCTGGTCGCGGCTGTTGAGGCCGCCGACGGTGCGGTCGCCGATCGTGACCAGGAAGTTCTTGCTGGCCACGGTCGGGTGCGAGAGCACCCGCAGGCCGGCCTCGCGCAGGTCGAGCCCGCTGGCGTCCACCCGCGGCAGCGTCGTGGCCGCGGGATGCACCGCGTCGCGGTGGGTCTTGGGCGACTTGCCGAACAGCAGGTCCATCGGCAGATCGATCGCCGGATCGGCCGGGACGCGCGGCACCCCGGCGCCATCGACGTGCGCGCCGGCGGCCACCACCAGCCGCTCCTCGGCCACCACCACGCCCACCGCCGCGAACGGGCAGCGCTCGCGCGCGCACAGCGCGGCGAAGGCGTCGAGGCGCTCGCGGGCGACGCCGAGCACGTAGCGCTCCTGGCTCTCGTTGCACCACAGCTGCATCGGCGACAGCGAGGCGTCGTCGCGCGGGATCCGGTCGAGGTCGATCACGCCGCCCACGCCCGCGTCGTGCAGCAGCTCGGGGATCGCGTTGGACAGGCCGCCGGCGCCGACGTCGTGGGCGCTGAGGATCGGGTTGTCCACGCCGAGCCCGGCGCAGCGGTCGATCACTTCCTGGCAGCGGCGCTGCATCTCGGGGTTGTCGCGCTGCACCGAGGCGAAGTCGAGCGCCTCGCTGCTCTGCCCCGCCGCGAGCGAGCTGGCCGCGCCGCCGCCGAGGCCGATCAGCATCGCCGGGCCGCCGAGCACCACCACCGCGTCGCCGGGGCGCAGGCCGAGCTTCTTGACCTGCGCGCGGTCGATGGCGCCGAGGCCGCCGGCGAGCATGATCGGCTTGTCGTAGCCGCGCACCAGGCCCGAGGCCTCGATCAGCTCGAAGCTGCGGAAGTAGCCGGCCAGCGCGGGGCGGCCGAACTCGTTGTTGAAGGCGGCGGCGCCGATCGGGCCGTCGCGCATGATCTCGAACGCGCTCGCCATCCGCGGGTTGGCCGGGCGCGCGGCCTCCCAGGGCCGGGGCAGGCCGGGAATGCGCAGGTGGCTGACGCTGAAGCCGGTCAGGCCGGCCTTGGGCTTGCCGGCGCGGCCGGTCGCGCCCTCGTCGCGGATCTCGCCGCCGGCGCCGGTGGCGGCGCCCGGGAAGGGCGAGATCGCGGTGGGATGGTTGTGGGTCTCGACCTTGATCGCGAACGCCGAGGGCAGCGCGTCTTCCGCTCGGTACTCGCCGGTGTGCGGATCGGGGCGGAAGCGGCGGCCCGGATGGCCCTCCACCACTGCGGCGTTGTCGGCGTACGCGGTGAGCGTGAGCTGCGGCGACTGCGCGTGGGTGTGGCGGATCATCTTGAACAGCGAGTGCGCCTGCGGCGCGCCGTCGAGCGTGTAGTCGGCGTTGAAGATCTTGTGCCGGCAGTGCTCGGAGTTGGCCTGCGCGAACATCATCAGCTCGGCGTCGCTGGGATCGCGGCCCAGCGCGCCGTAGCGCTCGCGCAGGTAGTCGAGCTCGTCGGGGCTCAGGGCCAGGCCGAGCGCGGCGTTGGCGGCGTCGAGCGCGGGCAGCGCCACCCGGCCCAGCGCGCCGGCCGGGGCGCTGGCGAACAGGCCCTCGGCCTCGTCCAGCGTGGCCAGCAGGCTCTGGGTCATCGGATCGTGCAGCGCGCGGGCGATGGCCGCGTGGGCCGGCGTGCCGGCGACCGGCAGGCCGGTGAGCTCGAGGCGCAGGCCGCGCTCCACGCGCCGGACCGGGGCGCCGGCGCCGCGCAGGATCTCGCCGGCCTTGGTGGCCCAGGGCGAGAGCGTGCCGAGGCGCGGGACCACGAACAGCGCGCTGGCGCCGCCGGCGGCGGCCGGCGGGGCCGGATCGACCTCGAGCAGCCGGGCCAGCAGCGCCGCGTCGGGGGTGGCGCCGGGCGCGGGCTGCACCAGGTACAGGTGGCGGGCGGCGGTGAGGCGGACGCCGTCGTGGTGCTGGCGCAGCTGGGATTCGAGACGCTCGCGCCGGAACGGCGACAGGGCCGGCAGGCCCTCCAGGACGATCATGTCCGCGGGATTTCCGGAGTTCGGGAGGCGCGCATTCTAGCCCAAGCGCGCCCGCCCGGCGCCTCAGGGCGCGGCGCCGCCCTCCAGGGCGCGCAGCAGGGCCTGGGGCTCGAGGTAGCCGCCGAGCTGCCGGCCATCGGGGCCGAACACCGCCGGGGTGCCCTGCAGGCCGACCCGCCGGCCGATCTCGAAGGTGTGGCCGATCGGGTTGTCGCAGGTGGCCGCGGGCAGGACCACGCCGGCCTTGGCGCGGGTCAGCGCGTCGGCGCGGTCGGCCGAGCACCACACCGCCACCGCCTGCTGGTGGGCTTCGCTGCCCAGGCCCGCGCGCGGGTAGAACAGGTACTCCACCGCGATCCCGAGCGCGTTGTACTCGGCGATCTGCAGGTGCATGCGGCGGCAGTAGCCGCAGTCGATGTCGGTGAACACGGTGACCGTGTGGCGCGGGTTCGGCGGGGCGAACACGATCCGCTCGGCCGCCGGGACGCCGGCGAGGATGCCGGAGGCCACCTGGGCCAGCGGCGCGGCCGAGAGCTCGGTGCGGCTGGCGACGTCGAACAGGCGGCCCTGGATCAGCTGGCGGCCGTCGTCGGCCACGTAGAACACGCCGCCGCCGATCACCACCTCCTGGAAGCCGGGGAACGGCGCGGGGCGGACCAGGTCCGGCGCCAGGCCGGGGAACAGCCCGGCGAGGGCCTCGCGCACCGCCGCCGGCGCCTCGCCCGCGGCGGCCGCGGCCGGCGCGGCCTGGCCCGAGGCCATCGCGGCCACGGCCGGGGCCGCCGGGGCGTCGCCGTCGGCGCAGGCGGTCAGCGAGGTGCCGAGGGCGAGGGCGGCGGCGAGCGAGAGCAGGGACAGGCGCATGCGGGACTCCGGGGCGGGCCGGGGGTGGGGGCCCGGCGGGGGCCGCGATTGTGCCACGGGCGCGGGCCGCGGCCCGGCCCCGGCTCAGCCGCGGGGATGGTGGGCCGCGTGCAGGCGCTTGAGCCCCTCGCGGGCGACGTGGGTGTAGATCTGGGTGGTGCTCAGCGAGCTGTGGCCCAGCAGCATCTGCAGCGCGCGCAGGTCGGCGCCGCGGTTGAGCAGGTGGGTCGCGAAGCTGTGCCGCAGCCCGTGCGGGCTGACCCGCGCGGGATCGATCCCGGCCCGCGCGGCGCAGGCCTTCACCAGCGACCAGAACGCCTGCCGCGACAGCGGCGCGCCGCCGGCGGCCACGAACAGCCACGGCGAGGCGGCGCGCCCGGCCAGCGCGGGCCGGGCCTCGGCGAGGTAGCGCTCCAGCCAGTGCCGGGCCTCGTCGCCCAGCGGCAGCAGGCGCTCGCGGCCGCCCTTGCCGCTGACCCGCAGCGCGCCCTGGCGCAGGTTCAGCGCGGTCGCCGGCAGCCCCACCAGCTCGCTCACGCGCAGCCCGGCGGCATACATCAGCTCGAGCATCGCGCGGTCGCGCAGGCCGGCCGGCGCGTCGAGGTCGGGCGCGGCCAGCAGGGCCTCGACCTCGCTCTCGGCCAGCGCCTTGGGCAGCGCGCGCGGCAGGCTGGGCGGCTGCAGCAGGGCAGTGGGGTCGTCGGCGCGCTCGCCGCGGCGCAGCGCGCGGCCGTAGAAGGCGCGCAGCGCCGAGAGCAGGCGCGCGTTGCTGCGCGGGGCATAGCCCGCGCCGCCGCGGTCGGCCAGGTAGGCGAACAGGTCGGCGCGCTGCAGCCCCAGCAGGCCGGGCCGCCAGCGGGCCAGGCCCTCGAGGTCGCGGCGGTAGCTGGCGAGGGTCTGCCGGGCCACGCCCTGCTCGGCCCACAGCCCCTCGAGGAAGGCCTCGATGGCGCGGGCGTCGGCCTCGGTCGGCGGCGGCAGGGCCTGCGCGCGCTGGCGGCGCTCGGCGGGGCTCGCCGCGGAGGCGGCGGCGCGGGCGCGGGCCGCGGCGGGGCGGTCGGGGGCGGGGCGGTCGGACGGCATGCGCGCAGGGTAAGCCAGCCGGGCCGCGCGCGCCGCCGGTATCCTGTGCGCATGACCCGCCCCGCCGACGCCCCCCCCGCCGCCGCCCCGACCGCCCCCGCGCGCGTCGAGGCCCACCCCGCCCACCTCGGCTGGCGCCTCGCCGCGCTGGTCTACGACGCGCTGCCGATGATCCCGCTGTGGCTGATCGTGGCGGGCACGGCCACCGCGATCGGCGCCGCGCTGGGGCATCCCGACCTCACCGACCTGCCCTGGGTCGGCCCGCTGCTGTGGCTGGCGCTGTGGGGCATGGCGGGGCTCTACGGCGTGCTGAGCTGGCGCCGCGGCGGGCAGACCATGGGCATGCGCCCGTGGCGCCTGCAGGTCGTGGACGCCGCGGACGGGCGCCCGGCCCCGCTCGGCCGGCTGTGGCTGCGCTACGCCGTGGCCAGCCTGGGGCTGGCGGCGTTCGGCGCGGGCCTGTGGTGGTGCCTGCTGGACCGCCAGCACCGCGCGCTGCACGACCTGGCCGCGGGCACCCTGCTGGTGCGCCGCGCCCCCACGCCGCGCTGACTCAGCGCCGCGCGACCTTGCGCGCGCGGAACACCAGCCAGCTGACCCCCAGCACCAGCGCCGGCGGCAGCGCCGACGCCCAGGCCAGGTCGAACTTCATGGTCTGGGCGAAGTCCAGCGCCATGCGCTGGACCAGGAAGAACGCGATGCCGAACACGATGCCGGCGAACAGGCGCTTGCCGAAGCCGCCCGAGCGCAGGGTGCCGAACGCGAACGGCATCGCCGCCAGGCACAGCGCCAGCACGTTGAGCGGGTAGTACCAGCGCTCCCAGTAGGCGCGCTCGAACGGGGCGGGATCCACGCCGTTGCGCTCGAGGTAGGCGATGGTGTCGGTGATCTGGCCGGCGGTGAGGTAGCGCGGACGGAGCATGCTCGAGGCCAGGGTCTGGGCGTCGAGGGCGCTGTCCCAGGTCTCGCGGGCGACGGTCTCGAGGGTGGCCGAGCGCTCGCCGAAGCGGGTGCGGGCGATGCCGAACAGGGTCCAGCCCGTGCTGCGGTGCTCGGCGCGCTCGACCTGGGCGATCGAGGCCAGCCGGCCGTCGGGCTCGAACTCGAACAGGCGCACGTCGATCAGCTCGACCCAGCGCTGCTCGCCCTGCCCGCGCTGCAGGCCCTGGGCCGCGTACAGGAACATCGACTCCTCGCGCGCCCACACGCCGGAGAACCGGTCGACGATCAGGTCGCGCGACTTCGCCGCGGTGACCACGGCCTGGGCGCGCTGCTCGCCGGCCGGGCCGACGGTCTCGCCCACCAGCGCCATCAGCAGGGTCATGAGCGTGATCGACAGCGCCGCGCCGAGGCTGATGCGCAGCTTCGACAGGCCGGCCGCGCGCAGGGCGATCAGCTCGGAGCCCGCGGCCAGGCCGCCGAGGCCGAGCACGCTGCCGATCACCGCGGCGCTGGGGAACAGCATGTAGAGCCGGCGCGGCACGGTGTAGAGCACGCTCAGCAGCGCGTGGCTCATCGTGTAGCCGCCGTCGCCGATGTCGCCGGACTCGTCGGCGAACGCGATCACCAGGTCGAAGGCCAGCAGCACCGCCCACGCGCCGAGCACCGCGCGCAGCACGGCGACGGCCACGTAGCGGTCGTGCAGGCGCGGCACGAGCGCCCGCAGGCGGTCGGCCAGGCCCGGGGCGCCGGGCGCGTCGACGGGCCGGCTCATGCGGCGGCCCCCGCCGGGGCGGCGAGGCGCGCGCGGCGCGGACGCACCAGCCGCCCGTCGCGCACGAACAGCCAGGCCGCCAGCACGGCCGCGGGCCCGTGCAGCCACCACAGCCCGGCCCAGGCCGGGAGGGTGCCGTCGCCCAGCCAGGCCCGGCCGATGAACATCAGGTTGATGTAGAACAGGTAGGACAGGAACGCCAGGATCATCCGCCCGTAGCGCGCCTGCCGCGGCTCGCTGCGCGCCAGCGGGATGGCCAGCGCGGCCAGCACGATCGCGAACAGCGGCGTCGCCAGCCGCCAGTGCAGTTCGGCCACGGCGGCGGGCTCGCCGCTGCCGACCAGCGCGAGGGTGTCGGCGCGGGCGGGATCGGCCAGCGACTGGGTGCGGGCGCGGTCGGGCAGCTGCACCTCGTTGCGCTCGAAGCGCATCAGCCGCCACTCGCGCCCGCCCAGCGGGCCCTCGACGCGGAAGCCGTCCTCCAGCGCCAGGAAGCGCTCCTCGGCGCCGTCGAAGAACAGCCGGCCGGCGCGCGCGGTGGTGACGTCGATGCGCCCGTCCTCGGTGCGCTGCAGGAACAGGCGGCCGAAATGGGTGCCGTCGGCGGCCATCTCGCCCACGTAGATCACGCCCTGCCCGCCCGGCAGCTCGACGAAGCGCCCGGCGTCGAGGCCGGCCACCAGCAGCGAGCGGTTGGCGGAGTCGATCATCTCGATCGCGCGGCGGTCGGCGGCCGGCCCGGCCCACAGCGAGCAGAACGCGATCAGGCCCACCACCGGCAGGGTGATCCCGGCCACGGCGCGCCAGAGCTCCTGGGCGCCGAGGCCCACCGAGGCCAGCACGGCCATCTCGGAGTCGCGGTAGAGCCGGCCGATCGCCATCAGCAGGCCGAGGAACAGCGACAGCGGCAGCACCAGCGGCAGGAAGCCGACCACGCGCAGGCCCAGCTGGCTGAGCATCAGCGCCGCCGGCAGCTGGCCGCGGGCGATGTCGCGCAGCAGGTCGGTGAGCACGCCGCCCAGGCTGATCATCATCAGGATCAGCAGGGTCGCGACGGTGGTCCCGGCGAATTCGCGCAGGAGGTAGCGCTGGAGGAGCGGCATCGGGCGGCTTGCTTTAGACTCTGGGCCATCGTCTTGATCGGCCCCGCCGCCCGCGCGACGCGCGGACCGGGGGGGTGTCGCCCCCGCGGTCGTCCCGTGGAGCGGGGGCCCTACCGCCTTGTCGCGCCCTGCGCGGCAAGCCCTGAATGACGGCCCCGCGCCGGATTGTACGGAAATCCCCCCCATGAGCCTGCACTTCGAGCTGAACCATTCCCTTCCCGAGGCCTCCACGGCCGGCTGCGTGATCGTCGGCGCCTTCGCCGACGGCCGCCTGAGCGCCCCGGCCGAGGCCATCGACCGCGCCAGCGGCGGCCGCCTGGCCGCCCTGCTCGCCCGCGGCGACGCCTCCGGCAAGGCCGGCCGCACCGCCGTCCTCCACGACCTGCCCGGCGTGGCCTCGCCCCGCGTGCTGCTGGTGGGCCTGGGCGAGGAAGCCACGTTCGACGCGGCCGCCTACCTCAAGGCCATCGGCAGCGCCGTCCGCGCCCTGCGCCCGGGCCCGGCCGCCGACGCGCTGTGCACCCTCGACGCGGTGCCGGTGCAGGGCCGCGACGCCGCCTGGGCCACCGCCCAGGGCGTCGTCGCCGCCGACCACGCCGCCTACCGCTACGTGCACTTCCAGGCCAAGACGCCCGACCCGGGCCTGCAGCGCCTGGCCTTCGCCGGCCCCGACGCCGCCGCGCTGGCCCGCGGCGTCGCGATCGCCGAGGGCGTCGAGTTCGCGCGCGAGCTGGGCAACCTGCCGCCGAACGTCTGCAACCCGGCCTACCTGGCCGAGCAGGCGCGCAAGGTCGCCGCCGGGCACGCCGGGGTCGAGGTCGAGATCCTCGAGCGCGCCGACATGGAGGCCCTGGGCATGGGCTCGCTGCTCGCGGTGGCCCGCGGCTCGGCCAACCCGCCCAAGCTCATCTGCCTGCGCTGGAACGGCGGCGCGGCCGGCGCCAAGCCCTACGCGCTGGTCGGCAAGGGCATCACCTTCGACACCGGCGGCATCAACCTCAAGGTCCAGGGCGGGATCGAGGAGATGAAGTTCGACATGTGCGGCGCCGCCACCGTGCTGGGCACCTTCGTGGCCGCGGTGAAGCAGCGCCTGCCGGTGAACCTGGTGGCCGTGGCCGCGGCGGTCGAGAACATGCCCGACGCCGACGCCTACCGCCCCTCCGACGTGCTGACCTCGATGTCGGGCAAGACCATCGAGGTGCTCAACACCGACGCCGAGGGCCGCCTGATCCTGTGCGACGCGCTGACCTGGGTGCAGAAGTTCGAGCCCCAGGCCATCGTCGACGTGGCCACCCTCACCGGCGCCTGCATGATCGCGCTGGGCAAGGTCGCCACCGGCCTGATGAGCAAGCACGACGACCTCGCCGACGAGCTGCTGGCCGCCGGCGCCGCCGTGCACGACCGCGCCTGGCGCCTGCCGCTCTGGGACGACTACCAGCCGCTGCTCGACTCGAGCTTCGCCGACATGGCCAACATCGGCGGCCGCTGGGGCGGCGCGATCACGGCCGGCTGCTTCCTCGCGCGCTTCGCCGAGGGCCAGCGCTGGGCGCACCTCGACATCGCCGGCTCGGGCAGCGACGAGGGCCGCAAGGGCATGGCCACCGGCCGCCCGGTGGGCCTGCTGAGCCAGTGGCTGCTCGACCGCGCCGGCGCCTGAGCCGCCGACGCCGATGCCGCAGGCCGACTTCTACCTGATCGACAAGCCGCGCTTCCGCGAGGAGCCGCTGCTGCTGGTCTGCGAGCTGGCGCGCAAGGCCTACGAGGCCGGGCACTGGACGCTGGTGCTGGCGCGCGACGCCGAGCAGGCCGAGCGGCTCGACGAGCTGCTGTGGGAGTTCGACGAGGACGCCTACATCCCGCACCAGGTCGCCGGCCAGGACGAGGACGACGACCAGTGCCCGGTGCTGATCGGCCTGCCCGGCACCACGCCCGACCCGCGCCCGATGGTGATCAACCTGCGCGACGAGGTCGCGCCGGGCCCGTTCGAGCGCGTGCTCGAGGTGGTGCCGGCCGACCCGGCCGCGCGCGAGCCGCTGCGCGAGCGCTGGAAGGCCTACCAGGCCCGCGGCCTCGCGCTGAAGAAACACGACATGTGAGGCGCGCCCCCGCGCGCGCCCCCGCCCCCCCTACCCCGCACAGCGTTCCCGCAGACCCGAGCCCATGGACAAGAGCTACGAACCCGGCCACTTCGAGACCAAGTGGTATGAGCGCTGGGAGTCCAGCGGCTGCTTCAAGCCCTCGGGCACGGGCGAGCCCTACACCATCATGCTGCCGCCGCCGAACGTCACCGGCACGCTGCACATGGGCCACGCGTTCCAGCACACGCTGATGGACACGCTGGTGCGCTACCACCGCATGCGCGGCTTCGACACGCTGTGGCAGGTGGGCACCGACCACGCCGGCATCGCCACCGAGATGGTGGTGGGCCGCAATCTCGCCCGCGAGGGCAAGGGCGAGACCCGCGACTCGCTGGGCCGCGAGGCCTTCGTCGAGAAGGTCTGGGCGTGGAAGGAGGAGTCCGGCAATACCATCAGCCGGCAGATGCGCCGGATGGGCGCGTCGGGCGACTGGTCGCGCGAGCGCTTCACGATGGACGAAGGCCTCAGCGAGGCCGTGGTCGAGACCTTCGTGCGCCTGCACGCCGAGGGCCGGATCTACCGCGGCCAGCGCCTGGTGAACTGGGACCCGGTGCTGAAGACCGCCATCTCCGACCTCGAGGTGGTCAGCGAGGAGGAGGACGGCCACCTGTGGTCGATCCGCTACCCGCTCGTCGACGCGTCCTACGAGCACGTCGAGCACGACGCCGACGGCGCCGAGGTCCTGCGCGAGGCGCGCGACTACCTGGTCGTCGCCACCACCCGCCCCGAGACCCTGCTGGGCGACACCGCGGTGATGGTGCACCCCGAGGACCCGCGCTACGCACACCTCGTGGGCCGACGCGTGCGCCTGCCGCTGACGGATCGCGAGATCGCGATCATCGCCGACGACTACGTCGACCGCGCGTTCGGCACCGGCGTGGTCAAGGTCACCCCGGCGCACGACTTCAACGACTACCAGGTGGGCAAGCGCCACGACCTGGCGATGATCAACCTCTTCCACCCCGACGCGACGCTCAACGACGCCGCGCCCGAGCGCTTCCGCGGGCTCGACCGCTTCGAGGCGCGCAAGCGCGTGCTCGCCGAGCTCGAGGCCGCCGGCCTGCTGGTCGAGGCAAAACCGCACAAGCTCATGGTCCCGCGCGGCGACCGCACCGGCCAGGTCATCGAGCCCTACCTGACGTGGCAGTGGTTCGTGGCGATGGACGAGCTCGGCGCCAAGGGCCTCGAGGCCGTCGAGAGCGGCCGCGTGCGCTTCGTGCCCGAGAACTGGATCAACACCTACCGCCACTGGATGGAGAACATCCAGGACTGGTGCATCTCGCGCCAGCTCTGGTGGGGCCACCGCATCCCGGCCTGGTTCGACGCCGCCGGCACCGCCTACGTCGGCCGCAGCGAGGCCGAGGTGCGCGCCGCGCATGGCCTCGGCGCCGACGTCGCGCTCACCCGCGACCCCGACGTGCTCGAGACCTGGTTCAGCTCGGCGCTGTGGTCGCACTCCACGCTGGGCTGGCCGGACGAGGCGCGCATGCGCGAGCTCGGCTTCCACGAGCGCCTGCCGACCTCGGTGCTGGTGACCGGCTTCGACATCATCTTCTTCTGGGTCGCCCGGATGATCATGATGACCGAGGACGCCACCGGCACGGTGCCGTTCAAGGACGTCTACATCACCGGCCTGGTGCGCGACGCGCAGGGCCAGAAGATGTCGAAGTCCAAGGGCAACATCCTCGACCCGATCGACCTCATCGACGGCATCTCGCTCGACGCGCTGCTCGAGAAGCGCACCGCCGGCCTGATGCAGCCGCAGATGGCCGAGAAGATCGCCAAGGCCACCCGCAAGGAGTTCCCCGAGGGCATCCCGGCCTTCGGCGCCGACGCGCTGCGCTTCACCTTCGCCTCGCTGGCCACCCACGGCCGCGACATCAAGTTCGACCTGGCCCGCTGCGAGGGCTACAAGAACTTCTGCAACAAGCTCTGGAACGCCGCGCGCTTCGCGCTGATGAACTGCGAGGGCTACGTCGCCCCCGCCGGCCCGCCGGTGCCGCGCACCGACGCCGAGCGCTGGATCCTCGACGCCTTCCAGAAGACGCTCGCCGAGGTGGAGGCGCAGTTCGCCGCCTACCGCTTCGACCTGGCCAGCCAGGCGATGTACGACTTCACCTGGAACCAGCTCTGCGACTGGTTCCTCGAGCTCGCCAAGCCGGCCCTGCAGGGCGAGGGCGTGGCCCGCGAGGACGCCGACGCCACCCGCCACACCCTGCTGCACGTGCTCGAGCAGACGCTGCGGATGCTGCACCCGCTGGTGCCGTTCGTGACCGAGGAGATCTGGCAGTCGGTGGCGCCCAAGCTGGGCGTCGACGCCGCCGCCACCAGCCTCAGCCTGCAGGCCTACCCGCGCGCCGACGCCGCCTGGCGCGCCGACGAGGCCGCCTCGGGCGTGGAGTGGCTCAAGCAGGCCATCACGGCCGTGCGCTCGATCCGCAGCCAGCTCAACGTGCCGCCGGGCAAGGCGGTCGAGCTGCTGTACGCCGGCGGCGACGCGGACGCCGCGGCGCTGGCCCGGCACGACGCCGCGCTGAAGTTCCTGGCCCGGCTGTCGTCGATCGCGCCGGCCGGCGCCGAGCCGCCGCCGGCCGCGGCCGCGGTGCTGGGCGGGCTGACGCTGTACATCCCGCTGGCGGGCCTCGTGGACCCGGCCGCCGAGCGCGCGCGCCTGGACAAGGAGATCAAGCGCATCGGCGGGGAGATCGCGAAGTGCGAGGGCAAGCTCGGCAGCGTCACCTTCGTGGCCAACGCCCCGGCGGCGGTGGTCGAGCAGGAGCGCGCGCGCCTGGCCGACTGGGGCGCGCAGCTCGAGGGCCTGCAGCGCCAGCGCGAGCGCCTCGCGGCGCTCTGAGGCCGCGCGGCGCGGGCGGGCTCAGGGCCCGGCGGGCTCGAAGCGGTCGCGGGTGGCGGCCTCGCCGGCCGCGCAGGCCAGCGCGAGCGCGGTCAGCAGGCCCATCAGCACGAGCTGGGTGAGGGTGCGGGTCATGGCGGGGTCCGGGGCGGGGTCGTGGGGCGTGCAGGCTGCGCCCGCCGGCGCGCGCGGGGAAATCGTTTGTCCGGATGCCCGCGATAGCCAGCGTCGATGACGCCCCGCCCTACTCGGGCGGCAGCAGCTCCATCGCCATCACGATCGCGTCCTCGCGCCCGCCCTCGGCCGGGTAGTAGCGCGGGCGCTGGCCGATCTCGTTGAACCCGGCCAGCCGGTAGAGCTCGATGGCGCGCGGGTTCGAGGGCCGCACCTCCAGGAACACCCGGTCGGCCAGGTGCCAGCGCGCGATGTCGACGATCCGGCTCAGCAGGCGCCGGCCCAGGCCGCGGCCGTGCAGGGCCGGGTCCACGCACAGGTTGAGCAGGTGGGCCTCGCCGCCGGCCACGCTGAGCACCGCGTAGCCCTCCAGCACGCCCTGGCGGTCGAGCACCCAGCTCGCGTAGCCCGCCCGCAGGCAGTCGCGGAAGATGCCCTCGGTCCACGGGAAGGGGTAGGCGCGACGCTCGATCGCCATCAGCGCCGGCAGGTCGGCCTCGCGCATCGGCCGGATCGTGCTGGCGACGACGGCGGGCGCCTCGTTCACGCCGACGGCGCCGCCTTGCGCAGGCTCCGCAGGCGCGGCCACAGCGCGCGCTTGGCCGCGGCGCGCGGCAGGCGGGCGGCCTCGGCGCCGAGCGCGGCCAGCAGGTCGGCGGGATCGCGCGCCGGGTCGCCGGCCGCGCGCAGCAGCTGGGCCAGCAGGCGCGGCGGCAGCGAGGACGGATCGAGGCCGCCGCCGAAGCCCGGGGCCGGGCGCAGCGCGGCGAGGCCGAGCAGGCCCAGCACGCGCCGCTGTTCGTCCGACCAGGCCGCGGCCATGGGCTCAGGCCTCCGGGGTCGCGCCCCGGCGCCGGCGCAGCCAGAACCAGGCGATCGGGCCGGACACCACGTACACCAGGCCGATCGCCAGCAGCACGCGCGGCGGGTCGATCGCCACGCCCACCAGCAGGCCCACGCCCAGCAGCAGCGCCGAGAACCGCACGCGGTCGCTGGTCGGCGCGCCCTTGAAGCTGAAGTAGCGCACCCGGCTGACCATGGCGAGGCCCGCGAGCACGGTGAGGGCGGCGGCGATGCCGCGCATGTCGCGGCCCGAGCCCGCCTCGCCGGCGAAGGTCCACACGAAGGCCATCATCAGGCCGGCCGCGGCCGGGCTGGCCAGGCCGACGAACCAGCGCTTGTCCTGGGTGCCGACCTGGGTGTTGAAGCGGGCCAGGCGCAGCGCGCCGCAGGCCGCGTACAGGAAGGCCACGGCCCAGCCGAACTTGCCCCAGCTCGTGCCGTCCTGGGCGAAGGTGGACAGCGACCAGTGGTACATCACCAGCGCCGGGGCCATGCCGAAGCTCACGAGGTCGGCCAGCGAGTCGTACTGCACGCCGAAGTCGGAGCTGGTGCCGGTCATCCGGGCCACGCGGCCGTCGACGCCGTCGAGCACGGCCGCCACGAACACCGCCATGGCGGCGGTGGTGTAGTGCCCGCCGGCGGCCGAGATGATCGCGTAGAAGCCCGCGAACATGCCGCCGGTGGTGAACAGGTTCGGCAGCAGGTAGATCGCGCGCGGGCGCGGCTTGGCCGCGGCGGGCTCGACCGGGGTCGGGGGCTGGGAAGGATCCATGCCGGCAGTGTACCCGCTGGCCGATGGCTTGCCAGCCCGGCGGGCCGGTGCTACCAAGCGGTTCCGGTGTGCGGGCCGGCGGTTCGCCTCCGCCGCCACGACCGGCCTAGAATGCCCCGCGCCCTTCGCGCCCCCGCGCCTCCATGACGCCGTTCCGCCGACCTGTTCCGGAGTCCACCATGTCCCGCACCCGCCTCCCCGTCCTCGCCGCGTCCGCCCTGCTGGCCCTGCTCGCCGCGGCGCCCGCGCTGGCGCAGAACACGATCTACCAGTGGGTGGACGCCAACGGCGTGACCCATTTCTCCGGCCAGCCGCCCGAGGGCCAGGAGTACGAGGAGCGCGTGGTCACCGCCAGCTCCAGCCGCACCGTCAGCGCCGAGGAGCGCCAGGCCAACCGCGGCCCCGCCACCTCCTCCACCGAGGCCGCCGGCGACTCCGACACCTGCGTCCGCGCCCGCGCCAACCTGGCCCTGCTGCAGGGCGACCAGGTGCTGACGATGGACCGCGACGGCGACGGCGTGTCCGAGACCATCACGCTCGAGGAGCGCGAGGCGCAGCTGGCCCTGGCCCAGACCCAGGTCACCGCGTTCTGCCAGACCGCCGAGTAAGCGCGGCCCCACGGCACCGCCCCTGACGCCGCGGCCCCCACGGGCCGCGGCGTCATGCCGTCCGGGCCCCGCCGGGGCTCGCGTACAATCGCCCCCCGATCCCATCGACCCAAGGCCCGAGCCACGATGCGCCTGTCCGCGTTCCACCTGAGCACCACCAAGGAAACCCCCGCCGACGCCGAAGTCGTCAGCCACCAGCTGATGCTGCGCGCGGGCATGATCCGCAAGCTCGCCGCCGGCCTCTACACCTGGAGCCCGCTGGGCCTGCGGGTGCTGCGCCGGGTCGAGCAGGTGGTGCGCGAGGAGATGCAGCGCGCGGGCGCGATCGAGATGCTGATGCCTTCGGTGCAGCCGCGCGAGCTGTGGGAGGAGACCGGCCGCTGGCAGAAGTTCGGCGGCCAGCTGCTGAAGATGCGCGACCGCAAGGACGGCGAGTTCTGCTACGGCCCGACCCACGAGGAGGTCGTCACCGACTTCGCGCGCCAGGAGCTGCGCTCGTACAAGCAGCTGCCGCTGAACGTGTTCCAGATCCAGACCAAGTTCCGCGACGAGATCCGCCCGCGCTTCGGCGTGATGCGCGCGCGCGAGTTCCTGATGAAGGACGCCTACTCCTTCCACGCCGACGCCGCCTGCCTGGGCCGCACCTACCAGGCCATGTACGACGCGTACTCGCGGATCTTCACCCGCCTGGGCCTGCGCTTCCGCCCGGTGTTCGCCGACACCGGCGCGATCGGCGGCAGCGCCTCGCACGAGTTCCACGTGCTGGCCGATTCGGGCGAGGACGCGATCGCGTTCTCCGACGCCTCGGACTACGCCGCCAACGTCGAGCTGGCCGAGGCCCTGGCCCCGGCCGCGCCGCGAGCGGCCGCGTCCGAGCCGATGCGCGAGGTCGCCACGCCCACCCAGAAGACCTGCGAGGAGGTCGCGGCGCTGCTGGGCCTCGGGCTGGAGCGCACCGTGAAGTCGCTGGCCCTGTGGGGCGAGCAGGGCTTCGTGCTGGCGCTGCTGCGCGGCGACCACGTCGCCAACGAGATCAAGCTCTCCAAGCTGCCGGGCCTGGCCGAGTACCGCCTGGCCACCGAGGCCGAGATCCGCGAGCACCTCGGCGCCAGCCCGGGCTTCCTCGGCCCGGTCGCCCCGGCCAAGCCCATCACCGTCGTCGCCGACCGCAGCGTGGCCGCGATGGCCGACATGGTCGTCGGCGCCAACCGCGACGGGTTCCACCTGGCCGGCGTGAACTTCGGCCGCGACCTGCCGGAGCCCGCGGTGGTGGCCGACCTGCGCAACGTCGTCGCCGGCGACCCCTCGCCCGACGGCCAGGGCCGGCTCGAGATCGCCCGCGGCATCGAGGTGGGCCACGTGTTCCAGCTCGGCACCAAGTACGCCGAGGCGATGGGCGCCACCGTGCTGGGCCCCGACGGCAAGGCGGTGGTGATGGCGATGGGCTGCTACGGCGTCGGCGTGAGCCGCATCGTGGCCGCCGCGATCGAGCAGCACCACGACGCCAACGGCATCCGCTGGCCCGAGGCCATGGCGCCGTGGACGGTCGCGGTCTGCGTGATCAACCCCAAGGGCGCCCCCGAGGTCGACGCCGCGGCCGCCGCGCTGTACGCCGAGCTGCAGGCCGCCGGCCTGGAGCCCTGCCTCGACGACCGCGGCCTGCGCCCCGGCCAGATGTTCGCCGACATCGAGCTGATCGGCATCCCGCACCGGGTGGTGGTGAGCGAGCGCGGCCTGGCCGCGGGCACCTTCGAATACCGCGCCCGCGACGCCGCCGACAGCGAGCAGCTCGACGCCGCCGCCCTGCGCGCCCGGCTGGGCGTCGCCTGAGCCGGCCCGGGCGCGGGCCGGGGCCCCTCCCCGCCGCGCCCGTGGATGTTTGCCCGGATAATCGTCGTCAAACTACCCGGCCTCGGCCGGGTATTTTGTTTCCGGGGCCCGGCGTGATTATGATGCGGCACCCGCGGCGACTGCCCGGCCGGTTCGACGGAATGGATTCCGCCACCGGCGGATGCCGCGTGGACCACTGACCAGGATGGAAACCACGCCCATGACCATCGATATCGATTCGCTGTCCCCGAAGGAGCTCGACGCCCTGCTCTCGCAGGCCGCCAAGCGCAAGAAGACCCTGGCCAAGCGCAAGCCCGTCGCCCAGGTCCGCAAGAAGCTCGCCGCCGCCGCGAAGGCCGAGGGCTATACCATCGCCGAGCTGTTCGGCGGCACCGGCGCCGCGACCCGCGAGCCCAAGGCCGCGAAGCCGGCCGCCAAGCGCGCCGCGAAGAAGGCCGGTGGCGCCAAGATCGCGCCGAAGTACCGCAACCCGGCGAATGCCGCCGAGACCTGGACCGGCCGCGGCAAGCCGCCGCGCTGGCTGGCCGCGGAAATGGCCGCCGGCAAGTCGAAGGAATCGTTCCTGATCGCCTGACCCGGCGCCGGGAATCCACCGCGCGAAACGCCGCCCGCGAGGGCGGCGTTGTCGTTCCGGGCGTTCAGAGATTACGCCGCGCCGGCACCAGCAGGTTGCCGAACAGCAGCCCGGCGACCAGCGCGACCAGCGCGTTCACCAGCGCGAACGCGGTATCCAGGCCCAGGAACACGTCGCGCTCGAGCACGAAGGTCAAACTGCGGAACCCCACGCTGCCGGGCACCAGCAGGATGATCCCCGACACCCGGACCAGCGCGCCGGGGCGATTGGTGGCCCGGCCGTAGGCATTCGCCGCGGCGATCACCACCACGCCGGCGACGAACACGCCGGCCGGGAATCCACCGGGTTCGGTGCCCAGCCACAGGCCGACCAGGCGCACCGTGCCATACCCCAGCCAGGCCGCGGCCATGACGATCCAGTAATCGCGGCGGTCGGCCTTGAACAGCACCGCGAACGCGTAGCTGCCGATCGCCAGCGAGGCCCATTCGATCCAGCCCGGCAGCGCCTCGGGCGTGGCCTCCTGCGGGGTCCAGCCCATCAGCCCGACCGCCACCGAGGCCGCGACGGTGCCGAAGGTCAGTTTCATCAGCACCGCGACCGCGCCGGCGAAGCGGGCGGTGCCCGAGACCAGGTGCTGGCTGGTGAGTTCGTTCACCGCGTTGGTCAGCATCATGCCGGGCAGCAGCACGATCAGCGACGCGATCACCACCGATTTCAGGCTCAGCGGCCACAGGAAACTCGCCACCGCCGCCGCCAGCAGCATCGCCACCAGGGCCGCGACGGCGTCCAGCGATTCGGCCAGGCGCGGGCGCGCGGCGCCGCCGACATACAGCACGCCGATGATCAGCCCGATCACCGCGGAGGTGGCGATGTCGGCCCAGCCGGTGCGCAGCAGGCCGGCGACCGAGGCCGAGGCCAGGCCGAAGCTGACCGCGGTGAGGACCTCGCCGCGCCGCCCCATCGGGGTGTCGAGCGCCTTGAGCGCGGCCGCGCCGGCCTCCGGGCCCAGCTTGCCGGCCAGCACGTCCTCGGCGATCGCGTCCGCCGCGCACAGCTTGCGCAGGTCGACGTCGCCGGGCTCGAGCCGGATCACGCGGGTGATGTTGGGCGCGCCCGGGCCGAGCGAGGCGTCGGAGAGGCTGATGATCAGGCCGGTGGGATTCGACCACGGCTGGCAGTCGAGGCCGAGCCGGCGGGCCACGCCGGTGATCGCGCCCTCCAGGCGCTGCGCGGTGGTGCCGTAGGCGTGCAGCCGGGTGGCCAGCTGCAGCACGAAGTCGATCCGCGGATCGAGCACCGTGGGCGCGGCCGGCGCGGGCCAGGCCACCGGCGCCAGCGCCGCCGGGTGCGGGGCGGGCGCGGGCGGGGCGGGCGGCGGGGGAGCGGGGGCGTCGTCGGGGCGCGGGTCCATGGCGCGGGAGGATCGCACAGGCCCGCGGCGAGCGTGCGGCGCGCGACGCCTCCGCGCGGGCACAATGGCGCTCCCCCACGGACGGACCGCGCCCCCCGGCGCCCGCATGCAGATCGGCCTCGGCGAACTCCTCTCGATCGGCTCCGCCGCCACCTGGGCGGTGGGCGTGATCCTCTACCGCCAGCTCGGCGCGCGCCTGCCGCCGCTGACCCTGAACTTCCTCAAGAACAGCCTGGTGTTCGTGCTGGTGCTGGCCGCGATCGGCGTGGTCCACGGCCTCGCCCCGCCGGCGTTCCGCTGGGACCACCTGCTGCTGGCCCTGGCCAGCGGCGCGATCGGCATCGCCATCGCCGACACCCTGTACCTGCGCGCGCTCAACGAGCTCGGCGCGGGCCGGATGGGGGTGATCGGCAACCTCTACTCGCCGCTGGTGGTGGTGATGAGCGTGGTGTTCCTCGGCGAGTCGCTGGGCCCGCTGCAGATGCTGGGCTTCGGGCTGGTGATGGCCGGCGTGGCGCTGGTGGCCCACCCGGCCCCGCCCGAGCCCGACGCGCCGGCCGACACCGCCGGCGCGGACGGCGCGGCGCTGCTGCCGGCCCCGGCCGCGGCGACCGCCGCCCCGCGGACGCTGCGCGCGGTGGCGCTGGGCGTGCTGGCGATCGCGCTGATGGCGGTGGCGATCGTGATGGTCAAGCGCGTGCTCGAGGCGCAGCCGGTGCTGTGGGTGACCGGCGTGCGCATGGCCGGCGCGCTGGCGGGGCTGGTGCTGATCGCGGCGCTGCGCGGCGAGCTGCGCCTGCTGCGGCCGCCGGCCGGCGGCCTGGACTGGCGGCGCCTGGTGATCGCCGCGGTGGTGGGCCAGTTCCTGTCGATGGTCTTCTGGCTGGGCGGCTACAAGTACACCCAGGCCTCGGTGGCGGCTATCCTCAACGAAACCTCGTCGGTGTTCATCCTGCTGCTGGCCTGGCTGTGGCTGGGCGAGCGGATGGGCCCGCGGGGCCTGGCCGGCGTGGCGCTGGCCCTGGCCGGCGTCGCCTGCATGCTCGCCGGCTGACCGCACACGGAGCACGCCCGCGCATGAGCGACGCCCGCCCGCCCAGCACGCCCTTCGCGCCCACGTCCGCGCCGGCCACGCTCGCGCCGGGGCCCGGCGGGCTGCACGCCGGCGGCGACTGGACGCTGGACGCGGCCCCCGCGCTGGAGCGCCTGCTCGCCGAGGTCCGCGACGACACCGGCGGCGCGCTGGCCATCGACGCCACCGGCATCGGCCGGATGGACTCCGCCGGCGCGATGCTGCTGGCGCGCGCGCTCGGCCGGCTCGGCCTCGGCGCCGACGCGGTGGCGCTGCGCCCCGAGCACCGCCGGCTGCTGGCCGCGATGGAGGGCCTGTGCGACGGCCGCGCCGCGCGCCCGCGCAAGGACTACGGCCTCCACGCGCTGCTGGCCCGCGCCGGCGCCGCGATCGAAGGCAACGCGCGCGAGATCCTGGCGCTGGTCGCGTTCCTCGGCCGGACCCTGGTGGCGCTGGGGCGGGTGCTGGCGCTGCCGGCGCGCCTGCGCGTCACCGCCACCGTCCACCACATGGAGGAGGTGGGCCTCAACGCCGTGCCGCTGGTGCTGCTGCTGAGCTTCCTGGTGGGCGCGGTGATCGCCTTCCTCGGCGCGACGGTGCTGGCCGACTTCGGCGCGGCGCTGTTCGTGGTCGAGCTGGTGAGCTTCGCGTTCCTGCGCGAGTTCGGCGTGCTGCTGACCGCGATCCTGCTCGCCGGCCGCACCGCCAGCGCGTTCACCGCGCAGATCGGCGCGATGAAGGCGCGCGAGGAGATCGACGCCATCCGCACCCTCGGCCTCGACCCGGTGGAGCTGCTGGTGGTGCCGCGGCTGCTGGCGCTGCTGGTGATGCTGCCGCTGCTGAGCTTCCTGGCGGTGTGCGCGGGCCTGCTGGGCGGCATGGTGGTGTGCGCCACGACGCTCGAGATCCCCGCCGACCTGTTCTTCTCGCGGCTCTCGGAGACCATCCAGCTGCGCCACCTGTGGGTGGGCCTGGCCAAGGCGCCGCTGTTCGCGGTGGTGATCGCGCTGATCGGCTGCCTGGAGGGCTTCCAGGTGGAGGGCAGCGCGCAGTCGGTGGGCGAGCGCACCACCTCCTCGGTGGTGCAGTGCATCGCGCTGGTGATCGTGATCGACGCGCTGGCGGCGATCTTCTTCATGGAGATGCACTGGTGAGCGCCGGCGGCGCCGACCTCGCGATCGCGGTGCGCGGGATGCGCACGGCCTTCGGCGCCCAGGTGGTGCACGAGGGCCTCGACCTGGACGTGCGCCGCGGCGAGATCCTCGGCGTGGTCGGCGGCTCGGGCAGCGGCAAGTCGGTGCTGATGCGGGCGATCATCGGCCTGCGCCCGCCGCAGGCCGGCCAGGTGCGCGTGCTCGGCCACGACGCGCTGTCGGGACGGACCGCCGACCGGATCGCGATCGAGCGCGGCACCGGCGTGCTGTTCCAGGACGGCGCGCTGTTCTCCTCGCTGAGCGTGCTGGAGAACGTGCTGGTGCCGCTGAAGGAGCACGCCCCGCAGCTCGACGCCCGACTGGCCGAGGAGATCGCGCTGATGAAGGTGCGCCTGGTGGGCCTGCCCGCCGAGGCCGCGCACAAGCTGCCCTCGCAGCTCTCCGGCGGCATGCGCAAGCGCGCCGGCATCGCCCGCGCGCTGGCGCTCGACCCGCCGCTGCTGTTCCTCGACGAGCCCACCGCCGGCCTCGACCCGATCGGCGCCGCCGCCTTCGACCGGCTCGTGGCCACCCTGCGCGACGCGCTGGGGCTGACGGTGTTCCTGATCACCCACGACCTCGACACGCTCTACGCCATCTGCGACCGCGTGGCGGTGCTGGCCGACCGCCGCGTGATCGCCAACGCCCCGCTGGCCGAGATCGAGCGCCTCGACCACCCCTGGACCCGCGAGTACTTCCACGGGCCGCGCGCGCGCGCCGCCCGCGCCGCCGGGGCGCCCGCCCCCACCCTCGCCGCCACCCCCGCCAAGGACCCCTGATGGAAACCAAGGCCCACCACGCGCTGATCGGCGCGTTCACCCTCGCCACCCTCGCCTGCGTGCTGCTGTTCGCGCTGTGGGCGGCGAAGTGGTCGAGCGAGAAGAGCTTCACCGAGTACGACGTGGTCTTCCGCGAGGCGGTCAGCGGCCTCTCGGTGGGCGGCCTCGTGCAGTACAACGGCATCACGGTGGGCAACGTGCGCCGGCTGTCGCTGGCGCCCGAGGACCCGCGCCGGGTGATCGCGCGCATCCGCGTGGCGGTCGACACCCCGGTCAAGGTCGACACCCAGGCCAAGCTGGCCATCACCGGCCTCACCGGCGTGGCCTTCATCCAGCTCTCCGGCGGCACGCCCGAGGCCGGGCGCCTGCAGGTGGCCCCGGGCGAGGACGTGGCCACCATCACCGCCTCGCCCTCGGCGCTGTCGCGGCTGTTCGAGAGCAGCGAGGACATCGCCACCACCGCCACCGACATCCTGCTGCGCATCAAGGCCGTGCTCGACGACGAGAACCTGATGCGGATCGACAACGCGCTGGCCAACGTCGAGGCGGTCAGCGCCTCGGTGGCCGCGCAGCGCGAGGACATCGGCGCGCTGATCCGCTCCACCCGCGCCAGCGCCGACCGCCTGGAGCGCGTGCTGGCCGGCGCCGAGGGCGTGATCGGGCGCGCCGACGCCAGCCTGGCCGCGATCGACGCCGACGTGGTCCAGCGCCTGCCGGCGCTGGTCGAGCGCCTCGACGCCACCCTCGTCCAGCTCGAGTCCGCCAGCGCCAGCGCCGACGCCATCCTCGGCGACAACCGCGAGGCGATCGGCCAGTTCGCCAACGAGACCCTGCCCGCGGTCGGCCCGACCGTGGAGGAGCTGCGCGCCCTCACCCGCGACCTGCGCCGCATCAGCGAGCGCCTGGACCGCGACCCCGCCGCCTACGTCCTGGGCCGTGGCCGCCCGGAGGAGTTCGAGCCGTGACCCCGACCCCGACCCCGCGCCGCCGCGCCCTCGCGTTCGCGCTCGCCGCCGCGCTGCCGCTGGCGCTGGCCGGCTGCCTGCCGGGCTCGCCCGGCGACCGCACCCGGATCTTCGCCCCGCAGCCCGGCCTCGCCGTCGACGCGGCCTGGCCGCAGGCGCGCTTCGCGCTGGCGGTGCCGCTGCCCGAGGCCAGCGGCGCGCTCGACGGCGTGCGCATCGTGGTGCGGCCCTCGCCCTCGGTGGTGCAGGTGTATCCCGGGGCGGCCTGGGCCGACCCCGCGCCGGCGCTGGTGCGCGCGGCGGTCGTGCACGCCTTCGAGGACAGCGGCCGGCTGCCGGCCGTGGCCCGCGGCGGCGGCGCGGACTACGTGCTGGCCAGCGAGCTGCGCGCGTTCGAGGCGGTCATCGGCGAGGACGGCCGGCCGGTGGCCACGCTCGAGCTGCGGCTGCGCCTGCTGCAGCCGCGCGAGGGCCGGGTGCTCGGCAGCCACCGGGTGCGCGCCGAGGTGGTCGCCGCGGACCGCGGCGCCGACGCGGTGGCCGAGGCCTTCCGCCTCGCGCTGGCCGAGGCGCTGCCGCAGGTGGTGGGGTGGACGCTGGCGACCGGCAACGCCGACGCGGCGGCGCGCGGGGCGGCGGCGGACGGGGCGGCGGCGCGCTGACGCGTCCGCGCCCCGCGCCCCGCGTCAGCGCGGCAGGATCCGCCGGAAGGTCAGGTTGAGCCGCGGCCCGGCCACCTTCGCGCTGCGCGGCAGCGCGTGCTGCCAGTGGCGCTGGGTGGCGCCGGCCATCACCAGCAGGCTGCCGTGCGGCAGCGGCAGCGCGCGCGAGGGCCCGCCGGCGCGCGGGCGCAGCGCGAAGCGGCGCTCCGCGCCCAGGCTCAGCGAGGCGATCACCGGCGCCGGGCCCAGCTCGGGCTCGTCGTCGGCGTGCCAGCCCATCGCGTCGGCGCCGTCGCGGTAGAGGTTGGCCAGCACGCTGTTGAACGCCTCGCCCGCGGCCGCCGATACCCGCGCGCGCAGCGCCGCCAGCGCCGGCGTCCAGGGCCGCGGGCTGAAGCGCACCCGCGAGTAGGTGTAGGCCGCGCCGGGATCGCCGATCCAGCAGCTCAGCCGCGGCGCGTCGATCTCGCGGCCGAACATCTTCAGGCGATGCCGCTCCCAGGGGACCTCGGCCTGCAGCGCGGCCAGCAGCGCGTCGGCCTCGGCGGCCTCCAGCCAGGCCGGCGCGAAGCGCAGCTCGCCGCCGTCCAGCGCGATGGCCTCGAGCGTGGTCGCGGTCTGGGCGGGGAGCGGCATGCGGCGGGCGTCCGGGGCGGCGGCGCGGAGAATGCGCCATGCGCATCATCGCGCCCCGCGCGTCAGCGCGGCGTCCCCGCCGCCCGCCAGCGCCGGCTGGCGTGCCAGGCCAGCGTCGTGGCCAACCAGCACAGCCAGCCCGTCCAGAGCACGTGGCTGGGGTAGTGCGCACCGCGCAGCACCTGCACCACGCCGAAGCCCAGGCCCGCCAGCACCACCACCGCCCACCAGGCCCCGGCCGCACGCGGCGACACGTCGCGCAGCGCGTGGCCCACGCCGAGGAAGGCGAACGCGGTGGCCACGTGGCCCGACGGGAAGCAGTGCCCGGGGCCGCCGTCCGACAGCCATAGCGGCCAATGCGGCCCCTGCCGGAGCACAGCGCCGCCGAACTCGGCCAGCGACCACGGGCAGCTGGTGCCGCTGCCGCGCTTGAGCAGCGCGATCACCGCCACGCAGCCCAGCGGCCACAGCGCGGCCCACAGCCGCGTGCGCCAGGCGATGCCGCGCGCGCAGCGCGGCGGCCAGCGCACCGCCAGGCCCAGCGCCGCGGCGATGGCGATCGCGGCGAGCTTGGCGCCGCCGTGCAGCAGCTCGCCCACGAGCCAGTCCCCGCGCCACGCGAAGCCCTCGGGGCCGCCGACCAGGCGCACCAGCGCGAGATCCAGGCCGGACGCATCCCACAGCAGCAGCAGCGCCAGCGCGGGCAGCAGCGGAGCCGCGTCGCGCACGAGCGCGCTCCGCCAAGGCGGGAGCGGAGCGCGCGACGACGGCAGGATCAGGACGGGGGCGCGATCGTTCATCACCGGCGGCGGGCGGGGCGGTCCACGAGGTATCCGCCCGTCCACGTCGGAAGCGCGTCGCGGCCCCGCTCAGGGATCCCAGGGCGCGATCACCGACGCCAGCACTTCGCCCAGCTCGAGCAGGCGCAGGTCGCTGCCGCGCGGGCCCACCAGCTGCAGGCCGATCCCGCCGGGCAGCGGCAGCGACAGCGCGGGGCAGCCCGCCAGGCTGGCCAGCGCGCAGAAGTCGGCCAGGCCGGCGTGTTCGCCGGCGTCGCGCGGCGGCGGCGGCATCGGCGCGGTGGGCAGCAGCAGCACGTCGTGGTGGGTGAACAGCGCGCGCGCCTGCACCACCAGCGCGTCGAGCCGCCGGTCGGCGAGCACGTAGTCGATCGCCGAGCGCGCGCGGGCGAAGTCCAGCAGCGCGGTGAGCCCGGCCGAGGCGCCCTCGAGGCGCGCGCCGTGCGCGGCCAGCAGCTCGGCCTCCATCAGCAGCAGCGCGGCGCGGCGGCTGGCCGGCAGGTCGAGCGCGGCCAGGTCCAGCCGCGCGGGCGCGGCCTGGCCCAGCACCGGGCCGGCCGCGGCCAGCGCGGCCTCGAACGCGTGCACCACGCGGCCCGAGGCGCCCAGCGCGGGCAGGTCGTCGAGCACGCCCACGCGCAGCCGGCCGGGCTGCCAGTCCGGCGGCGCGAAGGGCTGGCGGCGCGCGCGGGTGCGCGGGTCGCCGGCGTCGTAGCCGGCGAGCACCTGCAGCAGCACGCCCAGGTCGGCCACCTCGCGCGCGAGCAGGCCCACCGCGTCGAGCCGGCGCAGGCCGGTGGCCATGCCGCGCACGCTGACCTCGCCCGCGGTCGGCCGCAGCGCCACCAGCCCGCAGAAGGCCGCGGGCAGGCGGCAGCCGCCCAGGGTGTCGGCGCCGATCGCCAGCGTGGCGTGGCCGGCGGCCACCGCCGCGGCCGCGCCGCCCGAGGCGCCGCCGGCGAGCTGGCCGGGATGGCGCGGGTTGCCGATGTCGCCGTGGTGGAGGTTGTGGCCGGTGCCGCCGAAGCCGGCCTCGTCGATCGCGGTCTTGCCCGGCAGCACGGCGCCGGCGGCGCGCAGCCGGGCGACCGCGGCGGCGTCCTCGGCCGCGACGCGCCCGGGGCCGGGCAGGCCGAGGCGCCCCGGCAGGCCGGCCACGTCGAAGGGCTCGCTGACCGCCACCGTGACGCCGTCGAGGCGGCCGATGCCCTGGCCGGCCTCGCGCCGCAGGTCGCTGGCGCGGGCCTGCACGCGGGCGCCGTCGGCGTCGAGGTGGGCCCAGGCGTGCAGGCCGGAGTCGCCGCGCGCCTGGTCGGCGGTGGCCGCGGCGAGCTGCGCCTCGAGCAGGGCCTCGGCGCTGGCCTCGCCGAGCGCGAGGGCGCGCAGCACGCGCGCGAGCGGGGCCTGCGACAGCGGCGGCGCGGCGTGGTGCGGGGTCGGATGCTGGCTCATCGCGGGCTCCGGCGCGGGCCCGGGCGGGCCGTCGGGGGCATGATCGCCGCTGCGCCGGGCGCTGGCCACCCCCGCGCCGCGCCGCGCCGCCACGCCGGCCCCACGCGGCCCGCTGCTAGACTCCGCGTCCCAGCCAGCCACAGCAGCAGCGGAGCGGAGCGATGAGCGAGCGCGAGTTCATGGAATACGACGTGGTGACCGTGGGCGCGGGCCCGGCGGGCCTCGCCTTCGCGATCGCGCTCAAGCAGCGCAAGCCCGAGCTCAGCGTCTGCGTGATCGAGAAGGCCTCGACGATCGGCGCCCAGATCCTCTCCGGCGCGGTCATCGAGCCCGGCCCGCTCGACGAGCTGCTGCCCGGCTGGCGCGACGCCCCGCCGCCGGTGTGCGTGCCGGCCACCGAGGACGAGTTCTGGTTCCTCACCAGGACCGGCGGCGTCAAGAGCCCCGTCGTGCCGCCGCAGATGGCCAACCACGGCAACTTCATCGTCAGCCTCGGCGCGCTGTGCGCGTGGCTGGCGCCGCAGGCCGAGGCGCTGGGCGTCGAGATCTACCCCGGCTTCGCGGCCGCCGAGCCCTTCTTCAACGACGACGGCTCGGTCGGCGGCGTGCGCATCGGCGACATGGGCGTGGGCAAGGACGGCGAGCCCAAGCCGAGCTACGCCCAGGGCATCGACATCAAGGCCAAGGTGACCGTGCTCGCCGAGGGCGCGCGCGGCCACCTCGGCAAGCAGCTGGTGAAGCGCTACGCCCTCGACGGCGGCGTCGACCCGCAGAGCTACTCGATCGGCCTGAAGGAGCTCTGGCAGCTGCCGCCGGGCCGGACCACGCCGGGCAAGATCGTGCACTCGGTGGGCTGGCCGGTGGACGGCCGCACCTACGGCGGCAGCTTCCTCTACCACCTCGACGGCGACCGCGTGGCGGTGGGCTACGTGGTGGGCCTGGACTACGCCGACCCCGAGTTCCGCCCGTGGGAGGCCTTCCAGCAGTACAAGCACCACCCGAGCGTGAAGCCGCTGCTCGAGGGCGGCACGATCCTCTCCGGCGGCGCGCGCGCCATCGTCACCGGCGGCTGGCAGTCGATGCCCAAGGTCGAGATGCCCGGCGCGATGCTGATCGGCTGCGACGCGGGCCTGGTCAACGTGCCCAAGATCAAGGGCGTGCACCAGGCGATGCGCAGCGGCATGCTCGCCGCCGAGCACCTGGCCGCCTCGCTGGCGCCGGAGGGCTGGGACGCGAAGCTCCGCGGCAGCGTGGTGTTCGAGGAGCTGCGCCGGGTGCGCAACATCAAGCCCGCCTTCAAGAAGGGCCTGTGGGCCGGCCTCGTCAACGCGGGCTGGGAGACCCTCACCGGCGGCGCCTCGCCGTGGACGCTGCGGGTCAAGCCCGACTGGTCCTCGCTGCGCCGGCTCGACGAGAACACCTCGCCCGAGCGGCACTGGGTGGAGCGCTCGCTCGCCCCGCGCGACCGCCTGGCCGGCGTGTACTTCGCCGCCACCGAGCACGACGAGGACCAGCCGGTGCACCTGCGCGTGGCCGACACCGACGTGTGCGTGACGCGCTGCGCCGAGGAGTACGGCAACCCCTGCGAGAAGTTCTGCCCGGCGGGCGTGTACGAGATCGTGAGCGACGACGCCGGCAAGCGCCTGCAGATCAACGCCGCCAACTGCGTGCACTGCAAGACCTGCGACATCAAGGACCCCTACCAGATCATCACCTGGGTGACGCCGGAAGGCGGCGCGGGCCCGAACTACCAGACCCTCTGAGGACGCCCGCCGCATGAGGATCGCGCTCGCCACCGCCATCGCCGCCTACCACCTCGACGACGACCTCGCGCCGCTGCGCGCGGGGCTGGCGGCGCGCGGCATCGAGGCCCACGTGGTGGCCTGGGACGACCCCACGGTGAGCTGGCGGCGCTTCGACGCCGTGCTGCTGCGCTCGACCTGGGACTACACCCAGCGCCTGGGCGAGTTCCTGGGCTGGTGCGAGGGCGTCGCCCGGCTCACCCGCCTGCTCAACCCGGTCGAGGTGGTGCGCTGGAACACCGACAAGCGCTACCTCGGCGCGCTCGCCGCGCTGGGCGTGCCGGTGATCCCGAGCTCCTTCATCGCGCCGGGCGAGGACGCGGCCGCGTTCCCCGACCACGCCGAGTTCGTGGTCAAGCCCACCGTCGGCGCGGGCTCGCGCGGCGCGCGGCGCTTCGTGCGCGCCGAGCGCGCCGAGGCCGTGGCGCATGCGCGCGCGCTGCTCGACGCCGGGTTCCACGTGCTGGTGCAGCCCTACCTCGAGGCGGTCGATCGCGACGGCGAGACCGCGCTGCTGTTCTTCGACGGTGCCTTCAGCCACGCCATCCGCAAGGGCCCGCTGCTCCGCCGCGGCAGCGACGCCACCCGCGCGCTGTTCGCCGCCGAGCACATCCAGGCCCGCACGCCCTCGGCCGAGGAGCGCCGGGTGGCCGACGCGGTGCTCGCCGCCCTGCCCTTCCCGTCGCTGGCCTACGCGCGGGTCGACCTGCTGCCCGGGCCCGACGGCCCGCAGCTGCTCGAGCTGGAGCTCACCGAGCCCTCGCTGTTCCTCGGCACCGCCCCGGGCGCGGCCGAGCGGCTGGCCGACGCGCTGCGCGCGCGCCTGGCCGGCTGAGGCCGCGCCGGCATGGACCACCTCGACCACCTCGAGGCGCAGAGCCTGCACGTCCTGCGCGAGGTGGCCGCCTGCTTCGAGCGGCCGGTGCTGCTGTACTCGATCGGCAAGGACTCGGCCGTGCTGCTGCACCTGCTGCGCAAGGCCTTCGCGCCGGCGCCGCCGCCGATCCCGCTGCTGCACGTCGACACCCGCTGGAAGTTCCGCGCGATGTACGCGCTGCGCGACAAGGTCGCCGCCACGCCGGGGCTGTCGCTGACGGTCCACGTGAATCCCGACGGCGTGGCCGCGGGCGTCTCGCCGCTGACCCACGGCTCGGCGGTGCACACCGACGTCATGAAGACCCAGGGCCTGCGCCAGGCGCTGGAGGCCGGCCGCCACGACGCCGCGATCGGCGGCGCGCGCCGCGACGAGGAGCGCTCGCGCGCCAAGGAGCGCGTGTTCTCGTTCCGCAACGCCCGCCACGCCTGGGACCCGAAGGCGCAGCGCCCGGAGCTGTGGCGGCTGTACAACACCCGCCTGCACGCCGGCGAGAGCGTGCGCGTGTTCCCGCTGTCGGACTGGACCGAGCTCGACGTCTGGCGCTACATCCAGCGCGAGGGGATCGAGGTGGTCGACCTGTACTTCGCCGCCGAGCGCGACGTGATCGAGCGCGACGGCGCGCTGCTGATGCTCGACGACGCCCGCCTGCAGCCGCGCGAGGGCGAGGTGGTGCAGCGGCGCCGGGTGCGCTTCCGCACGCTGGGCTGCTACCCGCTGACCGGCGCGATCGACTCCGACGCCGACACGCTGGACAAGGTCATCGCCGAGATGCGCGCCAGCCGCCAGTCCGAGCGCCAGGGCCGGGTCATCGACCGCGACCCGGGCGCGTCGATGGAGCGCAAAAAGCAGGAGGGCTACTTCTGATGGCCGCGCCGCGCGACGCCGCTGGCGCGCTCGACGCCGTCCCGCCGCTGCGGGTGATCACCTGCGGCAGCGTCGACGACGGCAAGAGCACGCTGATCGGCCGCCTGCTGCACGACGCCGGCGCCCTGCCCGAGGACCAGGCCGCGGCGCTGGCGCGCGACAGCGCGCGCCACGGCACGGTGCCCGCGGGCGCGGACGGCACCCCGGCGCTGGACTTCGCGCTGCTGCTCGACGGGCTGGAGGCCGAGCGCGAGCAGGGCATCACGATCGACGTCAGCTGGCGCTACTTCTCCAGCGCCCGGCGCGCCTTCATCCTCGCCGACTGCCCGGGCCACGTGCAGTACACCCGCAACATGGCCACCGGCGCCTCGAACGCCGACATCGCCATCGTGCTGGTCGACGCGCGCAAGGGCGTGCTGCCGCAGACCCGCCGGCACAGCTGGATCTGCGCGCTGATGGGCATCCGCGAGGTGGTGCTGGCGGTCAACAAGATGGACCTGGTGGGCTGGGACGAGGCGGTGTTCGCGCGGATCCGCGACGACTACGCCGCGCTGGCCGCCGCGGTCGGCCTGGAGCGCGTGCACGCGCTGCCGGTCAGCGCGCTGGCCGGCGACCAGGTGGTCGCCCGCGGCCCCGGCGCGCCCTGGTACGCCGGCCCGGCCCTGCTGCCCCTGCTCGAGACCCTGGCGCCGCCGGCGCGCGGCCGCGCGCGCGGCTTCCGCCTGCCGGTGCAGTGGGTGAACCGCCCGCACCAGGACTTCCGCGGCTTCTGCGGCACGCTCGAGGGCGGGCCGGTGGCGCCGGGCGACGCCGTGGTGGTGCTGCCCGCCGGGCGCAGCACCCGGATCGCCCGCGTGCTCGGCCCCGACGGCGAGCTCGCCCGCGGCGAGCCGGGCATGGCGCTCACGCTGGTCCTGGCCGACGAGGTCGACGCCAGCCGCGGCGACGTGCTCGCCGCCGCGTCCGATCCGCCCGAGGTGGCCGACCAGGTCCACGCGCGCCTGCTGTGGATGGGCGAGGCGCCGATGCTGCCGGGCCGGCCCTACTGGCTGCGCCTGGGCACCGCCAGCGTCGGCGCGCAGGTGATGAGCCTGCGCCACCGCATCGACCTCGACACCCAGGAGCCGCTGGCCGCGCGCCGGCTGCAGCTCAACGAGGTCGGCGTGGTCACCCTCGGCCTCGACCGCGAGCTGGCGCTGGGGCCGTTCGCCGACGAGCCCGGGCTGGGCGCGTTCGTGCTGGTGGACCGCGCGTCCAACGCCACCGTCGCCGCCGGCACGCTGGACTACGTGCTGCGCCGCAGCCGCCACCTGCATCCGCAGGCCCTCGCGGTGGACCGCGCCGCGCGCGCCGCGGCCAAGGGCCAGCGCGCCCGCGTGCTGTGGTTCACCGGCCTGTCGGGCTCGGGCAAGAGCACGCTGGCCAACGCGCTCGACCGCCGCCTGCACGCCGCCGGCTTCCACACCGCGATGCTCGACGGCGACAACGTGCGCCACGGCCTCAACCGCGACCTCGGCTTCACCGACGCCGACCGCGTCGAGAACATCCGCCGCGTCGCCGAGGTGGCGCGGCTGATGGCCGACGCCGGCCTGATCGTGCTGGTGAGCTTCATCTCGCCCTTCCGCGCCGAGCGCGCGATGGCCCGGGCGCGCTCGGCCGAGGGCGAGTTCGTGGAGGTGTACGTCGACACCCCGCTGGCGGAGTGCGAGCGGCGCGACCCCAAGGGCCTGTACGCGAAGGCCCGCGCCGGCGAGATCGCCAACTTCACCGGCCTCGACTCGCCCTACGAGCCGCCCGAGGCGCCCGAGCTGGTCGTGCGCACCGCCGAGGAGCCGCTCGAGGCGAGCGTGGAGCGGCTGTTCCTGGCCGCGACCGGCGAGTAGCCCCGGGCGGGTGCGTCGCCCCGGGGCCGCCCCGGCCGGGCCAGGGCCCCGGGATGCGCCTTCACGGCCCCCGAGGGTAGAATCGGGCCCCTGTCTTTCCCCTCCCTACGCCCCCGCACGGCCCCGCGCCGTCGCCCGGGCCTTGCCCACAGGAACAGCCCCACGATGAAGATCCTGGTCGGTTACAAGCGGGTCGTGGACTACAACGTCCGCATCCAGGTCAAGCCCGACGGCTCCGGCGTCGTCACCGACGGCGTGAAGCTCTCGCCGAACCCGTTCGACGAGATCGCCCTCGAGGAGGCCCTGCGCCTGCGCGAGAAGGGCGTGGCGACCGAGGTCGTGGTGGTCACGATCGGCCCGGCCGATGCCCAGGCCCACCTGCGCAACGGCCTGGCGATGGGCGCGAACCGCGCCATCCACGTCACCACCGACGCCGCCATCCAGCCGCTCACCGCCGCGCGCGCCATGCTCAAGCTGGTCGAGCGCGAGCAGCCGGGCCTGGTGATCATGGGCAAGCAGGCGATCGACGACGACGCCAACCAGACCGGCCAGATGCTGGCCACGCTGTGGGGCCGCCCACAGGCGACCTTCGCCGGCAAGCTCGACATCGCCGATGGCAAGGCCACGGTGGTGCGCGAAGTCGACGCCGGCCTGGAAACGCTGGAGGTCGATCTGCCGGCCGTGGTCACCACCGACCTGCGCCTCAACGAGCCGCGCTTCATCAAGCTGCCCGACATCATGAAGGCCAAGAGCAAGCCGCTCGAGACCCTGCCCCTGGCCGACCTCGGCGCCACGCCGGGCGACCACCTGCAGACCACCCGCTACGCGCCCCCCGCCAAGCGCTCCAAGGGCGTGATGGTGAAGGACGTGGCCGAGCTCGTCTCGGCGCTGAAGGCCAAGGGCCTGCTCTAAGGAGATCCAGAACATGAGCCAGATCCTGATCATCGCCGAGCACCACGAGGGCCAGCTCAACGTCTCGGCCACCGCGAAGTGCGTGACCGCGGCCGCCGCCGTGTCCGGCGCCACCATCCACGTCGCCGTGCTCGCCGCCGACCCGGCGCCGATCGCCGCGCAGGCCGCCACGATCGCCGGCGTGTCCAAGGTGCTGACGGTCGCCAACCCCGCCAACGCCGCGCCGATCGCGCAGGTGCTGGCGCCGCAGGTGGCCGCGCTGGCCGCCGGCTACAGCCACGTGTTCGGCCCGTCCACCACCTTCGGCAAGGACCTGATGCCCTGCGTCGCGGCCCTGCTGGGCGTGGCCCAGGTCTCGGACGTGATGGCCGTGGACGGCGCGCACGCCTTCAAGCGCCCGATCTACGCCGGCAACGCGATCATCGACGTCACCGCGCCGGCCGGCATGCCGGTCGTGGCGACCATCCGCGTGGCCTCCTGGCCCGCCGCGGGCGCCGGCGGCAGCGCCGCGGTCGAGGCCGCGGCGATCGACGTCGCGCTGCCCGCGCACACCCGCTTCGTGGGCCTGGCCGCCGGCAAGTCCGACCGCCCCGACCTGCAGAGCGCGCCGCGCGTGGTCTCCGGCGGCCGCGGCGTGGGCTCGGCCGAGAACTTCGCCGTGGTCTACGCGCTGGCCGACAAGCTCGGCGCCGCCGTGGGCGCCTCGCGCGCCGCGGTCGACGCCGGCTACGTGCCCAACGAGCTGCAGGTCGGCCAGACCGGCAAGATCATCGCCCCCGAGCTGTACGTGGCGATCGGCATCTCCGGCGCCATCCAGCACCTCACCGGCATCAAGGACGCCGGCACGATCGTCGCGATCAACAAGGACGGCGAGGCGCCGATCTTCGAGATCGCCGACTTCGGCCTGGTCGGCGACCTGTTCCAGCTGGTGCCGGAGCTCGAGAAGGCGCTGTAAGCCCTCCACGCCCCGCCCCGCCGCACGCGCGAAGGCCGCCTCCGGGCGGCCTTCGCCGTTCGCATGGCCCGTCGTGCCGGGCGCCGTGCCGGGCTGCTGGCCGCGATCCGCGCGCGGGACCGTAGAATCCGCGGACCCAATCCGTGGAGCACAGGGATGCGCAAGGTGATGGTGGTGTTCGGCACGCGGCCGGAGGCGATCAAGATGGCGCCGGTGGTGGCCGCGCTGAAGGCCACGCCGGGCCTCGCGGTCGAGGTGGTCGTGACCGCGCAGCACCGGCAGATGCTCGACCAGGTGCTGGCGCTGTTCGCGCTGGTCCCCGACGAGGACCTCGACCTGATGGCGCCCGGCCAGGCGCTGCCCGACCTGTTCGGGCGGATCCTCGCCGGCATGCACGGCGTGCTCGCGCGCCGCCGGCCCGACCTCGTGCTCGTCCACGGCGACACCTCGACCACCCTGGCCACGGCGCTGGCGGCCTACTACGCGCGCATCCCGGTCGGCCACGTCGAGGCCGGGCTGCGCACCGGCGACCTGTACGCGCCGTGGCCCGAGGAGGCCAACCGGCGGCTGGTGGCGCCGCTGGCCTGCCTGCATTTCGCGCCGACCGAGACCTCGCGCGCCAACCTCGCCGCCGAGGGCATCCACGCCGGCGTGCACGTGACCGGCAATACCGTCATCGACGCGCTGCTCGACGTCATCCGCCGGCTCGACGCCGATCCCGCGCTCGCCGCGCGGCTCGACGCGGCCCTGCCCGCGCTCGACCCGGCCAAGCGGCTGGTGCTGGTCACCGGCCACCGCCGCGAGAACTTCGGCGACGGCTTCGAGCGGATCTGCCTGGCCCTGCGCGCGCTCGCCGCGCGCGGCGACGTCGAGGTGGTCTACCCGGTGCACCTCAACCCGCAGGTACAGGCGCCGGTGCGCCGGGTGCTCGGCGACGCGCCGGGCGTGCACCTGGTGGAGCCGCTGGACTACCTGCCCTTCGTGCGCCTGATGGCGCGCGCGCACCTGATCCTCACCGACTCCGGCGGCATCCAGGAGGAGGCGCCCTCGCTGGGCAAGGCCGTGCTGGTGATGCGCGAGACCACCGAGCGCCCGGAGGCCGTCGCCGCCGGCACGGTGCGCCTGGTCGGCGCCTGCGCCGAGCGCATCCAGGCCGAGGCCAGCCGCCTGCTCGACGACGACGCGGCGTACCGGGCCATGACCCGCGCGCACAACCCCTACGGCGACGGCCGCGCGGCGACCCGCATCGCCGCGCTGGTGGCGGCGCACCTCGGCGCCGCCTGAGGCGTCGTCAACGCCCCGGCTTGGCCTCGCCGCCGGCGGGCGCCTCGACGCCGAAGCCCGCGTCCCGCGCGGCCGCCTCGGCATTCGCGACGCGCTCGCTGACGTCGGGATGGCTCGCGATCCAGCTGCCCGGCGAGGCCTCGCCGTCGCCGTCGGCCTCGCCCGGCGCGGGGTGCGCGCGGCCGTCCTTCGGCGGCGCCTCGCGCAGCGGGCGGCCGGCGTTGGCGTGCAGGCGCTCGAGCATCCAGCCCATCGCCGCCGGCGACTCGCCGGCGGCGGCGAGGCGGGCGTGCGCGAACGCATCGGCCTCGCGCTCGAAGTCGCGCGAGTAGCCCGACTCCAGCAGGAACACCGGCACCGACGCCACCAGGGTGCCGCCGGCGACGTCGCCGAACAGCATGCCGACCACGACCACCAGGCCGGCGTCCTGCAGCAGGCCGCGCATCACGTGGCGGCGCTCGTGGTGGCCGATCTCGTGCGCCAGCACCGCGCGCAGCTCGACGTCGTCGGCGGCCAGCGCGACCAGCTCGTCGGTCATCACCAGCGTGCCGCCCGGCAGCGCGAACGCGTTCGCGCCCACCTGGCCGCCGCGGCGGAACTCCAGCCGCAGGTCGCCCTCGCGGGCGAGGCCGCGGGCGAGCGTGCGCATCTGCGCGCGCAGCGCCGCCTGGCGGCCCGGGTCGAGGCGCGTGGGCTCGAGTCCGAGCTGGTCCATCAGCGCCAGGCCCTGGCGGCCGATGCCCTGCTCCACCGCGGCGGGCAGGCGCTCGGCGACCACGTCCGCGGCCGCGGGCAGGCCCCAGCGCCAGAGCACGAACAGCGACAGCAGCACGGTCAGCGAGGCGCCCACCAGCACGCCGCGCAGGCGCTCGATCCGCGCGCCGAGGGTCTCGACCCGGTCGGCGCTGGGGAACAGCGCGTCGAGCGCCGGGGCATCGTCGACCTCCAGCTGGCCGCCGTCGGCCAGGCGCATCGTGCGCGGCGTGTGGCCGAGCCGCGGGCTGAGCGCGACCTCGCCGGCCGCCAGCGCGCGCGGCGCGCCCAGGCCCTCGGCCTCCAGCCACCAGCCGCCGGCGGCGTCGCGCCGCAGGCGGGCGGCGCGCACGCGGCCGCCCCGCCCGTCGTACCAGCGGGCGGGGACGCCGTCGCTCACAGGCCGATGTCCAGCTGGAAGGCGTCGCCGATCTCGGCGCCGACCGCGCCCTCGCGCTCGCGGCCCTCGGCGACGAAGGCGTCGATGTCGCCGTCGACGATCACCGCGAAGCGCGAGGCCCGGTAGCGCGCGGTGCGCACCATCGCCCACGGCACCAGCAGGCCGAGGCTGGCGATGATCGCCAGCAGGTTGCTGCCGTAGAGCCACAGCATCGTGAAGAACTCGAGCCGGCAGTCGAAGCGGTGCGGGCCCAGGCGCAGGTTGTTCCAGAACTCGTTGGTGAGCGCGACGCGCAGCCAGGTCCAGCCGGCCAGGTAGACCGCGGCGTAGGCCACGCCGCCGAAGGCCAGCACGACGTAGCCGATGACCTCGTCGTCGCCGGCGCCGAGCTGCTGGGCGATCGCCGCGGCCGCCGCGCTGGCCATGCCCACCAGCATCACCAGGCCGAACATCATGCCGATGGTGATGACGATGAACAGCAGGTAGGCCAGGTAGTAGTTGCCGGTGCGCGGCTCGAACGCGAAGCGCAGCCCGCCGAAGCGGTGGTTCTCGGCGATGAACTGCTGCTGCAGGCCCTTGGCCCACGGGAACGCCAGCATCAGGCTCAGCGCCACCGGCAGGTAGACCAGCAGGAAGCGCTGGTAGGCGCCCCAGTAGTCGGGGATGAACTTGAAGTACAGCGAGCGCCACGCGGTGTAGCGCGCGCGGAACATCAGCGAGCGCACCACCGCCCACGGCGTCAGCACGGCGATCAGCGCCACCACCGCCAGCGTCCACTCCGGGCCGATCTGCTGGCTGAAGGTGTAGGCGGCCAGCAGCGTCACCGCGATGATCCGGCCCACCAGGATCGGGATGGGCCGCGCGGAGTAGTCGAACGGCGTGTCGGCCAGGCGCATGTGGCCGTAGAACCAGCGCCGCGTGCGGACCGTGGCCCAGGCCGAATAGATGCCGAGCGTGACCACCGTCAGCGCCAGGTTGACGATCCAGATCCGGAAGTACTCCATCGTCTCGCCGTGGAACACCAGCGGATGGCGCAGGCGCAGCAGCGGCGGCGGCAGCGGCGGCGGCTCGGCGCCCGCGCGCGCCGGCGGCATGGACGGCGGGCCGCCCGCCTGGGGCGGCCAGGGCGGCGGCGGGGCGGACGGCGGCGAGGCGGGGTCTTCCATGGCGGTGCGGCTCCGGGGGCGTTCGCCGCGCTCCCCGCGCGGCCCGTGCCGAGGGTAGCAAGCGCCCGCCGCGCGCGGCGAGCGCTTCGGGGCCACGCGGCGCGGGGCGATCCATTACGATGCCAGCCCCGCCCCAGGCCCCGCGCCGCCCATGCCCCCCGCGACCCCGGACCGCCCGCTGCCGCTGTGCGTGGACCTCGACGGCACGCTGCTGCGCAGCGACAGCCTGGTCGAGAGCGCGCTCGACGTGGCCGCGCGCGCGCCGTGGTCGCTGCCGGCGCGGCTGGCGCGGCTGCGCCACGGGCGCGCCGCGCTCAAGCGCGCGCTGGCGGAGGGCGCCACGCTGGATCCCGCGCGCCTGCCCTACGACCCGCGCGTGCTCGCGCTGCTGGCGGCGTCGGCCGACCGGCCGCGGGTGCTGTGCACCGGCGCCGACGCCGCGATCGCCCGGGCCATCGCCGACCACCTCGGCCTCTTCGACGCCGTGATCGCCAGCGACGGCGACCGCAACCTCACCGGCGAGGCCAAGGCCGCGGCGCTGGTGGAGCGCTTCGGCGAGCGCGGCTTCGACTACGTGGGCGACGGCCGCGCCGACCTGGCGGTGTGGGCGCGGGCGCGCGGCGCGATCGTGGTGGGCGGCGGCGACGCGCTGGCGCGCGAGGCCGGCCGCCGCTGCACCCTGCTGGCGCACTGGCCGGCCGCCCCTGGCGGCCTCGGCGCCTGGCTGGGCGCGCTGCGGCCGCACCAGTGGCTGAAGAACCTGCTGGTGTTCGTGCCGCTGCTGGCCGCGCACCGGATGCTCGACCCGGCCTCCGCCATCGCGGGGGTGGGCGCCTTCCTCGCGTTCTGCCTGTGCGCGTCGGGGGCCTACCTGCTCAACGACCTGCTCGACCTGCCCGCGGACCGCGCGCATCCGCGCAAGCGCGAGCGCGCGCTGGCCTCGGGGAGGATCGCGCCGGCCGCCGCGCTGCTGGCGGCGCCCGCGCTGGCCGCCGCGGGGCTCGGCCTGGCGCTGGCGATCGGGCCGGGGCTGGCCGCGCTGGTGGCCAGCTATGTCGGCGCGACGCTGGCCTACTCGCTGGGGCTCAAGCGCGTCGCGGCGCTCGACGTGGTGGCGCTGGCGCTGCTCTACACGCTGCGCGTGCTGGCCGGCGCGGCGGCGATCGGGGTGCCGGTGTCGTTCTGGCTGCTGGCGTTCTCGATGTTCATCTTCACCAGCCTGGCCCTGCTCAAGCGCTGCACCGAGCTGGTGGCGATGCGCGGCGACGGCCGGGTGGCGGCCGAGGGCCGCGGCTACCACCTCGACGACCTGCCGCTGCTGCGCGCGGTGGGCGCGAGCGCGGGGCTGGTGGCGGTGCTGGTGCTGGCGCTGTACATCGACAGCCCCGAGAGCCGCGCGCTGTACGCCCGGCCCGAGGCGCTGTGGCTGCTGTGCCCGCTGCTGCTGGGCTGGGTGCTGCGGGCCTGGCTGCTGGCCCACCGCGGCCGCATGCACGACGACCCGGTGGTGTTCGCGCTGACCGACCGCGGCAGCCTGGTGGTCGGCGCGGGCTGCGCGCTGGCGCTGCTGGCGGCGCTGTGAGCGCGCCCGGCACCAGCTGGGCGCGCTGGCCGCGGGCCCGGGCGCGGCGGCACTGGGCGCTGCGCGACCGCGACGCCGGGCTGCCCGCCGGCGCCAGCGCCCCGCTGCTGGCCTGGGGCCAGGGCCGCAGCTACGGCGACAGCTGCCTCAACGACGGCGGCGACCTCCTGCTCGCGCGCGGGCTCGACCGCTTCATCGCCTTCGACGCCGACGCCGGCGTGCTCGAGGTCGAGGCCGGGGTGACGCTGGCCGAGGTGCACGCGCTGGTGGTCCCGCGCGGCTGGCGCCTGCCGGTGGTGCCGGGCACGGCACGGGTGACCGTGGGCGGCGCGATCGCCAACGACATCCACGGCAAGAACCACGCCCGCGCGGGCACCTTCGGCGAGCACGTGCTGGGCCTCGGCCTGGTGCGCAGCGACCGCGGCGCGCTGGCGCTCGCGGCCGGCGATCCGCTGCTGCGCGCGACCATCGGCGGGCTCGGGCTCACCGGCCTGATCACCCGCGCGACGCTGCGCCTGGAGCGCTGCGCCGGGCCGTGGATGCGCGAGGAGGCGCGCCGCGCCGACGGCCTCGACGCGCTGTTCGACGGCCTCGACGCGATGGCCGCGCAGCACGCCCACGCGGTGGCGTGGATCGACGGCTCGGCGCGCGGGCGCGCCCTGGGCCGCGGCCACCTGCTGGGCGCCGATCCGCTGCCGGCCGACGTCGAACCGCCGCGCGGCGCGGGCGCCGCGCCGGGCCGGGGCCTGGGCGTGCCGTTCACGCCGCCGCTGGGGCTGGTGAACCGCGCCAGCGCCCGGGTGCTCAACGCGCTGCGCTTCCACGCCCTGCCCGCCGGCGGCCGCGTGCGCGTGCGCCACCACGCCGCGGTGCTGCATCCGCTCGACGGCCTGCGCGACTGGCACCGCCTGCACGGCCCCGCCGGCTTCCTGCAGTACCAGTGCGTGCTGCCCCCGCCGGCCGAGCGCGAGGGCGTGGCCCTGCTGCTCGACGCGCTGGCCCACGCCGGGCTGGGCGCGTTCCCGGTGGTGCTCAAGCGCTTCGCGGAGCGCGCGCCCGCCGGCCTGCTGAGCTTCCCGCGCGCCGGCCTGACCCTCGCCCTCGACCTGCCGCGCACGCCCGCGGCGATGGCGCTGCTGGCGCGCTTCGACGCGATCGTCGACGGCGCCGGCGGGGCCCTGTATCCCGCCAAGGACGCCCGCATGCCGCCCGCCCTGTTCCGCCGCAGCCATCCGCGCCTGGAGGCCTTCGCGGCCTTCCGCGACCCGGCGTTCTCGTCCTCGCTGTGGCGCCGGGTGATGGCATGAGCGCCGCGCCGCCGCGGGTGCTGGTGGTGGGCGCCACCTCGGCGATCGCCGAGGCCTGCGCGCGCCTGTATGCCGCGCGCGGCGCCTCGCTGGTGATCGTGGGCCGCGATGCCGCCCGGCTCGAAGCGATCGCCGCCGACCTGCGGGTGCGCGGCGCGCGCGCGTGGACGCACGTGCTCGACGCCAACGACACCGCGGCGCACGCGGCCATGCTCGACGCGGCCTGGGCGGCGCTCGGCGAGGTCGACGTGGCCCTCGTCGCGCACGGCGCGCTGCCCGATCCCGGGGCCTGCGCGGCCTCCACCGACGCGGCGCTGGCCGCCTTCGCCACCAACGCCACCTCGGTGCTGGCGCTGGGCGGCGCGCTGCTGCGCCGGCTGCGCGCGCCCGCCACGCTGGCGGTGATCGCCTCGGTGGCCGGGGTGCGCGGGCGCGCGGCGAATCCCGTCTACGGCGCGGCCAAGGCCGCGGTGGTGGCCTGGGCCAGCGGCGAGCGCCAGGCCCGCCACGCGACGGGCGTGAACGTGCTCACCGTGATGCCGGGCCCGCTGGCGAGCCCGATGACCGCGCACCTGCGCCCGGGCCCGCTGTGGTCGACGCCGGCGCGCGTGGCCGCGGGCCTGGTGCGCGCGATCGACCGCCGCCGCGCCGTGGCCTGGCTGCCGTGGTTCTGGCGGCCGCTGATGCTGGCGATCGCGCTGCTGCCGGAGGCGGTGTTCCGGCGGATGCGGTTCTGAGGGCCGGGCGGCGCGCGGCGCGCGTCAGCGGTAGATCCAGTAGCGCGCCAGCACGAAGCCCAGCCCGGCCAGCGCCGCGTCGAGCAGCGGCTTGCCGAGCCAGGCGGCCCACAGGCCCTGCTGCGCATCGAGCAGGTGCACGCCGAGCGTCGAGAGCGCGGTGATCGGGATCCAGGCGGCGACGAAGCGCGCGAAGCGCGCCCCGCCGAGCGAGGGCCGTCCCTCGCTGGCGAACGTGAAGCGGCCGTTGAGCCAGAACCCGAGCATCGCGCCGGCGACGCGCGCGACGAGGTTGGCCGGGACGACGCCCAGGCCGAGCGCCGTCAGGGCGACGAACCAGGCCCAGTCCGCGAGCAGCTGGAGCCCGCCGACGACGCCGTAGGAGACGGCCTGCCGCAGCAACGCGTCCTTCGCCATGCGTGCGCGTCAGGCCGCGCCGGCGATGACCGGCACGCCGGTGGCGGCCTGCAGCTCGGCCACGCTGACGCCCGGCGCCAGCTCCACCAGCGCCAGGCCGCCGGCGGTGACGTCGAGCACGGCGAGGTCGGTGATGATGCGGTCGACCACGCCCACGCCGGTCAGCGGCAGGGTGCAGGCCGGCAGGATCTTGTGCTCGCCGCCCTTCGCGGTGTGCTCCATCAGCACCACCACGCGCCTCACGCCGGCGACGAGGTCCATCGCGCCGCCCATGCCCTTGACCATCTTGCCCGGCACCATCCAGTTGGCCAGGTCGCCCGAGGCGGTGACCTGCATCGCGCCGAGGATGGCGAGGTCGACGTGGCCGCCGCGGATCATCGCGAAGCTGTCGTGGGAGCCGAAGAAGCTGGCGCCGGCGCGGGCGGTGACGGTCTGCTTGCCGGCGTTGATCAGGTCGGCGTCGACCTCGGCCTCGCCCGGGAACGGGCCGATGCCGAGCAGGCCGTTCTCGCTCTGCAGCCAGACGTCCATGCCGTCGGGGATGTGGTTGGCCACCAGCGTCGGCAGGCCGATGCCGAGGTTGACGTAGGCGCCATCGGTGAGTTCGCGGGCGGCGCGCTGCGCCATCTCGTCGCGGGTCCAGGGCATGTCGGTGATCCTTTCGAAGGGTGGGGGGCCGCGGCTCAGGCCGCGCGCACGGTGCGCTGCTCGATGCGCTTCTCGGGGGTGGCGTTGACCACGATGCGGTCGACGTAGATGCCCGGCAGGTGCACGTGGTCGGGGTCGATCGCGCCGACCTCCACCAGCTCCTCCACCTCGACGATGCAGGTCGCGCCGGCCATCGCGCAGGCGGGATTGAAGTTGCGCGCGGTCTTGCGGAACACCAGGTTGCCGGCGCGGTCGGCCTTCCAGGCCTTCACCAGCGACACGTCGGCCTTCAGCGCGGTCTCCAGCACGTACCAGTGGCCGTCGGGGAACTGCCGGGTCTCCTTGCCGTCGGCGACGATGGTGCCGTAGCCGGTGCGGGTGAAGAACGCCGGGATGCCCGCGCCGCCGGCGCGCAGGCGCTCGGCCAGCGTGCCCTGCGGGTTGAACTCCAGCTCGAGCTCGCCGGCCAGGTACTGGCGCTCGAACTCCTTGTTCTCGCCCACGTAGCTCGAAATCATCTTGCGGATCTGGCGGGTGGCCAGCAGCTGGCCGAGGCCGAAGCCGTCGACGCCGGCGTTGTTGGAGATCGCGGTGAGGCCGGTGGCGCCGGAGTCGCGCAGCGCGGCGATCAGCGCCTCGGGGATGCCGCACAGGCCGAAGCCGCCGACCGCGAGGGTCTGGCCGTCGGCGACGACGTCGCGCAGGGCCTCGGCGGCGCTGGCGAAGACTTTGTCCTTGGCGCGGCGCGGGGCCGCGGCGGAGGCGGGGGCAGTGGCGGGCAGCGACATGGGGCGCTCTCGTGGGGCGGGAAGAGCGCCGATTCTAGCCGGCCGCGCCGGGCCGCGGACCCGTCCTTTCGGACAGGGAGGGCGGATGCGCTCAGCGCGCGCCGGCGGGGCCGACGGTGAGCACGCCCAGCGTCCCGCCCGACCCGTCGCGGCAGTACCAGGCCACCGGATGCACGCCTTCCTCCCGGAGCAGCGCGTCGGACGCGAACGACAGCGTGACGGTGGACCCGCTGGTGGAGGCCACCGCCGGGACGCCGCCGACCGCGAACGCCACGTCGCCGACGGTCTCGACGCCGGTGAGCCAGAGGGCGCTGCGCCCGGGGGCCGGCGCGTTGAACGCCACCCCGGCCGGGGTCGACGCCGGCCCCCAGGCCGCGACCGCGAGCGCGCAGGTGCCGGTGGGTTCGGTGGGCGGCACGGCCGCATCCACGATGTCGATCCAGCCCATCCCGCCGCTCGCGCCGCCGGGCCCGGGGCAGGCCCAGGCCACCGGCTGCCGGCCCGCGAGGGCCCGCAAGGTCGAATGGGGCAGCAGCGCGGAGCGCTCGGCGGAGCGCCCCTGCATCGGGAACGTGGCGCGTCCGATCCGGATCCCGGGCTCGCCCCGGGAGTCCTGCAGCAGCAGCACGAGGGCGCTCGCGCCGCCGCCGGGAGGCACCAGCAGGAAGTCCGGCTGCAGCGCGCGGGGCGTGGCGTCGCAGTCCGCGAAGCGCACCAGGCCCTTGGCCTGCCTGCCGCCCGGGACCGCGGCGACGCCGGCCGCGAGCCTCGTGTACTGCTGGCCCTCCAGCAGGTCGCGCCGGAGCAGCAGCAACGCCTCGCCGACCCGCCCGGCGTCGAGGCACTCGGCGTCCTCCGACAGCGGGGCGCACGCCCGCCAGGGCCCGCCCCCGTCCCCGGCCAGCAGGCGGCGCCCGAAGAACCAGCGGCTCGTCCGCGCGGGACGGCCGGGCGCGAACGCCGCCTGCAGCGGGAGCTGCAGCCCTCCCCCGGAGAGGAGATCCAAGGCCAGGTAGGGCACCGCGTACAGCGGCATGCGACCGGTCCGCACGACGCCGCGGCGTCCATCGACCACCACCAGCGGGGTCTCCGCGAGCCGCGGGAAGGAGCGTTCGCGCAGCGCCTCGTTGACGAACGGCAGCCCCGACGCGGTGTAGGGATTCGGCGCGGGGCCGAGGGCCGGGGCGTGGTCGCCGAAGGCGATCACGAGCGCGTCGGGATCCTCCGCCAGCACGGCCTCGAGGTGGTCCATGAACGCCGCGGTCGTGTAGGCGACCGCGTTCGCATAGGCCTGGAGCATGGGCGACGCGGGGCGCACGTGGACCAGCGCCGGCCGCTGGCGGTCATCGCGGTCGTAGGGGAAATGCGAGGACAGCGTCACCGTGTAGACGAACCGGCGCGCCCCGTCGCCATCCAGCGCCCTCGCCTGCGCGAACAGGGAGCCATCGGCGAGGAAGCTGCCGTCGGCATCGGCCAGGTCGAAGGCCCGCTCGTGCAGGTAGGTCGTGAAGCCGAGCGCGGGATAGGCCCGGTCCCTCGACCAGAACCCCTCGCGGAACGGATGCTGGGCCAGCGTGGCGTAGCCCGCCGCCCGCAGGAGCGCGGGCAGGCAGGGCAAGGCCGGCGGCAGCCCGCGCTCGAAGAGCACGTCGGTCCCGTCCGCGGGGAGTCCGCAGAGCACCTCGAACTCGGCGTTCGCCGTCGCTCCCCCGAAGCCGGGCACCAGCACGCCGCCCTCCCCGGCCTCGAGCAGCGCGCGGAAGCGCGGGTCGAACGGATCCCGCGAGAAGGCGTAGGCCGACAGCCGGAGCGGATCCCACACCGACTCCAGCAGGACGAGGTGCACGCTGCGGGTCGGCGGCGCCCCGGCGGCGATCCCGCCCGGAGGCCCGAGCGTCGCCCGCGCCCGCACGACGTCCCGCGCGCTCGGCGCGTCGTCGCTCCCCGCCAGGCCGTCCAGCAGGATGTGGACCGAGTACCCCAGCCCGCCGGACGCGAGCAGCCTGCGGTCGGCCGCGGCATCGTCGCCATCCGCGAGCAGCGCCCCCGCGCCGCCCGCGACGAGTCCCAGCGACAGCCAGCCCGCCGCCCAGCCGAGGAGCCTCGCCCGGCCCTGCCCGATCGGCGGCCGCACCATCCACAGCGCCCAGAGGAAGGCCAGCACGACGGCCACGGCGGCCACCTTGCGCCCGCCCGCGAGCACTTCGACGAGGGCGACGAAGGCGACCGCGTCGCCGAACGCGATGGGCTGCCCGAACGTGACCAGCTTCCACGACTGCAGCAGCACCGGTGCGAGGAGCAGGGCCAGCAAGGCCAGGCGGCGTGGCCAGGTCGGGAGCGCGGCAGCGAGGAGCAGGCCCGCGACCGCTCCCGCCAGGACATCGGCGACGAGCGCGGCGCCGGCGTACTCCAGGCCCCACGCGCGGGCCGCGAAGGCATGGCCGGCGGCGAGCGCCAGCGCCGCGACGGCGGCGACGCGCAGGTCGAGGAAGGCTCCCGCGCGCACCGCCCCCCCTTGATGGCTGGGGTCGCTCACCCCGGGCCTTGGCCCGAACGCCAGACCTCGCGGACGAGGAAGGCCGGACGGCGCTTGGACTCGAGGTAGGTCCGGCCGACGTATTCGCCGATCAGGCCGAGCGCCATGAGCTGGACGCCGGAGAGGAACAGGATCACGGTCATCAGCGAGGCGTAGCCGGGCAGGTCGCGGCCGAGCACGAGCGTGCGGGCGATGACGTAGGCGCCGTAGAGGAAGGCGCCCGCGGCCACGGCCGCGCCGGAGTAGCTCGCGAGGCGCAGCGGCGCCGTCGAGAACGACGTGATGCCCTCCATCGCGAGGTTGAGCAGGCGGAAGCCGTTGAACTTGGTCTCGCCGGCGACGCGCGCCGGCCGCTGGTAGTCGAGCACGACCGTCCGGAAGCCGGCCCAGGCGAACAGGCCCTTCATGAAGCGCCGGTTCTCAGGCAGCGCGCGGACCACGTCGACGACCACCCGGTCCATCAGCCTGAAGTCGCCCACGTTCTCGGGCAGCCGGACCTCGGAGAGCTGGTTCATGACGCGGTAGAACGCGGCGGCCGTCGTCCGCTTCAGCCAGCCGTCCGAGGTGCGGTCGGAGCGACGCGCGAGGACGACCTCCGCGCCGGCGCTCCACTGGCGCAGCATCTCCGGGATCAGCGAGGGCGGATCCTGCAGGTCCGCGTCGATGGGGATCACCGCCGCGCCGCGCGAGGCCTCGAGGCCGGCGCTGAGGGCCGCCTCCTTGCCGAAGTTGCGCGAGAGGTCCACCACCACGACCTCGAACGCGGCCTGCGGGAAGCCCTTCGCCTTCTCGACCGTGTCGTCCTTGCTGCCGTCGTTGACGACCACGACCTCGAAGCGGAACGGGAGCCCGGCCAGGGCCTGCTCCAGGGCCGACAGGGTCTCCTGGATGGCCTCGCCTTCGTTGTAGGCCGGCATGACGATCGAGACGAGGGGATGCATGGGGGCTCCTAGCGGACGCGCGATTTCAGGGACAACGACGGACGCTCGACGAGCTCCCACGAGGCGAAGGCGAGGACGAGCGCGATGGCGGCGCCCGCCAGCGTGTTCACCATCGCCGATCCGCCCGGGGCGAGGTGCACCACGAGCTGCTGGGCCGGCCAGCCGTAGAGGTAGACGCCATACGACAGGTCGCGGACGTGGATGCGCGGCAGGCGCAGGCACAGGGCGAACACGAACACGCCGTAGACGACGGAGGCGAAGTAGGCGACGGGGAAGGCCGGCGTGCCGTGGGTCATCATGCCCAGCGCGATCAGGCCGAGCACGCCCCAGGGGCTCAGCAGGACCTCGTCGCGCCGCTTCCAGACCAGGGCGCCCGCGAAGAACAGCGCGGAGGCGTTGACCCAGTTGGCGTACTGCGTGAACACCGGGTACTGCGGGACCACGGCCAGGCCCACCAGCAGCAGCGCGATCACCAGCAGCGTGAAGCGCTCGCGCTGCAGCAGGCCGACGAGGGCGAGGAAGAAGAACACGACGTACAGCCGGAACTCGACCGGCAGCGACCACAGCGATCCGTTCACGGCCCGGTCGGGATGCGACTCGAACACGCCGGGCAGGAAGTACTCGGTGCCCACCATGAGGGCGTTCCGCCACAGGTAGCGCCAGGTCTGCGGGTCGCTCCAGTAGCCGTCGGCGGTGGTGAGCAGCGGGCCGAGCACGAACACCGTCAGGCCGATGGCGACGAACAGGGCCGGGAAGATCCGCAGCGACCTCGCCCACGCGTAGCGCGCCAGGCTGCTGCGCTCGAGCGACGAGGCGACCAGGAAGCCGCTGGCGACGAAGAAGATGTCGACCGCGACGCCGCCGATGAACTTGTTGCCGACCAGCCGCAGGTACAGGTCGGCCTCGCCCGACCCGACGATCGGGAACGCATGGCCGTAGATCACCGCCAGCGCGGCGAGCAGGCGCAGCAGGTGGAAGTTGTTGGGCCCCTCGGCGAAGAGCGCCCCGACGCTGCCGGACTTCACTGCAGCACCACCCGGCAGTCCTGGCGCATGGTGGCCGCGAGCTCGCCCTCGACCACGGGCTCGGCCGTGCCCACGACGACCGCGGGGCCGGCCGCGCCGGAATACGGCGTGCGGTTGAAGAACGCCCGGATCGCGACGTACTCGCGGGCACCGGGATCGGCGAGCACGCGCAGGCGGGTGGCCCCGACCGCGCCGGCGTGCGCCTGGGCCGCGTCGACGGTGGCGATCAGGGTCGACTGGCAGCGCCCCTGGTCGTAGAGGTCCACGAGGATCACCTGCGACCTCCAGAACAGCCCCGCCAGGAGCACCACGCCGACCAGCGCCGCCCAGCCCGGCCTCGGGGCGCCGCCCCCCTCCGCCGAGGTGCGCGGCGCGAGCAGCAGGCCGACGGCCAGGGCGAACGGGATGCCGGACGCGTAGAGGTAGTGGGCCCCGGCGAAGGACAGCATCATCACCGGCGCGAGGAAGACGAAGTAGGCCGCCAGGTAGGACAGGAGCGGCAGCAGGCCGAATCGCCACGCGATCGCCGCGAGCAGCACGCCATGCGCCGACAGCGCGAACCACCACTGCCACCGCGGCAGCAGCGGCGCCGAGACGAGCTCGACGGCCCCCGGCATGAAGGGCTGCGCGAGGTAGAGCAGCGCATTGGAGGGCAGGTTGGCGATCGACGGGCTGTAGGGGCCGCCGCCGCCGCCGAACGAGGCCTCCAGCGCGGGCAGGCGGACCAGCAGGTAGGCCAGCACCGGGAGGCTGGCGGCCACCAGGCCCAGCAGCGCCGCGCGGGGCTTCAGCGCCTCGGTGGTCGTCGACCACTGCGAGTGGAAGAGCACGACCAGCGCCGCCGGCAGCATGATGGCGCTCTCCTTCGAGAGGATCGCCCCCGCGCTGGACGCGAACACCAGCGCCAGCCAGCCGGGCTTCGCTCCCTCGCGGACCAGGCGCAGGAACCCGTAGGCGGCGCCGAGGCCGAAGAAGACGTACCAGCGCTCGAACGACGCCCCCACCCAGGCCGTGGAGAACACGCCGAGGGGCGCGATCGCGAACACCGCCGCGACCGCGATGGAGCGCCGGCGGTCGAGGCCCGCGCGCAGGAGCACCGGCAGGAGGAGCAGCGTCACGGCCGCGTGCAGCAGCACGTCGACCAGGTGCGCGACGACCGGCCAGTCCGCCATGAACAGCGAGCTCAGGCCCTGCTGGACGAAGCCCACCGGCCGGACCGGGAACCCGAAATCGGGGCCGGCCTTGACCGCGCCGTACTGGCGCACGTAATCCCAGAGCCCGGTCGCCTCGATGTGGTCGATGCGCTGCCACTCGTCGTGGCTGAAGAAGCCCGGGTTCGCGAGCACCAGCAGGTGGGCGACGAACGTGATCGCCAGCAGCGCCGCGACGGGGCGTGCCCACCCGCCCCCACCGGCCGTCCCGGCGCTCATGCCCGGCTCCCGTCGGCGGCGCGCGCCCGGTACACGTGGGGCGCCCACGGCCCCCACTTCGCCTCGAAGATCGCCTTGTTGCGCTCGAACAGCGCCTGCTTGGCCTCGGCCTTGAGCTTGTCGAAGCTCGCCGAGAGGTGGTGGTGCACGAACACGTCGTCGGCGCAGGCCACGCGCCAGCCGGCCTGGGCGACGCGGCGGCAGTAGTCGTCGTCCTCGAAGAAGCCCACGCCGAAGGCCTCGTCGAGGCCGCCGACGCGTTCGTAGACCGCGCGCGGCATCGCCACGCAGAAGAACGCGACGGTGGGGATCTCGAGCCGGCGGCCGGCGTGCCGGCGGGTGTGCTGGCCCGAGAGGTGGATCATCTCGACCATGTCCGGGTAGGCGATGTCGAGCTTGGCCTCGTTGCCGATGTTGTTGGTCACCGGGCCCACCAGGCCCAGGCCCGGGTCGCGGCGCAGGTGGTTGCACAGGCCGCGCACCCAGCCCGGCGTGGCGTAGGTGTCGTTGTTGAGCATCACCAGCACCTCGCCGGTGGCGGCGGCCAGGCCGACGTTGTTGCCGGCCGCGAAGCCGAGATTGTCGTCGTTGAGGATGAGTCGGCGCGCGTGGCCGGCCTTCGAGGGCTCGGCGACCCAGCGCTGCAGCCACTCGCGCGAGCCGTCGCTGGAGGCGTTGTCCACGACGATCACCTCGAGGTCGGGGTAGTCGCTGTAGGCCTCGATGCTGAACAGGCAGGCGTCGGTGAAGGCGAGGTTGTTGTAGGTCAGCACGATCACGCTCACGCGCGGCTCGGCGATGCCCTCGAGGGCCTCGTCGAGCGCGCGGGCGCGGTGCGCCCAGGTCTGCCCGGCCGCGAAGGCCTGGCGCGCGGCGACGACCGCGGCGTCCCCCGGCGCGGCGAGGGCGTCGGCCACGGCGGCCACGAACGCGGCGTGGTCGGGGGCCGTGCGCACCAGGCCCTCGAACTGCGCCATCTCCGGCAGGTCCACCGCCACCACGGCCTTGCCGCCGGCGAGGTACTCGTAGACCTTCACCGGGTTGGTGGCCAGCGTCAGCGGGATCACCTGGAACGGCAGCAGCGCCACGTCGAAGCCGTGCAGCCAGTAGGGCAGCTCGGCGTAGGGCACCTCGCCGACGAGGCGCACGTTGGCCAGGTCGGCCAGCGCGGCGCCGGCGCCGGCGGTGTCGTTGCCCACCAGCAGCACCAGCGCGTCGGGCTGGGCCTGCGCCACCGCGCGCACCAGCGCGAGGTCGAACCACTCGGCGATCGCGCCGTAGTAGCCGATCACCCGGCGGCCCTGCTCGTCGCGGAACACCTCGGCCGGCACCGCGGCGAAGTGCGCGTACTCGCCGGCGTTGCGCACCAGCGCGGTGGCCCGGGCCTTCGGCGCGATCTCCTCGTGCAGCCAGCCCGAGGTGACGATCACCAGGTCGGCGTCGGCCACCAGCGCCTGCTCGGCCTGCAGGACGGCGGGCGCGTTGTCGTCGAAGCCGGCGTGGTGGTCCATGCAGTCGTAGACCACGCGCGCGTTCGGCAGGCTGCGCACCAGCGGCGTCCAGTAGGCGTGCTGGACCAGCGAGAGGCTGGACCGGGTGCAGGTCCACTCCAGCAGCGTGGCCAGGCTGGCGTGCAGCGCGTCGACCTGCGCCTCGCTCGGCAGCCCGTAGTAGATCGCCGGCGCGCCGGCGAGGTCGAGGTGGACCTGGAACAGCCGGCCCTCGCCGTCCAGGGGCTGCACGTGGAAGCCCGGCGCGGCGGCGTCGACGAAGTTGTTGGAGACGTAGAACACGCGGTGGCCGCGCTCGGCCAGCGCGCGCGCGAGGTGCTGCGGGCGCTGCACGCGGAAGTGCCAGTCGATCACCGACCACACGAACACGTCGGGCAGCGACGGGTCGGGCGCGGCCAGCTGCAGCCGCGGGGCGAGGTGGCGGTCGGGCAGCAGCGCCGGGACGTGGGCGCCCTCGCCCAGCTGCAGGCTGCGCTCGATCAGGGCGTTGCGCGCGTCGTCGGACAGGCCCGGCGCGCGCGCGACGACGCCGCGGACCATCTGCCCGAGGCGGGCGCTGGAGTCCTCGCGCCAGTCGCCGCGCAGCAGCCGCGCGGCGGCGCGCAGCGGCCGCGTCCACCGCCACGAGGCCGAGCCCAGCACCTGCTGCAGGGTCTGCGCCGAGGCCCGCAGCTGCTCGGCCTCGTGGCGCAGCGCGTGCAGCTCGTCGTCGCGCGCGGCGAGCGCGGCGCGCAGTTCGTGGATCGTCGCCTCGGCGTCCTGCCGCTCTTGCATCGTCCTCTCCCGTTCGTGTCCTGCCGCGAGGACCAGCGCCTCGCGTTCTCCAAGCAAGGCGGCGTGGCGGGCCTCGAGGCCCGCGCGCGCCGCGTCGATGAGTGCATGCCGCGCCTCGAGCGCGGCATGCCGCGCGTCGAGGGCGGCGAGCGCCTCGCGCGCCTCCATGCAGCGCGCCGCCCAGGCGCGCGCATCGGCCAGCGCCGCGGCCAGCTCGCCGGCCAGGGCCTCGGCGCGGGCCTGGCCGGCCCGCGCCGCGGCCGCGCCGTCCTCCTCGAGCCGCGCGCGCAGCGCCTCGAGGCCGCGCGCCAGCTGCGCCGCGGCCGCGTCGGCGGCGGCGTCGCGCGCGTCGAGGCGGCGCTCCAGGCCGTCGCGCAGGCCGTCCAGCGCGCCCACGACCGGCTCCAGCCGGTGCAGCGCGGCCTCGACCCGGCCCTGGCGCTGCTCGAGCTCGTCGTGCAGCGCGGCGATGCCCACCGAGACCCCGGCGGCGGCCTAGCGGCCGTCCGCGGCCTCGGCCTCGATCCGGGCCACGGCATGGTCGAGCGCGGTCAGCACCGAGCCGGCGGTCGAGGCCTCGACCGCCGAGGGCAGCGCGTCGAGGCGCTCGCCGAGCGCGGCCAGCGCGCCGTCGAGCAGGGCGGACGACGCCTCCATCCGGGCGCCGAGCGCGCCGGCGACGTCCGCCGCGCCCTCCTTCGCGCCGAGCTGCTGCATCGCCGAGGCCGTGGTGGCCTGCATGAGGTGGATCTCGTCGCTGATCGCCCGGATCACCTCGGCGTGCTGGCGCTGCAATGCGTCGAGCACGACGGGCGCACCGGCATCGGCCGGCGGCGTGGCGGGCGGGGCCTCGGCGCGCGCGATGCGCGACCACAGCGCCTGCTCCCGCGCCCGCCACGCCGATGCCAGCGCGGAGGCGATCGCCTCGAACTCGCCGGACGCCGCGTCCAGCGAAGCACCGAGGTCGGCGGGCAGGCACCCGTCGCCCGCGGCGGCCTCCGCCAGCCGGCGCCAGAGCGCGACGACGGCGCGGGGCAGCCCGCCCAGGCCGAGGTCGGGGTCGACCCGGTGGTGGCGACGCTCCTGGCGCGCCAGCGAGGCGTGCACCTCCCCCGCGCGCAGACCGTGCCAGCCGGGCAAGGTGGCCACCCGGGCGATCGCGTCGGCCGGGGACGCGATCAGCGCGTCGTACGAGACCACGCGCCGCGCGAGTCCATCGCTGCCGCGCAGCGACGCCATGACGTACTGGAACCACAGCAGCCAGCCCTGCGCGAACGGCAGCCCGTCGCGGGCCGCGAGCGAGCGCGCCACCTCGACGGGATGGCGGATGACGAGCAGCGCCGATGGCCGCGCGCCGGCCGCCTCGATGGCCGCGCGCCAGGTCGCGGTGAACAGGCACAGGCGCGGGTCCTTGATGGCCCAGTGCGGACGGCGACCGCGGTCGTCGACCAGGTAGCCCGACACCGAGGCCAGGAAGGACGCGCGCTCCGCGGCGGACAGGGCCCGCTCGTCGGCGACCGGCAGTTCGTCCCAGCGCCGCCCCAGCGACGCGAGCAGGCGCTCGTCGTGCTCGACGACGACCGCATCCTCGAAGTGGCCATCGGGATTGCCCGCGCTCCCGCCCAGCAGGCGTGCGCCGATGTCGACCCCGGCCTCCATCAGGCTGCGCGCCATCAGCGACGTCCCACTCCGGTGCATGCCGAGCACCATCAGCCCGTCGTTCATCACGCTCCCCCCTTCGCAGGCATCAGCATCGCACGCGCGCCCCGGGCCCCATCAAGACCGCGGGGCCGGGGCATGGCGGATCCAGCGTGCGGCCGGCTCGATCGACAGGTCGTAGAAGCCGGCCTTGTAGCGGTCGCTGGTCCCGGCCTCGAGCTTGACGGCGCAGGCGTCCAGCACGCGGTGCAGGAACTCGCGCCCCTCGCCCGCGACCGGGATGCCCTGGCAGCCGGCGTTGAAGAAATAGGTCCCCGGCAGCAGCCACGACGCGAAGCGGAACTCGACCTCGATGCGCTCCCCGGCCGACACGGACGGAAGGAAGCCCGACAGGCCGTGGCTGGAGGCGCCATAGAGCACCACGCCGGTCACCGACTTCAGCGACATGTTGAACTCGACCGCGCTCGCGTCCGCGTCGAACTCGACCGCGTACCGCAGCACGTAGGGACGCCCCGGGACGAGCACGTTGACCGGCTCGCCCTCGGCGTTGAACACGCCGACCTCGCCGATCCGCGCCCCGTGGGGCACGTAGTCGATCCGCGGGCTCTCGAGCCCGGCCTCGAGGCGCTCGACGGGCTCGACGGGATGCGGCGGGGCGTCGTACCGCGCGGCTTCGCCGGCACGGGCGGCCTCCCCGGCCGGGGACTCGGGCGCGGCCTCCCCCCGGGCCGCCAGGCGGTCCGCCTCGCGGATCTCCGCGCGCAGCGCCTCGCGCTCGGGCCCGGGCGCATGCAGCAGCCGCTGGTAGCGCGCGACGACCGCCTTGGGGCTGCCGGTGAGCAGGCGCTCGCCGGCGTCCAGCAGCACCGCGCGGTCGCACAGCTGCAGCACGCTCGCCGCGGCGTGGGAGACGAACAGGATCGTCGCGCCCTCGGCCTTCAGCGTCTCGATCCGCGCGTAGCACTTGCGCTGGAAGGCCTCGTCGCCGACCGCGAGGGCCTCGTCGATGATCAGGATGTCGGGGTCGGTGTTGATCGCCACCGCGAACGCCAGCCGCACCAGCATGCCGCTGGAATAGGTGCGCACCGGCTGGTCGATGAAGGCGCCGATGTCGGCGAAGGCCTCGATGCGCGCGAAGCGCTCCTCGACCTCGCGCCGGCGCATGCCCATCACCTGGGCGTTGAGGTAGACGTTCTCGCGCCCGCTGAACTCCGGGTTGAAGCCGCTGCCGAGTTCGAGCAGCGCGGCCACGCGGCCGTGCACCTCCACCCGCCCCGCGCTGGGCTGCAGGGTGCCGGCGATGAGCTGGAGCAGGGTCGACTTGCCGGAGCCGTTGCGCCCGACGATGCCCACCGTCTCGCCGCGGCGGATGACGAGGTCGAGCGGGCGCAGGGCCTGGAACTCGCGGTGCCGCGGCCGGCCCAGCAGGCCCTCGATCAGCCGGTCGGCCGGGCGCGCGTAGATGCGGAACACCTTGGCCGCGCCCTCGACGCGGATGGCCACGCCCGCGCTCACAGCACGTCCCCGAAGCCCGGCCGCAGGCGCCGGAACGCGAGCAGGCCGAGCACCGCCACCGCCAGCGCGACGCCGCAGTAGGCCAGGGTCGAGGCCGGGTCCGGCAGGCGCCCGTCGAACAGCAGGCCGCGCGCGCCCTCCACCACCCAGGTCAGCGGGTTGGCGTGGACCACGCCGTGGTAGCGCGCCGGCAGCGTCGAGAGCGGGAAGAACACCGGGCTGAGGAACAGCAGGATCGTGGCGACGACGCCGCCGAGCTGGGCGATGTCGCGCACGTACACGCCGACGGCGGCCAACAGCCACGCCACGCCCGCCAGCATCGCCAGGAACGGCAGCAGCAGCAGCGGCAGCAGCAGCGCGGTGGCGTGCAGGGCCTGCCCCTGGCCGAGCAGCGAGGCCAGCAGCAGCACCGCGAAGCCCAGCAGCGCATGCACCAGCGCCGCGCCCACCGGCACCAGCGGCAGCACGGTCAGCGGGAACACCATCTTCTTCACCAGGTTGGCCTGCCCGGCCACCGCCAGCGGCGCGCGTACGAGCACCTCGGCCAGCAGGCCGTGCAGCAGCAGGCCGGTGAACACCATCGTGGCGAAGCCCGCCCGCCCCTCGACGCCGGGCCAGCGCGCGCCGAGCAGCTCGTGGAAGGCGACCGTGTAGACCACCAGCATCAGCAGCGGCGACACCAGCGACCAGCCGACGCCGAACAGCGAGCCGCGGTAGCGGCCGAGCACCTCGCGGCGCACCAGGCCGCCGAGCAGCTCGAGCCGGAAGCGCAGGCGCTCGGCGCGGGCGGCCATCGCCGGGCTCACGCGAGCGCCGCGTCCAGCTCCGCGATCAGGTCGGCCACGTCCTCCACGCCCACGCTCAGGCGCACGAGGTTGCCCGTGACCCCCAGCGCCTCGCGGCGCTCGACCGGCACCGAGGCGTGGGTCATCACCGCCGGGTGGTTGGCCAGCGACTCCACGCCGCCGAGCGACTCGGCGCAGGCGAAGAGGTGCAGCTTCTCCATGAAGGCCTTCGCGGCCTCGAAGCCGCCCTTGAGCCACACGCTGACCATGCCGCCGTAGCCGTCCATCTGGCGCGAGGCCAGCGCGTGCTGCGGATGCGAGGCGAGGCCCGGGTAGGCCACGCGCTCCACCTTCGGGTGGCGCTCGAGGAACTCGGCGATGGCCTGGGCATTGGCGCAGTGCGCCTTCATGCGCAGGTGCAGGGTCTTGAGGCCGCGCAGCGCGAGGAAGCTGTCGAACGGGCCCTGCACGCCGCCGACGGCGTTCTGCAGGAAGCCCATCTGCTCGGCCAGCGCGGCGTCGTCGCCCACCACCACCATGCCGCCGACGATGTCGGAGTGGCCGTTGAGGTACTTGGTGGCGGAGTGCATGACCAGGTGCGCGCCCAGCGCCAGCGGGCGCTGCAGGATCGGCGAGCAGAAGGTGTTGTCGACCACCACGATCAGGCCGCGCGCGCGGGCCTTGGCGGCCACGGCGGCGATGTCCACCAGCTTCAGCGTGGGGTTGGTGGGGGTCTCGATCCAGACCATCTTCGTGGTCGGCTTCAGCGCGGCCTCGAAGGCCGCGTCGTCGGCGAGGTCGACGAAGCTGAAGTCCAGCCCCGCGCTGCGCCGGCGCACGCGCTCGAACAGGCGGTAGGTGCCGCCGTAGACGTCGTCCATGCACAGCACGTGGTCGCCGGCGTCGAGCAGCTCGAGGATGGTCGAGGTGGCGGCCAGGCCCGAGGCGAACGCGTAGCCGCGGGTGCCGCCCTCGAGGTCGGCCACGCAGCGCTCGTAGGCGAAGCGGGTGGGGTTGTGGCTGCGCGAGTACTCGTAGCCCTGGTGCACGCCCGGGCTGGACTGCACGTAGGTCGAGGTGGCGTAGATCGGCACCATGACGGCGCCGGTGCTGGGATCGGGCGACTGGCCGGCGTGGATGGCGCGGGTGCCGATGCCGTGGGTCTTGCTCATGGAGTGGCCTTGGGGGGAGGCGGCTCGGGGCCGCGCATGGTAGCGGAGGGAGCCCGCGATGGGACTCGGAAAAAATCCTAGCTGGCCCTCATTGCACCCGTCGGCGCAGGTAGTTCAGCAGGTCGATCTTGGTGATCAGGCCGAGGAAGCGCTCGCCGTCCATCACGATCGCCACGTAGCCGCGCTGGAACACCTGCAGCAGCGCCTCGATGGGCTGGCGCACGTCGACGAGCTCGAGCTTGCGGGTCATCGCGGTGGCGACGGTGTCGCGGAAGCGCGCCTCGTCGGCGTAGACGTGCAGCAGCACGTCGCTCTCGTCGAGGATGCCGACGATGCGGTCGCCCTCCATCACCGGCAGCTGGCTGACGTCGTAGAGCTTCATGCGCTGGTAGGCCACGGTGAGCGCGTCGGTGGGCGCGATGACCACGGTGTCGCGCTGCGCGTAGGGCCGCACGATCACGTCGCGCAGGTCGCCGTGCACCTCGCGCTCCAGGAAGCCGTTGTCGAGCATCCAGTAGTCGTTGTACATCTTCGAGAGGTACTTGTTGCCGGTGTCGCAGACGAACACCACCACGCGCTTGGGCGTGGTCTGCTCGCGGCAGTACTTCAGCGCCGCGGCCAGCAGGGTGCCGCTCGAGCTGCCGCCCAGCACGCCCTCCTTCTTCAGCAGCTCGCGGCCGGCGAGCATGCTCTCCTTGTCGGTGATGGCGTAGGCCTTCTTGACGCGGGTGAAGTCGGAGATCGGCGGCAGGAAGTCCTCGCCGATGCCCTCCACCAGCCAGCTGCCCGACTTGGTGTCGAGCACGCCCTCGTTGATGTAGCGCGTCAGGATGCTGCCCACCGGGTCGGCCAGCACCAGCTCCACGTGCGGCGCCTCGCGGGCGAAGTAGCGGCTCAGGCCGGTCATCGTGCCGGAGCTGCCGCAGCCGAAGACGATGGCGTCCATCCGGCCGTCCATCTGGCCCAGGATCTCCGGGCCCGTCCACTGCTCGTGGGTGTCGGGGTTGTCGGGGTTGCCGAACTGGTTGATGAAGTAGCCGCCCGGGGTCTCGGCGGCGATCCGCGCGGCCAGGTCCTGGTAGTACTCCGGGTGGCCCTTGGCGACGTCGCTGCGGGTCAGCACCACCTCGGCGCCCATCGCCTTGAGGTTGAAGATCTTCTCGCGGCTCATCTTGTCGGGCACCACCAGCAGCAGCTTGTAGCCCTTCTGCTGCGCGACGAGCGCCAGGCCGATGCCGGTGTTGCCGGCGGTGCCCTCGACCAGGGTGGCGCCGGGCTTGAGGTCGCCCCGGGCCTCGGCGGCCTCGATCATGCGCAGGCCGATGCGGTCCTTGATCGAGCCGCCGGGGTTGGCGGCCTCGAGCTTGAGGTAGAGCTCGCAGACCCCGGTGTCGAGGTGCTGGGCGCGGATCATCGGCGTGTCGCCGATCAGGGAGAGGACGCTGGGGTGGACCGTCATGGGGATCTGCCGTCGGGCCCGCGTCGCGGCGGGCGGAATGCCGGCGATGGTACCAGCGGGGCGTGCCCGGGCCGACCCGTACGGTGGCCCCGGGCCGCGCGCCGCGGCGGGCGGCGGGGCCCCGGAACGACGCAGCCCCGCCTTGGCGGGCGGGGCTGCGAGGGTGGAAGTCCGCGGGTGGCGGGCCCGACGAGGATAGGCACCGCCACCCGCGTGTAAACCTGGATCGAACCTCGGGAGGGGCCGGGCTAGTGGGCCCGGCGGTCCCAGCGTCGGACGAGCTCCTCCTTGGCCGCGAGCTTCTCCTTCTTCATCCGCGTCAGCGCGGTGTCGTGGATCGGCAGCACGCCGAGCTCGGCATCCATGACGCGTTTGTCGAGGTCGCGATGGTGGTGGTAGAGCTTGCGGAAGCTGCTGTCGCTCCTGAGCATCGCGTCCACATCGGCCTGGGACTGTCCTTCGAACATGGTGACCTCCTCTCGACGGGGCGGGTCCGCGTGGCGCGCGGCACCGTGGGGGTGGCATGCCGGGCCGGGAGGGCCGTCGGCGCCGTCGCCGCAGGCGCGCCGCCGGGATGTGGCGGGCTTGCGGTGGCGGAGGCGACGTCGACGGACGAGGGGCCTGGCGCGTTCGGCCAGCGCGGCGGGGCCGCGTTGGGGAACCGACCCTACCCCCCTCCCCACCCCCCGGCAAGGCGCGCCGGACACCGCTGGTCGGACATCCGCGGGCGCCCCGAGCGGGGCGTCGGGCCGACCCCGACACCGCGCTAACGCCTTGATAACAAACGGATCGCGTGGAACAAACAAGGCCGGCCTCCCTCGCGGGAGACCGGCCTCGTGGAGGACCGCGCGGGGCGTGGCGCGGGAGCGTTCCGGGCGGGCGGACCGGGCGTGGAACCACCCCGTCCCGCCCCCTGCCCGACCCCGGCCCGCCGTCCGTCGGGACGGCTCGGCCCCGCCGCCGCCTCAGCCGCCGATGATGATCTCGACCCGGCGGTTGCGGGCCCGGCCCTCGGCGCTGCCGTTGTCGGCCACCGGGGTGGTGGCGCCCTTGCCGCTGGCGGCCAGGCGGGAGGCGTCCACGCCGGCATCCACCAGCGCGGCGCGCACGGCGTCGGCGCGCCGCTGCGACAGGGCCTGGTTCGCCGCGGCCTGGCCCTGGCTGTCGGTATGGCCCTCGACGAGGACCCGGCCCTGGGTGCCGCGCAGGTGCTCGGCCACGCGGCGCAGGCTGGCGCGGGCGCCGGCGGTCAGCGTGGCGGAGCCGCTGGAGAACGCGTCGCCGGCCAGGGTGATGACCTCGCCGCGGGCGTCGCGGGCGATCGGCGGCATCGGCGCGGACTCGCCGATCGCGTCGGCGACGACCTGGGCGGCGAGCTCGGCCTCCTCGCGGGCCAGCGCGGCCTCGCGCTCGCGGGCGGCGGCGACGCGGCGGGCCTGCTCGGCCTCGGCGGCGGAGCGGGTGGCGGCGGCCTCGGCCTCGGTGCGGGCGAAGGTCTCGGCCTCGGCGAACTCGCGCACGCGCTCGGCCTCCTCGGCGGCGACCAGGCTCTGCAGGCGCAGGCGCTCGGCCTCGCGGCGGGCGCGCTCGACCTCGCGGCGGCTCGCGGCCAGCAGCAGGCGGTCGCGCTCGCGCTCGAGCTCGAGCACCTGGCGCTCGGCCAGCGCGGCTTCGGCGGCCAGGCGCGCGGCCTCGGCGCGGACCCGGGCCACGTAGAAGGCGGCGTCGCGCTCGCGGGGGCGGGCGGCCTCGAAGGCCTCGAGGGCCTGGCGGGCCTTCAGCCGCTCGACGCCGGCGAGGTCGGCCAGCGAGGCGTCGTCGTCGAGGGCGTCGAGGGCCAGGCGCAGGCGCGCGGCATCGGGATCGACCGCGTCCTCGGCGGCCAGCGCCGGGGCGGCGGCGGCGAGCAGCAGCGCGGCGAGCGCGACCGCGAGCGGGCGGACGGCGGGGCGGGAGGCGGACATCAGCGGTTCTCCTCGAGCTCGCGGCGGAGCTGGGCGTTCTCGCGGGCGCGGCGCTCGAGCGCGGCGCGGGCGATCGCGTGGCGGCTGCGGGCGCTGGCGAGGTCGGCGGCGGCCTCGGCCTGGCGGGCCATGGCGAGCGCGCCGTCGTTGTCGCCGTCGGCGAGCAGGCGCTGGGCGATCTCGAGGCGCTGGCGCGCCGCGGCGAGGTCGGCCTCGGCGTGCTGGTCGGCGTCGGCGCGCGACGCGCCCACGACCGCGGCCTCGGCGCGCGCGACCTCGGCGGTCGGCGGCGGCGTGCTGGCGCAGGCGGCGAGCGCGAGCAGCGCGAACAGGGTCAGGCCGCGATGGATTTTTCCGGGTACAGGTGTCATAACGGCGTCCGCGACTGGGCTGTGGGAGAGCAGCCCGGGCATTGTGGGAACGCCGGCCCCCGGACGCAACGGGGCGGCGTCCCGCGCTCGACACACCGGCACACACGGGAGCACGCACCGCATGGACATCGGCTACTTCCTCAAGCTGATGACGGAAAAGAACGCGTCGGACATGTTCCTGACGACGGGCGCCCCGGTGTACATCAAGGTGGAGGGCAAGCTCTACCCGCTCGGCAACACCGGCCTGCCGGCCGGCATGGTCAAGAAGATCGCCTATTCGCTGATGGACGAGGGCCAGGTGCCCGCGTTCGAGCGCGACCTCGAGTTCAACATGGCCATCGCCGTGCGCGAGGCGGGGCGCTTCCGCGTCAACGTCTTCAAGCAGCGCGGCGAGGTCGGCATGGTGATCCGCGCGATCAAGTCCGAGATCCCGACGATCGAGCAGCTCAAGCTGCCGCCGATCCTGCGCGACATCGTGATGGAGCCGCGCGGCCTGGTGCTGGTGGTGGGCTCGACCGGCTCGGGCAAGTCCACCTCGCTCGCGGCCATGATCGACCACCGCAACTCGGCCTCCACCGGGCACATCCTCACCATCGAGGACCCGATCGAGTTCCTGCACCGGCACAAGAAGTCCATCGTCAACCAGCGCGAGGTGGGCCTCGACACCCACGCCTTCCACAACGCGCTCAAGAACGCGATGCGCGAGGCCCCCGACGTCATCCTGATCGGCGAGATCCTCGACGCCACCACGATGGAGTCCGCGATCGCCTTCGCCGAGACCGGCCACCTGTGCCTGGCCACGCTGCACTCCAACAACGCCGACCAGACGCTCGAGCGCATCCTGAACTTCTTCCCGGAGTCGGCGCACCGCAACGTGCTGATGAACCTCTCGCTGAACCTCAAGGCGGTCATCTCGCTGCGCCTGGTCACCGGCAAGGACGGCAAGCGCCTGCCGGCGGCCGAGATCCTGATCAACACGCCGATGATCCGCGACCTGATCCGCCGCGGCGAGATCCACGAGGTCAAGGAGGCGATGGACAAGTCGCTGCAGGAGGGCATGCAGACCTTCGACCAGTGCCTGTTCCGGATGTACAAGGACGGCAAGATCGAGCTCGAGGAGGCGCTGCGCAAGGCCGACTCGCGCGACGGCCTGAGCCTGAAGATCCGCCTCTCCGACGGCGGCACCGGCGAGCACGACCCCTACGCGGACGTGTATTCCGGCGGCGGCTACTGAGCCCCGCCGCCCCGCCCGGGCCGCGCGCCCGGCGCACCCGCGACACCCCGCCGACGGCCGCTCACGCGGCCGTCGGCGCGTCCGGCTGGCGCTCGGGACGGGCCGCGTCGAAGGCCGGCAGCGCGAGGCAGGCGGCGTTGATGCGGCGGATCGTCGGGTAGGGCTCGAGGTCGACCCCGAAGCGCTGGGCGTTGTAGACCTGCGGCACCAGCAGGCAGTCGGCCATCGAGGGCACGTCGCCCTCGCAGAAGCCGCCGGTGGACGGGTTGTCGGCGAGCATGCGCTCGAAGCCGGCGAAGCCCTCGGCGATCCAGTGGCGGATCCAGTCCTCGCGCTCGGGCAGCGGCACGTGCCACTCGTGCTCGAAGAACTGCAGCACGCGCAGGTTGTTCAGCGGATGGACCTCGCAGGCGATGGCCTGGGCCAGGCCGCGCACGCGCGCGCGGTCGCGCGCGGTGGCCGGCAGCAGCGGCGGCGTGGGCCAGGTCTCGTCGAGGTATTCGATGATCGCCATCGACTGGCGCAGCACGCGGTGGCCGTGCAGCAGCACCGGCACCAGGCCCTGCGGGTTGATCTCGCGGAAGGCCTCGGCGTGCTGCTCGCCGCCCTCGCGCACCAGGTGCACCGGGACGGTCTCGTAGGCCAGGCCCTTGAGGTTGAGCGCGATGCGCACGCGGTAGGCCGCGCTCGATCGCCAGTAGCTGTGGAGCTTCAGGCTGCCGCTCACTGGCGTGTTCCCTGCTGTGGGTGGGCCGCGGTCCCGGCTCGCGCCGGCCCCGTCACCGCGGACCCGTCGAGGCTAGCGTCGCGCGCCGGGGAAGGAAAGCCGACACGGGCACCGCGCGCGCCGGGCGGGCGGGCGCGGCGACCGGTGGCGGCTCATTCCGGACGGGCGATGCGCTGGTCGATGGCGCCGAAGATGCTGGCGCCGGCCGCGTCGAGCATCTCGATGCGCACGGTGTCGCCGAAGGACAGCCACGGGGTGCTCGGCGCGCCGGCGTCGAGGGTCTCGAGGGTGCGCCGCTCGGCCAGGCAGGAGGCGCCGGTGGAGGTGTCGGCGTTGGCGATCGTGCCGCTGCCGACGAGCGTGCCGGCCGACAGCGGGCGGGTCTTGGCCGCGTGCGCCACCAGCTGGGCGAAGTCGAACTGCATGTCGACGCCGCACTCCGGCGCGCCGAACCAGGCGCCGTTGATCCACGTGCGCAGCGGCAGGTGCACCTTGCTGCCGCGCCAGGCGTCGCCGAGCTCGTCGGGGGTCACGAATACCGGGCCCAGCGTGCTGCGCGGCTTGCTCTGCAGGAAGCCGAAGCCCTTGGCCAGCTCGTCGGGGATCAGCCGGCGCAGGCTGACGTCGTTGATGATGCCCACCAGCTGGATGTGCTCGGCCGCGTCGGCGGCGGACACCGCCATCGGCACGTCGTCGGTGACGATCACCACCTCGGCCTCGAGGTCGATGCCGTAGTCCTCGCTGGGCACGCGCACCGGGTCGCGCGGGCCCTGGAAGCCGGCGCTGACGGCCTGGTACATCAGCGGGTCGGTGTAGAAGCTCTCGGGCACGGTGGCACCGCGGGCGCGGCGCACGCGCTCGACGTGCGGCAGGTAGGCCGAGCCGTCGACGAACTCGTAGGCGCGCGGCAGCGGCGCGGCCAGCTGCTCGGCCTCGAGCGCGAACGCGCCCTCGGCGGTGCCGGCCTCGAGGTCCTCGAAGAGCGCGTTGAGGCGCGGCGCGGCCGACTCCCAGTCCTCGAGCGCGCGCTGCAGCGTCGGCGCGATGGCGCTGGCGCGCACGGCGCGGGACAGGTCGCGGCTGACGACCACCAGGGTGCCGTCGCGGCCGCCCTCCTTCAGGGAACCGAGCTTCATCGCGTGCCTCATCGGATGCTGGACCGGCCGGGCCGGCGGATGGTTTCAAGTGTAACGGATGCCCGGCGCGGGGGCACCCGCCCGGGACGGGCGCCCCGCGGCCCCGCCCGCGCCACCCCGCCCCGCGGCGCCCGGCCCTCGCGGCGCCGGGCGCGCGGCCTCAGCGCTGGAAGCCCGTGGCCAGCTCCGCCAGCGTGGTGGACTGCTCCTCCAGCGAGGCCGCCGCGGCCGTGGCCTCCTCGACCAGGGCGGCGTTCTGCTGGGTGGCTTCGTCGAGCGCGGCCACGGTCTGGCCGACCTGGGCGATGCCGGCGGCCTGCTCGGCCGAGGCCGAGGCGATCTCGGCCACCAGCGCCGCCACCCGGCGCACCGCGGCCACCACCTCCTCGATGGTGTCGCCGGCGGCGTGCACCTGGCCGGTGCCGGCCTCGATGCGCTCGATCGAGCCCGAGATCAGGTCCTTGATCTCCTTCGCCGCGCCGGCCGAACGCTGGGCCAGGCTGCGCACCTCGCTGGCCACCACCGCGAAGCCGCGGCCCTGCTCGCCGGCGCGGGCGGCCTCGACCGCCGCGTTCAAGGCCAGGATGTTGGTCTGGAACGCGATGCCGTCGATGACCGAGATGATGTCGTGCATGCGCCGGGAGTCGTCGGCGATGCGGTCCATCGTGGTCACCACGCCGCGCACCTCGCCGCCGCCGCGCCCCGCGATCTCGGCCGCGCCGCCGACCAGCCGGTGGGCCTGGGCCGCGGCGTCGGCGTTCGCCTTCACGGTGCTGGTGAGCTCCTCCATCGAGGCCGCGGTCTCCTCGAGGTTGGCGGCCTGCTGCTCGGTGCGGCGGCCGAGGTCGGCATTGCCGGCGGCGATCTCGGACGCCGCGCCGTGGACGCGCTCCACCGCCTCCTGGATCGCGCCGAGCATCGCGCCGAGCTTGGCGCTGGTGGCGTTGGCGTCGTCGCGCAGGTCGGCGAAGGTGCCCGCCATCGCGCGCTGCACCCGGTGCCGCAGGTTGCCCTCGGCGAGCGCGTGGAAGGCGCCCCCGATGGCCTCGACGCTGCCCTGCACCTCGGCCAGCAGCGTGTTCAGGCCCTCGGCGACCTGGCGGTGGAAGCCCTGCAGGCCATCCAGCGCGACCCGCGCCTCGAGGTGGCCGCCGGCGGCGGCCTCGACCAGCGCGCGGATCTCGCGCTCCACGCGGACGTCGCCGGTCCGGTCGCGCCACTCCACGACGTAGCCCAGCACCTCGCCGGCGGCGTCGCGCACGGTGTTCGCGGACAGGGCGAAGTGGGCGCTGCCGACCTGGATCTGCGCGCGGTGCACCTGGGTGAGCCCCGCGAGCAGCTGGGCCTAGTGGGCGGGCCGGACGTGGAAGCCGTCGATGTTGCTGCCGACGACGCGCGCGATGTCGAAGTGCGGCAGCGCGGCGCGCAGCGCCGGCTCCTGCGCGCGCAGCACCTCGATCACGGCGGGGTTGCAGTAGACGATGGTGCGCGAGGCGTCGGCGATCATCATCGCCGTGGACGAGCCGTCGAGCGCCCGCACCACGCGCAGGTTCTCCGCGGCCAGGGTGCGCTCGGCGGCGATCCGCTCGCGCAGCTGGCGCTGCATGTGCTGCAGCTTGGCGAGCAGGCTGCGCTGGTCGCCGGGCCGCACGGGCACCGGCGTGTCGAGGTCGCCCTCGGCGATCCGGGCCGTGGCGCGGGCGGCCTCGACCGGCTCGCCGCCGATGTCGCGGCGCACGCTCAGCAGGATCCAGGCCGACAGCGCGCCCAGCGCCAGCACCAGGCCCGCGAGGGTCGCCATCTGGCGGCGCTCGATGGTCACGCCCATCGCGGCGGCGCGGCCCGAGATGGCCTCGCCCTCGGCCTCGATGGTGCCGCTGAGCGCCTCCATCGCCGTGGCGAGCTCGTCGTAGGCGGTTTCGAAGCCGCCGAGCTCGGGTTGACCCCCGGCCTCGACGAGGCCGATGCCCGCCTCCGCGCTGGCGAGGTAGGCCTCGAGCGTCGGCACCACCGTCGCGGCGGCCTCGCGCAGCGTCGGCGAGACCTCCTCGCCCTGGTTGGCCGCGATCGCCCGGCGCATCCAGGCCGCGTGCTCGTCGAAGCCGGCGCGCGCGCCGGCGACGCCTTCCGCATCGCCGGCGGCGCCGGCGATCACCGCCTCCAGCAGGTCGGCCTTGATCGCGTCGTGCATCATGTCCGCCTCGAGCTGGTGGCGGAGCACCGACGCCGCGCCGACCTGCGCGCGGGACGCGTCGATCAGCCGCTCCTGCCCCCACAGGCCGACGAGTCCGAGGACGAGGGCGCCGAGCAGGCCGGCGAGGGCGAGGAGGATCAGGCGCAGGCGCAGGGTCATCGTGGACTCCAGGATCGTGCCGCGTTCGGCGCGCCCGGGACCGGGCACGCCGGTGTCGGGTGGGGCTACCAGCGCACGGACAGGCCGACGGTCAGCGCGAGGTCGACCGAGCGGTCGTTGAGCCCGTGCGACAGCGCCATGTCGAGCTGGGCGTCGGGCCCGAGCAGCCAGGCCGAGCCGAGGTCGAGGTAGGCCTCGGTGCCGCCGTCGTCGGTGTCCGCGATGTGCGGCAGGGCGAGCTCCGCGAAGGAGCGGAAGTCATCCGTCCAGGCCTTGCCGACGACGATGCCGAAGATGCCGGCCACGTAGTCGCCGTCGCCGCCGTCCTCGAGGATCACGCCCGGCATCACGCCCAGGCCGACCGTGTCGCCCAGCGCCCATTCGCCGACCCAGCGCACCGAGGGGCGGACGCCCTCGCCGCGCAGGTCGCGGTCGCCACTGGGCAGGTCGAGGTGGAACAGCCATGCCTGCGACGGCCCGCCGTCCTCGCCCGAGCCGGGCACGTGGTACTTCAGGCCGACCGCGAGGTCGGCGAGGCCGTCGCTGCGCTCGTCCAGGCCGGGGCCGCGCAGGCGCGCGTCGATGAAGCCATCGGTCTCGAACCGGGCCTCCCAGTGTTCGCCGAGGCCGATGCGCAGCAGGGTGGGCGTGGCCCAGGCCTCGCCGGTGACGCCGTCCTCGCGGTCGCGCTCCCACGCGAGGCTGGTCTCGAGCTGCCAGCGGCCGGCGCCAACGGTGTTGCTGGACTCGACGAAGTCGGGCCGGTCGGTGGCGATCGGCTCGTCGGCCAAGGCCTGGCCGGCAGCCAGGAAGAGGACCCCGCACACGCACCCACGGATCGTGCCGCGCCTTGCCATGCCGTTCTCCCCGGTTGTCCGCCCTGTCCGCCCACGCGCCAACGCACTGTGGCCCCCGGACAGGTCGCGGGTGGCGAAAGCGGCCGCGCGGGCGGAGACTTGAGGACGGGCCGCCGGACGGCAGGCGCGCCCCCGTCCGGCGCCGGAAAAAACGAAGGCCCCGCTTTCGCGGGGCCTTCGGATTGGCTGGGAGACTAGGATTCGAACCTAGATAAACGGAGTCAGAGTCCGTTGTCCTACCGTTAGACGATCTCCCAAAACCTGGAGCCCGGGGCGGTGCAGCGACCCCGGCAAGCGCCTCTGACTTAGCGCTTGGAGAACTGGGTGGCGCGGCGGGCCTTGTGCAGGCCGACCTTCTTGCGCTCGACCTCGCGGGAGTCGCGGGTCATGAAGCCGGCCTTACGCAGGTTGGTCTTCAGGGTCTCGTCGTACTCGACGAGGGCGCGCGAGACGCCGAGGCGGATGGCGCCGGCCTGGCCGGTGTTGCCGCCGCCGGCGACGGTCACGACGATGTCGAACTTGTCACCGAGCTGGGTCAGGTCGAGCGGCTGGCGCACGATCATCCGCGAGGTCTCGCGACCGAAGAACTCGTCCAGCGGACGCTCGTTCACGGTGATCTTGCCCTGGCCCGGACGGATGAAGACGCGGGCGGTGGAGGACTTGCGACGGCCGGTGCCGTAGTACTGCTGAAGGGCCATGGTCGTTCCTGGTCTCAGAGGTCCAGCGCCTGCGGCTGCTGCGCCGAGTGCGGGTGGTTCGGGCCGGCGTACACCTTGAGCTTGCGGTACATGGCGCGGCCGAGCGGGTTCTTCGGGAGCATGCCCTTGACGGCGATCTCGATCGCGCGCTCGGGGTGCTTGTCCAGCATCTGCTGCAGGCTCTGGGTCTTCAGGTTGCCGATGTACCCCGTGAAGCGGTGGTACTTCTTGTCCTGGAGCTTGTTGCCCGTGACGTGGATCTTCTCGGCGTTGACCACGACGAGGTAGTCGCCGGTGTCGACGTGCGGGGTGAACACGGGCTTGTGCTTGCCGCGGAGACGGCGCGCGAGCTCCGAGGACAGGCGACCCAGCGTCTTGCCGGCCGCGTCCACGAGGAACCAGTCGCGCTGCACAGTTTCCGCCTTAGCGGTGAAAGTCTTCATGACAGCCCCAGAACCAAAGGGTTTCGGAAAGAAAGGAGCGGAATGATAGCCGGCCTCGCGGGCCTTCGCAAGCCCCGATGACGAACTGCTAGCATGCGCCTCGATGAGGAGCCCCTGCACACCGGCGACACCCACCGTCGAGGCCCTGCTGGGCATGGCGGATCGCTGCGTGCAGTGCGGGTTGTGCCTCCCTCGATGCCCCACCTATGCGGTGGAGCGGAGCGAGGCGGAGTCGCCGCGGGGACGCATCCAGTATGCCCGGGCCGTGGCCTCAGGCCAACTCCCCCCGACCGCCGGCGGCGACGCCCACCTCGACGCCTGCCTCGGCTGCGGCCGCTGCGAGGCGGCCTGCCCGGCCGGCGTCCCCTACGGCGCGCTGCTCGACGCGGCGCGCGCGGGGCAGCGCCAGCGCCGCGCGCCGGGCTGGCGGCAGCGCCTCGCCGAGGGCCTCGCCGCGCGGCCGCGACGCTTCGACCGCGTGCTCGGCGCCTACCGCGCGGCCTGGCCGCTGCTGCCCTGGCGCCCGCTGCCGCGGCCGCCGGCGGCGGCCGCGCCGCTGCCGGCCACGGGCGGGAGCGCGGTGTTCGTCGGCTGCGTCGCGCGCCGCTACGAAGGCCCCGCGCGCGAGGCGCTGGCGCGCCTGGCCGCGGCGCTCGGCGAGCCGCTGTGCGCCCCGGCCGGCCAGGGCTGCTGCGGCGCCCTGCACCGCCATGCGGGCGATCCCGCCACCGCCGATGCGCTGGCCGCCGCGAACCGCGCGGCCTTCGCCGGCCAGGCGCGCGTGCTGACGCTGGCCACCGGCTGCCACGCGGCGGTCGCCGACGCGCTCGCCGGCGACGGCGCCGGCCCCCGGCCCGTGGTCGACGACGCGCTGGCCTGGCTGGCCGCGCGCGCCGCGGCCCTGCCCGCGCTGCGGGCCTCGTCGCTGGCCGTGGCGCTGCACCGCCCGTGCAGCCAGTCAGCGTCGCCGGCGGGCCCGGCCGCGCTCGACGCGCTGCTCGCGCGGATCCCGGGCCTGCGCGTCGTCGCCCTGCCCGACGCGGGCTGCTGCGGCGCGGGCGGCACCCGCGCGCTGCTCGACCCCGCCGGCGCCGCGCGCCACGCCGCGCCGCTGCTCGACGCGCTGCGCGCGGCTGGCGCCGACCGCCTGCTGTCGACGAACATCGGCTGCCGGCTGCACCTCACGCCCCTTGCAGGCGTGCCGGTGCAGCATCCCCTCGACTTCCTCGCGGAGCACCTGCCATGAGCCGCCCCCGCCAGCTCGGACCGCTCGACCGCGTCCTGGTCGAACTCAACCACGCGCTCGAGACCAGCTTCGGCGACCCGCCGCCGGCGCGACCGAACCCGGCCGCCCACGTGCCCGACGTCGCGCTCGACGACGCCGAGCGCCGCCACGCCGCCGGCCTGATGCGGATCAACCACACCGGCGAGATCTGCGCCCAGGCCCTGTACTTCGGCCAGGCCGCCGTCGCCCGCGACCCCGCCACCCGCGCGCACCTGATGCACGCCGCGCAGGAGGAGGCCGACCACCTGGCCTGGTGCGGCGAGCGCCTGCGCGAGCTCGACGCCCGCCCCAGCCTGTTCAACCCGCTGTGGTACGCCAGCAGCTGGACGCTCGGCGCGCTGGCCGGCGCCCGCGGCGACGGCTGGAACCTCGGCTTCGTGGTCGAGACCGAGCGCCAGGTCGAGGCCCACCTCGACGAGCACCTGCAGACCCTGCCCGCGGCCGACGCCCGCAGCCGGGGCATCCTCGAGGTGATGAAGGCCGACGAGATCCGCCACGCCGAGGAGGCCCTGCACGCCGGCGCGCGCACGCTGCCCGCGCCGATCCCGCGCCTGATGGCCGCGGTGTCGGCGGTGATGAAGGGCGTCGCCTACCGGCTCTGAGGCCGGCGCGGCGCGCCGCGCGGCGCCGCCGGAAACGACGAAGGCCCGGGGTCGCCCCCGGGCCTTCGCGCGTCGTGGCCTCGCGGCGCGCCCTCAGTCGGTGAGGTTGCGGCCGTGGAAGAGCTCCTCGATCTCGCGCTTGAGCTGCGCCTCGATGCGCAGGCGCTCCTTGAACGAGAGGTTCTTGGCCTTCTCCTCGAACAGGTAGGTGTCGAGGTCGAACTCCTTCACGTGCATCTTGGTGTGGAAGAGGTTCTCCTGGTACACGTTCACGTCGATCATCTCGTAGTGGCTGCGGATGCCCTTCGAGAGGTAGTCCTGGATCGAGTTGATCTTGTGGTCGATGTAGTGCTTCTTGCCCTTCACGTCGCGGGTGAAGCCGCGCACGCGGTAGTCCATGACCACGATGTCGGACTCGAAGCTCTCGATCAGGTAGTTCAGCGCCTTCAGCGGCGAGATCACGCCGCAGGTGGCCACGTCGATGTCCGCCCGGAACGTGGCGATGCCGTTCTGCGGGTGGGTCTCGGGATAGGTGTGGACGGTGATGTGCGACTTGTCGAGGTGGGCCACCACGGCGTCGGAGATGATCTCCTTGCCCGCGGCCTTCTTGTCGATCACCGGCTCCTCCGAGATCAGGATCGTCACCGAGGCACCCTGCGGGTCGTAGTCCTGGCGGGCCACGTTGAGGATGTTCGCGCCGATGATCTCGGCCACGTCGGTGAGGATCGCGGTCAGGCGCTCGGCGTTGTACACCTCGTCGATGTACTCGATGTAGCGCTGGCGCTGCTCTTCCGAGACGGCGTAGCAGACGTCGTAGATGTTGAAGCTCAGGGACTTGGTGAGGTTGTTGAAGCCCTGGAGCCTCAGGCGCGGCAGCGGCTTGACCACGGTGGCCGGGTCCTGTGTCGGGTGGAAGGGGGCGGGATTATCAGGCAATCGGCCCCCCGGGGCCACCTCGGGGGCCGGCGGGCCTCCCGGGCCCGCCGGACCGGGGCCGCGGGGCCCATTCCGTGCCCCGCGTCGCATCGCGTTGATGACGGCCGCCACAGGGCCTACTCTTTCCCCCCAGCCGGCCCGGCTCCCGCCCGGGCGCCGCACCGCCCCTCGAGGATCCCGCCCTGGCCGCCCTGACGCCCCGCCTCACCCCGACGCCGCCGGCGCTGGCCCCCGACCAGGCCGCCATCGAGCGCTTCCTCGCCCACTGCCACCGCCGCCGCTATCCGAGCCGGGCCGACGTGTTCCGCCCGGGCGACCCGGCGGGGACCATGTATTACGTGGTGTCGGGCTCGCTGAGCATCATCACCGACGAGTCCGACGGCCGCGAGCTGGTGCTGGGCTACCTCAACGCCGGCGACTTCGTCGGCGAGATGGGCCTGTTCGTCGAGGCCCAGAAGCGCGAGGTGCTGCTGCGCACGCGCAGCCCGGTCGAGCTGGCCGAGATCGGCTACGAGCGCCTGCAGCAGCTCTTCGCCGGCCCGGGCCAGCTCAGCGCCGACGCCCCGCGCCTGCTCTACATGATCGGCGCGCAGCTCTCCAAGCGCCTGCTCGACACCAGCCGCAAGGCCAGCCGCCTGGCCTTCCTCGACGTCAGCGGCCGGATCGTGCGGACCCTGCACGACCTCTGCCAGGAGCCCGACGCGCTGAGCCACCCGCAGGGCACCCAGATCCGGGTGTCGCGCCAGGAGCTGGCGCGCATCGTCGGCTGCTCGCGCGAGATGGCCGGCCGCGTGCTCAAGCAGCTCGAGGCCGACGGGCTGATGCACGCCCGCGGCAAGACCGTCGTGGTCTACGGCACCCGCTGACGCGGGCGCCCCCGCGCGCGGCACGGCGATGGAGCTCGGCGCGGAGTTCTGGATGTTCGTCGGCATCGGCCTGCTGGCCCAGCTCGTCGACGGCGCGTTGGGCATGGCCTTCGGCCTGGTGTCCTCGAGCGTGCTGCTGGCGATGGGCCTGCCGCCGGCTACCGCCAGCGCCGCGGTCCATGCCGCCGAGATCGGCACCACCGGCGTCTCGGGCCTGGCCCACTGGCGGCGCGGCAACGTCGACCGCGCGCTGTTCCTGAAGCTGGCCATCCCGGGCGCCGTCGGCGGCGGGCTCGGCGCCTGGGCGCTGGCGAGCCTGCCGGGCGACGCGGCCAAGCCCCTCGTGCTGGCCTACCTGTTCGTGCTGGCGCTGGTGATCCTGGCCCGCGCGCTGCGCCGGCTGCCGCCGCACCAGGTGCGCCGCGTGCCGCTGCTGGGCTTCTTCGCCGGGATGCTCGACGCGATCGGCGGCGGCGGCTGGGGCCCGATGGCCACCTCGAGCCTGCTCGCCCAGGGCCAGCCCGCGCGCACCGGCATCGGCAGCGTCAACGCCGCGGAGTTCGTGGTGACCCTCGCGGTGTCGCTGGGCTTCTTCCTGCACCTCGGCACCAGCCACCTCGAGGTGGTGCTGGGCCTGCTGCTGGGCGGCGTGATCGCCGCGCCGCTGGCCGCGCGGCTGGTCAGCGTGCTGCCCGAGCGCGCGGTGCTGGCCGCGGTGGGCGTGCTGGTGCTCGGGCTGTCGGCCTGGGGCCTGTGGCCGCTGCTGCGCGGCGCGCTCGCGGGCTGAGCCGCGGCGCCGCGCCGGGCCTCAGGCGAACAGCCGCGCCAGCTCCGCGCCCGGGTCCGGCGCGCGCATGAAGGCCTCGCCCACCAGGAAGGCGTGCACGCCGGCCTCGCGCATGATCGCCACGTCGCGCGGGGCGAGGATGCCGCTCTCGGTCACCAGCACGCGGTCGCGGGGCACCGCGTCCTTCATCGCCAGCGTGGCCTCGAGGCTGACCTCGAAGGTGCGCAGGTTGCGGTTGTTGATGCCCACCAGCGGCACCGGCACCTGCAGCGCGCGCTCGAGCTCCTCGATGTCGTGGACCTCCACCAGCACGTCCATCCCGAGCTCCATCGCCTCGCCGGCCAGGTCCACCAGCTGGCGGTCCTCGAGCGCGGCGACGATCAGCAGCACGCAGTCCGCGCCCAGCGCGCGGGCCTCGACCACCTGGTAGGGGTCGACGGTGAAGTCCTTGCGCAGCACCGGCAGCGCGCAGGCCGCGCGGGCCTGCTGCAGGTAGGCGTCGTGGCCCTGGAAGAAATCGACGTCGGTCAGCACCGACAGGCAGGCCGCGCCGGCGGATTCGTAGCTGCGGGCGATGTCGGCGGGGTGGAAGTCGGGGCGGATGACGCCCTTCGACGGGCTGGCCTTCTTGACCTCGGCGATGACGCCGGGGCGGCCGTCGGCGATCGCGGCCTTCACCGCGTCGGCGAAGCCGCGCACGGGATCGGCGTCGGCGGCGCGGCGGCGCAGCTCGGCCAGCGGCAGGCGGGCCTGGCGCTCGGCGACTTCCTCGGCCTTGCGGGCGAGGATCTTCTGCAGGATGTCGCTCATGTCGGGGTCCGGTATGGGGGCGAGGCGCGCGGCCTCAGCCCAGCCCCGCCAGGCGGCGGGTGGTGGCGGTGAAGTGCTCGAGGGTGGCGCGCGCGGCGCCGGAGGCCATCGCGGCGCGGGCGCGCGCGATGCCCTCGACGATCGAGCCGGCGACGCCGGCGGCGTACAGCGCGGCGCCGGCGTTGAGCGCCACGATCTCGCGCGGCAGGCCCTCGCGGCCGTCGATGGCCTCGAGCAGCATGGCCTTGGACTGCGCCGGGTCGTCCACGCGCAGGTTGCGCGAGGCGGCCATCGCGATGCCGAAGTCCTCGGGGTGGATCTCGTACTCGCGCACCACGCCGTCGCGCAGCTCGCCCACCAGGGTGCCGGCGCCGAGCGAGATCTCGTCCATCCCGTCGCGGCCCCACACCACCAGCGCGCGCGAGGCGCCCAGCTGCTGGAGCACGCGGACCATGATGCCGACCAGGTCGGGGTGGAACACGCCCATCAGGATGTTCGGCGCGCCGGCGGGATTGGTGAGCGGGCCGAGGATGTTGAAGATCGTGCGCACCCCCATCTCGCGGCGCACCGGGGCCACGGCCTTCATCGCGGGGTGGTGGATCGGGGCGTACATGAAGCCCGCGCCCACTTCCGCGATGCACTGCGCCACCTGGGCGGGCTGCAGCTCGATGTGGGCGCCGAGCGCCTCGAGCACGTCGGCGCTGCCGGACTTGGAGCTGACGCTGCGGTTGCCGTGCTTGGCCACCTTCGCGCCGGCCGCCGCGGCCACGAACAGGCTGGCGGTGGAGATGTTGAAGGTGTGCGCGCCGTCGCCGCCGGTGCCGACGATGTCGAGGAAGTGCTGGTTGTCGGGCACCTCGACCTTGGCCGAGAGCTCGCGCATCACGCTGGCGGCGCCGGCGATCTCGCCGACGGTCTCCTTCTTCACGCGCAGGCCGGTGAGGATGGCCGCGGTCATGACCGGGCTGACCTCGCCGCGCATGATCATGCGCATCAGGTCCACCATCTCGTCGTGGAAGATCTCGCGGTGCTCGATCGTGCGCTGCAGCGCTTCGCTGGGGGTGATGGGCATCGGTGGGGCGTCCCGGTCGGGCCTGCGTGGTGGCGTCGCGCTCAGCGCGTGCGCTCGAGGAAGTTCCGCAGCATGGCGTGGCCGTGCTGGGTGAGGATGGACTCGGGGTGGAACTGCACGCCCTCGACCGGGTGCTCGCGGTGGCGCAGGCCCATGATGGCCTCGCGGCCCATGCTGTCCGGCGCGGGGCCGCCGTCCTCGCGCACCGTCCAGGCGGTGATCTCGAGGCAGTCGGGCAGCGTGGCGTCCTCGACCACCAGCGAGTGGTAGCGGGTGGCCTCGAACGGGCTCGGCAGGCCGGCGAACACGCCCTGGCCGGCGTGGTGGATGGGGCTGGTCTTGCCGTGCATGATCCGGCCCGCGCGCACCACCCGCCCGCCATAGGCCTGGCCGAGGGACTGGTGGCCGAGGCACACGCCTAGGATCGGGATGCGCGGCCCGAGGCGCTCGATCAGCGCCACCGAGATGCCGGCCTCGTCGGGCGTGCACGGCCCGGGCGAGATCACGATCCGCGCCGGCGCCAGCACCGCCACCTGCTCGACGGTGAGCGCGTCGTTGCGCTCCACCCGCACCTCCTCGCCCAGCTCCTGCAGGTACTGCACGAGGTTGTAGGTGAAGGAGTCATAGTTGTCGATCATCAGCAGCACGTCACAGTCCCTCCGCCGCCTGCTTCACCGCGCGGAACAGCGCGCGGCCCTTGTTCATCGTCTCGTCCCACTCGGCCTGGGGATCGGAGTCGTACACGATGCCGGCGCCGGCCTGCACGTGCAGCTTCCCGTCCTGGATGACCGCGGTGCGGATCGCGATCGCGGTGTCGGCGTCGCCCCACCAGCCGATCCAGCCCACCGCGCCGGAATAGATGTTGCGCTTCACCGGCTCGAGCTCGCGGATCACTTCCAGCGCGCGGATCTTCGGCGCGCCGCTGACGGTGCCGGCCGGGAAGGTGGCACGCAGCACGTCGGCGTAGCTCAGGCCGGGCTGCAGGTCGCCCTGCACCTCGCTGACGATGTGCATCACGTGCGAGTAGCGCTCGATGACGAAGCGCTCGGGCACGCGCACCGAGCCCGCGGTGGCGACGCGGCCGACGTCGTTGCGGCCGAGGTCGATCAGCATCAGGTGCTCGGCGCGCTCCTTCGGGTCGGCCAGCAGCTCGGCCTCGAGCGCGGCGTCGTGCTCGGGCGTGTCGCCGCGCGGGCGGGTGCCGGCGATCGGGCGCACCGTGACCTGGCCGCCCTGCTGGCGCACCAGGATCTCCGGCGAGCTGCCCACCACCTGGGTGGCGCCGAGGTCGAGGTAGTAGAGGTAGGGCGAGGGATTGAGCGCGCGCAGGGCGCGGTAGACGTCCACGCTGCGCGCGGTGAACGGGATGCTCAGGCGCTGCGAGAGCACCACCTGGAACACGTCGCCCGAGGCGATGTAGCCCTTGGCCTTGGCCACCGCGTCGAGGAAGCCCTCGCGGGTGAAGCCGGACACGAAGTCGGCCTCGTCGATGGTGGCGATGCCCGCCGGTTCGGGGTAGCTGCGGCCGGCGTGGCGCAGCCGGAACACCAGCTCGTCGAGGCGGCGCACCGCGCGCGCGTGCGCCTGCGGCTGCGCGGGGTCGGCGTGGACGATCAGGAACAGGCGCCCGCGCAGGGCGTCGAACACCGCGATCTCCTCGCTGAGCATCAGGAAGGCGTCGGGCGTGCCGAGCTCGTCGGGCTTCTCGCGCCCGTCGGGCAGCGCGCCGGCCAGGCGGGGCTCGATCCAGCCGATGGTCTCGAAGCCGAAGTAGCCCACCAGGCCGCCGGTGAAGGCCGGCAGGCCGTCGAGCTTGGGCACCGAGTGCTGCGCGCGCAGGCGCTCGACCTCGGCGAACGGGTCGGCCAGCGTGCGCCGTTCGACCACCTCGCCCCAGTCGCGCACGGTCAGGTCGTGGCCGCGGAATTCGTAGGTGCGCTTGGCCGGCAGGCCGATGATCGAGTACCGGCCCCAGCGCTCGCCGCCCTCGACCGACTCGAAGAGGTAGGTGTGCGGGCCGTCGGCCAGCTTGAGGTAGACCGACAGCGGGGTGTCGAGGTCGGAGAGCACCTCGCGCACCACGGGGATGCGCGTGTGGCCGGCGGCCGCGAGGGCGCGGAAGGTCTCGGCGTCGAGGGTGGAGGCGGTCACGGGGGGCCGGAGGCAGCAGGGCGGCCGCCGAGTATCGCCCAAAGCGGGGCCGCGGCGCATGGCCATGGGGGTCGGGACGGCGGCGCGACGCGGCTTTCACGCGCGCGCCGGGGCGCGGGCGGCGGTCCGCGGGCGCCGGCTCAGCGCCCGCGCGCGATGCCGGGCAGGCGCAGCGTGAACTCCACCCCGTCCGCGCCCGGCAGGTCGGCGGCCTCGGCCGCGCCGCCGTGCAGTTCGGCCACCAGCCGCACCACGGTCAGGCCGAAGCCCAGGTGCACGCCGTCGGCGGCGCCGCGGCCGCGCACGCTCACCATCGCCTCGAACAGCCGGTGGGCCTGGCCCTCCGGCAGCGTCGGGCCGGCGTTGGCGACCGCCAGCAGCACGCCGTCGCGGGCGCCGTCGCGCAGCGGCTCGACGCGGATGCGCAGCCAGCCGTCCTCGGGGCAGAAGTCGCGGGCGTTGTCGACGAGCTTGTCCAGCGCCTGGGCGATGAGGTCGGGCGCGCCGTGCAGCACCAGCGCGCCCTCGGGGCGCTGCAGCTCGAGCCGGCGCGCGCCCAGCAGCGGCCGGTAGCCCTCGGCCAGGGCCTCGACCATCGCGGCCACGTCGAAGGCCTCGGCGTCGGCGCCGGCCACCGCGTGCTCCATCCGGCTGACCTCGCTCATCGCGCGCACGATCGCGCCGAGCCGGTCGACGCCGCCGCGCGCGCGCGCCAGGTAGGGCCGCGCCTCGCCGGGCATCGCGGCGGGCTCGAGGTTGTCGAGCGAGGTGCGCACGATGGCCAGCGGGGTGTTGAGCTCGTGCGAGAGCTTGGCCGCCAGGCTGCGCAGGTAGTCGTTGGCCGCGGCCACCTCCTCGAGCAGGCGGGCGAAGCTGCGCGAGAGGTCGCCGATCTCGTCGCGCGCGGTGGTGGCCGGGAAGGCGCGCAGCCGGCCCTCGCGGTCGAGCGAGCGCTCGGCGGCGTCGCGCAGCCGGCGGATGCGGGCCGAGAGCCGGCTGGCGAACAGCAGCGCCACGCCGCCGCTGGCCAGGAAGGCCAGGCCGGTGGCCGCGAACAGGCCCACCAGCGCGCGGTCGCTGGCCAGCAGCACGCCCTCGGTCTCGCGCTCGAGCACGACCACGCCGCGGGCCTCGCCGTCCACCCGCACCGGCACCGCAGTGGCCAGGGTCAGGCGCTCGCCGGCGAGGTCGCGGTACCAGCCGCTCGCCGCGTCGCCGGCGCGTGCGGCGGTGGCCTCGGGGCCGTCCAGGCGCAGCGGCGAGGGCGGCTCGGCGGCGCGGGTGGGATCGGAGGACGCCAGCAGCCGGCGGTAGATCCAGCGCCGCCACTCCGGGACGGCGGGCGCGCCGGCGGGCCGGGCGAGCGCGCCGGCGCTGGCCAGCATCCAGCCGTCGACGTCGAGCAGGCGCGCGCGCAGGCCCGGCGGCGCGAGCTGGCGCAGCGGGGCCTCGAGCGCGGCGCTGGGCTCCACCAGCGGCACCGCGCGCGGCGCCGGCAGCGCCGGGCCGGCGGCCACGGCGGGCCCGGGCTCCATCACCATCCCGGGCATCTCGACGCGGGTCGGCGCGGCGGCAGGCGGCGCGTCGCGCAGCGCGGTGCCGGCGGTGCGCAGGCCGCCGGCGGCGTCCGCGTCCACCGCGGCCAGGCCGATGCCGCGCACCGCGTAGCCCATCGGCAGCGCGAACTCCACCGCGTAGCCGTCGGCGCGCTGCCGCCAGTAGCCCTCGAGGATGATCGGCAGGCCATCCGGCGCGCCGTCCTCGGGCACGATGCGCAGCGCGCCGGTGTCGGCATTGGCGAGGCGCACGGCGAGCTCGCCGTGCGGCCCGCGCAGGCGCAGGCGCAGGTGGTCGCGGGTGGCGGCCTGGGGCCAGTGCGCATCGCCGCGCTCGGGCGTGGCGTCGGCGACGCTGGCGAACACGAAGAGCTGCTCGCGGTAGCGGCCCACCGCGATCCCCAGGCGCGGGCCGCCGGGCGCCTCGAAGGCCTGCAGCGGCGCCGCGGCGTCGGGCCAGTCGGCGGGATCCGCGTCGAGCCGCGGCGGCGCGGGCAGCGGGCGCGCGAACAGCGCGGGGCCGGCCGGCGGCAGGGCGTCGGGGCGCGCCGCGAGGCCTCGGGCCAGGGCCTCGGCCGAGGCGCGCAGCACCTCCTCCTGGCCCTCGCGCAGCTGGCCCTCGAGCTGGCCGACGAACTGCCAGCCCGCCCACGGCAGCGCGAGCGCCGAGAGCGAGACCAGCAGCAGCTTGCCGCGCAGCCTCACGGGCGCCAGCGGTAGCCGGCGCCGTGGACGGTGTCGATCTCGTCGAAGGCCTCGTCCACGGCCACGAACTTCTTGCGCATGCGCTTGACGTGGCTGGTCACGGTGGCGTCGTCGACCACCACCTGGGCCTCGCGCATCAGCTGGTCGCGCGACTTCACGTGGCCGGGGTGGCGCACCAGCGCGTGCACCATCCAGAACTCGGTGACGGTGAGCGGCACCGGCTGGCCGTTCCAGCTGACCTGCATGCGCTCGAGCTCGAGCTTCAGGCCGCGCAGCTCGACCACCGTCTCGCGCGAGGCCGGCGCGCGCAGCGCCTCGAGGCGGCGGAACAGCGCGTGGATGCGCGCGGTGAGCTGGGGCAGCGAGACGTCCTTGCTGAGGTACTCGTCGGCGCCCAGGCGCAGGCCCGAGATGACGTCGAAGTCGGCGTCGCGCGCGGTGAGGAAGATGATCGGCAGCGTGGCCGAGCGCGCGCGCAGCTCGCGGCAGAGGTCGAAGCCGCCCTCGGGCTCGTCGCCGAGGCCGACGTCGATGATCACGAGGTCGGGCAGCCGGATGTCGAAGCCGCGCAGGGCCTCGCGGCGGCTGGCGTAGGCCTGCACGGCGTAGCCCTGGCGGGCGAGGGCCTCGGCGGTGTTGGCGCGGAGGGCGGGTTCGTCTTCGACGATGGCGACTTGGCGTGACATGCGGCCAGCATAGGCGCCGCGGCGCGGGCCCGGCAACGCGGGCGGGGCCGCTGCCACCGGAATGCCAGAAGTCGTCAGCGCGCGGCCCGCGCACGCCGCCACCGCGCCCGCGGCGCGGCGTCGAATGCGCTCCACGGCCCTCCCCCCATCGGGCCGCGACGGAGCCACCGCATGTCCACCCCCGCCCTCCCCCCGCCGCGCGCCGCCGACGACGGCCGCATCACCCGGGCCCCGCGCCAGCCGGCGACGTCCCTCGAGGCGCAGGCGACGCGGCGCCGCGCGGCCCACGCGATGCTCGAGCGGCTCGGCCGGCGGCTGGCCGCCTGCGCCCCGCGCGAGGCGGGCCCGCCGACACCGTCCTGCCATGCGCCCGTCGCCGGCGCGTCGCGCTGAGCGCGGATCCTGACGCCCTCTCCCCGTCCGCCCCGAGCCCGCCGCCATGAGCACCCTCGCCCTGCGCCTCGCCGCCGCCCTCGGCGTCCTGCTGTTCTCGCTCGCCGCGCGCCGCGCGGCCTGAGCCCCCCGCCCCCGGAGCCCCGACCATGGACCTCGTCATCGAAGACCGCCGCGCGTTCGCCCGCGCCGCCCGCGCCCAGCTCGCGCAGCGCCCCGCGCCGCGGCATCCGCGCGCGCTCGACCCGGCGCCGCCGGGCCCGCGTTCGCTCGACCTCGCGCTGCTGCGGATGGGCTTCCGCCCGCGCACCCCGCGCGTGGATGCGCCGGGCGAAGACCCGACCCGCGAGGCCTGGCGGCCGCTCTGAGGGCGTCGCCACGCGGCACCGCCTGGACGCGGGGCCGCGCGCGCCGGGCGGGTCTCAGCCGCGCGCGGCGGCCACTTCGGCGCGCATCGCCGCGATCACCGCGGCGTAGTCGGGCGCGTTGAAGATCGCCGAGCCCGCCACGAAGGTGTCCGCGCCCGCCGCGGCGACCTGGCGGATGTTGTCGGCCTTGATCCCGCCGTCGACCTCGAGCCGCACGGGCTTGCCGAGGCGCTCGATGCGCGCGCGCACCTGCTCGATCTTGCGCAGGGTCGAGGGGATGAAGGCCTGGCCGCCGAAACCCGGGTTCACCGACATCAGCAGCACCAGGTCGAGCTCCTCGAGCACCCAGTCGATGGCCTCGACCGGCGTGGCCGGGTTGAGCACCAGGCCGGCCTGGCAGCCGTGCGAGCGGATCAGCTGCACGGTGCGGTGCACGTGCTCGCTGGCCTCGGGATGGAAGCTGATCAGGCTGGCGCCGGCCTTGGCGAAGTCCGGCACGATCCGGTCCACCGGCTTGACCATCAGGTGCACGTCGATCGGCGCGGTGACGCCGTGCTTGCGCAGCGCCTCGCAGACCAGCGGGCCGATCGTGAGGTTGGGCACGTAGTGGTTGTCCATCACGTCGAAGTGCACCCAGTCCGCGCCGGCGGCGATGACGGCGTCGACCTCCTCGCCGAGCTTGGCGAAATTGGCCGAGAGGATGGACGGGGCGATCACGCAGCTGGACATGTCAGTCGTTCCTGGAACGGAGGCGGGTGATGGCCGCGTAGGCCTGGTTGAGGCGCTTGGCCTTCTCCTCGGCCTGGCGCACCAGCTCGGGCGCGACGCCGGCGAGGCGGTCGGGGTGGTACTGGGCGATCAGCCGGCGGTAGGCGCGGTCGACCTCGCCGTCGCTGGCCTCGTCGGTCAGGCCCAGCTCGGCGTAGGGATCGGGGCGCTTGGCGCGCAGCCAGTCGGCGTCGAAGGCGTGGCCGATGATCAGGCCGAGCACGCCGCCGGCCGGGTGGCGCAGCAGCAGCCAGCCCGCGACGAAGCCCAGCAGCTTGCCGTAGAAGCGCGTCTTCACGGCTGCGGCTCGGCGCCGGCCGGCGCGGGCGCGGCGTCGGCGGGCGCGGCCCCGCCGAAGGGCTGGGCGGCGTACCACGCGGCCAGCGCGTCGATGTCGCTGTCGACCAGCGCGTTGGCGATGCCGTTCATGGGGTTCGAGCGGCGGCTGCCGTCGCGGTAGGCGCGCAGCGCGCTGGCCAGGTAGGTGGCGTCCTGGCCGGCGAGGTGCGGCGTGCCGATCGCGCTGGCCATGCCGTCGCGGCCGTGGCAGGCCATGCACAGGCCGATCTGGCGCGGGGCGCCGTCCTCGGACGCGAAGCGGGTGGGCTCGGCCGGGGCCGAGGGCGCCACCACGGGCTGCTCGGTGGAGCAGGCCGGCAGGGCGACGAGGGCGGCCAGGGCCGCGGCGAGGGGCATCACGGCGGCCAGGCGGCGGCCGCTCCGGGTCGGGTGGGCGTGCGTCATGGGCCGCATTCTAGCCCGGCGGCCGGGGCTGCCGGGCGTGAAGCCGGGCGAGCAGCGGCGCGGCGCGTGGGCGCCGCCGGGCCGGCGGCGGGCCGCCCGCGGCCGCGCGCCGCCGCGCGCCCGCCGCTACAATCCACGGCCTGCCGCGCACCCCGCGCCCCGCCGCCGCTGGAGCCTGATCCGTGTCGACCACCCTGCACACCGCCGAGCTGCCCGGCCTCGAACTCCTGCACCGCGGCAAGGTCCGCGACGTGTTCGCCCTGCCCGGCCGGCGGCTGCTGATGGTCGCCACCGACCGCCTCTCGGCTTTCGACGTGGTGCTGCCCGACCCGATCCCGGGCAAGGGCGAGATGCTGTGCCAGGTGTCGAACTTCTGGTTCCACCGCACCGCCCACCTGATGCCCAACCACCTCACCGGCGAGGACGTGGCCTCGGTGCTGCCCGCCGGCGTCGACCCGGCGCTGTACGCCCAGCGCGCCGTCGTCACCCGCCGCCTGAGGCCGGTGCCGGTGGAGGCCATCGCGCGCGGCTACCTGATCGGCTCGGGCTGGAAGGACTACCAGGCCACCGGCCAGGTCAGCGGCATCGTGCTGCCGCCGGGCCTGCGCCAGGCCGAGCAGCTGGCCGAGCCGATCTTCACGCCCTCCACCAAGGCCGCGGTCGGCGACCACGACGAGAACATCGGCTTCGACGCGATGGTCGCGGCCATCGGCGGCCCGCTCGCCGAGCAGGTCCGCGAGGCCACGCTGCGGATCTACCGCTGGGCCGCGGACTACGCCGCGGGCCGCGGCATCCTCATCGCCGACACCAAGCTCGAGTTCGGCCTCGACGAGGACGGCGTGCTGCACGTGATGGACGAACTGCTCACCCCCGACAGCTCGCGCTTCTGGCCCGCCGCCGACTACCGCGTCGGCACCAGCCCGCCGAGCTACGACAAGCAGTTCGTCCGCGACTACCTCGAGACGCTGGACTGGGACAAGACCGCGCCCGGCCCGCGCCTGCCCGCCGAGGTCATCGCCGGCACCCGCGCGCGCTACGCCGAGGCGCTCGAGAAGCTCGCCGACCTGCGCATCGACTGACCCGACACGCCACGACCCCGAGGACCGCCCCATGGACGCCGCCGACATCCGCCCGATCCACCGCTGGCTGGGCAGCTACGCCGAGGACCACCGCAACGCCACCAACCAGGCCATCCACGTGGTCTGCGTGCCGGCCATCCTGTGGGCCGCGATCGCGATGCTGTGGACGATCCCGGTCCCGGGCGACGCGTTCCGGCCCGGCGCGTTCGCCGGCCTCGCCGCCGTGATGGCGGTGCTGTACTGGTGGCGCCTGTCGCGCCCGCTCGGCCTCGGCATGGCCGCGATCGTCGGCGCGATGCTGTGGAGCGCGCACCTCGTCGCGGCCGCGCTGGGCATGGCGATGCTGCTGTGGATCGGCATCGGCGTGTTCGTGGCGGCCTGGATCGGCCAGTTCATCGGCCACAAGATCGAGGGCAAGAAGCCCAGCTTCTTCACCGACCTGGCCTACCTGCTGATCGGCCCCACCTGGGTGGTCGCCAAGGCCTACCGCAAGCTCGGCTGGCAGATCTGAACGCGCGGCTGCCGCCGCGCGACGCCGTCGCGCTGGGCCTGGTGTGCCTGGCGTGGGCGGCGAACTTCCATTTCTCGGCCGAGGCGCTGCGCGAGCTGCCGCCGCTGGCCTTCACCGCGCTGCGGCTCGGCCTGCTGGGCCTGGTGCTGCTGCCCTTCCTCCGCCCGCCCGCGCCCGGCCAGTGGCCGCGGCTGGTGGCGGTGTGCCTGTCGAACGGCGTGCTGCACTTCGGGCTGAGCTTCTGGGCGCTGGCGCTGGCGGGCAACCTGGCCTCGCCGGCGATCGTGATGCAGAGCTACGTGCCGATGGCGGCGCTGCTGGCCTGGGCGCTGCTGGGCGAACGCTTCGGCTGGCGCACCGGCGCGGCGATCGCGGTCAGCTTCCTCGGCGTGCTGGTACTGGGCTTCGACCCGGTGGTGCTGCGCGCGCCGGCCTCGCTGTTGCTGATGCTGGTCTCGGCGTTCTTCCTGGCGCTGGGCACGGTGCTGATGCGGCCGCTGGCGGGGCTGTCGCTGTTCGCGATGCAGGGCTGGACGGCGGTGATCGCGATCGGCCCGCTGCTGGCCCTGAGCACCTGGCTCGAGCCCGGCGCGTTCGCCGGGCTCGGCGACGCCTCGCCCGCGGTCTGGACCGGGGTGCTGTTCTCGGCGCTGGTGTCCTCGCTGTTCGGGCACGGCCTGTACTTCCGGCTGATCCAGCGCCATCCGGTGGCCACGATCACGCCGTGGCTGCTGCTGGTGCCGGTGCTGGTGACGGTGTTCGGCGTGGTGTTCCAGGGCGACCGGCCGGGCCCGCGCCTGCTCGCGGGAGGCGCGATGGTGCTGGCCGGCGTGCTCGGCGTGGCGCTGCGCGGGCTGGCGGCGCGGCGGCCGGCGCCGGTCGCCGAGGACGCCTGAGGCGGGCCGGCGCGCGGCCCACTCCGGCCCCGTCAAGCATGACCAGCGACGGATGCGGCCATGGGCACGCCGCGCCGATGATGCGCGCCCGCGGGCGGATGCCCGCGGAGGACCCCAACCAAGGAAGACCCATGCGCATCGCCCGCCACACCCGCCTCGCCCTCGCCTGCCTGCTCGCCGCCGCCGCCCTGCCGGCCGCCGCGGAGTCCATGGGCACCGCGCCGCGTTCGAGCTACGTCGAGCTCGGCTACGCCGACACCACCTGGTACGACGAGTCCCTCGACGGCTACGCCATCAAGGGCCTGCTCTCGATGGGCGACTCGTTCTACCTGCTGGTCGACTTCACCTCGGCCACCCTCGACGCCCCGGGCAGCGACATCGAGCTGCAGCCGCTCAACGTCGCGCTCGGCTACCGCAAGGGCGTCTCGCCGAGCACCGACGTCATCGCCGAGGCCGGCCTGATGACGGTCGAGACCAAGTTCCGCGACCAGACCTTCAGCAACGACGGCTGGCGCGTCGCCGCCGGCGTGCGCAGCGCGCTGGGCAGCCGCTTCGACCTCGAGGCCAAGGCCATGTTCAGCGAGGTGGAGGAGTTCGACTCCATCCTCGGCGCGCAGGTGGGCCTGGTGTTCAACATCAACGAGACCTGGGCGCTGACCGCCAGCCACACGGTCAACGCGGTCGACTTCGCCATCATCGGCGACGACGGCGCGCTCGACATCAGCTCGCTCGGCGTGCGCGCCAGCTACTGATCCCCCCGCGGCACCGTGGAAAGCGAAGGCCCCGCGCGAGCGGGGCCTTCGTCGTTACAACCTCGGCGCCGGCCCGGTCGCCCGGGCCGCCGCGGATCACACCGGCGGCTGCCAGGTGTCCTTCTCGGTCGGGCGCATCAGCCAGCGGCACAGGGCCGGCAGGAAGATGATCGCCGCCACCATGTTCACCACGAACATGAAGGTCAGCATCAGGCCCATGTCGGCCTGGAACTTCAGGTCGGAGAAGAACCACGTGGCCACGCCGATGGCGAGGGTGAGCGCGGTGTAGAAGATCGCGATGCCGGTGGTCTTGAGCGCGCCGAAGTACGACTCCGACAGCGTCTTGCCCGCCTTCATGTTCTCGCGCATGCGCGCGAAGATGTAGATCGCGTAGTCCACGCCGATGCCGACGCCCAGCGCCACCACGGTGAGCGTGTTGACCTTCATGCCGATGTCGAGCTCGACCATCAGCGAGTGGCCCATCTCGGTCACCAGCACCAGCGGCAGGGTGATGCACAGCGCCGCGAGCGGGCTGCGGAAGCTCACCAGGCACATCAGGAACACCGCGGCGTAGAGGATCAGCAGCATCCGCGTCTCGACCTTGCGCACCTCGTCGTTGGTGGCGGCCATGACGCCCACGTTGCCGGTGGCCAGGCGCAGGTTGACCGCGTCGGTGACGTACTCGCCGCCCTCGGCCATCGCGGCCTCGACCGCCGCGTCGCGCTCCACCCGGAAGTCGACGTCGTAGGCGGCGTTGGCCTCGCGGAACGCGAGGACCTCGCCGACCACGCGGTCGATCGTGGTGGAGCGGTGGTCGGCGAGGAAGATCGTCACCGGCATCGCCGAGCAGTCGGCGTTGAGCAGGCCGGAGTCGGTCTCGAAGCTCTGGGTGGCCACGCGCAGGTTGTCGGGGTTGCGCGGCAGCGTGCGCCAGCGCAGGTTGCCCTCGTTGTAGGCCGCGTTCACCAGCTTGGCCGCCAGCGGCAGGGTGATGACCTGCTCGACGCCCTCGACGTTGCGCATGTGCCACGCGAAGCGGTCGATCGTCTCCATCGCGGCGTAGCTCGTGGTGCAGGCGCTGGGGCCGGCCTCCACGATGACGTTGACGATGTCGGCGCCGAGCGCGAAGCGCGAGCTGATCATCCGCGCGTCCTGGTTGTAGCGGGCCTCCGGCCGCAGCTCGGCCACGCCCTGCTCGGCGTCGCCGACCATGACGTTGTCGCCGTGCTTCTCGGCGAAGTACCAGCCCACCAGGCCGATCGCCAGCACCACCGCCGCGGCGCCCGGGCGGGCGATGCGCGAGAGCAGGGCCCAGATCTTGTCGAACTGGGTCAGCTGGCGCAGGCGGTACTGGCGCTTGCGCTCGAGGTTGCGCAGCTTGGTGTAGCTCAGCAGCACCGGCAGCAGGATCAGGTCGGTGAGGATGGTCAGCGCGACGCCGATGGTGGCGGTGATGGCCAGCTCGAAGATGATCCGGATCGGGATCATCAGGATCGTGGCGAAGCCGATGCAGCCGGCGATCAGCGCCACCGAACCCGGCACCAGCAGGGCCTTGAAGGTGTTGCGCGCGGCCTGCACCGGCTCGATGCCGTGGCGGGCGCTGAGCTCGGCGACCGTGCCCTCCTCGATGCCGCCGAAGAAGATCTCGCCGCGGAAGCGGTTGATCATCTGTTCGCCGTGGCTGACCGCGATGGCGAAGATCAGGAACGGCGTCAGCATGTTCATCGGGTCGATGCCGAACCCGAGCAGCCGCAGCGCGCCCAGCATCCACACCACCGACACCAGGGCCGCGAACACCGTCAGCGACGCCAGCTTCACCGAGGTCGAGTACAGGTACAGCAGCAGCCAGGTGAAGGCGATCGTGAAGGCGAAGAACTTGATGACCGAGCGCGCGCCGTCGGAGATGTCGCCGACCATCTTGGCGAAGCCGATGATGTGGACGGTGACGCCGTTGCCCTCGTGGCGGGTGCGGATGGCCTCGAGCTCGTTGGCCACCTGCTGGTAGTCCAGCGGGGTGCCCGAGTCCTCGGGGACCAGCTCGGCCCAGACCATCGCGCCGGACCAGTCGCGCGCCACCATGCGGCCGACGATGCCGGCCTGCACGATGTTGCTGCGGATCTGGGCGAAGTCCTCGGGCGTGCCCTCGAAGCCCTCGACGCGCGGGGTGAAGGTGGCCGGGATCACGTTGCCGCCGGCGAAGCCGTCCTCGACGACCTCGACGAAGCGCACGTTGGGGGTGAACAGCGAGGACACGCGGGCGTCGTCGGTGGCGTCGATCGCGCGCACCTCCTCGGTGATCTCCTCGAGCGAGCGCATGAACGCCGTGTCGAAGATGTCGCCGTCCTCGGCCATCACCGCGATCAGCACCCGGTTGGCGCCGCCGAACTCGCGTTCGTACTCGGTGAAGGTCTGCATGTACTCGTGCTGCAGCGGGATCTGCTTCTTGAAGCCCGCGTCCACCTTGAGCTGCAGCGCGAAGTACGCCATGACCGCGGTGACGATCGCGAACAGCAGCAGCACGATCGGCCGGTTGGCGAAGACCAGGCGCTCCGCGGCGCGGTGGAAGGCGCCGTCGGGGATGGAACCGGAGGAATGGCTCATGGGGTCTCCCGCGCGTCGGTCATGCGGAACACGCCGACGCCGCGGTCGCCGAGGACGACGATCGAGCCGTCCTCGCGGGGCCAGGCGCCGGCCAGGTTGGGGGTCTCGCCCGAGGGCGTGCGGTAGGTGTGCGCGACCAGCGGGCCGGTCGGGGCCTCGCGGACCAGCACCGCGCCATTGGCGCCGACGAGCACCAGCCCGCCGTCGGCCTCGAGCGCGCCGCCCATGAGGCTGGCGGTGACGCCGGTCTCGAGGCGGGTCCAGGTGTCGCCGAGGTCGCGGGTCTCGAACGCGTTGCCGCGCAGGCCGTAGACGACGACATGGTCGCCCTCGCCGCCCAGCGCGCCGAACATCGAGCCCTCGTAGGGCAGCGCGACGCGCTCCCAGGTGGCGCCCTCGTCGCGCGAGCGCAGGATCGTGCCGCGCTCGCCGGCGATCAGCAGCGCGCCGGAGCCGGTGCGGGTGATCGCGTTGTAGTGCGGGTCGACCTCGTCCTCGAGCATCAGCTCGTCGGCGCTGAACGACCAGTCGTCCACGGCCTCGGCGTCGGTGCTCGCCTCGGGCTCGGCCGGAGCGGCCTCGGCCTCGGGCTCGGCCGGAGCGGCCTCGGCCTCGGGCTCGCCGGCGAAGGCGACCGGGCTCGAGGTCCACGTGGCGCCGCCGTCGGTGGTGGTGAGCATCAGGGCGTAGGCGCCGATCGCGAAGCCGCGCTGGGCGTCCAGGAACAGCAGGTCCAGCACCGGCACGCCGACCGCCGGATCGAAGTCGTCCGGGGTCCAGGGCGCGACGCGCTGGCGGGTCCAGCCGGCGTCGCCGCCGGGGGTGTGCAGGATCACGCCGTCATGGCCGGCCGCCCAGAGGGCGTCGCCGACGGCGAAGACGGTGGTGAGCATCGCCCGCGTGGGCACCACGACCTGCTCCCAGGCCTCGCCATCGGTGGAGCGCAGCACGTGGCCGCGCTCGCCGACGATGACCGGGCCCTGCGGGGTGGCGGCGATGTCGAGCAGGATGGATTCGGCCGCGCGCGGCATGCGCTCGGCATCGGCCAGGGCCGGGTCGGTCGGCGCGGCCGCCTCGGCGGGCGCCTCGACCGGGGTCTCGGGGGACTGCCGGGCCTCGGCGGGAGTCGCGGACGCGAGCGCGCCGGACAGCGCCAGCGCGAGCAGCGCGAGGGGGGACGTGTGGGGCATCGGGTTCTCCCGGCCACGGCCGCTGGCCGTGGCCCCTGAAAGACGCCGCGCCCCGGAGGGCGCGGCGGGTGGTGCCTGGACTCAGCGGACGCCGCTGGATCGCAGGTTCTGCGGCGAGTAGTTCGCCGGGGTGCTCTGGTGGCCGAAGTCACGCGGCGCATCCTCGTTGTCGAGGAGGCCGGTGATGTAGCGGCCAGACTTCAGGTCGTAGTGGGTCTCGAGGTTGGTCCACAGCGTGGGGACCTCGTAGTAGTTGATCACGCCGGCCTCGGAGTAGCGCCACAGCTCGCCCTGGCCGTCATAGTGGTCGATCATGACGATCTGGTAGCTGTCCTCGTCGAGGTAGAAGGTGCGGCGCGAGTTGATGTGGCGCGCGCCGGACTTCAGGCGGGCCTCGACGACCCACACGCGGTGCAGCTCGTAGCGGGTGTAGTCGGGGTTGATGTGGCCCGGGCGGATCAGGTCGGCGACGGTGCCGGTCTTGAGCTTGTAGGAGTTGTACGGGATGTACATCTCGCGCTTGCCCACCAGCTCCCAGTCGAAGCGGTCCATCGCGCCGTTGAACATGTCGGTCATGTCATTGGTGCGCAGGCCGTCGGACGCGGTGCCCGGGTTGTCGTAGGCGACGTTCGGGGCGCGGCGGACGCGGCGCTGGCCGGGGTTGTAGATCCAGGCCTGGCGCGGCGCGGCGGCGGCGTTCAGGGTCTCGTGGACCAGCAGCACCTGGCCGGCGAGGCGGGCCGGGCCGAGCACTTCCTGCTTGAAGTACAGCAGGATGTTGTTGATCGACTCGGTGGTGGAGCCCTCGCGGTAGTACAGGCCCAGCACTTCCTCGCGCAGGCGGACCAGCGAGTAGGCGCCCGACGGGGTCGGCGCGGCCTGGTTGGAGTAGCTGAGCACCGACACGCCCTTGTGCTTGAGCTTGTGGTTCCAGATCAGCTCCTGGGCGGTCTGCGGGATCGGGAACGGGAAGCCCTCGGCGCAGTTCCGGATGCCCTCGCCGTTGGCCACGATCTCGCAGCTGGTGGCGTTGCGGCGGGTGTAGTCGTACACGCGCTGCGGGAACGACGCGCTGCGGCGGGTCGGATAGATGTCCATCCGGAACGTCGGGTAGCGCGCGAACATCGCCTCCTGGCCCGCCGAGAGCTGCTCGGCGTGCTGGCGGTAGTTCGCCTGGGTGATCTGCAGGCGCGGGCGGTCGGCCGCGAACGGGTCGACGTGGAACACGCCGCGGCGGTAGCCCGCCGGCGGGGTGCGGATGCCGCCGTCCCAGGCCGGGATGGTGCCCGCGGCGTTGCCGGCGCGCTCGGCGCCGACCGGGGTGAGCTCGGTGCCGAGGCGGGCGGCCTGCTGCTCGCTCACCTTGGCCATGGCCGAACCCGCCGCCAGGACCAGCGATGCGCTGGCGAGGACCAGCGCGGTCTTCTTGAGGTTGATCATCGGATGGACTCCTGGGCGGATCTCAGAACGAGTACTTGATGGACACCGACGCGAAGTCGCGGTCGGCGATCTGGTTCAGGGCGCCTGCACCGGAGAAGTCGGTGTAGGAGACGTCGAACACCCACTTGTTGAGGTAGGTGAACTCGGCGCCCAGGGTGTACGAGATGCGGTCCTCGAGGAAGTTGCCGCCCGGGCCCGGGGTGATGCCGTTGACGTCGTGGTTGAACGCGATGCGCGGCGACATGTTGATCGCGCCGCCGAACAGCGAGCTGTAGTCGGCGCGCGCCGCGAGGCGGTAGCCCCACGAGAACGGGGTCGGGAAGCCGTCGCGCTGGGTGACCGGGTTGCGCAGCTGCCCGGTGTCGATCGCGCCGCCGCCGCCGGTGTCGGTGCCCTCGCCCTCGAAGCGCAGCACGCTGGCGTTGGGCATGTCCCAGACGTTGGTGGCGCCGAGCTCGGCGACGAGGACGATCTGGTCGGTGCCCAGGGCCTGGCCGAAGACCTTGGTGAAGGTCGTCTGCAGCTGGCTGACCTCGTAGCGGCCCCAGCCGCGGATGTACTGGCCGAGGCCGTACTGGCCGAGCTGGCTCTGGAAGCGCAGCGACTGCACCGGGATGGCGTTGTTCAGCGGCGAGAGGCCGGCGAACAGCAGCTCGACGTCGTCGTACTGCAGCGGGGTGTTCGGGCGGTAGCTCAGCTCGCCCTGGAACGCGATGCCGTAGGGCAGCGTGGTGTTCCAGCTCAGGCCGAACAGGTCGATGTCCTCGGGGTATTCGAGGAAGTAGCGGCCCGAGGAGGTGGCGCCGCTGGTGACCGAGATGCCCGAGATCAGCGGCAGGCGGCTGTGGTAGCGCAGGTAGTACAGGCCGAACTCGGTCTCGTTGAGCTGCTCGGCGTAGTAGCGCATCGCCACGCCGTACTGGCCGCTGTCGCGCGCGTTGTTGTTGGCCGCGCGCGGGAACGAGCCCGAGCAGCCGGCGCCGATCAGCTGCAGCGCGGTGGGCGCGCCGTAGCGGGCCGAGAGCTCGGCGAAGCGGTCGGAGGTGGCGAAGCCGGCGGGGCCGGTCTGGCAGACCTGCGAGTACAGGCCCGGGTTGTTGACCGGCTGCGGCACGGTGCCGAAGCCGAGCATCACGTAGGTGCCGCCCGGGGCCGCGAAGTCGTTGGCCGAGAAGTAGGTGCCGGCCGCGTCGACCTCGACCTCCTCCCACTCCATCAGGTATGCGCCCTCGATCGACAGGTTGTCGGTGAGCTGGAAGCTCGCCCACAGCGCGTCGATCGGCAGGAAGGCCTCCTTCAGCTCGGCGCCGGCCACGCGCAGCGCGGACAGGTCGACCGGGTTGATGGCGTTGATGCCGCCCTGGATGAAGGTGCTCTCGCCCCAGCTGATCACCTGCCGGCCGAGGCGCACCGAGGCGGTGCGGTCCTCGCCGATGGTGAAGTCGCGGTAGATGAACGCGTCGAGCATGCGGAAGCGCGAGCCCACGCGGTCCTGCGCCTCGGGGGTGAGGTCGTCGCGACCCTCGTTCTCGAAGTCGTAGAAGTAGGTGGCGCGGGTGAAGGCGCCCCACTCGCCGTAGCGCAGGCTGAGCTCGGAGGTGATCTTGAAGGTGTCGGCAATCAGGTCGCCCTGGTCGTACTTGAGGTTGCCGTCGTCGCGGTTGGCCGAGAAGCGGCCGCGCGCGGCGAGCTGGAGCTGCTGCGCCTGCAGGTACTGGCCGGCGCCCTGCAGCGCGGCGATCTGCGCGGCCAGGACCGGGTTGAAGTAGGACTTGCCGAGCAGGTTGTCGTCGCGCTCGGAGATGCGGTAGCTCTGGCCGTAGCTCAGCGTGGTGTCGAGGCTGCCGGTGAGGCCGCCGTTCGAGAACTCGAAGGCGTGCGCGGCGGGCGCGACGAGCGCGAGGGTGACGGCGGCGGCGAGCGCGGCGCGGCGCTGGGTGCGGTGACGAAGGGTCATGGGTGCGAGCTCCGGCCTTAGTTGCTGCGGATGACGGCGGGGTTGGCGATCTGGACGGTGGTGCCGCCGCTGACGATGAAGCTCGCCGCTTCGCCCTGCATTTCGGTGGTGACGTCGAGGAAGCCGGCGGCCGAGGCCGGGGCGATGGAGCGCGCCGGGCTCAGCAGCGAGCCGTGCTCGCCCTTGGTGAAGCGCACCACGCCGCGCACGCCGCCGGCGGCGTTGGTCGAGGTGGTGAGCGTGCTCAGGCCCAGCGCGCGGATCAGCGGCTCGGTGCCGGCGAGCGGCGCGGTGGCCGCGGCGTTCGGGACCACCTGGTCGGGCGGGTTGGTGACGCCGCCGCCGAGGTCGAGGCCACCGACCACTTCCTGCAGCAGGATGCGGTCGCCGGCGGCCGCGAAGGCCAGGTTGAGCGGATCGGCCGAGTCGACGGCGGTCTGCGCGGCGACCATGAAGCGGTCGAAGTCGCTGCTCGGGAAGGTGACGCCCGAGGCCGCCAGGCCGGCGCGGATGCGCGGGCCGAACGCCACCGAGTTGTTGAGCAGCTGGGCGATGCCGCCGCCCGGGACGTTGAGCACCGAGCGCGAGACGTTGGGCTCGAGGGCCACGAAGCCGGTGCCGACGATGCCGCCGAGCGACTGGCCGATGAAGGCCACGTTGCTGGCGTCGAAGTCGCCGCCCGGCACGCCGTCGTAGTTCATGTTGCCGATGCTGGCGCGGACCACGAACAGGTCGGCGATCGACTGGCGCAGGTTGTCGCGCGAGGTCAGCAGCGAGCCGAGGTTGATGAAGTGCGTGCCGGAGCTGTCCTGCTGGCCGTCGGGGCCCGCGGCGCCGGTGGTGTTGCTGACGTAGTCGACGTAGAAGGTGCGCTCGCGCACGCCGGCCGCGTACAGCGGCGACGAGGTGCCGACGTAGAACGGCGCCAGCGCGGCGTCGGACGCCAGGTTGGTGATGCCGTGCAGCGGCTGGTCGATCGCGACCACGGCGTAGCCCTGCGCCGCGAAGGTGGCCGAGAGGGCCAGCGCGTCGGTGCGGTTGCGGGTGATGCCGTGGGTGAAGATCACCACCGGCCAGCCGTTGGCCGGGCGGGTGCGGCCGGAGTTGGCGTTGGGCACGGTGATCAGCAGCGGGGCCGTGACGTCGCCGGTCTTGACCGGACGCGGGTTGGCGAAGGTCAGGTTGGTCGAGGTCGGATCGAGGCCGAGCGTGTTGAACGGGGCCACGTAGGCGCCCGGCGCGGCGCGCCAGCGGGTGGTGATGGCCGCGGTCGGATTGCCGGCGGACGGGGCCTCGAGGTAGTACGGCAGCGTGATGCCGCCGACGTAGATGTCGGCCACCGGGGGCAGGCCGACGGCGGCGCTGGTCTGGCCGGTCGGGGCGATCAGCGGGGTGGTGGCCTGCACGCCCGCGCGGACGGCCTGCAGCACCGGGGTGATCGCCTGGGTCGTGGCGACCCAGCTGACGACGATGTTGTCGCGGTTGACGCCCGCGGCGGCCGCGGCGGCCTCCTGCGAGGACACCAGCACGCGCACCGGCTCGAGGGCGCAGGCGGTGGCGGTCGGGACCAGCGGATCGGTGGTGGCGCCGTTCACGCACAGCGGCGAGGTGCGCTTGGCCAGGAAGTAGGCCTGCTCGGCGCTGGCGGCGATGCCGCCGGTGTCGCGGACGCCGTTGGTGACGACGGCCATGTAGGTGCTGGCCTGCGCCAGCGGGCGCAGCGGCAGGATCACCATCGTGCGGCCGGTGGCGTCGTTGGGCGACAGCGTGGTGGCGAACTCGGTGCCCGCGGCCAGCTCGCGCACCACGGAGGTGACCTGCGAGCGGTTGGCGTTGAGGTTGACCTGGAACAGGCGGACGGTGCTGCCCGGGACCACGGAGGAGGCGTTGATCGGGCGCGAGAAGCCGGCCGACCACGGGGCCACGGTGGAGAAGCCGTCGAGCGCGTTGAGCGCGACGCTCGGGTCGCCGAAGTTGTTCGGGTTGGCGACCGTGATGTTGAGCGTCAGGTCGGTCGAGCCCAGGAACGCGAAGTTGATCGGCGAGGGCACCGAACCGGTCGAGGGGTTGAAGTTCGCCGACATCACGCTGGTATCCGTGGTCGGCGGCGGTGCGGTGGTGCCGCCGGACGGACCGTCGGAGCTCCCGCCGCAGCCGGCGAGCAGGGCTGACGACAGGGTCAGCGCAAGGACAAGACGCGACTTCATGTGTGAATTCCCCCCGAGGGATTTGGAGCAAAAGGTCTAGCTACCTTAGAGCGGGGGCTGGCCAAACGCAATGCACCCTACGCCGGCGCATGGCCTTCCCCGGAAGCGGCCGGGACGCGGGCCGGGAAGTCGGCCGCGACGGGCGCGAAGGGGCGCGGGGCGTAGCCCAGCGCGGCGGTCGCCGGGGCGGCGTCGAACACCTGGTCGCGGGCCAGTCGGGCGAGGGCGCCCCCGTGCCGCGGGCGCCCGGCGAGGGCGGCCAGCGCGGCGGCCGCGCGCAGCGGCGCCGCCGGCACCCGCAGCAGCCGGGGCCGGCCCGGCAGGATCGCCAGCAGGCGCGCGGCCATGGCATCGAAGGCGAGCGCCTCGCCGCCCGGCAGGTCGAAGGCGCGCAGGGCCGGCGCGCCCTGCAGCGGCAGCACCAACCCGGCCAACGCGGCGTCGGCGAGGTCGTCGAGGTGCACGGGCTGGCGCAGGCCGGTGGCCGTGCGCGGCACCGGCAGCCAGCCCCAGCGCCGGGCGAAGGCCGCCATCGTGGAGAGGCTGCGGTCGCGGCCGCGGCCGTAGACCAGGGTGGGCCGGAGCACGCAGGCGCGCGCCCCGCCCTGCCCCGCCGCCGCGGCGAGCCGCGCCTCGGCCTCGCGCAGGGCCAGGGCCACGGCGCGCTCGTCGGGATCGGAGGAGTGGCGCTTGGCGTCGGCGCTGGTGGAGCCGAAGGCCAGCCAGCGCGGGGCCGCGCCGGGATGCCGGGCGGCCCAGTGGCTGAAGGCATCCAGCGGTCCGAGGCTGATCACCGCGTCCAGCCCGGGCGGTGGCGGCGTGCCGGCGAGGTCGCCGGGACGCCAACGCAGGCCCGGCGCGTCGCGTCGCGGCCGCCGCGAGACCGCCTCGACGGCGTGCCCGGCGGCCAGCAGCCTCGGCAGCAGCGCGTCGCCGAGCTGGCCGCTGGCGCCGAACACCAGCAGCCGGGCCATGCCTCAGGCCTCCGGCGGCGCCGGCGGCAGCGGCGGGCGCTGGGCCGGATCGCGGGCGAGCTCGGCCTTGGCCAGCAGGTGCGCGCTGACCGGCGCGGAGATGAAGAGGAACAGCGTGATCAGCAGCTCGCGCAGGCCCAGGCCGTCGCCCCAGGCGACGTGGTGCAGCATCGCGGCGAGCAGCACGCCGCCCACGCCCAGCGTGCTGGCCTTGGTCGGGCCATGCAGCCGGCGCATCGGGTCGGAGAGCTTCAGCAGGCCCAGCGAGCCCACCAGCGAGAAGAACGCGCCGCCCGCGAGCAGCGCCACGAACAGCCACTCGAGCACGCCGGCGTTCATTCGACGACGTCCCGGCGGATCAGGAACTTGGCCAGCGCGATGGTGCCCACGAAGCCCAGCATCGCGATCAGCAGCGCGGCCTCGAAGAACACGTCGCTGCCCAGGTGCAGGCCGAACAGCACCAGCAGCGCGACGGCGTTGACGTAGAGCGTGTCGATGGCGAGCACCCGGTCGCCCGGCGTGGGGCCGCGCAGCAGGCGCACGAGGTTGAGCAGCATCGCGAGGCCGACGGCCCCCATCGCCACGACGATCGCGGTCTCGACCAGGGTCACGGGAACACCTCCATCAGCGGGACTTCGTAGCGCTGCTTGATCTCGCGCACCGCCGCGTCGGCGTCCTCGAGGTCGAGGAAATGCACCAGCAGGAAGCGCCCGTCGGCGCTGATGTCGCTGCTGACGGTGCCGGGCGTCATCGTGATGATGCCGGCGAACGCCGCGATGCCGTGCGGGTTGGTGAGCGCGAGCGGGATCCACGCGAACCCCGGGCGCAGCCGGCGCTGCGGCCCCAGCACCAGGCGCGCGACGACGAGGTTGGACACCACGATGTCGTGCAGCACCACCGCCGCCAGGCGCGCCGCCACCAGCGGGCGGCGCATGCGCGAACGGCCGGCGCGCAGGCGCTGGCCGAACAGCGGCAGGGCCCAGGCCAGCAGCACGCCCAGCGCCACCGCCCCGGCCGACGTGCCCGCCAGCAGCAGCCACACCACGAACACCGCCAGCGACATCGTCGGCGACGGCAGCAGGCCTCTCGGCATCGCGCTCATCGCGCCTCCTCCACCTCGTTGGACCGGATCGCGCTGCGCGCCCCGAGCACCGCCTCGCGGTAGCCCTCGGCGTCGGCGAGCTGGGCCGCGGCGTCGCCGGCGTAGCGCAGCGCCGGCGCGGCGAACACGCTCATCGCCACGCACAGCGCCAGCAGCATCGCCACCGGGCCCCACTCCGCCACGCGCAGCGGCCGCGGCGCGGGCACGGCCGCACCGGGCGGCTGGCGCCAGAACACCTGGGCGCCGGCGCGCGCCATCGCCAGCAGCGCCAGCAGGCTCGCCCCCAGCACCAGCGGCCAGACCCAGCCGGCGTGCGCGGCCGGCACCGCCGGCAGCAGCGCGAGCTTGGCGAGGAAGCCCGACAGCGGCGGCAGGCCCACCAGCACCACGGCGAGCGCGAAGAACGCGGCGCCGAGCACGCCGCCGTCGCGCAGCACGGCCAGCCGCTCGAGGCCGTCGCCCGCCGCGCCGCGGCGGCGGCGCACGAGGTCGGCCAGCAGGAACAGCGCCGCGGCCGCGAAGCTGCTCTGCGGCAGGTAGTACAGGCCGGCGGCGATGGTCGCCTCGGCATCCAGCGCGACCGCGAGGAACAGCGTCGCCGCCGAGCCCACCACGAGGTAGGCCGCGAGCTGGCGCAGCGAGCGCGCCGCCACCACGCCCAGCGCCGACAGCGCCAGCCCCAGCGCCGCGGCGGGCAGCAGCCAGTCCCAGGCGAAGCCGGCCAGGGGGCCGGCGTCCGGCCCGAACACCAGCCCGTGCACGCGCAGCACGCAGTACACGCCCAGCTTGGTCATGATCGCGAACAGCGCCACCGCCGGCGCCGGCGTGCGGGTGTAGGCGCCGGGCAGCCACAGCGCCAGCGGGAACAGCGCGGCCTTGGCCCAGAACACCACCAGCAGCATGCCGCCGGCGGCGGCGATCAGCGGCAGGTTCTCCGCCGGCGCCGCGGCCACGCGCACCGACAGCTCGGCCATGTTCAGCGCGCCGAGCAGGCCGTAGAGCAGGCCCACCGCGAACAGGTACAGCGTGGAGGCGGCGATGTTGAAGGCCACGTAGTGCAGGCCCGCGCGCATCCGCGGGCCGCGCCCGCCGCTCAGCATCAGGCCGTAGGAGGCGATCAGCAGCACCTCGAAGGCCACGAACAGGTTGAACACGTCGCCGGTGAGGAAGGCGAACGCCAGGCCCATCAGCAGCACCTGGTAGAAGCCGTGGAAGTGGGCCGCGCGGCGGTCCCAGCCCGCGCAGGCGTAGGCCACGCCGGCCAGGCCGAGCAGGCTGGAGGTCAGCAGCATCAGCGCCGCGAGGCGGTCGAGCACCAGCGCGATGCCCAGCCGCGCCGGCCAGTCGCCCACCAGGTAGGCGGTGACGACGCCGGCGTCGGCCTGCACCAGCAGCGCCAGCGCCACGCCCACCTGGGCCAGCGTGGCGAGCAGCGCGAGCGCGCGCTGCAGGCCGATGCCCGCGCGCTCCACCAGCAGCAGCACGCCGGCCGCCATGAGCGGCAGCACGATGGGGAGCGCGACGAGGTGGCCCCAGGCGGCGCTCATGCGCGGCCCTCGTCGTCGCCGGCGTCGCCACCGGCGGGCGGCTCGCGGCCGTCGACGTGGTCGGAGCCGGTGTCGCCGCGCGCGCGCACCGCCACCGCGAGGGTGACGGCGGTCATCGCGAAGCCGATGACGATCGCGGTCAGCACCAGCGCCTGCGGCAGCGGGTCGACGTGGTGGGCGAGCGTGGCCGGCACGCCCTCGCGCAGCACCGGCGGGCGGCCCACCGCCAGCCGGCCCATCGAGAAGATCAGCACGTTCACCGCGTAGGCGAGCAGGGTGAGGCCGAGGATGACGTCGAAGCTGCGCGCGCGCAGCAGCAGCCAGGTCCCGGCGGCGACCAGCACGCCCACGGCGCTGGCGATCGCGAACTCCATCATGCGGAAGCCTCCTTCGTGGCGGCGGCGCGCGCCGGCGCGGCCGCGGTGCGCTCCGGCACCGGGCGGCGCAGCGAGCCCAGCATCGACAGCGCCAGCATGCAGCTGCCGAACACCGCCAGCAGCACGCCGATGTCGAACGCGATCGCGCTCGACAGGCCGACCTTGCCGATCCAGGGGAGCTCGGGCGAGACGTAGCCGCTGGTCAGGAACGGCAGGTCGAAGGCCCACGCGGCCGCGCCGGTGGCGCCGGCGACCAGCAGGCCCACGCCGATCGCCCGGATGTAGTCGAAGCCGGTGCGCGACTCGACCTCGCGGCCGCCGGCGAGCATGTACTGCAGCAGCAGCGGCACCGCCAGCACGAGGCCCGCGATGAAGCCGCCGCCGGGCTGGTTGTGGCCGCGCAGGAACAGGTACACCGCCACCGTGATCGCCAGCGGGAACAGCAGCGCGCCGACGGTGTTGGGGATCGGCAGCGGATCGAACGGCGCGGGCTGGGGGCCGGCCGGCGCGATGTGGGCGCGCCGCAGCAGCGCGTGCACGATCAGGCCGGCGAGCGCGAACACGGTGATCTCGCCGAAGGTGTCGATGCCGCGGAAGTCGACCAGGATCACGTTGACCACGTTGCCGCCCTTGCCCTCGCCCAGCGAGCGCGCCAGCAGCTCGGCGCCGACGGTGTCGAAGGGCCGGGTCAGCACCGCCCAGCACAGCGCGGCCACGCCGCCGCCGGCGGCCAGCGCGATCGCGCCGTCGCGCAGGCGGCGCGAGCGCGGCTCCTCGGCCGGCGTCGCGTCGGGCAGGTAGTTCAGCGCCAGCAGCATCAGCCCCACGGTGACCGTTTCGACCAGCAGCTGGGTAAGCGCTAGGTCCGGCGCCGAGAGGAACACGAAGGACAGGCTGACCAGCAGGCCGACGCCGCCGACGACCACCAGCGCCACGAAGCGCTGGCGGCGGAACCACAGCACCGCCAGCGTGGTGGCCACGAGCATCGCCCACAGCAGCCAGCCCAGCGCGGGCATCGGCTGGCCGGCGCCGCTGCCGGCGAACAGCGCGCCGCCGGCGATGAACGGCGCGTACGCCAGCGCCAGCGTGGCCAGCACGAACAGCGCGAGCAGGCGCTGCAGGCGGCCGTCCTCGACCAGCCCGGTGGCCGCGCGGGCGGCCCGGCGCAGGCCCGAGAGCGCCGCGTCGTAGGCCGCGCGGCCCAGCGAGCGGCGGTTGTCGTCGTCCATCGGCGCCCAGCGGCGCAGGCCGAGGTACAGGCCGACGCCCAGCACCACGCCCAGCGCGCTCATCGCCAGCGGCAGGTTGAAGCCGTGCCACAGCGCGAGGCTGTAGGCGGGCGCGTCGGCGCCGAGCACGCCGACCACGCCGGCGTGCAGCACCGGCCCGACCGTCAGCGCGGGCGCGACGCCCACCACCAGGCACAGCACCACCAGCACCTCGACCGGCACGCGCATGAAGCGCGGCGGCTCGTGCGGCACCACGCGCATGTCCGAGGCGTCGCCGGAGAGGAAGACGTCGCGCACGAAGCGCAGGCTGTAGGCCACGCCGAACACGCCGGCGAGCAGGGCCGCGAGGCTGATCGCGATGCGCGCCACGTGGTGGTGCTCGATCTCCAGCGCCAGCGCGAAGAACATCTCCTTCGACAGGAAGCCGTTGAGCAGCGGGATGCCCGCCATCGCCATCGCGGCGACGATCGCCAGCACCGAGGTGATCGGCATCACCTGCATCAGCCCGTGCAGGCGGCGGATGTCGCGGGTCTTGGCCTCGTGGTCGATGATGCCGGCCGCCATGAACAGCGAGGCCTTGAAGGTGGCGTGGTTGAGGATGTGGAACAGGCCCGCCACCACCGCCAGCGGCGTGGACAGGCCGAACAGCAGCGTGATCAGGCCGAGGTGCGAGATCGTGGAGTAGGCCAGCAGGCCCTTGAGGTCGTGCTGGAAGATCGCCTTCCACGCGCCCAGCAGCATGGTGGTGGCGCCGATGCCGCTGACCGCCCAGAACCAGGCGTCGGTGTCGGCCAGCGCCGGGTGCAGGCGCGCCAGCAGGAACACGCCGGCCTTCACCATCGTGGCGGAGTGCAGGTAGGCCGACACCGGCGTCGGCGCGGCCATCGCGTGCGGCAGCCAGAACTGGAACGGGAACTGCGCGCTCTTGGTGAACGCGCCCAGCAGCACCAGGCCCAGCGCCCACGGATACAGCGCATGGGCGCGGATCAGGTCGCCGGCCGCCAGCACCGCGTCGAGCTCGTAGCTGCCCACGATGCGCCCGATCAGCAGCACGCCGGCCAGCAGCGCCAGGCCGCCGGCGCCGGTGATCGCCAGCGCCATCCGCGCGCCCTCGCGCGCCTCGCGGCGGTGCTTCCAGAAGCCGATCAGCAGGAACGAGCTGAGGCTGGTGAGCTCCCAGAACACCACCAGCAGCAGCAGGTTGCCGGCCAGCACCATGCCCAGCATCGCGCCCATGAACAGCAGCAGGAACGCGAAGAAGCGCGGCGCGCTGTCGGCGGGGTCGAGGTACCAGGCGGCGTACAGCACCACCAGCGCGCCGATGCCCAGCACCAGCAGCGCGAACATCCAGGCCAGGCCGTCCAGGCGCAGGCCCAGCGACAGCCCCAGCGACTCCACCCACGGATGGCGCACCGCCAGCACCTCGCCCGCGAGCACGTCGGGCGTCAGCGCGGCCAGCAGCACCAGGCCCAGCACCGGGGCCAGCCCGGCCACGCCGGCGACGACGCCGCGGGGCGCGCGATGCAGCAGCGCGACGAGCACGGCGAACACGAACGGGAGGGCGAGCATCGCCTCGAGCATCGGGGGGATCCATGCGGGGGACGGAGCGGCGGCGGGTCGCGGGGAGCCGTCGCCGGGATGGGAGTCTATCCCATCCGCGTGCACGGCCCGTCGGCGCGGAAGCCTCTGGAACGCGGCTTCGCGCGCGCGCGTTATGAATAGGTATCCTCGCCCGCATGCCCTCCACGACGTCCCCTGCCGCCCCGCGCGGCGGCCGCGCCGCCCTCCTCGCCGGACCGCTGGCCGCCGCCGCGGCCTACGCGCTGATGCTCGCCGCGGGCGCGCCGCACGCGCTCGCCTTCACCGCCGCGCTGACCCTGTGGTGCGCGCTGTGGTGGATGCTCGAGCCGGTCGCCGGCGCGGTCACCGCGCTGCTGCCGCTGGCCCTGCTGCCGATCGCCGGCGTGCTCGACGCGCGCCAGGTGGCGCAGAGCTACGGGCATGAGCTGATCCTGCTGCTCGGCGGCGGCTTCATGCTGTCGAAGGCGCTGGAGCGCTCCGGCGCCCATCGCCGGATGGCGCTGGGGATGGTCCGCGCGTTCGGCGCGCGCTCGGGCCGGTCGCTGCTGTGGGGCTTCGTGTTCGCCGCTGGCCTGACCAGCCTGTGGATCTCCAACACCGCCACCACCCTGATGCTGCTGCCGGTGGCGCTGGCGATCACCGCGCACGCCCCCGACCGCCGCCTGCACGCGCCGCTGGTGCTGGGCATCGCCTACGGCGCCAGCATCGGCGGCCTCGGCACGCCGATCGGCACGCCGCCCAACCTGGTCTTCATGGAGGTCTACGCCCAGGCCACCGGCACCCGCTACGGCTTCCTCGACTGGATGGCGGTGGGCATCCCGGTGGTGGCGCTGCTGCTGCCGCTGTGCGCCTGGTGGCTGGGCCGCGGGCTCGGCGGCGTGCCGCCGGCGACGGTGCCGGCGCCGGGCCCGTGGACGCCGGCCGAGCGCCGGGTGCTGCTGGTGTTCGGGCTCACCGCGCTGGCCTGGATCACCCGCGGCGAGCCCTTCGGCGGCTGGAGCGCGTGGCTGGACCTGCCCGGCGCCAACGACGCGGCGGTGGCGCTGCTCGCGGTGGCGCTGCTGTGCGTGCTGCCGGACGGGCGCGATGGCCGCCTGCTCGACTGGGAGACCGCCGAACGCATCCCCTGGGGCGCGCTGGTGCTGTTCGGCGGCGGCATCGCGCTGGCCACCGCGTTCGAGGCCTCCGGCCTGAGCGCGGCGCTGGCCGCGCGGCTCACCGGGCTGGCCGCGCTGCCGGTGCCGCTGCTGCTGCTCGGGCTGGTCGCGGGCGTCGTGGCGCTCTCGGAGATCGCCAGCAACACCGCCACGGCGGTGCTGCTGATGCCGGTCCTGGCGGCGACCGCGCACGCCATCGGCGTGGATCCGGCGCTGCTGATGTTCCCCGCGGTGCTGGCCGCCAGCATCGGCTTCATGCTGCCGGTGGCCACCGCGCCCAACGCCATCGCCTATGGCGCGGGCGGGGTGGACGCGCGCGCGATGCTGCGCGCCGGCGCGGGGCTGGACCTGATCGGCGTGGCGGTGCTGGTGGCCGTGTGCTGGATCGCGTTCGGCTGAGCGCCTCGCCGCGGTGCCTGCCTCAGCGGCAGGCCTCCTCGCTGCGCTGCCACACCACCGCCTCCCAGTAGCGATTGCCGCGCACGTCGCGCTGATCGACGGGCAGCAGGCGCGCGCCGATCTCGTAGCGCATGCCCGGCGCCACGTCGATCTGGATCTCGCGGTGCACCGCCAGCTCGCGCGAGAACAGCAGCGAGCGGTCGCGCTGGTCCTGCAGGCGCAGGCGGCTGGCCGGGATCTGCTCGCCGATCACCAGCGTGTGCCGGCCGGCGTCGAGGCGGTGGCGGGTGGGCGGGGCGTCGAGGCGGACGCTGTCGTCGCCGACGCGCAGGATCACCGCCGGGAACACCTGCTCCTCGAAGGGCGGCCGCGCGCGGGTGCTGACGACGCCGCAGCCCTCGACGGGCGGGGCCGCGCGGGTGGGCAGGCCGTTCGCGTCGACCGCGCGCTGGGCCAGCGCGCCGCTGGCGTCGGCCACCTCCAGGCGGTAGCCCGGCAGCGGCACGGCGGTGGCCTGGCCGAGCAGGCGGCGGGCGCCCGCGGGGCCCTCGGCCTCGATCTCGAACCGGCCCTCGCGGCTGGCCAGGGCCGCCTGCAGGGCCTCGCCGTCGCGCGCCTCGACGCCGTTGACGCGCAGCAGGCGATCGCCGACGGCCAAGCCGGCGGCCGCGCCGGGCTCGCCGGGACGCACGGCCAGCACGCGCGCGCCGTCCGGGCGGAGGTCGAGCAGCGCGCCGAGCTCGTAATGGGTGCGCGCGGGCTGCTCCACCGCGAGCGGCGCGGTGCCGATCGCGCCGCGGCTGGCGAGGCGGACCATCGCGGGCTCGAGGGCGGCCGGGAGGGCGAGCGCGGCGCCGGCCGGCGCGGCCTGGGGCGCGGAGGCGTCCTCGGCGAGGACCGGCGTGGCGGACAGGAGCGCGGCGAGCGCGAGGGCGAGGCGGTGCAGGTGCATGGGGACTCCCGGTGCGTGGAGGCGGATCGGAGGAGGCGTCGGCGTCAGAGCTGGTAGAGCTGCAGGCCCGCGGCGTCGGTGGGGGCGCGGGAGGCGATCGCGGCGCGGGCCTCCCAGAGGGCGGCGATGTGGGCGTCGTCGGCGCCGGCGGCATAGGCCTGGGCGAGCGCGGCGTCGAGGTCGCGCAGCGCGGCGGCGGCCTCGGCCGGGACCGCGGGCCCGGCGCCGGGGCCCTCGCCGGGCGCGGGCGCCGGCTGCACGACCAGGGCCGGCGCCTCGGCGCGCTCCGGGGCGAAGCGCCAGGCGCCGATC
>JBHYGK010000011.1:0-56002 GCA_051859045.1 Lysobacteraceae bacterium | reverse complement strand
CGCCGGCACCCGCCGCCGTCGCGCCGCCGCTGCCCGCCGAGGCGCCGCCCGCCCCGCCGGCGCCGCCCGCCGCGCTGCCCCCGCCGCCGCCGGCCCCGCCCGAGCCGCCCCAGGTCGGCGCGATCGCGCGCGCGACGGGCGTCGACCTCGACGGGATCCCCCTCGAGGCCGTCCGCGGGCGCCTGGAGCTGCTGGTGGACGTCGACGCCGACGGCCGCGTGCGCGCGGTCGACGTGCACGAGCCGGGCTCGGACGTGCAGGGCGCGCTGCGCGAGCGCGTGCTCGAGGCCGCGCGCGGCTGGCGCTTCACGCCCGCGATGCGCGATGGTCGCGCGGTCGCCTCGCGGGTGCGGGTGCCGATGCGCTTCGCGCCCTCGGCCCCGACCTCGCCGTGAGGCCGTCCGCGCCGCGGCGCAGGGTCGCGACCCGCCTGGCCGCCCTCGGCCTCGCGGCCGCGCTCGCGGGCTGCGCCAGCGCCCCGGCGCCGGTCGCGCCGCCGTCGGGCGACGTCGGCCTCGCGCTGCTGGTGCCCGAGGGCGCGGCGCGCTACGCGATGCCCGAGGACACGGTCTTCCACCTGCCGCTGCTCGACGACGATGCGCCGATGCCGGCCTGGCCGGCGGCCTCGCTGCGCCACGACGCCCCGCCGCGCTCGGTCTGCGCCGAGGTGGTGATCGAGGACGATGGCCGGGTGCGCTCGGTGGCCCCGCTGGGCGGCGTGCCGGGCTGCGACGATCCCGATGACGAGGCCGGCCGCGCGTTCTGGGCCGAGGTGCAGCTGGTGCTGGCGGCCTGGCGCTACGACCCCGCGGCGAGCTGCCGCTACGGGCCGGGCGCGCGCCCGGGCGGCGACCGCGCCTGCGCCGGTGCCCTCGAGCGCACGCCGCTGCCGGTCACGATGGGCTATCGCCTGCGCTTCCGCGCCGACCGGCCCGACGCCGGGCTCGAAGGGCTCTGAGCCGCCGCGGCCGCGAGGCCGCGGCTCACCCCGCCGGCCTCACTCCGCCGCCGGCGCCAGCGCCTCGTCGAGCACCCGCGCCAGCCGCGTCGAGGCCTCGAGCACGCGCTGCTCGGCCACCGGCTGCAGGCGCGCGAGGTAGTCCACGCCCACGGTGCGGGTCGGCGGATACAGCGCGTGCTCGCGGATCAGCCGGCAGCTCTCCTCGGCCCAGTCCGCGAACGGGCGGTCGCTGCCGGCCGTGGCGTCCGGACCGGTCCAGCGGCGCGCGTCGAGCGCGTCCACGTAGGCCGGCTCGTCGAGCCCGGACATCATCAGCACCGGGCCGTCCCACAGCGCGTGCAGGTTGGTGCCGCGCGATTCGATCGGCGCCGGGGCGCCGGTGGCGTCGAGCTGCAGCTGGTGGTCGTTGCCGCCGCGGTCCTCGCGCAGGCCGGCGTGCATCGGCTGGTGGATGTCGCCCACCAGGTGCACCACGAAGCTCAGCGCGTCGCGGCGCGCCTCGCGCGGCTGGGTGGCGTCGCGCAGCACGGCCAGGTTGGTGGCCAGGCCGCCGACGATGCAGCGGCCGTCCGGGCAGTCGCGCGCCGGGGCGTAGGTGCAGGTGTCGCGGTCGGGGAAGTTCACGTAGTGCCACGGCGCGGTGTGGCGCCAGCGCGGCTCGCCGCGGATGCGGTCGGGCCAGGCGGCGATGCCGGCGAGCGTCGGCTCGGCCTCGTCGGCCAGCAGGTCGGCGATCGCGGCGCGGGTGGCGGGCTGCACCTGGCGCTCGGCGAGCGCGCCGACCAGGCGGTGGCCACGCTCGCTCCAGGCCTCGGCCGGGGCCGGGGCCAGCAGCATGGCGGAGAGCAGGGCGGGCAGGGCGAGGGCGCGCAGTCGCGGCATCGGAGGTTCCGTGGGGGTGTGGGGGGGGCTAAAATACCCGCCTTCACCCCGTCCCGCCCACCGGAGCCCCCGGCCGGGCCCAGCCCAGGAGTCACCATGGCGATCAAGGTCGCGATCAACGGCTACGGCCGCATCGGCCGCAACATCCTCCGCGCGCTGTACGAGTCGAACCGCACCCACGAGATCCAGGTGGTGGCGATCAACGACCTCGGCGACGCCGAGACCAACGCGCACCTGACCCGCTACGACACCGCCCACGGCAAGTTCCCGGGCGTGGTCGAGGTGGACGGCGGCGACCTCGTGGTCAACGGCGACCGCGTGAAGGTGTACGCCGAGCGCGACCCGTCCAAGCTGCCCTGGGGCGACCTGGGCGTCGACGTGGTGCTCGAGTGCACCGGCCTGTTCACCACCAAGGCCAAGGCCGGCGCGCACATCGCCGCGGGCGCCAAGAAGGTGGTCATCTCGGCCCCGGGCGGCGCCGACGTCGACAACACCATCGTCTTCGGCGTCAACCACGGCAGCCTGAAGGCGTCGGACACCGTCATCTCGAACGCCTCGTGCACCACCAACTGCCTCGCGCCGCTGGCCAAGGTGCTGCACGAGAAGATCGGCATGGTCCACGGCCTGATGACCACCATCCACGCCTACACCAACGACCAGGTCCTCACCGACGTCTACCACTCCGACCTGCGCCGCGCCCGCTCGGCCACGCAGTCGCAGATCCCCACCAAGACCGGCGCCGCCGCCGCGGTGGGCCTGGTGCTGCCCGAGCTCAACGGCAAGCTCACCGGCTTCTCGATGCGCGTGCCCACCATCAACGTCTCGGTGGTCGACCTGAGCTTCGTGGCCGCGCGCGCGACCACCAAGGAGGAGATCGACGCCGTGGTGAAGGCCGCCAGCGAGGGCGAGCTCAAGGGCATCCTCGGCTTCAACACCAAGCCGCTGGTGTCGGTGGACTTCAACCACGACCCGCACAGCTCGGTGTACGACGCCACCCTGACGCAGGTCATGGGCGGCACGCTGGTGAAGGTGTGCTCGTGGTACGACAACGAGTGGGGCTTCTCGAACCGCATGCTCGACACCACGCTGGCGCTGATGGCGGCGAAGTAAGCCGCCGCGCACCGCGAAGGCACGCGCCGCGAGGCGCACGCGACGCCGGGCCCCGCGCCCGGCGTCGTCGTGTCCGGCCCCCGCGTGCCCGGCGCGCCGGGCTCAGGCCTGCCAGGGCAGGCGGTCGAGGTCGACGTTGCCGCCGCTGAGCACGATGCCCACCGCGCGCCCCGCATAGTCGGCGCGGCCTTCGCGCGCGGCGGCCAGCACGATCGCCAGCGGCACCGCGCAGCTGGGTTCGATCACCAGCTTCAGGTGGTCCCAGCACAGGCGCATGGCGGCGATGATCGCGGGATCGTCGGCCAGCGCGATGCGTACGCCGTGCTCGCGCAGCAGCGCGAAGGTCATCGGGCCGAGCTCGGCGCGCAGGCCGTCGCAGAGCGTGTGCGGCGTGCGGCCGGTGATGCGGACGCCGCCGGCCAGCGAGTCGAACGCGTCGCGCGCGCCCTCGGGCTCGGCGCCCACCACGTCGATGGCGCGGCCGTGGGCCCGCGCGTGCCGGCGCGCCGCCAGCGCGGCGCCCGACAGCAGCCCGCCGCCGCTGACCGGGGTGATCACCACGTCCAGCCCGGGGCGCTCGGCCAGCAGCTCGGCGGTGGCGGTGCACTGCCCGGCGATCACGCGGGCGTCGTTGAACGGGTGGATCGGGCTGGCGCCCGTGCGCGCGCGCTCGGCGGCGAACACCGCGTCGCGCTCGGCCTGCACGTAGCCGCTGTCGACGATGGTCGCGCCGGCGGCGGCGATCTGCTCGCGCTTGATCCGGGGCGCGTTGCCTGGCACCACCACCGTGGCCGGGATGCCGCGCAGGCGCGCGGCGGTGGCCACCGCGATGCCGTGGTTGCCGGAACTCTGCGTGACCACGCCGCGCGCGGCCTCGGCGTCGTCGAGCGACATCACCGCGTTGCAGGCGCCGCGGAACTTGAAGGCGCCGCCGCGCTGCAGGTTCTCGCACTTGAACCACAGGCGCGCGCCGGCCAGCGCGTCGAGCGCGTCGCTGCGCACGACCGGGGTGCGCACGGCGTGCGGGGCGATGCGCCCGGCGGCGGCGTCGAGGTCGGCGTCGGTGGGCGGGACGAGGAAGGGGTCGGGGCGGCTCATGCCGCTAGGGTGCCGCAACGCCCCGCGGCTGGCGAGCCGTGGCGGCCGCGGCGCCGCCGGCCACCGCGGCCGGCGCGCCGTCGCGGCGCAGCAGGTCCACCAGCGTGTCGTGCGCGATCGCCCGCGCCACGTCCTCCGGCAGCGCGGCGAGCACCGGCTCGAACGCGGCCATCTTGTCGCCCAGCGAGCCGAAGCGGCCCACCACGTCGCTGCCGATCACGAAGCGGCCCGGGTAGCGGCGCAGCAGGTCCAGCCAGGCCTCGCGGGGCGCGCCGTCGGCATCCAGCATGTAGGGCTCGAGCACCGACCAGCTGAGGTCGATCCACAGGTTGTCGTGGCGCGCGAGCAGGTCGTCGATGATCGCGCGCAGGTCGGGGATGCGGCCCTGGGCCCGGTGGATTTCGGCGCTGGTGCCCGCGTGCGCCCACAGGAAGCGGGTGTCGGGATGCGCCGCCAGCGCCTCCTCCAGCTCTGGCAGGTAGATCGGGTCGGCCTCGCGCACCGAGGTCAGGTTGCTGTGCAGCAGCACCAGCAGGTCGTGCTCGGCGGCCAGCTGGTAGATGCGGTGCATGGCCTCGTTGTTGGCGCGCGGGGTCTCGCCCTCGATCATCGCGGTGAGGTCGTCGTGGCGGGTGAACACCTCGCCGATGCCGGCCCACAGGCCGGGGTACAGCGCCAGCATCGCCTCGACGTGGCGGGTGGCGTGCTTGTCGTTGGGGTTGAAGCCGCTGATGAAGGGCGAGAAGCGGGCGCGATCCTCCGCCGGCAGCGCCCGGACCGCCTCGGCCACGAACACGTCGGTGGCCGAGTACCAGTACAGCGGCGCGTCGTCGCCCTGGTAGTAGCGCGGCCGCTGCGGCTCGTCCTCGTGCCACTTCTTCATCACCGGGATGCCCAGCAGCGCCGCGTGCGCGATGCCCGCGGCGTCCATCGACTCCAGCAGGGCCGGCATGCCGGCGCTCTCCTGGAAGAAGTCGACGTAGTGCAGGTGGGCGTCGGCGTAGGCGCGGGCCGGGGCGGCGGGCGCGTCGGGGCCGGCGTCGTCGGCCTCTGATGCATGGCCGTCCGCGCCGTGGGCGGACGCGATGCGCGGCGCGAGGCCGAAGGCCAGCAGCAGGGCGAGGGCGGCGAGGTGGGCGTAGCGGGGAAGGGCGCGCATCCGGGCGCTCCGTCATCGGTGGGGCGCGCAGGGTGGCCGACGCGTCGAAACCTCCGATGAACGCGCGCGGCCGCGCTTCACGCCGCCGCGACGCTCGGGCTCAGGCGCCGGAGCCGGCGCAGGCGCGGCGCAGGCGGTCGTGCACGGCGTCCCAGGCCTCGCCGCGCGGGGGCTCGGCGAGCAGCAGCTCGGGAGCGCCGCGCGCGTCGAGGGTGCGCAGCGCGGCGTACAGGCCGCGCGCATAGGCGCGCGGCTCGGCGGGGAGGGCCAGGCCCTGGGCGCCCGGCGGCAGCAGGTCGAGCGCCAGCACCTGCGGCGCGGCCGCGCCGGCCGGATGCCGCGCCAGCGCCCGGCCCAGCGCGTCGGCGGGCAGCATCCGCAGCGGGGTGCGCGGGGCGTAGTGGGCGTCGAGGCTGCCCGAGACCCGCGGGGCGCCCGGCGTGCGGCCGTCGCCGATCGCCTCGCCGAGCACGGCCTCGAGGGCCGGGCGGCCGATGGCGCCGGGGCGCAGGATGCGCGGCGCGTCGCCGGAGAGGTCGACGATGGTGCTCTCGATGCCGACCTCGCTGGCGCCGCCGTCGAGCACCACCGGCACCGCGTCGCCGAACTCCTCGCGCACGTGCGCGGCGGTGGTGGGGCTGATGCGGCCGAAGCGGTTGGCCGAGGGCGCGGCCAGCGCGCCGCCGAAGGCGCGCAGCAGGGCCTGCGCGGCGGGGTGCGCGGGGATGCGCAGCCCCACGGTGTCCTGCCCGCCGGTGAGCAGGTCGGACACGCCGCGGGCGCGCGGCAGGATCAGGGTCAGCGGGCCGGGCCAGAACGCGGCCGCGAGCGCGCGCGCCGCCGGGGGCACGTCGCGGGCCCAGTCCTCGAGCGGCGCGTCGGGGGCCAGGTGCACGATCAGCGGATGGTCGGCCGGGCGGCCCTTGAGCGCGAAGATCCGCGCCACCGCGGCCTCGTCGCGGGCGTCCGCGGCCAGGCCGTAGACGGTCTCGGTGGGCAGGCCGATCGCCTGGCCGGCGCGCAGGGCGGCCAGCGCGGCGTCGAGCGCGGCGGCGTCGGGGGCGGTGGAGGGATCGGCGGCGGGCATGCCGCGATTATCGCAGGGTTCGCGGCGCCGCCGCGGGGCGCTCGGGCCGCGCGAGCGGGCCGCCGGGCCAGGCGGTCCGGTCAGACCGCCTTCGAGAACCGCACCGGCTCCCCCGGCCGCTGCAGGTAGCGGTCGAAGGGCATCGCGATGATCCGCAGCAGCATCCGCCCGCGCGGTGTGGCGGTGATGGCGTCCGCGCCGCGCTCGAGCAGGCCGTCGGCGGCGAGCGCATCGAGCGCGGGCAGGGCGTCGGCGAAGTAGTCGTCGAACGCCACGCCGTGCCGGGCCTCGAGCGCGCGGATGTCGATGCGCGCGTGGCACATCAGGTCCTGGATGAGGTCGGCGCGGACCAGGTCGTCGGCATCCAGCACCTTGCCGCGCATCACGCCCAGCCGGCCGGCGTCGAGCTCGGCCTCCCAGATCGGCAGCTCGCGCACGTTCTGCGCGTAGGTGTCGCCGATGTAGCTGATGGCGCTGGGGCCCAGGCCCACCAGGTCGCAGTCGGCGTGGGTGGTGTAGCCCATGAAGTTGCGGTGCAGGTCGCCGCGGCGCTGGGCGCGGGCCAGCTCGTCCTCGGGCAGCGCGAAGTGGTCCATGCCGATGTACACGTAGCCGGCCGCGGTCAGGCGCTCCACGGCGAGCGCGAGCAGGGCCAGGCGCGCCTCGGCGTCGGGCAGGGTGGCCTCGTCGATCTGCTTCTGCGCCTTGAACAGCGTGGGCATGTGGGCGTAGCCGTACACCGCCAGGCGGTCGGGGCGCAGCGCGATCGCGGCGTCCACGGTGCGCGCGAAGGTGTCGCGGGTCTGGGTCGGCAGGCCGTAGATCAGGTCGAGGTTGATCGAGCGCAGGCCGGCCGCGCGCGCCTCGCGGACCACCGCGACGGTCTGCTCCAGCGGCTGGATCCGGTTGATCGCGGCCTGCACGCCCGGGTCGATGTCCTGCACGCCGAGGCTGATGCGGTTGAAGCCGATCCGCGCCATCGCGTCGATCTCGCCGGGGGCGACCGTGCGCGGGTCGAGCTCGATCGAGAAGTCGCGGCGCGGCGAGCCGCTCAGGCGGAACTGCTCGCCCAGGCCCTGCATCAGCCGGCCGAGCTGCTCGGCCGACAGGAAGTTCGGGGTGCCGCCGCCGATGTGCAGCTGCACCACCTCGCGGTCGTGGTCGAACAGCGGGCCCAGCTGGCGGGCCTCCTTCAGCAGGTAGGCCAGGTGGCGCTCCGCCCGCGAGGCGTCGCGCGTGATGATCCGGTGGCAGCCGCAGTAGAAACAGGGGCTCAGGCAGAAGGGCACGTGCGCGTAGAGGCTGAGCCGGCGCGGGATCGGGTCTTCGTTGCTGGCCTGGGCGGCGCGCACGAACGCGTCCTCGCCGCAGGCGTCGCTGAACTGGGGCGCGGTGGGGTAGGAGGTGTAGCGCGGCCCCGGCCGGTCGTGCCGGCGCAGCAGATCGGGGTCCACGATCGGGTCGACGAGGCGCAGGCGGGGGGGAGTGTCCATGGGCGCAGTCTCGCCAAGCGCGCGGCGGGGCGCCTTGACCCCGGTCAAGGCGGCGTCCGGCCCCGGCCCGGGCCGCCCGGCGGTTTGATGGGGCCGGGCCGAACCCGGACAATGCGCGGCTCCCGCGCCCCCGCCGCGCCGCCCGCCAGGACCCCGACGATGACCACCGCCATCCTCCGCATGACCGACCTCGACCTCGCCGGCAAGCGCGTGCTGATCCGCGAGGACCTCAACGTGCCGGTCAAGGACGGTCGCGTGACGTCCGAGCAGCGCCTCCTCGCCGCCCTGCCGACCCTGCGCCTCGCGCTGGGGCAGGGCGCGGCGGTGATGGTCACCAGCCACCTCGGCCGCCCGGTGGAGGGCCAGTGGAGCGAGGCCGACTCGCTGGCGCCGGTGGCCGCGCGCCTCGGCGAGCACCTCGGCCGTCCGGTGCGGCTGGTGCGCGACTGGGTCGACGGCGGCTTCGAGGTGGCGCCGGGCGAGCTGGTGCTGCTGGAGAACTGCCGCATGAACGTCGGCGAGGGCAAGGACGACGCCGCCCTGTCGGCCAAGTACGCCGCGCTGTGCGACGTCTTCGTCATGGACGCCTTCGGCACCGCGCATCGCGCCCAGGCCTCGACCCACGGCGTGATCCGCGCGGCCAAGGTGGCCTGCGGCGGCCCGCTGCTGATGGCCGAGCTCGACGCGCTGGCCAAGGCCATGCTGGCCCCGGCCCGCCCGCTGCTGGCCATCGTCGCCGGCTCCAAGGTCTCCACCAAGCTGGCCCTGCTCGAGAACCTCGTCGGCACCGTCGACCAGCTGATCGTCGGCGGCGGCATCGCCAACACCTTCCTCGCCGCGCGCGGCCTGCCGGTGGGCAAGAGCCTGTGCGAGCACGACCTGCTCGACACCGCGCGCGCCATCCTGGCCAAGGCCGAGGCCCGCGGCGCCACGATCCCGCTGCCCGACGACGTCGTGGTCGCGCCGGCCTTCGCCGCCGACGCGCCGGCCACCGTCAAGGCCGTCGCCGACGTCGGCGCGGACGACATGATCCTCGACATCGGCCCGGCCACCGCCGCGCGCTACGCCGCGCTCATCCACGCCGCCGGCAGCGTGATCTGGAACGGCCCGGTGGGCGTGTTCGAGTTCGACGCCTTCGCGGGCGGCACCGAGGCGGTGGCGCGCGCCATCGCGTCCTCGCCCGCGTTCTCGATCGCCGGCGGCGGCGACACCCTGGCGGCGGTGGACAAGTACGGCATCGCGGCCGACGTGGGCTACATCTCCACCGGCGGCGGCGCCTTCCTCGAGTTCTGCGAGGGCAAGGTGCTGCCGGCGGTCGCCGCGCTGCAGGCGCGCGCGGCGTGAGCGCCGCCCCGCGCGGCGCGGGCGTCGCCGCGCGGCCGGTGCTGCTGTTCGACCTCGACGGCACCCTGATCGACTCGGCCGTCGGCATCACCCGCTGCGTGGCCCACGCGCTCGCCGGCCTCGGCGAGCCCGTGCCCGACGAGGCCGCGCTGCGGCGCTGGATCGGCCCGGCGCTGCGCACCAGCTTCGCCCCCGTGCTCGGCCATGACGCCGCCCGCGTCGAGGAGGCCGTGCGGCTGTACCGCGAGCGCTTCGACGACGTCGGCTGGCGCGAGCACGCGGTCTATCCCGGCATCCCCGAGGCGCTGCGGGCGCTCGCCGACGCCGGCCACCGGCTGGCGGTGGTGACCGCCAAGAACGAACCGCACGCGCGGCGGATCATCGAGCACCTGCCCTTCGGCGACCTGTTCGAGACCGTCAGCGGCGCCACGCCCTGCGGCCGGATCAGCCACAAGCCCGAGCTGATCCACGAGGCCCTCGTGCGCCTCGGGCTCGCGGCGGCGGACTGCGTGATGATCGGCGACCGCCACATGGACGCCGAGGGCGCGGCCCACCATGGCATGCCCGGCGTGGGCGTGCTGTGGGGCTTCGGCGACGAGGCCGAGCTGCGCGCCGCCGGCGCGACCCACCTCGTGCGCAGCCCCGCGGAGCTGGTGGCGCTGTTCGGCTGAGCCTCAGGCCGCGGGCGTCGCCGCGCCGGCGCCGCCGGCCGCGCGCGCGGCCTGCGCGCGGAACGCCTCGGGGTCCAGCGGCGTGCTCAGCAGCAGGTCGTGGCCGCGCGTCGTCGGGACGCGCAGCGAGGGGCCGCGCACCGCGGCGCACCACACCTGGCCGCCGCCGTACCAGGTCTCCGCGCCGGCCGCGCGCAGGCCGTGCACGGCCTGCGGCCGCAGCCGCATCGACAGCGGCCGCAGCGCGGCGGGATCCGCGAGGTCGAGCGCCGTGATCGCGTCGAGCCGGAGCTCGTGGACCCCGATGCGCAGGTCGCCGCGCAGCCCGTGCACCACCAGCGTCCCGCCCTCGAACCAGGCCTGCGGGCGCTCGCGCGCCGCCAGTGCCATCAGCGCGCCCAGCCCCAGCGGCGCCGCCAGCAGCACGCCCGCGGCGGTGGGCCCGAGCGCGCCGACGAAGGCCATGCCGCCGCCGATGCCCAGCGCGGCCATCCCGGCGTTGAACAGCGTCGGCCGCGCCGCCGTCCACGGCGGCAGCCGCAGCAGCGGCAGGGGCAGGGCGTCGGCGGGGGGCGTCAGGGGCATCGTGGCGGGCTCGGCTCGACGGGGCGTGGCGGGGCCGCGGCGGGCGCCGCGGCGAGGGCGGAACGATAGCGCGGCGTGCCCGCCCGGGACAGCGCGCGCGGGTCGCCGCGGGACAGGCCGGGACAGCGCGCGCGGGTGGCGCGCGACAGCCGCGGGACATCCGCCGGCGCATGGCCCACGCATACGTATGCACGCTGGAAGCCGCGCCCCACTTGCGTGCTAGCCTCGCGGTGATTCCCACCGGGTGCCCTATGTCCGACCAGCAGCGACGCACGAAGATCCTCGCCACCCTCGGCCCCGCCACCGACGCGCCGGGCGCGCTGCTCGCGCTGCTGCGCGCCGGCGTCAACGTCGTCCGGCTGAACTTCTCGCACGGCTCCGCCGCCGACCACGCCGCCCGCGTCGACGCCGTGCGCGCCGCCGCCGCCGAGCTCGGCGTCGAGATCGGCGTGCTCGCCGACCTGCCCGGCCCGAAGATCCGCATCGAGCGCTTCGCCCACCGCAAGGTGCAGCTGCGCGCCGGCCAGGCCTTCACCTTGGTGTGTAGCCCCGACGCCGCGCCCGGCGACGAGAGCGCGGTGGGCTGCAGCTACCTCGGCCTGGTCGACGACGTGCGCGCCGGCGACACCCTGCTGCTCGACGACGGCCTGGTCGCGCTCACCGTCGACGCGGTCGAGGGCGTGCGCATCCGCTGCACCGTCGTCACCGACGGCCCGCTGTCCGACCGCAAGGGCCTCAACCGCCTCGGCGGCGGCCTGTCGCTGGGCGCGCTCACCGACGAGGACCGCGGCCACATCCGCACCGCCGCCGCGCTGGGCGTGGACTTCATCGCGGTGAGCTTCTGCCGCAACGCCGACGACATGCACGAGGCGCGCGCGCTGGCCCGCGCGGCGGGCTCGGACGCCTTCCTGGTGTCGAAGATCGAGCGCGCCGAGGCGATCGAGAACCTGGCCGAGATCGTCGACGCCTCCGACGTGGTGATGGTGGCGCGCGGCGACCTGGGCGTGGAGATCGGCGACGCCGAGCTGCCCGGCCTGCAGAAGAAGATCATCCGCGAGTCGCTGGCCCGCAACCGCACCGTGATCACGGCCACGCAGATGCTGCAGAGCATGGTCGAGAACCCGATCCCCACCCGCGCCGAGGTGCTGGACGTGGCCAATTCGGTCATCGACGGCACCGACGCGGTGATGCTGTCGGCCGAGTCGGCGTCCGGCGCCTACCCGGTGAAGTCGGTGGAGGCGATGGTGCGCATCTGCCTCGGCGCCGAGCGCCAGTTCACCCACGACACCGACTTCGAGGCCGCGCCGCGCAACCTCGAGCGCGTGGACCAGGCCATCGCGATGGCCACGATGTTCCTCACCGAGCACATCCCGGTGCGCGCGATCGTGGCGCTCACCGAGTCCGGCGGCACGGCGCGCTACCTCAGCCGCTTCCGCTCGAGCGTGCCGATCTACGCGCTGAGCCGCCACGACGGCGCGCGCCGGCGCATGAGCCTGATGCGCGACGTGTTCCCGGTGGCGTTCGACACCCGCGGCATGCGCACCGGCGAGGCCGTGCGGGCGGGGCTCAAGCACCTGTTCGCGCTGGGGCTGCTGGCGGTGGGCGACCGGGTGATCCTGACCTCGGGCGACACCATGGAGCAGCACGGCGCCACCAACGTCATGCGCCTGCTGGAAGTGGGCCCCGACGGCGCGGCGCACGGGCTCGGCGAGCTGTAAGGCGCGCCGGCGGTGCCCGCCCGGCCGGGCGCGGCCCGGGGCCGCCCGGCATGGCCCACTCCGGGCGCCGGACCGCTGCGCGGTCCGGTTCCCTGCGGTGCTCGGTCAGCCGAGGCCGCCACATAACTCGGCCATCCATGGCCTCAAACAATGTGGCTTTCCCCTCGGCTGCCCTGCGCTCCTCGGCGCCCTCCAAGGGCCATCCCGGGCGGCCCCAGGCCGCGCCCGGCCGGGCGGGCACCGCCCGCGGGAGCGAGGTCGCCGCCGTTGGAGGCCGCCCTGCGGCGCTGGGTCAGCGCTGCTTCGCCTTCTCGCGCTTCGCGGCGCGCTTCTCGTCGGGCGTCTTCGCCGGCGCCTTCTTCGTGTTCTTCTTCTGGTTCAGGCCTTTGCTCACGGCGATCTCCTGCAGGGGGGGGGGGTCTGGTCGCGCCCGGGTCCGGGCAGCGTGGCACGGATTCGACGCGCTCGGGCCCCGGCTTGGTCGTCGCAGGCGACGCATCACCTAGCCCAGCCTCTGCTCCCGCCGTGGTGTTCCGCTCCACCCCACCATCGCCGCGTCGTGGCACGGGAGGGGCGGGCGGGCGCGGGGCCGCGGGCGGAGGGCCCTCGAAGGGCGCCGAGGAGCGCAGGGCGGCCGGGGGGATAGCCACTTTGTTTGAGGCCATGGATGGCCGAGTTAAGTGGCGGCCCCGGCCGACCGAGCACCGCAGGGAACCCGGCCGCGCAGCGGCCGGGCGCCCGCAGCCGGGCCCACCGCCCGCGGCCCCGCGCCCTCCCGGCCCTCCCGCGCCGGGAAGCCCCGGCCCCGGCCCCGGCCCCGGCCCCGCCAAGGAAGGGCCGCCGGACGCCCTGGGCTATACTCCGCGCCCGGAATTCCGCATCCCCCCGAGGCCCCCGGCCTCCCGACCCCCAGGATCAGACGAACATGAGCATCGAGCAGCTGGCCGAGACCGCCCAGGCCATGGTGGCCGCGGGCAAGGGCATCATCGCCATCGACGAGTCGAACGCGACCATCAAGAAGCGCTTCGACGCCGTCGGCATCGAGTGCACCGAGGAGAACCGCCGCCGCTACCGCGAGCTGCTGCTCACCACCCCGGGCCTGAACCAGCACATCTCCGGCGCCATCCTGTTCGACGAGACCCTGCGCCAGAAGACCTCCGACGGCGTGCCGTTCGCGCAGTACATGGCCGCCAACGGCATCATCCCGGGCATCAAGGTCGACCGCGGCACCACCGGCCTGGCCGGCTGCCCGGGCGAGCTGGTCACCGAGGGCCTCGACGGCCTGCGCGACCGCCTCAAGGAGTACTACGCGCTGGGCGCCCGCTTCGCCAAGTGGCGCGCGGTGATCACCATCGCCGAGGACATCCCCACCGGCACCTGCATCGACGCCAACGCCCACGCGCTGGCCCGCTACGCCGCGCTGTGCCAGGAGCAGGGCATCGTCCCGATGGTCGAGCCCGAGGTCCTCATGGACGGCAGCCACTCGATCGAGGAGTGCTACGAGGTCACCGAGGCCGTGCTGCGCGCGCTGTTCCAGGCGCTCTACGAGCAGGGCGTGATGCTCGAGGGCACCATCCTGAAGGCCTCGATGGTCGTCCCGGGCAAGGACGCCGAGGAGCAGGTCGACGTCGCCGACGTGGCCGAGGCCACCCTGATGTGCCTGAAGTCGACCGTGCCGGCGATCCTGCCGGGCATCGTCTTCCTGTCCGGCGGCCAGTCCGACGAGGACGCCACCGCCCACCTCGACGCGATGAACCGCCTCGGCCCGAACCCGTGGCCGCTGTCGTTCTCCTACGGCCGCGCGATGCAGAGCGCCGCGCTGAAGCTGTGGTCCAAGGACCTGTCGGGCAACTACGCCGCGGCCCAGAAGACCGTGTTCGAGCGCGCCAAGGCCAACGGCATGGCCGCGCTGGGCAAGTGGGAAGGCAACGACTGAGCCTCGCGCCGGCCTCCGGGCCGGCCCCGCGCTGACGCCACACGACGCCGGCCCGCGAGGGCCGGCGTCGTGCGTTGTGGCCGGCCGCGCCCCGCGTGGGCGGCCGGCGCCGATCGCGATCCCGGCAACGCGGCCTGCGCGCCCGCGGACCCGGGGCGCGACGTGGCCCTCACTCCGGCACGGTAGACTCGACGCCCTCCGCGCCTGCCGCGCCCCTTCCGCCGGGTCCCCGATGGCCCGCCGTGCCCGATGGATGACCGCATGTCGACGCCCCGCCTGACCCTCGCCCTCGCCCTCGGCGCCGCCGTCCTGCTCGCCGGCTGCGGCGAGGAGGCCGCCGGGCCCGCGGGCGGCGGCGCGCCGCCCTCCACGGTCACCACCGCCGTCGTCGCCGCGGGTCCGTGGCGCGATGCCATCGAGGCGGTGGGCACCGCGCAGGCCCGCGAGTCGGTGGTGATCACCGCCAAGGTCACCGAGACGGTGGAGCGGGTGAACTTCGAGGACGGCGCCATCGTCCAGGCCGGCGACGTGCTGGTGGACCTGTCCGGGCGCGCCGAGCTCGCCGGCCTCGAGGAGGCGCGCACCGCGCTGCGCGAGGCCAGCCAGCAGCTCGAGCGCCAGGAGCAGCTGGCCGCCCAGCGCCTGATCCCCGCCAGCCAGCTCGACGCCCAGCGCGCCAGCCGCGACGCCGCGCGCGCCCGGATGGACGCCGTCCAGGCCCGCCTCGGCGACCGCGTGATCACCGCGCCCTTCGCCGGCGTGCTCGGCTTCCGCCAGGTCAGCCCCGGCTCGCTGGTCTCGCCGGGCACCCCGATCGCCACCCTCGACGACATCTCGCTCATCAAGCTCGACTTCAGCGTGCCCGAGGCGCGCCTGGCCGCGCTCACCATCGGCCAGGACGTTCAGGCGCTGAGCATCGCCTACGGCGACCGCGCGTTCGCCGGCACGGTCACCTCGATCGGCTCGCGGGTGGACCCGGTGAGCCGCACCGTCGCGGTCCGCGCCGAGATCGCCAATCCCGGCGGCGCGCTGCGCCCGGGCATGCTGCTGACCGTGCGCCTGCTGATGCCCGAGCGCGAGGTGCTGGCGATCCCGGAGATCGCGGTGGTCCAGGTCGGCGGCCAGGCCTACGTGTTCACCGTCGACGAGGCGGGCCTCGCCCGGCGCGTGGACGTGCGCCTCGGCGCCCGCCGCCCGGGCGAGGTGGAGGTGCTCGAGGGCCTCGCCGGCGGCGAGCGCCTGGTGGTGGACGGCACGGTGAAGCTGCGCGACGGCGCGCCGGTGCGCGACGTCGGCGCGACCGCCGCCGCCCCGGCGGCCGCGGGCTGAGGCGCGCGCGATGAAGATCTCCGACCTCTCGATCGAACGCCCGGTCTTCGCCACCGTCCTCAGCTTGCTGCTGGTGGTGGTGGGCCTGATGGCCTTTTCGCGGCTGACCCTGCGCGAGCTGCCCGACATCGACCCGCCGATCGTCTCGGTCGAGGTGGCCTATCCCGGCGCCTCGGCCGCGGTCGTCGAGACCCGCGTCACCCAGGTGCTCGAGGACGCGGTGTCGGGCATCGAGGGCGTGGACATCGTCGAGTCGCGCTCGCGCAACGGCGAGGGCCAGGTCACGCTGGAGTTCCAGCTCAGCCGCGACATCGAGGCCGCCACCAACGACGTGCGCGATGCGGTCAGCCGGATCGCCGAGCAGCTGCCCGAGGAGGCCGACGCGCCCCAGGTCGAGAAGGTCGAGTCCGACGCCGATCCCATCCTGTGGCTCAACATGAGCTCCACGACGATGGACTCGCTGGCGATCACCGACTACGCCGAGCGCTACGTCGTCGACCGCCTCTCGGCCATCGACGGCGTGGCCACCGTGCGCATCGGCGGCCAGCAGCGCTACGCGATGCGCGTGTGGCTCGACCGCAACGCGCTCGCCGCGCGCGGCCTGACCGCCGCCGACGTCGAGGACGCGCTGCGCTCCGAGAACGTCGAGCTCCCGGCCGGCCAGATCGAGTCCGACACCCGCGACTTCACCCTGCGCGTGCAGCGCGGCTACCTCGCCGCCGAGGACTTCGCCCAGCTGCCGCTGGCCAAGGGCGAGGACGACTACGTGGTGCGCCTGGGCGACGTGGCCCGGATCGAGCGCGCCTCCACCGAGCGCCGCGCCTACTTCGTCAGCAACGGCGAGCCCAACATCGGCCTCGGCATCGTCAAGACCTCCACCGCCAACAGCCTCGACGTGGCGCGCGCGGTGAAGGCCGCGGCCGAGGACATCCAGCAGGGCCTGCCCGAGGGCACCCGGATCTTCACCGCGTTCGACAACACCGTGTTCATCGAGTCGGCCGTCGAGCGCGTGTACATGACGCTGATCGAGGCGATGGTGCTGGTGATCGCGGTGATCTACCTGTTCCTCGGCAGCGCCCGCGCCGCGCTGATCCCGGCGGTGACCGTGCCGGTGTGCCTGGTGGCGGCGTTCATCGCGCTGTGGGCGTTCGGCTTCACGATCAACCTGCTCACCCTGCTGGCCCTGGTGCTGTGCATCGGCCTCGTGGTCGACGACGCGATCGTGGTGCTGGAGAACATCCAGCGCCGCGCCGACCTCGGCGAGCCTGCGCTGGTGGCCGCCGCGCGCGGCACCCGCCAGGTCGGCTTCGCGGTGGTCGCCACCACCGCGGTGCTGGTGGCGGTGTTCCTGCCGGTGGGCTTCATGGAGGGCAACACCGGGCGGCTGTTCCGCGAGCTGTCGGTGGCGCTGGCCGGCGCGGTGGCGATCTCGGCCTTCGTCGCGCTCACGCTCACCCCGATGATGAGCTCCAAGCTGGTCCGCCCGCACGCCGAGCCCAAGGGCCTGCACCGCTGGATCGACGCCCGCCTGCGCGCGCTGGCCGCCGGCTACCGCCGCCAGCTCGAGGCCAGCGTCGACCGCTCCTGGGCCTATGGCGCGCTGATGCTGGCCACGCTCGGCCTCGGCGCGTTCCTGTACGCCCAGGTGCCGGCCGAGCTGGCGCCGCCCGAGGACCGCGGCGCGTTCTTCGTCAGCATCAACGGCCCGGAGGGCGCGGGCTTCGACTACACCGTCGCCCAGGTGCGCCAGGTGGAGGAGATCCTCGGGCGCTACCGCGGCGAGGGCGGCCCGCTGGAGCGCGCCAACACCGCCGTGCCCGGCGGCTTCGGCGCCGGCGGCGAGATGCACACCGGCCGCGCGATCGTGTTCCTGCGCGACTGGCGCGAGCGCGACGCCAGCACCAACGACGTCATCCAGCAGCTGCGCGGCGACTTCAACCAGCTGCCCGGCGTGCGCGTGAACGCGCAGGCCCGCGGCGGCCTGGTGCGCAGCCGCGGCCAGTCCTTCCAGGTGGTGCTGGGCGGCCCGGACTACGCCGAGCTGGCGGAGTGGCGCGACCGCGTGCTAGCCCGGATCGAGGCCTACCCGGGCCTGTTCGGCGCCGACTCCGACTACAAGGAGACCCGCCCGCAGCTGCGCATCGAGATCGACCGCGTCCGCGCCGCCGACCTCGGCGTGCCGGTGCAGGCCATCGGCCGCACCCTCGAGACGATGATGGGCGCGCGCCGGGTCACCACCTACGTCGAGGACGGCGAGGAATACGACGTGCTGCTGCAGGCCGAGCGCGCCAACCGCAGCTCCACCGCCGACCTCGACAACCTCTACGTGCGCTCCACCACCGGCGCCGGCCTGGTGCCGCTGGCCAACCTGGTGACCTTCGCCGAGGTGGCCGAGCCCGGCACCTACAACCGCTTCAACCGCCTGCGCGCGATCACGATCTCGGCCAACGTCACCCCGGGCTACACCCTCGGCGACACCCTGGACTGGGTACGCCAGGTCGCCGACGAGGAGCTGCCGGACTACGCCCAGCTCGACTTCAAGGGCGAGTCGCGCGAGTACCAGGCCGCCGGCGGCGCCGCGCTGGTCACGCTGGGCCTGGCGCTGATGATCGTGTACCTGGTGCTGGCGGCGCAGTTCGAGAGCTTCATCCATCCGCTGGTGATCATGGTCACCGTGCCCTTCGCCTTCGTCGGCGCGCTGCTGGGCCTGTGGCTGGCCTACCTGGGCTCGACGATGGGCTGGTGGGAGGCGATCGGCTCGCTGAACCTCTTCAGCCAGATCGGCATCGTGATGCTGGTGGGCCTGGCGGCGAAGAACGGCATCCTGATCGTGGAGTTCGCCAACCAGCTGCGCGACGAAGGCATGGCCGTGCGCGACGCGGTGCTGGAGTCGGCCGCGGTGCGCCTGCGCCCGATCCTGATGACCTCGGTGGCCACGATCGCCGGCGCCCTGCCGCTGGTGGTCGCCGGCGGCCCGGGCTCGGCCTCGCGCGCCACCATCGGCGTGGTCGTCGTGGCCGGCGTGGCGTTCTCGACCCTGCTGTCGCTGTACGTGGTGCCGGCGTTCTACGCCCTGCTGGCCCCGTACACCTCGTCCCCGGGCGCCGTGGCGCGTACCCTCGCCAAGCTCGAAGACGACATCCCGCCGGTCGGAGGCCACGCATGAGCAGTTCCCACCGCGGCAACGCGGGTCCCCCGGGCCGTCGCCCGGGCGCCGCGGTGCGCGGCCCCGGCGGCCCCCGCCGGTCCGACGCCGACGCCCCGGCGGTGCGGCACCGCGCCGGCGCCGCGCCGCCCGCGGCGCGCCCGAGCCCCGAGGAGGGCCAGGCCCTCCGCCATCGCCCCGCGCCGTCCGCGGACGCGCCGGGCGAGCAGCGCCTGTACGGCTTCAACGCCTGCCTGGCCGCGTTCGCCAAGCGCCCCGAGGCGCTGCGCAAGGCCTGGCTGCGCGAATCGCGCATCCCGCAGCTGCAGCCGCTGCTGGCCTGGTGCGTGCAGCATCGCCTCGGCTACCGGGTGGTGGCCGACGCCGACCTCGACCGCCTCGCCGGCAGCCAGCACCACGAAGGCGTGGTGCTCGACCTGGTCACCCCGGCCGAGCCCAAGCTAGGCGACTGGCTGCGCGGCCTGGCCCCGGGCCCGGCGGTGGCGCTGTGGCTCGACGGCGTGGGCAACCCGCACAACCTCGGCGCGATCCTGCGCTCGGCGGCGCATTTCGGCGCCGGGGCGGTGCTGCTGCCGCCGCAGGCCACGCTCGCGATCTCGGGCGCCGCCGCGCGCGTCGCCGAGGGCGGCGCCGAGGCGCTGCCGCTGGTGCGCATGGGCCGCACCGACAACAGCCTCGGCCAGCTGCGCTCCGCCGGCTTCGAGATGGCCGCCACCGTCGTGCGCGGCGGCGAGCCGGTGTTCACCGCCGCGCTGCCCGCCCGCCTGGTGCTGGTGATGGGCGCGGAGGGGCAGGGCGTCGACGCCCGGCTCGCCGACGCCTGCGGCCTGCGCATCGGCCTGCCCGGCACAGGCGCGGTCGAGAGCCTCAACGTCGCCGCGGCCACCGCGGTCTTCCTCGCGGAGTGGCGCCGGCGCCACCCGCTCGCCTGAGTCCCTCCGCATGCGCGTCCCCCGCCTCGCCTCCCTCCTGCTGGCGTCCGTCCTCGCGTGCGCGGCCGCGCCGGCGATGGCCGGCCGCACCTCCTACGACGTCGACTACCGGGTCGCGTTCGAGCCCGCCGAGGGCACGGCCGCGGTCACGATCCGCGTGCGGCCCGGCACCGGTCGCCTGGACTCGCTGACGCTGCGGATGGGCGAGCGCTACACCGACGTCGAGGGCGACGGCACCATCGAACGCCGCCCCGGCGACCGCGTGCACTGGGAGGTGCCGCGCGCCGGCGGCGAGCTGCGCTACCGCTACCGGATCGACCACCGCCGCCGCGACGGCGGCTACGACGCGCGCATCACCGAGCGCTGGGCGATCGTCCGCGGCGACGACCTGGTGCCCTCGGCGGTGTCGCGCACCAGCGCCGGCGCGGACTCGCGCGCGCGCCTGTACATCGACCTGCCCGAAGGCTGGAGCAACGCCGACACGCCCTTCGTGCGCTCGCGCGACGGGCGCTCGTTCGTGGTCACCAACGCCGACCGCCGCTTCGACCGCCCGGTGGGCTGGATGATCGCCGGCGACGTCGGCACCCGCCGCGAACGCGTGCTGGGCACCGAGGTCAGCATCGCCGCGCCCAAGGGCGACGAGATGCGCCGGGTCGACGCGCTGGCCTTCCTGACCCTGATGGCGCCGCAGATGCGCGAGGCCTTCGGCGCGCTGCCGACCAAGCTGCTGGTGGTGGCCGCGAACGACCCGATGTGGCGCGGCGGCCTGTCCGGCCCGCGCTCGCTGTACATGCACGCCGACCGCCCGCTGATCGGCGAGGACGGCACCTCCACCCTGGTCCACGAGCTGGCCCACGTCATCACCCGCATCCGCGGCGGCGAGCGCGACGACTGGATCGCCGAGGGCATCGCCGAGTACTACGCCATCCAGCTGCCCTGGCGCGCCGGCCTGACCACCGACTCGCGGATGCGCCGCACGATGGAGTTCCAGGAGCGGCGCAGCCGCGCGGTGCGCTCGCTGCGCGTGGAGCGCTCCACCTTCGACACCACCGCGCGCGCGGTGGTGGTGATGGCCGCGCTGGACGCCGAGATCCGCGCCGCCACCGACGACGCCCACAGCCTCGACGACGTCGTGCAGGTGCTGATGCGCCGGCGCACGGTCGACCTCGAGGACCTGCGCGAGGCGGCCGAGGCCCTGATCGGGGGCACGGCGCAGTCGCTGCTGATCGAGGAGCTGGAGTAAGCCCCGCCGCCGACGACGCGCGCGCGGCTCAGCGCGCCGGCGGCGCGCTGGCCTCGGCCGGCGCCGGCGCGGGGGCGCGGCTGCCGAAGTCGCCCTCGGCCTCGGCGGCCAGGTAGGCGAACGCGGCATAGGCCGCCACCTGCTGGTCCAGCGCGGCCGGCTCGATCTTGTCGAGGGTGTCGTTGGCCGTGTGGTGCCAGTCGAAGTAGTCGCTGCCGTCCTGGGCCAGCTGCGCCCAGGCCATGCCGCGGGCGACCAGCGGGCCGACGTCGGGACCGGGGCCGCCGCCCTCGTCCTCGGTCGCGATGCCCAGCGGCGCCAGCACCTCGCCGATGCGCCGGATCGCCGGGCGTGCCGCGTCGTCGACGCCGGCGCGGAAGGCGTAGATGCGGCCGGCGCCGAAGTCGCTCTCCGCGCCGATCAGGTGGGTCTCGATGGCGTCGCCGTGCGCGTCGGCGTAGTGGCGCGCGCCGATCAGGCCCTGCTCCTCGTTCGCCCAGGCGATCACGCGTACGCTGCGCGCGGGGGCCTGGGGGAGGCGGCCGATCGCCGCGCCCGCGGCCATCGTGATCGCCACGCCCGCGCCGTCGTCGATGGCGCCGGTGCCGAGGTCCCAGGAGTCGAGGTGGCCGCCGATCAGCACCACCTCGTCGGGGCGCTCGCGCCCGGTGATCTCGCCGATGACGTTCTGCGAGGTGTAGGTGCCGGTCATGCCGGCCTCGATGTCGAGCCGCAGCGTCACCGGCTGGCCGCGGCGCAGCATCGCGGAGAGCAGGTCGGCGTCGGGGTTCGACAGCGCGGCGGCGGCGATGCGCTCGACGCCGTCGGCGTAGCGCATGGTGCCGGTGTGCGGCAGGCGGTCGGAGTCGGTGCCGATCGAGCGGATCAGCACCGCCACCGCGCCCTTGCGCGCGGCCTCGACGGCGCCGTTGGCGCGCGCGCCCACGGCCGGGCCGTAGCCCGCGCCGTCGCGGAAGCGGCCCATCCGGTAGCTGACGTAGGCGATCTTGCCCGCGACGCGCGCGGGGTCGGCGGCCACGAGGTCGGCGAGGGTGGCGAACTCCACCACCTCGGCCTCGAGCGGCCCGCCGGTGCCGACGCTGCCGCCGAGCGCGGTCAGCACCAGCGGCTGCGGATACGGCGCCAGCACCTCGGCGCGCTCATGGCCGCGCTCCCAGACCGGGAAGGTCACCGGCTCGGTCCACACCCGGTCGTAGCCCAGCGCCTGGAACTTCGCGATGGCCCAGTCCACGCCGCGGGCGTCGGACGGGGTGCCCGGCATGCGCGGGCCCACCTCGGTGGTGAGCGATTCGACGATCGCGAAGGCCTCGGTGCCCTGCATCGCGGCGTCGCGCAGGCCTTCGGCCACCGGGATGGCGGCGTCGGGGATCGTGGTGGCGGCGTCGTCGGCGCCGGCGCCGGTGGCGAGGCCGGCGCACAGGGCCAGGGCGAGGGCGGCGGCGAGGCCGCGGCGGCGGGCGGGGCGGGTGGTGCGCGGGGTGCTCATGCGGGGCGGGTCCTCAGCGCGGCTGCTTGAGCAGGTCGCGGATCTCGGTGAGCAGCACTTCCTCGGCGCTCGGCGCCGGCGGCGCGGCCGGGGCGGCCTCCTCCTGGCGCTTGAGGCGGTTGATCGCCTTGACCGCGATGAAGATCGCGAACGCCACCAGGGTGAAGTCGACGATCGTCTGCACGAAGGCGCCGTACTTCAGCACCACGGCGGCGGCGAGCTCGGCGCCGTCCGGGCCGAGCACGGCCTCGCGGATCACCAGCGCGCGGTCGGAGAGGTCGATGCCGCCGGTCAGCAGGCCGATGACGGGCATGATCACGTCGCCGACCAGCGAGCTGACGATCTTGCCGAACGCCGCGCCGATCACGACGCCGACCGCGAGGTCGACGACGTTGCCGCGCATGGCGAACTCCTTGAATTCCTTGACGAAGCTCATGGCCCTCTCCCCGAGGTCGATGGTGGTGTGGCGCAGCTGGGACGGGCGCGCGTCGCGCGCCGCCGGTGGACTCTACACGGCCGCGCGGGCCGCCTCAGCCGGTGATCCGGCCCTCGAGCGTGGCCAGGCCGTCGACGCCGCAGCGCCAGGCGTCGCCGCGCTGCAGGGCGGCCACGCCGGCCGGCGTGCCCATGAACACCAGGTCGCCGGCGCGCAGCGCGAAGAGCTTGCTGAGCTCGTGCAGGATCTCGGCCACGCCCCAGACCATCGTGTCGAGCGTGGCCTGCTGCCGCGTCTCGCCGTTGACCTCGAGCCACAGGCGCTGCGCGGCCGGGTGCCCACCCGCGGCGGCCACCGGCACGATCGGCGCCAGCGGCGCGGAGTGGTCGAAGCCCTTGGACGTGTCCCAGGGCAGCTGCTTGGCCTTCGCGGCCGCCTGCAGGTCGCGGCGGGTCAGGTCGAGGCCCACCGAGTAGCCGTACACCAGCGCCAGCGCGTCCCCGGGCGCCACCACGCCGTCGGCGTCGCGGCCCAGCGCCACCACCAGCTCCACCTCGTGGTGCAGGTCGGCGGTGGCCGAGGGGTAGGGGACGTCGCCGCCGCCCGGGACCACGGCGTCGGCGGGCTTCATGAAGAACACCGGCTGCCCGCGGTCGATGCTCGCGCCCATCTCCTTCGCGTGGTCGGCGAAGTTGCGGCCCACGCAGTAGAGGCGGTGCACGGGGAAGTCGCCGCCGCCGGCGACCGGGACGGTGGCGGGGGGCAGGGCGGGGATCACGAGGGTCATGCGCGGTGGGCCTGGGGCGGGACGGACCCGAAGGCTAAACCGGATGCGCGGGGCGTGGCGAGCGGCGCCCCGCGGCGGGCGCGCTCAGTGCGAGGCGAGGCGTGCGCGCTCGGGGGTGACGACGCTGAACTCGCCGTCGATCGCGCCCGCGCGGGCCGCGCCCGGCGCATCGGCGCGGCGGCGGCCGGCGACGCGCGCGGCCAGGCGCACGGCCAGGCCGAAGGCCAGCATCGCGAGGCCCGCGAACAGGCCCACCACCAGCAGCATCGCCAGCACGCACACCGCCAGCACGACGATGGCGACGCGCGCCAGCGGGTTGCGGGGCTTGCGGAACTCGAAGCGGGACCAGGTGGATCGGAAGCTGCGCATGGCGTGGGGCTCGCGTGGGGACGGATCTGTCACACTTTCCCCCGCCGGTTCCGACGGGGAACCGGATGCTACCCCCGACGGCCGAGGCGTTCGTGAGAGATTCGTTAATCCAGCGCGATGACATCCCCGATGGCGGCGCGGTCGAGGTCGAGGCGACCGTCGACGGCCAGCCCGAGAGCGTGGTCCTGACCCGCCGGGGCCCGGACGTGGCCGGCTTCCTCAACGTCTGCCCGCATGCCGGGCGGCGGCTGGACTACGCCCCCGGGCGCTTCCTGTTCGACCAGGGGCGGCTGGTGTGCGCGGCCCACGGGGCCAGCTTCGAGGCGCTCAGCGGCCTGTGCGTGGGCGGCCCCTGCCGCGGGCAGTCGCTGGCCGCGGTGGCGCTCGCGGTCGACGCGGACGGCGCCGTCCGGCTGGCCTGAGCCGCGCCGCGGGCCCGACCGGCCTCAGAACACCAGGTTGACCATCCCCAGCACCAGCAGCAGGTACAGGAAGGTCAGCGGGACGCCGGTGCGCAGCAGGTCGCGGCCGCGGTAGCCGGCCGGGCCGGCGAGCACCGAGAACACCGGGTTGGACAGGCTGAGGAAGTTGTTCGACGCCGACAGCGCCACCACCAGCGCGAACGCCAGCGGCTCGCCGCCCACCGCGATCGCCACGCTGATCGCGATCGGCACCATCACCACCGTCGCGCCGACGTGGGTGATGACCAGCGCGAACAGCGTGGTCAGCAGCGCCAGCGCGGCCTCGAACACCCACGGTGGCAGGCCCTCGGGCAGGCGCTCGAGCAGCTGCAGCGTGAGCCAGGCCGCGGCGCCGCTGGAGTCCATCGCCCAGCCCAGCGGGATCAGCGAGGCCATCAGGAAGACCGTCTTCCAGTTCACCGCCGCGTAGGCCTCGTCCATGTTCAGCACGCCCAGCGCGAGCATGCCGGCCGCGCCGGTCATCAGCGCCAGCGGCACCGGCAGGCTGGCGCCCAGCGCCAGGCCCAGCGCCAGCACGAACACCACGATCGCCGGCCAGAGCTTGTGCGGCCGGCTCTCGCCCTTGGGGTAGTCGGTGACCACGACGAAGTCGCGGCTCTCGCCGGCCTGGGCCAGGTCGGTCCAGATCGAGTGCAGCACCAGCATGTCGCCGGCCTTGATCGGGATCCGGCGCACGTCCTCGCGCCAGACCTGGTTGTCGCGGTTGATCGCCAGCAGCGACAGGCCGAGGCGCTTGCGCAGGCCGAGGTCGGCCTGGGTCTTGCCGATGAAGCGCGAGGTCGGCGGCACCACCGCCTCGGAGATGCCGGCGCGGCTGGGGTTGAAGAGGTCGGCGAAGTGGCGCAGCCGGGCGCTGAGGCGCAGCAGGTTGTTCTGCGCGTAGTCCTGCACCTCCTGGCGCGGGCCCATGACGCCGAGCACGCTGCCGACCCAGATCATCGTGTCGGCGGCCGGCGCCAGCCGCGACTCGTTGCCGCTCTTGAGCGCCAGCAGCAGCGGCGCGCCGCGCTGGGCCTCGGCCTCGCCCACCGACATGCCCACCAGCGGGCTCTCGGCGGTGACCGTGAGCTCGAACACCTCGCCCTCGATGCCGTAGGCGCGGGCGAAGTAGCTCTCGGTGCGCGCCGGGGTGATGCCCTTGTCGTCGCCTTCGTGCAGCAGGCGCGCGCCGAAGAACCGGAAGAACGCCACCGCGGCCAGCAGCAGCGCCAGGCCCACCGGCAGCGGCGCGAACATCGTGAACGGCTCGAGGCTGGCCGCGCCGGAGGGCAGGTTGCCGTTGGCGGCCACCAGCAGGTCGTTGAGCAGGATCAGCGGCGAGTTGCCGACCATCGTCAGGCCGCCGCCCATCACGATCGCCACGCCGATCGGCATCAGCAGCCGCGACAGCGCGATGCCGGTGCGGCCCGAGAGGCGCGAGGCCACCGGCAGGAACAGCGCGGCCACCGAAGGGTTCTGCATGAAGCCCGAGAGCAGGCCCGCGACCAGCGAGGTCATCAGGATCAGGCGCTCCTCGAGGCCCTTGGAGCGCCGCAGCAGCCAGCCCGCGAGGCGGTTGAGCGCGCCGGTGCGGTCGAGGCCGGCGCCGAGGATCATCGTGGCGATGACGCTCATCACCGCGTTGCCCGCGAAGCCGCCGAACAGGCGCTCGGAGGGCACCAGGCCGAACAGCCCGAGCGCCACCAGCACCAGCAGGGCCACGAGGTCGGGCCGCAGCCGCTCGATCATGAAGCCGACCATCGTCAGACCCACCAGCCCGAGCACGAGCACCATCTCGGTGGTGAGGGTCAGGCCGCTGTCCATGGTCGGCGTCGGGGTCCTTCCTCAGCGGCGGTCGTAGAGCATGTCCCAGACCCCGTGCCCGAGGCGCAGGCCGCGCGCCTCGAAGTGGGTCTGGGGCCGCCAGTCGGGCCGGGGCACGTGGCCGCCGGGGCCGGCGCGGTTGCGCAGCCCCGGCTCGGCGTCGCAGACCTCCCACATCTGCGCCGCATAGTCGGCCCAGTCGGTGGCGAGGTGCAACAGCCCGCCGGGCTTAAGCCGCGTGCACAGCAGGGCGACGAAGGCCGGGTTGACCAGCCGGCGCTTGGTGTGGCGCTTCTTGTGCCAGGGGTCGGGGAAGTAGATGCGGACCTCGTCGAGCGAGGCCTCGGCGATCTCGTCGCGCAGCACCTCGACCGCGTCGTGGCAGTACAGCCGCACGTTGGTGCGCGCGTCGGCGGCCAGCCCGTGCAGCAGGCGGCCGACGCCGGGGCGGTGCACCTCCACGCCGATCAGGTCGCGGCCCGGCTCGTGGCCGGCCGCGAAGCGCAGCGCCTCGCCGTTGCCGAAGCCGATCTCGAGCACGCGCGGGGCCTGGCGGCCGAACACGGCGTCGAAGTCGCGCGGGGCGTGGGCGGCGCCGGGCGCCGCCGGGCCGCGGTGCTCGAGGCCGTAGCGGCCCCAGTGCTCGGCGAACGCGCGCTCCTGGCCCGGCGTCAGCCGGCCCTGGCGCAGCACGAAGCTGCGGATCGCGCGCAGGCGCTTGTCCTCGGCGGGCGCGTCGGCGGCGGCCGGGGCGCCCTCGGCGGCATCGCTCACAGGAAGTGCCCGTCCAGCGGCGAGGACGCGCTGGCGTTGCGCTTCTTGGGGATGCGGCCGGCCAGGAAGGCCTCGCGGCCGGCCTCGACCGCCAGCTTCATCGCGCGCGCCATCCGCACCGGGTCGCCGGCGGAGGCGATGGCGGTGTTCATCAGCACGCCGTCGCAGCCCAGCTCCATCGCGATCGCGGCGTCGCTGGCGGTGCCGACGCCGGCGTCCACCAGCACCGGCACGCGGGCGTTGTCGATGATCTCCAGCAGCGTCCACTTGTTCTGCAGGCCCAGGCCCGAGCCGATCGGCGCGGCCAGCGGCATCACCGCCACGCAGCCGATCTCCTCGAGGCGCTTGGCGATGATCGGGTCGTCGGAGGTGTAGACCATCACGTCGAAGCCGTCGGCCACCAGCACCTCGGCGGCCTTCAGCGTCTGCACCACGTCGGGGTAGAGCGTGCGCGCGTCGCCGAGCACCTCGAGCTTGACCAGGCGGTGGCCGTCGAGCAGCTCGCGCGCCAGCCGGCAGGTGCGCACCGCGTCCTCGGCGGTGTAGCAGCCGGCGGTGTTGGGCAGCAGCGTGTAGCGCTCGGGCGGCAGCACGTCGAGCAGGTTGGGCTGCGAGGCGTCCTGGCCGATGTTCATCCGGCGCAGCGCGAAGGTCACGATCTCGGCGCCCGCGGCCTCGGTGGCCAGGCGGGTCTCCTCGAAGTCGCGGAACTTGCCGGTGCCGGTGAGCAGGCGCGAGGCGTAGGTGCGGCCGGCGATGACCAGCGGGCGGTCGACGCGCGGGGCGGTGGGAGCGGGCGGGGTGGGGGTGTCCATGCGCGGATTATCGCCCGCGATGGCGTCCCGGCGCGACCTCCGCGCCGCGCCCGGTCCGCCCCGGGTCAGCCGCCGCCGAGGGCGTGCACCAGCTCCACGCGGTCGCCGTCGGCCAGCACCGTGTCGGCGTGGCGGGCCTTGGGCACGATCTCGAGGTTGCACTCGATCGCCACCCGGCGGCCGGCGAGGCCGGCCTGCTCGAGCAGCTGGGCGAGGGTGGTGCCGGGGGCGAGCGCGCGCGGCTCGCCGTTGAGCAGGATCTGCATGGAGGGCCTCGGGCCCGGCCCGCGCGGTGGCGGGGGGCGTGCGTTGCGGGGCGGGGGGCGTGCGTTGCGGGTCATGCGCCGCGGCCTGCATAATCGCCGCGCCGCGGGTGTCGTCTAATGGTAAGACAACAGCTTCCCAAGCTGTGAACGTGGGTTCGATTCCCATCACCCGCTCCACGCACCGAGTCCCGCCCGTGTCCGAGGCCGTCCGCGCCATCCGCCGTCGCCAGGCCAGGGACGGGCTCATCGCCGGCCTCGCCTACGTCGCGCTCGCGTGGCCCAGCCTCGCCTCCGACGACGACATCCTCGCGATCGTCTGGCTGCCCAACGCCCTCCTGCTCGGCCTGATGCTGCGGCGCCCCTCGGGCACCGCCGTCTGGCTGCTCGCCGGGCTCGTCGCCGCCCTCCTCGCCAACCTGCTCAACGGCGCCCCCGCCGCGGTGGCCGCCGCCTATGCGCTGGCCAACGGCCTCGGCACCCTCGCCAGCGCGCTGGTCGCCCGCCGCCTCGGCCTGCAGCCGCAGGGCTTCGCCGAGCCGCTCGACGCCACCCGCCTGATGGTCGTCGCCTGCGTCGTGGGCCCGGCGCTCGGCGGCCTGGTGGCCGCGCTCATGCAGCCTGGCAGTGCGTTCGATGCGGCGTGGCTGGCGTTCGGGCGCTGGTGGTCCAGCGACGCGCTGGGGATGGTCGCGCTGCTGCCCGCGCTGCTGGCCTGGGGCCACGGCCGGCCGCTGCGCGAGTACGGCGCCCGGCTGTGGCTGAAGGTGCTGGTGCTGCTCGCGCTCACGGTGTTCGTCGCGGTGCTGGCCTACCTGCGCCTGCCCGGCGGCTTCATCCTGCCGGTGCTGCCGCTGCTGTACGCGGCCTTCGTGCTGCCGCTGTTCGCGTTGACGGTGCTGTGCGGCCTGGCCGCGCTGGTGCCCGTCGCGCTGCGGCTGGCGTTCGAGGGCCAGCCCGGGGCGGCGGTGCTCACCCCCACCGAGGCCGGCATCTACGCCATCACGATGGTGATGGCCCCGCTGCTGGTCGCCAGCGCCTACGCGGCGCGCAAGCGCGCCGACCTGCGCTCGCGCGAGGCCACGCTGCGCCTGGAGCGCCTGCTGGCGCGCTCGCCGGTGGCCACGATCGGCTGGCGCCACGACGGCAGCATCCATTTCTGGTCGGAGTCGGCATCGGCGCTGCTCGGCTGGGGCCCCGGCGACGTGATCGGGCAGCCGGTGCAGCGGATCCTGCCGGGCGTGCTCGACCTGCCCGACGAGGAGTTCGCCGAGCGCACCGAGCTGATGCTGCCGGCCTCGATGGGCCGGCAGCTGCACGTCGGCGCGGCCCGCGCGCGGCTGGACTTCGGCGACGCCGAGGGCCTGGCCGGCCTGGTCACGCTGGTCGACATGGCCCCGCGGGTGCGCCGCGAGGCCGAGCGCATCGAGGCGGTGCGGGTGCAGCGCGACGCGCTGGTGCGCGAGCTGCACCACCGCATCAAGAACCACCTGCAGGGCGTCGCCGGCCTGCTGCGCCGACCGCTGGGCCTGCTCACCGATCCCGCGCGGGTGGCCGGCGTGCTCGAGGGCGCGGCCGACCAGGTGCTCGCCATCGCCTCGGTCTACGGGCTGTCGGCGACCACCAGCGAGGGCCCCGCGCCGCTGGCCGACCTCGTCTCGCGGATCGCGCTGTCGGTGCAGGAGGTGCGCGCGGTCGACATCGACCTCGTCGACGGCCTGGTCGAGCTCGGCGACGTCGCGGTCGCCGACGCCGACGCGGTCCCGGTGGCGCTGGTGATCAACGAGCTGCTGACCAATGCCGCCAAGCACCGCACGCCCGGCTCGCGGATCACCCTGCGCGGCGAGCGCTCGCCGGCGCGCGTGGTGCTGGTGGTCCGCAACCCGGTCGCGGGGGCGATCGCGCCCGGCCAGCCGGTGGCCGAGCGCGCGGGCGGCCAGGGCCTGCGCCTGGTCCGCGCGCTGCTGCCGCCCAAGCGCGCCGGCGTCGCGCTGGCCTGCGTCGCGCCGGGCATCATCGAGGCCACGCTGTGGCTCGACACCGGCCCGCTGGTCGACGTCTTCCCTCCCGGGCCCCCGCCGCCCGCCTACTCGCTGGAGCCCATGACATGACGAGCCGCCTGCTGCTGGTCGACGACGAGCGCCTGATCCTGGCCACCGTGGGGGCCTGCCTGGAGGACGCCGGCCACGAGGTCGTGGCGGTGGAGACCGCCGCCGAGGCCATGCGCGCGGTGGCCACCACGCGCTTCGACCTCGCGCTGCTCGACATCCGCCTCGCCCGCGACTCCGGGCTGCGCCTGGCCGAGCAGATCGGCGGCCCGGACGGCCCCGGCCTGCTGTTCCTCTCGGCCTTCAGCGACGAGGCCACCGTGCGCGAGGCCAGCCGCCTCGGCGGCCTGGGCTTCCTGGTCAAGCCGGCCTCGCCGGCGCAGCTGGTGGCCGCGGTGGACGCCGCCCTGGCCCGGCACGCCGAGCGGTGCGCGATGCGCGAGACCGGCGACCAGCTCAGCCGTGCCCTCGACCAGGGGCGGGAGGTCAGCGTGGCGACCGGCATCCTGATGGAGCGCTTCCGCCTGACCCGCGAAGAGGCGCAGGCCCGGCTGCGCGACGAGGCCCGCTCCAGCCGCAGCCGCGCGCCGGACGTGGCCGCGCGGGTCATCGAGGCCTGCGAGGCCCTGGCCGCGGCGCGCTGGACCGCCGGTCGGGACTGACGGTCGTCCGTCGGTCGTGGTTTGACGCGATCTTGACGCTTCCCTAGACTCCGCCCCCATTGCCCGGGCCCTGACCCCGCCCGGGCGATGCTGCACCCGGCGCCCACGCCCCGCGCGCCCACCCCTCCTTTCCCGCGGCCCCGACCCTGCCGTCCCACCACCATGGCGCCAACGCGCCGGGATGGCCGCATGTCCGTGTCCGCTGCTCCGCTCGCCCTCCGCCTGGGCGCCGCCCTCGTCGTGTCCGTCCTCGCGCTGCTGGCCGTCGTCCCCGACGCCCACGCCCAGCGCGCGTTCGAGCGCCGCTTCCCGGCCGCCTCCGCGCCGCCGCTGAACGCGCGCGGCGACATCGTGCTGCTCGGCAACGTCAGCCTGCACTGCCCGCCGGGCACCGCGGCCTGCACCACGGCGCAGAACGGCGGCACCGGCCGCAACAACAGCTTCACGATGGCGAACGTCGATGTGGACGCCGACGCCAGCACCTTCAACTCCAGCACCGCGACCCTCGCGCTGCCCGCCGGCGCCACCGTCGAGTGGGCCGGCCTGTACTGGAGCGGCAGCTCGAGCGCCGCCGGCCGCGACAGCGTCCAGCTGCGCACCCCCGCCGTCGCCGGCTACCAGGCGATGCCCGCCCAGCAGCTCGATGCCATCGGCAACGGCTACCAGGGCTTCCGCGACATCACCCTCGAGGTGCTCGAGGGCGGCAACGGCGAGTACACCGTCGCCAACGTCGTCTCCAGCACCGCCAGCGGCACCTGGGGCGGCTGGACGATGGTGGTGGTCTACCGCGATCCCACCCGCGCGCTGCGCTCGCTGTCGGTGTTCGACGGCCTGCAGCTCGCGGACGGCGCCAACCCGCAGATCGACATCCAGATCACCGGCCTGCTGACCCCGGCCAGCGGCCCGGTCAACAGCGCCGTCGGCGTGGTCACCTACGACGGCGACCGCTCGATCCTCGACGCGTCGGCCGGCACGCCCTCGTTCCTGTTCGGCCCGGACGCCGCCAACCTCAGCGCGATCAGCAACGCGACCAACCCGGTCGACGACATCTGGAACTCCTCGCATTCGGCCTACGGCGTCAACCTCACCGCCGGCCGCACGCCGTCCTACTCCAACCTGCTCGGCGTCGACATCGACCTGTTCGAGCCGCAGGTGCTGCTGCCCAACAGCGCCACCGGCGCCTACGTCCGCGTGCGCGGCAACTCCGGCGACGTCAACTTCCCCGGCGTGATCACCGTCGCCACCGACGTCTTCATGCCCGACATCAAGGCCGACCTGGTCAAGTCCTCGGTCGACGTCAACGGCGGCGAGCTCGAGGCCGGCGACGTGCTCGAGTTCCGCGTGCGCTCCACCAACACCGGCACCGACATCGCCACCCAGATGGTGCTGCGCGACGCGATCCCGGCCGGCACCACCTACGTGCCCGGCTCGCTGTCGATCGCCGCGGGCGCCAACGCCGGCGCGAAGTCCGACGCCGCGGGCGACGACCAGGCCGAGTTCGACGCCGGCAACAACCGCGTCGTGGCGCGGCTGGGCGCCGGCGCGAACGCCTCCACCGGCGGCTCCGTCGCCCCGGGCGAGGCCTTCGAGCTGCGCTTCCAGGTCACCGTCGACGCCGTCCCCGGCGGCACCGTGATCGAGAACAGCGCCCAGGTCACCTACGTCCAGGCCACCCTCGGCAACACCGTCACCGACACCAGCGACGCCGACCAGGCCCGCCCGGGCGACCAGCCGACCCGCGACACCGTCGCCGGCCCCGACCTGGCGATGGCCAAGACCCAGCTCGACGCGCTCGCCGCCGGCGGCACCACCCGTTACTCGCTGGTGGTGTCCAACCTCGGCACGGTCACCGCGCGCGGCACGACCACCGTCACCGACACCCTGCCGGCCGGCCTCGTCGCCACCGCCGCCAGCGGCAGCGGCTGGACCTGCGCGCTCGGCGCCACGGTCACCTGCACCCGCGCCGACGACCTCGCCGCCGGCGCCAGCTTCCCGGCGATCGAGCTCACCGCCAGCGTCGACGCCGGCGCCAGCGGCACGATCACCAACGCCGCCACGGTGTCCCATCCCCTCGAGGATCCGCTCGACGACGCCAACAACACCGGCACCGTCGGCGGCGCCGTGCGCGTCTCGCCGGTGGCCACCCCCGATGCGCTGACGGTCGGGCAGGGCGCCACGGTCGTGATCCCGGTGCTCGGCAACGACACCCCGGGCAGCGGCGGCCTCGCGCTGGATCCCGGCAGCGTCTCGATCACCGTCCCGCCCGGCCAGGGCACCGCCACCGTGAATCCCGACGGCACCGTGACCTACGTCGCCGACTCGACCTACGGCGGCCCGGTCAGCTTCACCTACACCGTCTGCGACGTCGGCACGCCGGCCGCCTGCGCCAGCGCGACGGTCACCATCACCGTGCCCGCGAACGCGCCGGTGGCGACGCCGGACGTGGCGACCACGCCGCAGAACACGCCGGTGACGATCCCGGTGCTGGGCAACGACAGCTCGCCGGGCGCGCCGCTGGATCCCAGCACCGTGCGCATCACCACGCCGCCGGGCACCGGCACCGCGACGGTGAACCCGGACGGCACGATCGGCTTCGTGCCGGCGCCGGGCTACTCCGGCCCGGTGACGTTCCAGTACGAGGTCTGCGACACCTCCACCCCGACCGCGGTCTGCGTGACCGCGACGGTGACCCTGACGGTCGAGGCCAACGCGCCGGTGGCGACGCCGGACGTGGCGACCACGCCGCAGAACACGCCGGTGACGATCCCGGTGCTGGGCAACGACAGCTCGCCGGGCGCGCCGCTGGATCCCAGCACCGTGCGCATCACCACGCCGCCGGGCACCGGCACCGCGACGGTGAACCCGGACGGCACGATCGGCTTCGTGCCGGCGCCGGGCTACTCCGGCCCGGTGACGTTCCAGTACGAGGTCTGCGACACCTCCACCCCGACCGCGGTCTGCGTGACCGCGACGGTGACCCTGACGGTCGAGGCCAACGCGCCGGTGGCGACGCCGGACGTGGCGACCACGCCGCAGAACACGCCGGTGACGATCCCGGTGCTGGGCAACGACAGCTCGCCGGGCGCGCCGCTGGATCCCAGCACCGTGCGCATCACCACGCCGCCGGGCACCGGCACCGCGACGGTGAACCCGGACGGCACGATCGGCTTCGTGCCGGCGCCGGGCTACTCCGGCCCGGTGACGTTCCAGTACGAGGTCTGCGACACCTCCACCCCGACCGCGGTCTGCGTGACCGCGACGGTGACCCTGACGGTCGAGGCCAACGCGCCGGTGGCGACGCCGGACGTGGCGACCACGCCGCAGAACACGCCGGTGACGATCCCGGTGCTGGGCAACGACAGCTCGCCGGGCGCGCCGCTGGATCCCAGCACCGTGCGCATCACCACGCCGCCGGGCACCGGCACCGCGACGGTGAACCCGGACGGCACGATCGGCTTCGTGCCGGCGCCGGGCTACTCCGGCCCGGTGACGTTCCAGTACGAGGTCTGCGACACCTCCACCCCGACCGCGGTCTGCGTGACCGCGACGGTGACCCTGACCGTCGAGCCCAACACCGTCACCGCGCGTGACGATGCCGCCCGCACCCCGCAGAACACCCCGGTGAACCTGCTGCTGCTCGACAACGACGGCGTCTCCCCGGGCGGCGCGGCCCTGGTGCCCGCCACGCTGCGCGTGATCGCTCCGCCGGCCCACGGCCAGCTGGTGGTCAACGCGGACGGCTCGGTCACCTACACCCCCGATCCGAACTACGCCGGCCCCGACCAGATCGAGTACGAGATCTGCGACGCCTCGGTGCCGACCCCGGTCTGCGACCGCGCGATCGCGCGCCTGCAGGTCGAGCCCGGCGTGGTCGTCGCCCGCGACGACTCCGCCGCCACCCCGGGCACGCCGGTGACCCTGCCGGTGCTCGGCAACGACAGCGGCAGCGGCGCCCCGCTGGTGCCCGGCAGCGTGCGCATCACCACGCCGCCGGCCAGCGGCACCGCGGTGGTGAACCCCGACGGCACGATCGGCTACGTCCCGGCGCCCGGCTTCAGCGGCACCGTGACCCTGGACTACGAGGTCTGCGACGCCGGCGTGCCCACGCCGAGCTGCGCGACCGCGACGGTCACGATCGTCGTCACCGCGCCCGCCACGGGCACCGGCGCGGTGATCGCCGCCGACGACGCGGCCAGCACCGGCCCGGGCCAGCCCGTGCGCGTGGACGTGCTGCTCAACGACTCCACCGCCGGCAGCCCGCTCGACCCGGCCTCGCTGCGCGTCATCCGCGGCCCGGCCCACGGCACGCTGGTGGTGAACCCGGACGGCACCACCACCTACACCCCGGCGCCCGGCTACAGCGGCCCGGACAGCTTCGAGTACGAGGTCTGCGACCGTTCCACCCCGGTCCCGGCCTGCGACCGCGCCATCGCGACCCTGGTCGTGCGCCCGGCCGTGGTGATCGCCAACGACGACGCCGCGCGCGTCGACGGCTTGCCGGTGACGGTCGCCGTGCTCGGCAACGACAGCGGCAGCGCCACCCCGCTGGTGCCGGGCAGCGTCCGCATCACCACCCCGCCGGGCCTCGGCACGGCGGTGGTGCTGCCGGACGGCCGCATCACCTACACCCCGGGCCCCGGCGCGCCGGCCAACGACCTGCTCGAGTACGAGGTCTGCGATGCGTCCACCCCGACCCCGGTCTGCGCGCGCGCCTGGCTGCGCCTGCTGGCCGAGCCGGGCCGCGTGCAGGCGGTGGACGACATCGCCCGCACCCCGCAGGACACCGCGGTGGTGATCGCGGTCGGCGGCAACGACGTCGCCGGCGCGGGCCGCAGCCTGTCCCCCGCGCTGCGCATCACCACCCCGCCGGTCAACGGCAGCGTGGTCGTGCTGCCCGACGGCACCGTGCGCTACACCCCGGCGCCGGGCTTCTCCGGCGAGGACACCTTCAACTACGAGATCTGCGACGACGCGACCCCGGTCCCGGCCTGCGACGTGGCGATCGTGCGCATCGTGGTCGAGGACACCATCGCCCCGCCGGTGGCCGTCGACGACACCGGCACCTCGCCCACCCCGGGCAGCCCGGTCTCGGTGCCGGCGCTGGCCAACGACCTCGACAATGGCGGCGGCCTCGTGCCGGGCAGCGTGCGCTTCCTCGGCACGCCGGCCCCGGGCGCGTCGCTGGTGGTCCCGGGCGAGGGCACGTGGTCGATCGACCCGGCCACCGGCGCGATCACCTTCACCCCGGAGCCCGGCTTCACCGCCGACCCGACCCCGGTGCAGTACGTGGTGCGCAACACCCAGGGCGAGCTGTCGAACCCCGCCGTGGTGCGCGTGGACTACGCCCAGGACGACGGCGTGGTCGTGGCCAAGCAGGCCAGCCCGCGCCTGGTGCGCCAGGGCGACCTGGTGCGCTACGTCATCACCGTGCGCAACACCGGCAACACCCGCCTGCGCGGCGTCGAGATCCTCGACGCGCCGCCGGCCGGCTTCCGCCTGGTCGCGGAGTCGCTGCGGGTGGCCGACGCCGACGGCGCCGGCAGCCTGCTGGGCGCCTCGCCGATCCGCATCGGCGGCATCGACGTCGACGTCGGCCAGACCGCCACGGTGGTCTACCTGATGCGCGTCGGCGCCGCCGCCGGCCCGGGCGAGCAGGTCAACCGCGCCCGCGCCTGGCTGGGCCCGGACCCGCTGTCCGAGGAGGCCACCGCCACCGTGACCCTGCAGGGCGACGCGCTGCTCGAGGACGCGCTGGTGCTGGGCACGGTCTACGACGACCGCGACGGCGACGGCTGGCAGGACGCCAACCACGCCCGCGGCCTGGTGCTCGAGGCCGCCGGCCACCGCGCCGAGCTCGGCGACCTGCCGGCCCGCGCCCACGACGCCGCCGAGGCGCCGGTCGTGGAGCACGTGCTGCACGTCGGCGACGAGGCCCTGGCCCGTGGCCCGCTGCTGCTGCGCACGGCCGACGGCCTGGCGCTGCGCGTGGCGGCCGACGGCGCGACCACGCTCGAGCGCGACGGCGCCGCCGCCCGCGGCGAAGCCGATCCGGCCCTGCGCGTGGAGCGCGTGGTCGAGGCCTCGCCCTCGGGCTGGCGCGTGCTGGTGCGCGTGCACAACACCTCGATCGCCGAGCGCGGCCTGCCGGGCGTGCGCCTGGCCACCGTCGAAGGCCTGGTGATGCACACCGACGCCCGCGGCCGCTACCACCTGGTCGGCCTCGACGGCGGCCCCGCCACCCGCGGCCGCCACCTCATCGTGAAGCTCGACGAGGCCTCGCTGCCGGAAGGCGCGGTGATCACCACCCGCAATCCGCTCGTGCGCCGCGTGACCCCCGGCCTGCCGGTCCGCTTCGACTTCGGCGTGCGCGCCATCGCGCCGTCCCCGGCCGCCGGCGAGGTCCGCCTGTGAGCCGCTCCTGGAATCCCGCCATGACGTCCACCCGCTCCCCCCTGGCCCACGCGCTCGCCCTGGCGCTGGCGCTTCCCGCCCCGCTGGCCTTCGCCCAGGACGCCGCGCCGGCCCCCGCGCCGGTGGCGTCCGAGGCGCCCGCGGCCGCCGCGCCCGCCAACGCGCGCCGCATCGGCCGCGCCGCGGTCGAGCTCCCCGGCGGCGCCATCGCCTGGGCCAGCGAGGACCCCGCGCTCGCCCAGCCGATGCTCAACGTGCTCGGCCCCCGCCTCGCCGGCGTCGCCGGCGGCGCGCTCGCCGAACCGCTGCGCTTCCAGGTCTACACCAACTACGGCGCCTTCCAGGCCCGGCGCACGCTGCGCGTCTACCGCGGCACCGACGTCGACGGCCTGGCCCCGCTGGCCGAGCTCGACGTGCCCGCCGGCCCCGCGCCGGAGGTCAGCTGGGACGGCCGCGCGGCCGACGGCCGGCCGCTGCAGGTCGGCGACACGCTGCGCTACGTGCTCGTGGCCGAGGGCGTGGACGGCGGCCGCGACGAGACCTGGCCGATGAGCGTGGAGCTGGTCGAGGCCAGCGCCGCGCGCCGCGTGCTCGAGGACGCCCGCGCCGAGGCCGGCGCCGGCGAGCGCGGGCTCGACGCCCGCGCGCTGGACGCCCAGCGCCGCCTGCAGGGCAGCTACGGGCAGGACAACCTGCGCGTGCAGACCATCGCCGTCCGCGGCGCCACCGTGCGCGTCAGCGGCGAGGGCCTGGCGGCCGACGCGCGCCTGCGCGTCGACGGCTCGCCCGTGCCGGTCGACCCGCGCGGCCGCTTCGCCAGCGAGCTGCTGCTGCCCGTGGGCGAGCACGCGGTCGCGCTGGCGGTCGAGGGCGCCGACGGCGCCGTCCACGAGGCCGCGCTGCCGGTCGCCGTGTCCGGGGAGTACTTCTTCCTGGTCGCGCTGGCCGACGTCACCGCGAGCAACAACCTCGCCGGCGCGATCGAGCCGCTGGCCGAGGACGCCGACGACGGCTTCGTCACCGACGGCCGCCTGGCCTTCTACCTCAAGGGCAAGATCCAGGGCCGCTACCTGCTCACCGCGCAGGCCGACACCGGCGAGCGCGAGGTGGGCGAGCTGTTCACCGGCTTCCTCGACGCCGAGGCGAGCGACGTCTTCCGCCGCATCGACCCCGAGCAGTACTACCCGGTGTACGGCGACGACTCCACCACCAGCCGCGACGTCGACAGCGCCGGCCGCCTGTACGTGCGGCTGGACTGGGACCGCAGCCAGGCGCTGTGGGGCAACCTGCAGACCGGCTTCGGCGGCAACGAGTACGCGCAGTACCAGCGCTCGCTGTACGGCGCCGCGCTGTCGCTGCGCAGCCGCGAGGCGCATGCGCTCACCGGCGAGGACCGCGGCCAGCTGCGCGCGTTCGTCGCCGAGGCCCAGACCGCGGTCGGCCACAGCGAGCTGCTGGGCACCGGCGGCAGCCTGTACTACCTGCGCCACACCGACCTGCTGCCGGGCTCCGAGCAGCTGGTGGTGGAGGTGCGCGACCCGGCCACCGGCCTCGTCGAGGCGCGCCTGCCGCTGGCGCCCGGCGCCGACTACGAGATCGACGCGCTGCAGGGCCGGATCCTGCTGACCCGCCCGCTCGCGCAGATGGTCCGCGAGTCGGCCCCGTCGATCATCCGCGACCGCCCGCTGGAAGGGCTGGAGAACCGGATCGTCGCCGACTACGAGTTCTTCCCGACCGCCGGCCTGCGCGACGCCGCCACCACCGGCCTGCGCGGCCGGCATTGGATCGGCGAGCACGTCGCGCTGGGCGGCACCCTGGTCGACGAGCGCCGCGCCGGGCAGGACTACCGGCTCGAGGGCGTGGACCTGACGCTGCGCGCGGGGCAGGGCACCTGGCTCGACGCCGAGCTCGCGCGCAGCGAGGCCACGGCCGCGCCGCGCTTCTTCTCCGACAACGGCGGCCTGGACTTCATGCGCCTCGACCCGGTTGCCGGCGCCGACCGCGACGGCGAGGCCCGCCGCGTCGAGGGCCGCGCGAACCTGCGCGAGCTGGGCTGGACCGACCGCGACCTGACCCTGGGCGGCTGGTGGCGCGACGTCGACGCCGGCTACTCGGTGGCCCGCGTCGACAGCGGCCTGGCCGTGCGCGAAGTGGGCGCCGAGGCCGAGGCCGAGCTGGCCGACGGCCTGCGCCTGTCGGCGCGTTGGAGCGAGGCCCGCCGCGGCGACGACGCGCTCGAGCAGGCCCAGGCGCTGCTCGACTGGCGCCCGACCCCGCGCGACCGCTGGACCGCGGAGCTGCGCCGGGCGACCGAGCAGCGCGCCGGGCAGCGCGGCACCGGCGACCTCGCCGCGCTGCGCTACGGCCACACCTTCGCCTCCGGCCTCGAGCTCTACGGCCTCGGCCAGGTGACCGTGGACGACGACGGCGGCCGCTACGCCGGCAACGACGCCATCACCGCCGGCGCGCGCTGGAACCCGGAGGCGCCGTACTCGCTCGGCGCCGAGGCCAGCCAGGGCCAGCGCGGCGACAGCGTCAGCGTCGACGCCGAGTGGCGCCCGACCACCGACCGCAGCCTGTATGCCGCCTTCACCGAGGTGGCCGACGGCCGCGACGCCGACCCGCTGTTCAACGACGCCCGCCCGCGCGGCCTCACGCTCGGCCAGCGCTGGCGCATGAACGACACCGTGCAGGTGTTCAACGAGAGCCAGTGGCTGAAGGAGCCCGGCTACGCGGGCGTCGGCCACGGCGCCGGCCTCGACCTGTTCCCGGGCGGCGGCTGGACCGCCGGCGTGCTGCTGCAGGACGGCGAGCTCGACGGCGCCTCCGGCCGCGTCGACCGCCAGGCCGCCAGCGGCTCGCTGGGCCTAGAGACCGCCGACACCCAGTGGAGCCAGCGCCTGGAGTACCGCCGCGACGAGGGCGCCGAGCGCCGCCGCCAGTGGGTGGCCACCCAGCGCGTCAGCCACCGGGTCAACGAGGACTGGCGCATCGCCGCCCGCGCCAACTGGTCCGACACCGACGACCTGGTGGATCCGCTCGGCGACGCGCGCTTCGCCGAGGCCAACCTCGGCTTCGCCTGGCGCCCGGCCGACACCACCCGCTGGGCCTGGTTCGGCCGCTACACCTGGCTGATGGACCTCGCCAGCGCCGGCCAGGTGGACGCCGCCTCGCAGTGGGACCAGCGCTCGCAGGTGCTGGCCACCGAGGGCGTGTTCATGCCGACCGCGCGCTGGGAGTTCGCCGGCAAGCTGGCCCGCCGCGAGGGCTCCGCGCGCCTCGGCCGCGGCACCGGCGCCTGGGTCGACAGCCGGGCCACCTTCGCCGCCGCCCAGGCCCGCTACGCGATCACGCAGCACTGGGGCGCGATGGCCGAGTACCGCAGCCTCGACGTCCGCCTCGACGGCCGCAGCGACGGCTGGCTGCTGGCGATCGACCGCGAGCTCGGCCAGCACATGCGGCTCGGCCTCGGCTACTCCAGCGCCAGCTTCAGCGACGACCTCACCGACCTCGATCGCGACCATGAAGGCTGGTTCGTCAACCTGCTAGGCTTCTACTGACGACGCGCGGATCCCCCGCGCCGTCCTGGCGGCGCGGGGCCTCGCATGATCCATCTCGGCTGGCGTGAATGGGTGGCCCTGCCCGCGCTCGGCCTCGTGGCCGTGCGCGCGAAGGTCGACACCGGCGCGCGCTCCTCGGCCCTGCACTGCGACGCCCTCGAGGCCTTCACCCGCGACGGCGAAGAATGGGTGCGCTTCCGCCTGCAGACCGGCGAGCCCGGCGCGGTGGCCGGCGCCGAGGCGCGCGTGGTCGACCGCCGCCCGGTGACCGATTCCGGCGGCCACACCACCGAGCGGGTGTTCATCCGCACCCCGCTGCGGCTGGCCGGGCAGGCCTTCGAGGCCGAGCTCAACCTCACCAACCGCCGCAACATGCTCTTCCCGATGCTGCTCGGCCGCACCGCGCTGGCCGGGCGCTTCGTCGTCGATCCCGCGGCCAGCTTCCTGCACGGCGATCCGCCGGGCGGCGGCGCGTCGCGTCCCTGAACCCCCTCCCACCGCGCCCCCACGCCATGAAGCTCGCGATCCTCTCGCGCAACGCCAAGCTGTATTCCACCATCCGCCTCGTCGAGGCCGCCCGCGCCCGCGGCCACCAGGTGCGCGTGCTCGACCCGCTGCGCTGCTACATGCGCATCGCGCCCGGCGGCTTCGAGCTGCACTACAAGGGCGACGAGATCACCGGCTACGACGCGGTGATCCCGCGCATCGGCGCCTCGGTCACCCGCTACGGCACCGCGGTGCTGCGCCAGTTCGAGCTGATGGGCGCGGCCTCCCCGAACCCCTCCGACGCGGTGCTGCGCGCCCGCGACAAGCTGCGCTGCCACCAGCTGCTGGCGCACGCCGGCATCGACCTGCCGCTGACGGTGTTCGGCGACAACCCCGACGACACCGCCGACCTGCTCGCGATGCTCGGCCCGCCGCCGCACGTCATCAAGCTCAACGAGGGCACCCAGGGCACCGGGGTCATCCTGACCGAGAAGATGTCGGGCTCGCGCAGCGTCATCGAGGCCTTCCGCGGCCTCTACGCCAACTTCCTGGTCCAGGAGTTCATCGCCGAGGCCGATGGCGCCGACCTGCGCTGCTTCGTGGTCGGCGGCCGGGTGGTGGCGGCGATGCAGCGCCAGGCCCCGGCCGGCGACTTCCGCTCCAACCTCCACCGCGGCGGCACCGCCAGCGCGGTCGAGCTCAGCCCCGACGAGGTCCACACCGCCGTGCGCGCCGCCGAGGTCATGGGCCTGGGCATCGCGGGCGTCGACCTGTTGCGCTCGCGGCGCGGCCCGCTGGTGCTCGAGGTCAACTCCAGCCCCGGCCTCGAGGGCATCGAGGGCGCCAGCGGCGTCGACGTGGCCGGCGCGATCATCGAGCACGTCGCGAGCCTGTTGCCCGCGCCGCGCCGCGCGCGCCGCGCGGTGGCGCCGAGCGCCGCGCCGGGCCAGTCGCGCGCGGCCAAGGCCGCGCTGGCGCGCCCGGCCAAGCCGGCCCGCGGCCGGCGCCCGCGCGAGGGCTGAGGGGCGAGGGCGGGTTTAACCAGCGCCTAACCCGCCCGGCGCTACGCTTCACCCCGCATCGCCAGCGACCCGCCCGCGCCACGCGCGGCGGGTCGCTCGACGCCATCGGGGTTGTCGCAACGTTTGGCCCGTGGGCCGGCCGCCACCAGGCGACCGTCCCACGGGCCCTTTCTTTGTCCGGCCTTCGATCGGCTCCGGCCCTCGCGCACTCGCCACGGGGCTGGCGTCCGGTGTAAGAATCCTCCTACCCTCACCCGCCACCCAGGAGCCCCCGATGCGCCGACTGCTTGCCGTCTCCATCCTGACGCTGTCCCTGCTCGCCCTGCCGGCCTTCGCGGCGACCCAGGCGCCGGACCCGATCGCCGCCGAGGGCTTCTCCGCCGAGGCCTTCACGACCCAGCGCGACGCGATCGTGGCCGACCTCGAGGCGGGCGAACGCTACTCCGAGATCAAGAACGTCGATCGCGAGACCGTGCTGTCCCTGCTGGCGAGGATGCAGGGCATCATCGACGCCGCGCCGACCGTCGATGCCCTCGACGAGGCCCAGCGCGTCGAGCTGTTCAACGCCCAGGAGCGGGTCAACACGCTGCTGACGCAGGCCGCCGACGACAGCCGCCTGCTGTGCGAGCAGCGTTCGCGGATGGGCTCGCACCGCCGCACCACCAACTGCGAGACCGTCGCCCAGCGCCGCGCGCGCCGCGAAGAGGACCAGAACTCCCTGCGCTTCATCCAGCGTCCGCAGCGGCTGCGCAACGAAGGCGCCTTCTGAGCCCATGCGCATCCTGGTCATCGAAGACAATCGCGACATCGCGGCCAACCTCGGGGATTTCCTCGAGGACCGCGGGCACACCGTCGACTTCGCCGCCGACGGCGTGACCGGCCTGCACCTGGCGGTCGTGCACGAGTTCGACGCGATCGTCCTCGACCTCAACCTGCCGGGCATGGACGGCCTCGAGGTCTGCCGCAAGCTCCGCCAGGAAGCGCGCAAGCAGACCCCGGTGCTCATGCTCACCGCGCGCGACTCGCTCGACAACAAGCTCGCCGGCTTCGATTCCGGGGCCGACGACTACCTCGTCAAGCCGTTCGCGATGCAGGAAGTGGAAGCCCGCCTGGCCGTCCTGGCCAGGCGCGGCAAGGGCCCGCAGCCGCGCGTGCTGCGGGTCGCCGACCTGGAGTTCAACCTCGACACGCTCGAGGTCCGCCGCCAGGGCCGGCTGCTGCAGCTCAACCCCACCGCGCTCAAGATCCTGCAGGCGCTGATGGAGGCCTCGCCCTCGGTGGTCACCCGCCAGGAGCTCGAGACCCGCGTCTGGGGCGAGGAGCTGCCCGATTCCGACAGCCTGCGCGTGCATATCCACGGCCTGCGCGCCGCGATGGACAAGCCCTTCGACAAGGCGCTGGTCCAGACCCGGCATGGCATCGGCTACCGCATCGCGGATCCCGAGGCCGTCTGATCCATGCGCTACCGGCGTCGCCTGCGCAGCCGCATCATCCTCTCGTTCCTGCTGCTGGGCCTGTTCCTCACCGCGGCCTTCGCCGCGAGCGTGTGGTACATGCGCCAGCGCCTCGAGACCCAGCTCATCGACGAGTGGCTGCAGCGCGAGGCCGTGAACTTCGTCGAGTTCAAGCGCGAGAACCCCGAGCCGTCCGCCCGCTACGAGCTGGCCGGCCAGCAGATCAACCTGCTTATCGCCCGTCCGGGCAGCCCCAGCATCCCGCTGGAGTGGCGCGAGCTCGGCACCGGCGTGTACGCCCTGCGTGATCCGGGCGTGCCCGGCCGCGACGCCAACTACAAGCTGGCCGTCGAGCGCCAAGACGACATGGTGGCGTTCATCCGCTATGGCTACGGCCGCCAGGTGCTCGACCAGCAGCAGCTGGTCATCACCCTGTCGGCCTCGGTGGTGCTGTTCACCCTGCTCGCGGGCCTGGTGGGCCTGTGGAGCTCGCGCCGCGTCATGCGCCCGGTCAGCGACCTCGCCCGGCGGGTGCGCGACTACCGAGGTTCCGACGAGCCGGCCAAGCTGGCGCCGCAGTTCGCCGACGACGAGGTGGGCGAGCTGGCCAACGCGCTGGACGACTACGCGCAGCGCCTGACCGAGCGCGTGGTGCGCGACCGCGAGTTCAACGCCGACGTCAGCCACGAGCTGCGCACGCCGCTGGCGGTGATCCGCGGCGCCACCGAGCTGATGCTGGGCGCGGCCGACCTCACCGAGAAGTCGCGCCAGCGCCTGCTGCGCATCGAGCGCGCGGTGCAGCAGTGCACCGACCTCACCACCGCGCTGCTGATGCTCTCGCGCAACGAGCGCGGCACCGGCCACACCGACCTGCGCAAGCTGGCCGAGCAGCTGGTCGACATGAGCCGCACCCAGCTCGGCGGCAAGCCGGTCGAGGTGCGGGTGGCGGGCGAGGACGAGGCCTTCGTCGAGGTCCCCGAGGCCGTGCTGTCGGTGGCGCTGGGCAACCTGATCGGCAACGCGGTGAAGTACACCGCCGAGGGCGAGATCGTGGTGCGCATCGGCATCCGCGAGGTCTGGGTCGAGGACACCGGCCCGGGCATCACCGCCGAGGACGCCGAGAAGCTCTTCGAGCGCGGTTACCGCGGCACCGGCGCGATGGGCACCAAGGGCGCGGGCATCGGCCTGTCGATCGTCAGCCGGCTGTGCGAGCTCTACGACTGGCACGTGAAGCTGGCCCCGCGCGGCGAGCGCGGCGCGATCGCCACGCTCACCTTCGGCCAGCAGCCGCTGCGCTGAGCCCGGCGCGGCGTCGCCGCCGCGCCGGTCCCGGCCTGCTCAGGCGACCGGGGTGAGCCAGCCGGCCGGCGCCGGCGTGCGGCCGTCGAACAGCCCGAAGAAGAGCTCCTGCAGCCGGCGGGTGACCGGGCCGGGCTGGCCGGGACCCACGGGCTTGCCGTCGACCGAGCGGATCGGCGTGATCTCGGCCGCGGTGCCGCACATGAACAACTCGTCGCACAGGTAGAGGTACTCGCGCGGGATGTCGCGCTCGACCACCTCGATCCCGGCGCCGCGGGCGAGCTTGATGATGGTGTCGCGGGTGATGCCGTTGAGCAGCGCGGCGCTGACCGGCGTGGTGTGCAGCGCGCCGTCGAAGACCAGGAACAGGTTCTCGCCCGCGCCCTCGCTGAGCAGGCCGGTGGAGGCCAGCGCGATGCCCTCGCCGTAGCCCAGGCGCCGCGCCTCGCGCGCCACCAGCTGGCCCGAGAGGTAGTTGCCGCCGGCCTTCGCGCCGGCCGGGATGGTGTTGGGCGCGAAGCGCTGCCAGCTCGACACGCCGGCGTCGATGCCGCGCTCGAGCACGTCGGCGCCGAGGTAGGCGCCCATGTCCCAGGCCGCCACGGCGACGTCGGTGGGGCAGTCGGCGCTCAGGCCGAAGCCGCCGAGCCCGCGGAAGGCCACCGGGCGCAGGTAGGCGCGGCCGAGGCCGTTGGCGGTGATCACCTCGCGGCAGGCCGCGGCGAGCGTGGCCTGGTCGAAGGGGATCTCCATGTCGTAGATCTTGGCCGAGGCGTACAGGCGCTTGAGGTGGTCGTCGAGGCGGAAGATCGCCGCGCCGCCCGGCGTGGCGTAGGCGCGCACGCCCTCGAACACCGAGCTGCCGTAGTGGATCGCGTGCGCCATCACGTGGGTGGTCGCCTCCTGCCAGGGCTTGATCGCGCCGTTGTGCCAGATCAGCGCGGGGTAGCTGCGCATGGCGGCGGACGAGGGATTGGCGGTGGCGGACATGGGCGTGGCTCGCGGGAAGGAGGGCGGAGTGTAGCGGGGCGGCGCGCGCCCGGCAGCTACACTCGTGGGCCACGCTTTCGCCGGGAGACGCCATGCAGGTCCGACGCATCCTCAGCCTCGACGGCGGCGGCATCCGCGGCCTGGTCAGCGCGCTGTGGCTGGAGGCGCTGGAGGCCATGCTGGCCGCGCGCGGCAAGGGCCCGCTGCGCCAGCACTTCGACCTCATCGCCGGCACGTCCACGGGCGCCCTGATCGCCTGCGGCGTGGCGGCCGGCCTGCCCGCCTCGGCCATCGTGCAGCTCTACGAGGGCCACGCCCCCGGGGCGTTCCCGGGCCAGCCCGCGCGGCTGTGGTCGCGCCTGCTGAGGCTGCCGCGCACCGGCGCCTCGGGCCCGAAGTACGACGGCCGCGCGCTGGGCCTGCTGCTGCAGCGCATCTTCGGCGCGCGCGGGATGGGCGAACTCTCGCCGCGGGTGATGGTGACCGCCTACGACCTGCTCCAGCACGAGGCGGTGTTCTTCAAGAGCTGGACGCCGCCCTCCGCCGCCGTCCCGATCGCCCAGGCCTGCCTGGCCTCGACCGCGGCGCCGACGTTCTTCCCGGCGGTGCGGATCACCGCGCTGGGCCGGCCGATGAGCCTGGTCGACGGCGGCGTGGTGGCCAACAACCCCACCGCCTGTGCGATCGCCGAGGCGGTGCGCCTGAACGCCGAGGCCGACCCGGTCGGCGAGGTCGACGGCCTGCGCTGCGGCGGCACGCTCGAGGCGCTCGACGTGCTGAGCCTGGGCACCGGCGAAGCGATGCGCCCGCTGCCCGCCTCGGCCGAGGAGTGGGGCGCGCTGGAGTGGGCGGTGCCGCTGATCGGGCTGGTGTTCGACGGCAGCGCCGACGCGGTGGACTACGCCGCGCGCCAGCTGCTGCGCGACGGCCGCTACCTCCGGCTGCAGGTGCCGCTGGAAGAGGCCGCGGGCGGCTTCGACGAGGTCTCGCCGGCCAACGTGGCGGCGCTGCGGCGCGACGCGGAACGCTGGCTGGGGCGCGCGGAGGTGCGCGAGGCGCTCGAGGCGCTGGCCGACCGGCTCTAGCGCTCCGGGCCCCGCCGTCGCCCCGGGGCCGTCAGCGGCCCATCCACCAGCAGGCCGCGTGCTCGTGCAGCGGGTAGCGGCGCTCGTCGGGAGTGAAGCCGCCGCCGGCGGGCTCCAGCGCGACCACCAGCACCGGCATCGGCGGCGGCGCGTCGGCGTCCTCGTCGTCGATGCCGATCCGCACCAGCGCGGGATCGTCGGCCTCCGGCGTCTCCACGCGCACCTCGACCAGCCGGTGCGCCAGCAGGTCGTCGAGGTCGGCCATCCGCGACTCGGCGCTGCGGCTCGACCAGCCGCTCCAGTCGAACAGGCCCGCGAGGCGGTTCACGTCGCGGGTGGCGAAGCTCAGCCGGGCCTCGTCGCCGAGCTGCTCCGGGGTGCGCGGGCACTCGCGCAGGGTGAACGCCGGCGGGCCGGCGTCATCGGGCGCGGCGGGCTCGCCGGCCGGCACGGCCTGCAGGGCGTCGCAGGGGCGATCGGTGAAGATCATGCGGCCGTCGCTGGCCACGCAGCGGCGCACGCCGTCCTGGGCGGCGGCGGGGTGGGGCGCCGACGCGGCGGCGAGGCCCGCGAGGGACCAGGCCAGCGCGCGCGCGCCGCGACGGCTCATCCCAGCCGCGCCAGCACGGCCTGGGTCGGCCGGGCCAGGTTGAGGGTGTAGAAGTGCAGCTCGGGCACGCCGGCGTCGAGCAGGCGCCGGCAGAGTCCGGCCACGATGTCGGCCGAGAACGCCTTCACGCCCTCGGCGTCGTCGCCGAGCGCCTGCATCCGGCGCGCGATCCAGCGCGGGATCTCGGCGCCGCAGGCCTCCGAGAAGCGCCGCAGCTGGGTGAAGTTCGAGATCGGCATGATGCCGGGCACGATCGGCTGGGTGACGCCCAGCGCGCGGGCCTCGTCGACGAAGCGGAAGTAGGCGTCGGCGTTGAAGAAGTACTGGGTGATCGCGGCGTCGGCGCCGGCGTCCATCTTGGCCTTGAAGTGGCGCAGGTCGGCCGCGGCGTCGTCGGCCTGGGGGTGCACCTCGGGATAGGCGCCGACCTCGACGCGGAAGTGGTCGCCGTGCTCCTCGCGGATGAAGGCCACCAGGTCGGCGGCGTAGCGCAGCTCGCCCATCCGCGCCATGCCCGAGGGCAGGTCGCCGCGCAGGGCGACGATGCGGCGGCAGCCCATCGCGCGGTAGAGCTGCAGCAGGCGGCGGATCTCCTCGCGGGTGCCGCCGACGCAGCTCAGGTGGGGCGCCGCGTCGTAGCCCAGCTCGCGCAGCCGGCGCACGGTCTCGGGGGTGTAGCTGAGGGTCGAGCCGCCGGCGCCGAAGGTCACCGAGACGAAGCCGGGATCGTGCTTGCCCAGGGCCTTGGCGGTGCGCACCAGCTGCGCCTGCTGCTCGTCGGTCTTGGGCGGGAAGAATTCGAAGGAAACGTGCGGCGTGGGCATGCGTCGTCCGTGGCGGAGGGGGTGGTGCGGGCGTGGTCGAGCATCCCACAAAACGGAGGAGGGGCGGCTTTCGTCGCGCACAACGAAAGAGGGGCGGCTTTCGCCGCCCCTCCCGGGTGTCGCTGGATCAGTAGCGGTAGTGCTCGGGCTTGTACGGGCCGTCCTTGTCCACGCCGAGGTAGGCGGCCTGGGCGTCGGTGAGCACGGTCAGCTTCACGCCGATCTTCTCGAGGTGCAGGCGGGCCACTTCCTCGTCGAGCTTCTTCGGCAGGCGGTACACCGTCGGCTCGTAGGTGTCCTTGTTGGCCCACAGGTCGATCGCGGCGAGGGTCTGGTTGGCGAAGGAGTTCGACATCACGAAGCTCGGGTGGCCGGTGGCGCAGCCCAGGTTCACCAGGCGGCCCTCGGCGAGCAGGAAGATCGCGTTGCCGTTCGGCATCACGTACTTGTCGACCTGCGGCTTGATGTTCACGTGCTTGGCGCCCGACTGGTACAGCCGGTCGACCTGGATCTCGTTGTCGAAGTGGCCGATGTTGCACACGATGGCCTGGTCCTTCATGGCCTGCATGTGCTCGAGCGTGATCACGTCCTTGTTGCCGGTCGTGGTGACGTAGATGTCGGCCTCGTGCAGCGAGTCCTCGATCGTGGTGACCTGGAAGCCCTCCATCGCGGCCTGCAGGGCGTTGATCGGGTCGATCTCGGTGACGATGACGCGGGCGCCGTAGGCGCGCAGCGAGTGGGCCGAGCCCTTGCCGACGTCGCCGTAGCCGCAGACCACGGCCACCTTGCCGGCCAGCATCACGTCCATCGCGCGCTTCAGGCCGTCGGCCAGCGACTCGCGGCAGCCGTAGAGGTTGTCGAACTTGGACTTGGTGACCGAGTCGTTGACGTTGATGGCCGGCACCAGCAGCTTGCCCTGCTCGACCATCTGGTAGAGGCGGTGCACGCCGGTGGTGGTCTCCTCGGCGACGCCCTTCCAGTCCTTGACCACGGTGTGCCAGAAGCCCGGGCGCTCCTTGGCCACGCGCTTGAGCAGGTTCTTGATGACCTGCTCCTCGTGCGAGCCCGACGGGGTGTTGACCCAGTCGCTGCCGTTCTCGAGCTCGTAGCCCTTGTGGATCAGCAGGGTCACGTCGCCGCCGTCGTCGATGACCAGCTCGGGGCCCTTGCCGCCGGGGAAGGTGACCGCGTCGAGCGTGCAGTCCCAGTACTCCTCGAGCGTCTCGCCCTTCCAGGCGAAGACCGGGGTGCCGGAGGCGGCGATCGCGGCCGCGGCGTGGTCCTGGGTCGAGAAGATGTTGCACGAGGCCCAGCGCACGTCGGCGCCGATGTCCTTCAGCGTCTCGATCAGCACGGCGGTCTGGATGGTCATGTGCAGCGAGCCGGTCACGCGCACGCCCTTCAGCGGCGTGGTGGTGGCGTGCTTGCGGCGGATCGACATCAGGCCCGGCATCTCGTGCTCGGCGATGTCGATTTCCTTGCGGCCCCAGTCGGCGAGGCCGATATCGGCGACCTTGTAATCGTTGGGAAGCTTGACGACGGCATTCATGGCGGTTCTCCGGAGTGGACAGGAGGGCGCCGTTGCTGGTGAGGCAACCCGTCCACCGAGCCTGTTCCCTGGCCCGCGGCGAAGCGCGGGCCGGGCGTGCAGCGCCCCTCGGTGGAGGTGTGGCCGGGGCGGTGCCCGGCGAGCGGGGCGCAGTTTACCCGCTCGGGGCGAGGAAGGCATGAAGCCCGGGTGGGCGCGGGTGTCAGGACGAGCCCGCGCCGGGGCGCCGCCCGTCGGCGGGCGGCTACACTGGGCGGATGAGGATCGGCATCGATTTCGGCACCAGCTATTCCGCCGCCGCGGCGGCCATCGACGGCGAGGTCGCCCTGGTGCGCTTCGGCGGCGAGCCGCAGTTCCGCACGGCGGTGTTCTTCCCCGAGCACCTGCCCGACGGCGAGGCCGTGCGCCGCCACCGCGAGGGCGCCCCGGCCAGCGTGGCCAGCGCGCGCCGGGTGGCCGAGGCGCTGTTCGGCGACGCCGCGGTCGAGGCTTACCTGCTCGAGGGCGAGGGCCACCTGGTGGACTCGCCGAAGTCGATGCTGGGCTACCAGCTGCACCCGCGCGCCAAGGACACCATCACCGCGATCTGCGCCCGGATCCTGGCCCACGTGCGCGAGCAGGCTTCCGCGCAGTTCGGCGCGGAGGTGCGCGAGGCCGTGCTGGGCCGGCCGGTGCGCTTCCGCAGCTCGATGGGCGCGCAGGGCGAGGCCCAGGCGCTGGCCCTGCTGCGCGAGGCGGCCGCGGTGGCGGGCTTCGAGCGGGTGGACTTCCTGGAGGAGCCGGTGGCCGCGGCGCTGCAGCACCACGCCGGCAGCCCGGAGCGCCACGCCGCGCTGGTGTTCGACATCGGCGGCGGCACCACCGACGTGGCCTGGGCCGAACTGGGCGGCGCCGCGGCCCCGCGCGTGCTGGGCAGCTGGGGCCTGGCCGAGGGCGGCACCGACTTCGACCTGGCGTTGAGCCTGGAGCGCGCGATGCCGCTGTTCGGCCGCGGCCTGAGCCGGGTGCCCAACCACCACTTCGTCGAGGCGGCGATGGTGCAGGACCTGCCGCGCCAGCTCAGCTTCCGCAAGCACGACTACGACGAGGCGCCGGCGCCGTTCGGCGCGCGCCTGCGCGCGCTGCAGGCCGAGGGCGCGCCGATCCGGCTGCACCGCGCCGTGGAGGGGCTCAAGCGCGCGCTCAGCGACGGGGAGGCCGGCGGCTTCGCGCTGGACTGGATCGAGGACGGGCTGGCGGTGGACGCCCGCCGCGAGGACCTGGAGGCCGCGGCCCGCATGACCCTGGGGCGGATGCGCGCGCTGCTGGAGGGCATCCGCGCCGAGCGCGGCGCCCCCGACGCGGTGGTGTTCACCGGCGGCATGTCGCGCGCGCCGCTGGTGCGGGCGCTGGCGGCCGAGGTGTTCCCCGGCGTGCGCCAGGTGCTGGGCGAGGCCTCGCTGGGCGTGGTGTCGGGCCTGGCGCGCGCGGCCGCCGCCGACTGAGAAAGACACGGGCCGCTGTCGCGGCGGCGGATCGCCCAAAAGAAACGGGCCGCTTTCGCGGCCCGTCTCCACTCCCGTGGCGCTCGCGCGCCGGGCTTACTTCTTCAGGCCGGCATCCTTGCGCAGGGCCTCGGCGCGGTCGGTCTTCTCCCACGAGAAGGCCGTGGCCTTGATGGTCTTGCCGGCGCCGTCGACGTAGGAGAACTCCTGCGCCTTGCGGCCGAAGTGGCCGTAGGCCGCGGTCTGCTGGTACATCGGGTGCACCAGGTCGAGCATCTGGATGATGCCGTACGGGCGCAGGTCGAAGTGCTTGCGGATCAGCTTCTCGATCTTGTCGTCGCTGATCTTGCCGGTGCCGAAGGTGGTGACCGAGATCGAGGTCGGCTCGGCCACGCCGATGGCGTAGCTCACCTGCACCTCGCAGCGGTCGGCCAGGCCGGCCGCGACGACGTTCTTGGCCACGTAGCGCGCGGCGTAGGCGGCCGAGCGGTCGACCTTGGACGGATCCTTGCCCGAGAACGCGCCGCCGCCGTGGCGGGCCCAGCCGCCGTAGGTGTCGACGATGATCTTGCGGCCGGTCAGGCCGCAGTCGCCCACCGGGCCGCCGATCTCGAACTTGCCGGTCGGGTTGATGTGGTACTTGGTGCCCTTGTGCAGCCACTTGGCCGGCAGCACGGGCTTGATGATGGTCTCGCGGACGGCCTCGATGAGGTCCTTCTGCTTGATGCCCGGGTCGTGCTGGGTCGACAGGACCACCGCGTCGATGGCCACGGCCTTGCCGTCCTCGTAGCGCAGGGTGACCTGCGACTTCGCGTCCGGGCGCAGCCACGGCAGCGGCGAGTTCTTCTTCTTGCGGACCTTGGCCTGCTGCTCGACCAGGCGGTGCGAGAGGTGGATCGCGGCCGGCATGAAGCTGTCGGTCTCGTTGGTGGCGTAGCCGAACATCAGGCCCTGGTCGCCGGCGCCCTGCTCCTCGGGCTTCTTGCGGTCCACGCCCTGGTTGATGTCGGGCGACTGCTTGCCGATCAGGTTGATCACGCCGCAGGTGGCGCCGTCGAAGCCGACGTTGCTGGAGTCGTAGCCGATGTCGGTGATGACCTTGCGGGTCAGCGCCTCGAGGTCGATCCAGGCCGAGGTGGTGATCTCGCCGGCGACGATCGCCACGCCGGTCTTCACCATCGTCTCGCAGGCGACGCGGGCGCGCTTGTCCTGCGCGAGGATGGCGTCGAGCACGGCGTCCGAGATCTGGTCGGCGACCTTGTCCGGATGGCCTTCGGACACGGACTCGGAGGTGAAGAGGTAGCTGCTCATCGTGGCAATATCCTTCGATTCGGATAGAGGGATGGGATAACGGGGCGCGCATGGTACACGCGGTGGCCCCCGCATGCACCCCCGCGCCGGCCCCGCTCCGCCCGGCGGTGCCTCGCGGCCCGCCAGGCGCCCATGGTGCCCGCGCCGGGGCCGCGGCGCATCCCCCGGCTGCACGTGGCGACGACGCGCGTGGGCTAGCATCCGCGCATGGATTCCCTCTCCCAGATCGTCCTCGGCGGCGTGATCGCCGCCGCCTGCGTCCCCGCCCGCCACCGCCGCGCCGCGCTCGCCGCGGGCGCCGCGCTGGGCACGCTGCCCGACCTCGACGTGGTCCCGCTGGCGCTGCTGGCGGTGGATCCCGTGCAGAACATGACCCTGCACCGCGGCGCCTCGCACTCGCTGCTGGTGCTGCCCTGGCTGGCGCTGGCGCTGTGGTGGTGGTTCAAGGGCCGCGGCGGGCGCGTCGCCGAGGCCCCGGGCCCGTGGCTGGCCGCGATCGTGCTGGCGCTGGTCACCCATCCGCTGCTCGACGCGTTCACCGTCTACGGCACCCAGCTGTGGTGGCCGCTGGCGCCGCCGCCGGCGATGTGGTCGAGCGTGTTCATCATCGACCTCGCCTACACCCTGCCGCTGCTGCTGGCCTTCGCGGTGGCGCTGTGGCGGCCGCAGGCGCGCGCCGCCGGCGGCGCGCTGGCGCTCGGGCTCGCCCTGTCCACCGGCTACCTCGGCTGGAGCCTGGCGGCGAAGGCGCGGGTCGACGCCGCGCTGGAGGCCACGCTGGCCGGCACGGGGCTGGAGGACGCGCCGCGCTTCTCGGTGCCGATGCCGTTCCAGACCCTGCTGTGGCGGGTCGTGGTGATGACGCCGGAGGGCTTCCTCGAGGGCGAGCGCTCGGTGGTGGCCGACACCGGCCCGATCGCGCTGCGCGCGGTGCGCGACGAGCGCGCGGCCTTCGCCGCGGTGCGGGCGCTGCCGGCGGTGGAGCGCCTGGCGTGGTTCAACCACGGCTTCATGAAGGCGAGCCTGCGCGACGGCCGGGTGGTGCTCAGCGACCTGCGGATGGGCGCCGAGCCCGACTACACCTTCAACTTCGCGGTCGCCGACTGGGATCCCGCCACCGGCACCGCCACCGCGATCGTCCCGGAGCAGCTGCGCTGGCGCCTGCCCGGTGGCGGCGACGGCCGCGCGCCGCTGGGCGAGCGGCTGCGCACGGTGTTCGGCGGGCTGTGGACGCGGATCTGGACCATGCCGCCGCCGCCCGCCCCGGGCGCGGCGCCCGCCCCGGCCCCCGCGCCCGCACCCGCCGCTCCGGCCCCGGCGGGAGCGGACGCGCCCGCGCCCGCGCGCTAACCTCGGTGGCGGGGCGGCCGCACGGGCCGCCCGCATCGGGGGAGCACCGCATGCGCTACACGGTCAACGGACGCACCTACGACAGCCTCGAGGCGATGCCCAAGGACGACCGGGCGGTGTTCGAGCGCATGCGCGGGCTGGTCGACGACCCCGAGCTGCTCGGCGGCGCCGAGCTGGTCGACGGCGAGTCGCCGATGCTGGGCTGGCAGGCGCCGCCGGCGCGCCCGGCGCGCGGCGAGGGCGACGACGTCGGCGCGCGCACCCTGGGCCTGCTCACCGATGCCGAGCTCGACACCGCGCGGGCGCGGATGCGCGCCGAGCTCGGCGCCGGCCCGCACGGCCACGCGCCCCACGCGCCGCCGCCGACGCGGCGGCTGTCGCTGTGGACCTTGCTGTTCGCGGTGGCCGCGCTGGCCGCGGTCGGCGGGTGGCTGCTGCGCGGGATCGCCTGAGCGGCGCCGGGCGCCGGGCGCCGGGTCGCCGCGCCGCGCGGCGCGGCGCTCAGGCCGCCGGCTGCAGCGTGGGCAGGGCCACGCCGGCCGCCGCGGCGTCGAAGTAGTTGCGGGTGATCGCGCGCTGCAGCGCCGCGGTCTCGGCCCGGTTCACCAGCGCGCGGAACGCGGCGGCGTCGGGCTGCTCCTTGGCGTACCAGCCCAGGTGCTTGCGCGCGATGCGCACGCCCTGCTCCTCGCCGTAGAAGGCGTGCAGCGCGTCGAGGTGGCCCAGCAGCAGGTCGCGCGCGTCCGCGGGGGTGGGCGGGGGCAGGCGCTCGCCGGTGCGCAGGAAGTGCGCCACCTCGCGGAAGATCCACGGCCGCCCCTGCGCCGCGCGGCCGATCATCACCGCGTCCGCGCCGGTGCGCCGCAGCACCTCCGCGGCCTTCTCCGGGCCGGTGATGTCGCCGTTGGCCAGCACCGGGATCCGCAGCGCCTGCTTGATCTCCGCGATCGTGTCGTACTCGGCCTCGCCCGCGTAGAGGTCTTCGCGGGTGCGCCCGTGCACGGCCAGCGCGGCGATGCCGCTGGCCTCGGCGATCCGCGCGATGACGGGGCCGTTGCGGTGCGCGCGCGCCCAGCCGGTGCGGATCTTCAGCGTGACCGGCACGTCCACCGCGGCCACCACGGCCTCGAGGATGCGCGCCACGCGCAGCTCGTCGCGCATCAGCGCCGAGCCGGCCCAGGCGTTGCACACCTTCTTCGCCGGGCAGCCCATGTTGATGTCGATGAGCTGGGCGCCGTGGTCGGCGTTGAAGCGGGCCGCCTCGGCCAGCTGGGCCGGCTCGGTGCCGGCGATCTGCACGCTGACGGGCTCGGGCTCGCCGTCGTGGTCCATCCGCCGGCGCGACTTGCCGGTGTGCCACAGCCGCGGGTCGGACGTGGTCATCTCCGACACCGCCAGCCCCGCGCCGAGGCGCTTGCACAGCAGCCGGAAGGGCTTGTCGGTGACGCCGGCCATCGGGGCCAGCACCACCGGCGGGTCGATCCGGTAGGGGCCGATCTGGAAGCCGGCGGCGGCGGGGAGGGCGGGAGGCATGGCCCGCGCATTCTAGCCGGTGGCCGCGCCCAGCCCCCCGCGCCGGCGCCGGCGGGCCAGCCAGAACGCCAGGCCGGTCGCGAACAGCGCCGCGGGCAGCAGGCCCGACAGCGTCACCGCGATCCGCCACGCCAGCGGCAGGCCGAGCCCCGCGTGCAGCGGATAGGCACGCTCGGACCAACGCGCGCCGGCCTCCTGGGCGCTCGCGTCGTGCACCTGCACCACCGCGCCGCGCACGGGATCCAGCCACAGCACGCTGCGCCCGACCGGGTGCCACTCGCCGGCGGCGCGCAGGCGCAGCGCGGCGAGGCCGTCGCCCGGGCGGGGCAGCGCCAGGCGGCCGCCGCTGGCGCCGGGCAGCGCGGCCTGCGCGG
>JBHYGK010000010.1:0-62593 GCA_051859045.1 Lysobacteraceae bacterium | reverse complement strand
GGCGACGCCGCGCTCGAGCGCGCGCCGCTCCGCGTCGCCGCCGCCGGGATTGAGCAGCCCGCGCGGCGGGCGCAGCCGCAGCGGCAGGCGCCACGTCTCGCCCGCGGCGAGCGCCGGCGCCTCGCCGTACCAGGCGAGGTCGAGCACGCGGCCGCGCAGCGCGCGCACGCTCGCCGGGGCGTCGCCCGGCACCGCGGCCACGCGCGCCTGGAAGCGCAGGCGGCCTCCGTCGCGCTCGGGCAGGTCGAGGACCCGCAGCGCGAACGTGGCGTCGACCGGCGCCGGCAGGCGGACCGCCAGCGCGGCGCCGGCCACGCACCAGGTCCAGCCCGCCATCGCCAGCAGCGCCCCGGCCCAGCGCAGGCCACGCCGGCCGCGCCACCACGCCGCGAGGCCGAGCGCGCAGGCCATCGCCGGCAGCCCGTCCGGAGGCAGCGCGCGCACCTGCATCGCCAACGCGACGCCGAGGACGCCGGCCACGCAGGCGCCCAGCCCGAGCGCCGGCCACGCCGACGGCGACGCGTGCGCGTCGTCCGGGTCCGTCGTGGGAAGAGGGGCGGGCCGGTCGGCGCGCCCCATGCCTCAGGCGGCGTCGGCCGCGAGCGGGCGCAGCCGCCCCTGGCTGAGCTCCAGCACCCGCCCCATCCGCCGCGCGAGGCGGCGGTCGTGGGTGACGATGACCAGGGCCGTGCCCTGCTCGCGGTTGAGCTGCAGCATCAGCTCGAACACCGTGGAGGCGGTGCGCTCGTCGAGGTTGCCGGTGGGCTCGTCGCCGAGCACGCAGGCCGGGCGATTGACCAGCGCGCGCGCGACCGCCGCGCGCTGGCGCTCGCCGCCCGACATCTCGCCGGGCTTGTGCCCGAGCCGGGCGCCCAGCCCCACCGCCTCGAGCAGCGCGCGCGCCGGCGGCTCGGCCTCGGCGGCCGAGCGGCCGCCGATGCGCAGCGGCATCATCACGTTCTCGAGCGCGGTGAACTCGGGCAGCAGGTGGTGGAACTGGTAGATGAAGCCCAGCGCGCGGTTGCGCAGCGCGCCGCGCTCGCGCTGCCCGAGGGCGGACATGCGCGCGCCGGCCACCTCGACCTCGCCGCTGGAGGGGCTGTCGAGCCCGCCGAGCAGGTGCAGCAGGGTGGACTTGCCGACGCCCGAGGCGCCGACGATGGCCACCGTCTCGCCGGCCTGCACCTCGAGGTCGAGGCCGTCGAAGACGGGCGTGCGCAGGCCGCCCTCGTCATAGGTCTTGCCGAGCTTCAGGCAGCGCAGGACGGGCGACGCGAGGGGCATGCGGGGCTCACTCATAGCGGAGCGCGGAGGCGGGATCGACGCGCGACGCGCGCCACGCCGGGTACAGGGTGGCGAGCAGGCACATCACGAGGGCGGCGATGGTGATGGTGGCGATGTCGGACACCTGCAGCACCGTCGGCACGCCGCTGATGTAGTAGACGTCGGCCGGCATGACCTCGATAGAGAAGATCCACTCGACGGCGCTGATGATCGCGCCCAGCGACAGGGTCAGGGAAACGCCACCGACCACGCCCAGCAGCACGCCGACGACGCCCACCACCATGCCCTGGGTGACGAACACGCCCATCACCTGCGCGGGCGCCAGGCCCATCGTGCGCAGGATCGCGATGTCGGCCTGCTTGTCGGCCACCAGCATCACCAGCGAGCTCAGCAGCTGGAACGCCGCGATCACCACCAGCAGGAGCAGAAGGATGAACATCACCGTCTTCTCGAGCTGCAGCGCGCCGAACAGCGTGGCGTGGTCGCGCGACCAGTCGCGCACGCCGTGGTACCCGTCCAGCCGCGAGGCCAGGTCGCTGGCCACCGCGAAGGCCTGGAACATGTCCTCGAGCTTCAGGCGCACGCCGCTGACGCCCTCGCCCATCCGCAGCAGCCGCTGCGCGTCGTGCATGTGCACCAGCGCGAGGCCGGCGTCGTACTCCTTGGCGCCCACCTCGAACACGCCCACCACGTTGAACCGGCGCGCGTTGGGGATGAAGCCCATCGGCGTGGAGCTGCCGCGCAGCACGGTGGCGTTGACCTGGTCGCCCACCCGCACGCCCAGCCAGGCCGCCAGCTCGCGGCCCAGCACCACGTTGAACTCGCCGTCGCGCAGGTCGTCGAGCGAGCCTTCGAGCATGCGCAGGTCGATCACCTCGGTCTCGCGCTCCGGCAGGATGCCGCGCAGCAGGCTGGGGCGGGTGCGCACGCCGCCGAGCAGGGCCTCGGACTCGACGTAGGGCGCGGCGCCGACCACGCGCGCGTCCTCCTTCGCCAGCGTGAGCGCGCGCTCCCAGTCGAGCAGCGGCTGCCCGCCCACGCCGCTGACGGTGGCGTGCGCCACCATCGACAGCAGGCGCTCGCGGAACTCGCGCTGGAAGCCGCTCATGACCGCGATGGTGACGATGAGGGCGATCACGCTCAGGGCCAGGCCGACGATGGACGCCACCGACATGAAGCTGAGGAAGCCGCTGCGGCGCTTGGCCCGCGTGTAGCGCAGGCCGAGGGAAATCGGGAGGGAGATCGACATCCCGCTATCCTGCCAGCCCGCCGGGGATCCCTCCAGCGCCAGGCGCGCCCGCGCCCCCGTCGCCCCGCGGCGCGCGGGCCAGGGCGAGGCGCAGGGCGCGTCGGTCGGCGGCCGCCAGCTCGGGCAGCACGAACAGCAGCGGGCGCCGCCGGCCCGCCCGCCCGAGCTCGAGCTGCAGCAGCGGCCAGCGTTCGAAGGCGCGCGGCGGCGCGCAGGCCTCGCGGGGGCGACCCGGCCGGTCCAGCCACCAGGCGTCCGCGTCGGCGGACCAGCCCAGCGATACCGGCGGCTTGGCCCGCCAAGCGTCGGCGCGGTGCCAGGCCAGCGCGAGCACCAGCAGCGCGACGCCCGCGCGGGCCAGCGGCGGCAGCCCGGAGGCGAGGGCCGCGCAGGCCCCGGCCACGCCGAGCAGGCGGCAGGCGAGGCTCACGCGGGGAGAGGGGCGCCAGTACAGGTGGCCGGGGCCGCCGGCCGCGCCGTCCTCAGGCCGGCAGCGCCAGCAGCCGCTGCAGGAAGCCGGCGAGCACCGGGTCGGCGACGGCCTCGCGGCCCATGCACCAGCGCCACAGGAGGTCGTCCTCGGTGGCGAGGAGGGCGTCGAAGGTGGCGCGTTCGGAGGCATCGGCGTCGGGCCAGCGCTGCTCGAGGTAGCGCAGCATCAGCTGGTCGAGCTCGCGCATGCCACGGCGGCAGCGCCAGCGCAGGCGTCGGAGTTCGACGGCCTCGTCCATCGGCGCCTCGCCCATCGCGGCGTCGCTCATGCCAGCAGCCCCCAGGCGAGCACGGCCCACAGCGCCCACAGCGCCAGCGCGCCGGCCACGTAGGCCGAGAAACGGTGCATCACGCGGTTGGACGTGCACTGGATGAGGCTGTGCAGCGCGCGCAGGGCGACGAAGGCCCAGGCCAGGCCGAGCACCGCGGCCCCGCCCTGCCCGCTCGCCGACGCCACCCAGAGCGCCAGGTAGAACAACACCGGCAGCTCGAAGAGGTTGCGGAAGTTGTCGCTGGCGCGGCTGTCGGGCACCCGCGCGGCCATCTGCGCGGGCGTGGCCACCTGCTGCGGATGGATGCGCAGCCGGCGCATCTGCCCGAGGCGCTCGACGTACAGCCGGCACCACACGAGGAAGGTCAGGCCCGCCATCGCGACGGCGGGCAGGAGCAGCGCGTTGTCCATCCTGCCTCCCCGCGGCCGCCGGCGTCGCGCCGGGGCCGCCCGTGGTGGCCGCGGCCTCAGCCGCGGCGCTGCAGCATCAGCTTCTTGATCTCGCCGATCGCCTTGGCCGGGTTCAGGCCCTTCGGGCAGGTCCGGGCGCAGTTCATGATCGTGTGGCAGCGGTAGAGCTTGAACGGGTCCTCGAGCTCGTCGAGGCGCGCGCCGGTGTCCTCGTCGCGCGAGTCGATGATCCATCGGTAGGCCTGCAGCAGGATCGCCGGGCCGAGGTAGCGGTCGCCGTTCCACCAGTAGCTCGGGCAGCTCGTCGAGCAGCACGCGCACAGGATGCACTCGTAGAGGCCGTCGAGCTTGGCGCGGTCCTCCTTGGACTGCAGGCGCTCGCCGGACGCCGGCGGCGCGGACTGCGTGCGCAGCCACGGCTTGATCGAGGCGTACTGAGCGTAGAAGTGCGAGAGGTCCGGCACCAGGTCCTTGATGACCGGCATGTGCGGCAGCGGGTAGATCGGCAGCTCGGCCTTGCCGCAGTCCTCGATGGCCTTGGTGCAGGCCAGCGTGTTGGTGCCGTCGATGTTCATCGCGCACGAACCGCAGATGCCCTCGCGGCAGGAGCGGCGGAACGTGAGCGTGGGGTCGATCTCGTTCTTGATCTTGATCAGCGCGTCGAGAACCATCGGGCCGCAGGCGGCGAGGTCGACCTCGTAGGTGTCCACGCGCGGGTTCTGGCCGTCGTCGGGATTCCAGCGGTAGATCTTGAAGGTGCGCGGCTGCTTGGCGCCCGCGGCCGCCGGGAAGTGGCGGCCCTTGCTGATCTTCGAATTCTTGGGAAGGGTGAACTCGGCCATGGTCGTTCTCGGATTCGCTGGGGGCGGCGGGCCGCCCCGGGCTGGCGCGGGCGGGCCCGCGCGGCGTGGTCAGTAGGTGCGGGCCTTCGGCGGCACCGGCTCGACTTCGTTGGTCAGCGTGGTCATGTGCACCGGGCGGTAGTCGAGGCGCGTGGTGCCGTCCTCGTCGACCCAGCACAGCGTGTGCTTGTGCCACTGCTCGTCGTCGCGGTCCTGGAAGTCCTCGCGGGCGTGGGCGCCGCGGGACTCCTTGCGGTTCTCCGCCGACACCAGCGTGGCCACGGCCTGGCCGAGCAGGTTCTGCAGCTCGAGGGTCTCGATGAGGTCGGAGTTCCAGACCATCGAGCGGTCGGTGACCTTGATGTCCTGGAAGCCGGCGTGGATCTCGCGGATCTTGGCCACGCCCGCCTGCAGCGTCTCGCCCGTGCGGAACACGGCGGCGTCGTTCTGCATGGTGCGCTGCATGCGGTTGCGCAGCTCGGCGGTGGTGGTGCCGCCGTCGGCGTGGCGGACCTTGTCGAGGTTGGCCAGCGCCTTGTCGAGCGCGGAGGCCGGCAGCGACTTGTGGTTCTGGCCCGGCTTGATGGTCTCGGCGCAGCGGTTGGCCACCGCGCGGCCGAACACCACCAGGTCGAGCAGCGAGTTCGAGCCCAGGCGGTTGGCGCCGTGCACCGACACGCAGGCGGCCTCGCCGATGGCGTACAGGCCCGGCACCACGTGGTCGGGGTTGCCGTCCTTCAGGGTGACGACCTCGCCGTGGTAGTTGGTCTGCAGGCCGCCCATGTTGTAGTGCACGGTCGGCAGCACCGGGATCGGCTGCTTGGTCACGTCGACGCCGGCGAACACCTTGGCGGTCTCGGCGATGCCCGGCAGCTTCTCGTGGATGTCGGCCGGGTTGAGGTGGGTCAGGTCGAGGTGGATGTGGTCGCGGTCGGCGCCCACGCCGCGGCCCTCGCGGATCTCGATGGTCATCGAGCGCGAGACGACGTCGCGCGAGGCGAGGTCCTTGGCGTTCGGGGCGTAGCGCTCCATGAAGCGCTCGCCGTTGGCGTTGCGCAGGATGCCGCCTTCGCCGCGCACGCCCTCGGTGATCAGGCAGCCCGCGCCGTAGATGCCGGTCGGGTGGAACTGCACGAACTCCATGTCCTGCAGCGGCAGGCCCGCGCGCAGCGCCATGCCGCCGCCGTCGCCGGTGCAGGTATGGGCCGAGGTGGCCGAGAAGTAGGCGCGGCCGTAGCCGCCGGTGGCCAGCACCGTGCCCTGGGCGCGGAAGAGGTGCAGCGTGCCCTCGGCCATGTCGATGGCGAGCACGCCGCGGCAGACGCCCTCCTCGTCCATGATCAGGTCGAGCGCGAAGTACTCGATGAAGAAGCGCGCGTCGTGCGCCAGCGACTGCTGGTAGAGCGTGTGCAGGATCGCGTGGCCGGTGCGGTCGGCCGCGGCGCAGGTGCGCTGCGCGGTGCCCTTGCCGTAGTGCGTGGTCATGCCGCCGAACGGGCGCTGGTAGATCTTGCCGTCCTCGGTGCGCGAGAACGGCACGCCCTGGTGCTCGAGCTCGATGATCGCGGGGATGGCCTCGCGGCACATGTACTCGATGGCGTCCTGGTCGCCCAGCCAGTCCGAGCCCTTGATCGTGTCGTAGAAGTGGAAGCGCCAGTCGTCCTCGCCCATGTTGGCGAGCGCGGCGGAGATGCCGCCCTGTGCGGCCACGGTGTGCGAGCGGGTCGGGAAGACCTTGGAGATGCAGGCGACCTGGAAGCCCTTGGCGGCGAGGCCGAAGGTGGCGCGCAGGCCCGCGCCGCCGGCGCCGACGACGACCATGTCGTACTTGTGTTCGGTGATCTTGTAGGCAGTCATGGCGTGGGGGCTCAGGCGGTGAACACGAGGCGGCCGATCGACAGCACGGCGGCGATGGCGCCCAGCACGCAGGCGAAGCGCACGAGCACCTGCAGCGTGATCTCGAGCGCGCGGTGGTGGACGTAGTCCTCGATCACCACCTGCAGGCCGAGCTGGGCGTGCCAGAACAGCGCGACCACGAACGCGATCAGCAGGGTGGCGGTGAACGGCGAGCCGATGCTCGCGCGGGCCGCGGCGACGTCGCCGCCGACGCTCAGCACCGTCCAGACGAAGAACGGCGCGAGCACGGCGAGCGCGATGGCGCTGAGGCGCTGCGCGGTCCAGTGGCCGACGCCGTCCTTGGCGGAGCCGAGGCCGCGGGCCTTGGCGAGGGGATTGCGCAGGCTCATGCCGCACCTCCGGAGGTCAGGGCGAAGGCCCAGATGGCCGCGGTGCCGAGCAGGGCCAGCACCACCACGGTCCAGCCGCTGCGGTAGACGCTCGGCAGGTCGAAGCCCTTGCCCGCGTCCCAGGCCAGGTGGCGCAGGCCGTTGAGCAGGTGGTAGTTGATGCCCGCGGACCACGCGAACAGCAGCGCGAGGCCGACCGGCGAGGTGGCCAGCGCCAGGAAGCGGGCGTAGGACTCGTCGCCGCCGGCGAGCGCGACCAGGAACCAGGCGACGCCGAAGGCGCCGAGGCTCAGGCCGATGCCGCTGATGCGATGCAGGATCGACAGGACAGACGTGAGCTGCTTGCGGTAGATCCCCAGGTGCGGGGACAGAGGACGTTCGCGCGTCGCCATTGGCTTCTCGGCTGTGGTGACAAGGTGGAAGTATTCCGCCCGCGGCGTGAGAGCCGCGTGCGCTCAGAAATCGATGCAGCGGCCGTTCTTTTCCCAGTCGCCGAACCGCGTGGGCTCGGGGCCGTCGCGCCCGCCGATCTCGACGGCGGGCGACGCGGCCGGATCCGCCGCGATGCCGCCCGCGACCTCGCCCGCTGCCGCGGGGGTGGCCGGTGCCGGCGCCTCGTCGGGCGCCGCGGTCTCGTGGGAATCGCCTATCATCTGCGGCCTTGGTGTTTGAGCCCCGCAAGGGTAAAGCCTGGCCCGATGTCGCACAACCCGAACGATCCCCACGCCGCGCCCTTCGCCCTGCCCTCCGGCGGCGTCCTGGCGCTCGATGGCCCCGACGCCGAGGCCTTCGCCCACGCGCAGTTCATGAGCGACGTGAAGGCGCTCGCGGTCGGCCACTGGCAATGGAGCGGCTGGCTCACGCCCAAGGGCCGCGTGGTCGCGCTGTTCGCCCTGCTGCGCCCCGCGCCGGGCGCCCTGCGGCTGTGGCTGCCGGACCATCCGGCCGGCGCGCTCGGCGACGCCCTGCGCCGCTTCGTGTTCCGCTCCAAGGTGGCCATCGCGGAGGACGCGGGCTGGGTGGCCAGCGGCGCGTTCGCCACCGCGCCGGCCGCGGGCGACGCGCTCGCGGTGGACGGGCCGGGCCTCGCGCTCGACCTCGGCGGCGACGGCCATCCGCGCACGCTGCGCCTGGGGCCGGCCGACCCGGGCCTGCGCCTGGACCCGGCGGCGGCGGAGCGCTGGCGCGAGGCCGACCTCCGGCTCGGCCTGCCGCGGCTGGACCCCGCGCGGGATGACGCCTGGACGCCGCAGATGCTGTCGCTGGAGCGCCTCGGCGCCTACAGCGTGAGGAAGGGCTGCTATCCCGGCCAGGAGATCGTCGCCCGCACCCACTTCCTGGGCCAGGCCAAGCGCGGGCTCGCGGCGCTGGAGGCCGCCGACCTCGCGCCCGGCGACGCGGTGCTGGACGCGGCCGGCGCGACGCTCGGCCAGGTGCTGTGCGCCGCGGGCCCGCCGGGCGCGCGCGTGGGCCTGGCGGTCCTGCCGCTGGAGCGCCCCGACGGCGCCCTGTCGGCACGCCGCGGCGACGCGGCGCCGACCGCCGCCCGGGCCATCGACCTCGCTTCCGGCCTGCGCCGCGCGCCGTAGCCGGCCCGCACGCCATGGCACACCGCCCCCGATTCTGCTATCAGGGGCGCCTCACCACAGGGGAACCCGCATGAAGACCCGCTCCACCGTCCTCGCCGCGCTGCTGCTGGCCGCGCTGGGCGCCGCGCCGCTGGCGCGCGCCGCGGACTACGTCGTCGCGGTCGAGCCGAGCTATCCGCCCGACCAGGCCGAGGCGGTGTACGCGCCGCTGCTGGCCTACCTGGGCCGCGCCACCGGGCATCGCTTCCGTCTGCGCACCTCGCCGAACTACCACGTCTACTGGCGCGACATGCGCGCGGCGGACAACCGCCCGCACTTCACGCTGGAGGAGGCGCACTTCGTCGACTACCGCGTGCGCCACCAGGGCGCCGTGCCGCTGGCGCGCTTCAACGAGCCCAGCGGCTACGCGCTGCTGGCCGACGCCGCCGTGGCCGAGCGCGGGCTCGAGGGCCTGGTCGGCTACCGCATCACCGCCCTGCCCGCGCCGAGCCTCGGCAACGTGCTGCTCGACGAGCTCTACCGCAACCCGGTGGCGCAGCCCGAGATCCAGTCCACCGCCTCCACCTGGCGCGACGGCGTCGAGATGATCTTCTCGGGCGAGACCGAGGCCGCGATGGTGCCGCTGCGCATCGCGCAGCTCTACCCGAACCTGGTCGAGGTGGCACGCACCCGCGAGTTCCCCGGCGACGCGTTCGTCGCCAGCCTCGAGGTGCCGGAGGAGGATCGCGCGAAGGTGCGCGACGCCCTGCTGGCGATGCACGAGGACCCCGGCACCCTGTCGGCCTTCGCCGAGCTCGGCGCCACCCGCTTCGTGGCGACCAGCGCCGAGGAGTACGCCGGGTCCGAGCGGATGCTCGCCAAGACCTTCGGCTACACCCCGCCGCGCGCCGCGGCGGGCCCGGCGGCGCCGGCCGCGAGCGCGGGACGCGATCGCTGAGCACGCGCCGCGCCGTACGCATGCGTGGATGACGAAGGCCGCCGCGAGGCGGCCTTCGTCGTGATGGCCCCCGCGGCGCCGGGCCTCAGCCCAGCGCGCGCGCCGCGGCGACGATGTCGGCCTCGGCCGGCAGCACGAGCGTCGCGGCCGAGGCCAGCGGGGTGTAGGTGTCGACGCCGACCACGCGCGCCACCGGCGTGGCGCCCTGCCCGCCCTCGACCAGCGCGGTGAGGATGCCCTCGCCGACGCCGGCGGACTTGCGGCCCTCGTCCACCACCAGCAGGCGCTTGGCCTTGCGCGCCTCGGCCACGATGGCCTCGGCGTTGAGCGGCTGCAGCCAGCGCAGGTCCATCACGCGGGTCCGCCAGCCGGTGGCGGCCTCGACTTCGCGCATCGCGCGCAGGCTCATCCACACGCCGTTGCCGAAGGTCAGCACCAGCAGGTCGACCTCGGCCGCGTCGTCGCCGCCCGGCGAGTACAGGCGCGGCTCGCCGACCACCATCGCCTCGCCGGGCGCGGGGTACGGGAACAGCCAGCCGCCGTCGCCGGAGGCGTGCAGGTCCTTGGTCATGTACAGCGCGATCGGCTCGAGGAAGGCGCCGACGCGGCCGTCGACCTTGGCCATCGCGGCCATGGTGCGCAGCATCCGCACCGCGTCGTCGCCGCGGCTGGGGCAGCCGACGGTGAGCGCCGGGATGTCGCGCAGCGCGGCGATGGAATTGTCGTTGTGGAAGTGGCCGCCGAAGCCCTTCTGGTAGCCCAGGCTGGCCACCCGCATCAGCATCGGGTTGCGGTACTGGTCGTTGGAGAAGAACTGCAGCGAGCAGGCCTCGCCGCGGATCTGGTCGCAGGCGTTGTGGAAGTAGGCCAGGTACTGGATCTCGGGGATCGGCAGCATGCCCATGTTGGCGTAGCCCTGGGCCAGGCCCAGGATCATCGTCTCGTCGAGCAGCGTGTTGAACACGCGGCGCGGGCCGAAGGCCTTCTGCAGGCCCTTGGTGACGGTGTAGACGCCGCCCTTCTGGGCCACGTCCTCGCCGAACAGCAGGGTCTCGGGGTACTGCGCGAACAGGTCGTGCAGGCCCTGCCCGATCTGGATCGCGAGGTGGCGCGGCGGCTGGCGCTCGGGCAGCTTCTCTTCCCCGCCGAAGGCCTGCAGGCGGCGCTCCTGGAAGTCGGCGCGGGTGGCCTGGGCCATCACGGCCTCGGGGTTGGACGGCGCCAGCGGGCGCAGCACGTGCTCGAGCGTGGTGATCTTGGGCCGGCGGTCGGCCTCGTCGGCGGCGGCGAAGCAGCGCGCGCGCATGGCCTCGTAGGCCGCGAGCAGCGCGTCCTTGGTGTACAGCCCGCTCTCGAGCGCGATCTCGGCCGAGCGCAGCAGCGGATCGGTGGCCTCGACCGCGACCAGCTCCTCGATCGGGCGCCACTCGATCTCGAAGTCGGTGCCGGCGTGGCCCATGATCCGGGTCGTGCGCAGGTGCAGGAAGGTCGGCCGGCGGGTGCGACGGCAGTGCTCGACCGCGGCGCGCACCTGGCCGTAGCCGGTGGCCAGGTCGAGGCCGTCGGCGGCGAAGTAGTCCAGGCCCGGCGCGCTGCGGAAGCGCTCGCCGATCCAGCCGCTCGGGGTCTTCACCGAGATGCCGATGCCGTTGTCCTCGCACACGAACAGCACCGGCGCGGGCAGGCCCTGGTAGGCCGTCCACTGCGCGGTGTTGAAGGCGGTCTGCGCGCTGGCGTGGTTGGCCGAGGCGTCGCCGAAGCTGCAGATCGCGATGCTGTCGGCGGGCACCGGCAGCGCGTGCCCGATGCGCCGCGCCTGCTCGATCGCCACCGCGGTGCCGAGCGCCTTGGGCAGGTGGCTGGCGATGGTCGAGGTCTGCGGCAGCACCCACAGCGGCTTGCTGCCCCAGACCTTGTGGCGGCCGCCGGACGCCGGGTCGTCGGCGCTGGCGGCGAAGCTCAGCGCCGAGTCCATCACCGGGTCCATGCCCGGCAGCTTGCGGAAGCGCTCGGCCATGAAGCCGCCGGAGCGGTAGTGCAGGAAGGCCGGATCGGTATGCCGCGCCAGCCGCGCCACCATCGCGTTGCCCTCGTGGCCGCTCGAGCCGATGGTGTAGAAGACCTTGTTCTGCACGCGCAGCACGCGCGCCATCAGGTCGAGGTGGCGGCTGACGAGCTGCGACTCGAACAGGGCCAGGAAGTCGGCCGCGGTGCAGTCCGAGCCCGGCAGCACCGGCGCGTCGGCGGCCGGCGCGGGGCGCGGCGCGCCGTCCCAGGCCTTGACCCGCTCGGTGAACAGGCGGTCGCAGACCTCGGCGCGGTTGAGGCCTTTCATCCAGGCGGGGATCGGGTTCGGGACGGCGGCCATCGGGGGCTCCAGCGGATGCGGTGTCGGGCGTGGGCGGGGCGCGCGCGCGGCGATGCGCGTGGCCCGGATGCGCGCGCGGCGCCCGAGGGCGCCGCGGCGGGGAAGCGACGCCGGGGGCGTCAGAAGGCGTTGATGCCGGTCAGCTCGCGGCCGACGACCAGCTGGTGCACGGTCTCGGTGCCCTCGTAGGTGATCACCGACTCGAGGTTGAGCGCGTGGCGGATCGGGCAGTACTCGGTGGTGATGCCCGAGCCGCCGAGGATGTCGCGCGCCTCGCGGGCGATGTCGATGGCCATCCGCACGTTGTTCCACTTCGCCAGCGAGACCTGGGTGGGCTGCAGCTGGCCGGCGTCCTTCAGGCGGCCGAGCTGCAGGCTCAGCAGCTGGGCCAGCGTGATGCGGCGGGCCATGTCGGCGAGCTTGAGCTGGATGGCCTGGGTGGCGGCCACCGGGCGGTTGAACAGGATGCGGGTCTTGGCGTACTCGGTGGCCTCGACCAGGCAGGCCTGGGCGGCGCCGATCGGGCCCCAGGTGATGCCGTAGCGGGCCTGGGTGAGGCAGCCCAGCGGGCCCTTGAGGCCCTTGACGTTGGGCAGGCGGTTGGCGTCGGGGATGCGCACGTTGTCGAAGAACAGCGCGCTGGTGACCGAGGCGCGCAGGCTCATCTTCTTGTGGATCTCCTGGGCGGTGAAGCCCGGGGTCGTCGTGGGGACGATGAAGCCCTGGATGCCCTCGTCGGTCATCGCCCAGACGATCGCGATGTGGGCGAGGTTGCCGTTGGTGATCCACATCTTGGCGCCGTTGATGACCCAGTCGCCGCCGTCGCGCTTGGCGTGGGTCTTCATGTTGGCCGGGTCGGAGCCGCCGTGCGGCTCGGTGAGGCCGAAGCAGCCGATCACCTCGCCGGCGGCCATCCGCGGCAGGTACTCGCGCTTCTGCTCCTCGCTGCCGTAGGCGTAGATCGGGTACATGCACAGCGAGCTCTGCACCGAGACGAAGCTGCGGATGCCGCTGTCGCCGCGCTCGAGCTCCTGGCAGATCAGGCCGTAGCTGACGGCGTTGAGGCCGGCGCAGCCGTACTCGGTGGGCAGGCTGGAGCCGAGCAGGCCCATGCCGGCGATCTCGGGCACGAGCTCGCGGGGGAAGCGGCCCTGGTCGAAGCAGTCGCCGATGATCGGCAGCACGCGCTCGTCGGTGAAGCGGGCGACGGCGTCCTGGATCATGCGCTCCTCGTCGGAGAGCATCGAGCGGATGTCGAACAGATCGGTGGGCGAGAGGGCCATGCGGGCGGATCCTGGGCGTCGGTTAGCCCGGAATTGTAGCCCTCCGCGCGCGTCCGCGGCAGGGTCCGCGGGGACGGGAAGGTGAGGATGGACCGGGACGACGCCATACCCCGGCGCAGGGTCGCGGCAGGACGCGGAGGACGCCGTGAACGACGACGGGGCCGGCATGGCCGGCCCCGTCGGGGGTCGCTCGGCGCTCGGGCGCGGGCTCAGCCCTGCGGCGCGGGCGTACCGGCGCGCACGGTCTGGGTGACCACCGCGCCGTCGATCACCGGCAGGCGCTCGCCCGGATCGTTCTCCATGCGCACGGTGTTGACCTGGTCGAGGTAGCGGTAGGTGACGTCGTAGCCGATCACCCGGTCGCGCTCGCCGAGGCTGACCTCGTCGCCGGGGCGGCGCTCGGTCTGCAGCTGGCCGGTCTGGCCCTCGGCGTCGCGCCAGCTCACCCGGTAGCCCACCACTTCCTCGCGGGTCTCGGTGATGGTCTGGCACTGGCGGTCGACGCGCTCGACGGTGCGGCCGCCCTCGTGGCGGCGGTCGATCTCGCGGCCCGCGTAGCCGCCGGCCACCGCGCCGGCGATGGTCGCGGCGGTGCGGCCGCGGCCGTCGCCGACCTGGTTGCCGAGCAGGCCGCCGACCACGGCGCCCACGGCGGTGCCGCCGGCGAGGCCGTCGCGCTCCGGCGCGCGCTCCTGCACGACGACGTCCTCGCAGACCTCGCGCGGGCCCGAGCGGGTCTCGCGGATCGGCTCGGCGCTGGTGACCTGGGCCATGACCGTCTCGCGCTCGGTGATCGGCGTGGCGCTGACGACCTCGGCGTAGTCGTCCTTCAGGCCCTGGTAGGCGGCGACGGCGCCGCCGGCGGCGAGCACGCCGACGATCGCGGTGAGAAGGATCTTGTTGCTCATGGGAAACCTCCGGACGGGAGTGGGACGCGGGCCCGAGACACGGGATGCTGAAGCGCGGCTGGATTGGAACAGGGTGAAGCTGAACGGCATCCGGGACACCGTCCCCACCCTCACCCGCCGCTCACGCCGGCCCTTGCGCCCGGCGCGGGCGGCCGCATGATCCTCCCGGACGCGTGCTAGCGTCCCGCCGTCCATCGCCCCCCGAGGATCCCCATGGCCAACCCCATCACCGGCGCACTGATCGGCTTCGCCGGGCGCCTGCGCTTCCCCGCCCTGTTCGGGATCACCGCCACGCTGTTCCTGGTGACCCTGGTGGTGCCCGACCCGATCCCCTTCGTCGACGAGCTGCTGCTCGGCCTCGGCGCGATGACGCTGGCCTCGCTCAAGCGCCGCCGCGAGGACGCCGCCCGCCCCGGCGTCGAGGACGCCGGGGCGGCGTCGGCGCCCCGGCGCGGCCCGGATGCTGGTTGACAGCCACAGCCACCTCGACGCGCCCGCGTTCGACCCGGACCGCGGCGCGGTGCTGGCGCGCGCCCGCGCCGCCGGGGTCACCCGCCAGGTCGTGCCGGCGGTGAACGCCGCCGGCTGGGCGCCGCTGCGGGCCCTGTGCGCGGCCGAGGCAGGGCTGTACCCGGCCTGGGGCCTGCACCCGATGTTCCTCGCCGACCATCGCCCGGAGCACCTGCCCGCGCTGGAGCGGATGGTCGCCGACGCACGGCCGGTCGCGGTGGGCGAATGCGGGCTGGACTTCTTCGTCCCCGGGCTCGACGCCGCGCGGCAGCACGCCTACTTCGAGGCCCAGCTGGCGATCGCGCGCGCCGCCGGCCTGCCGGTGATCGTGCACGCGCGCCGCGCGGTGGACGCGGTGATCCAGGCGATCCGCCGCCACCCGGGGCTGCGCGGCGTCATCCACAGCTTCCCCGGCAGCCCGGAGCAGGCCCGCCAGCTGCGCGACCTCGGCTTCGCGCTCGGCCTCGGCGGCCCGCTGACCTACCCGCGCGCCGCGCGCCTGCGCGCCCTGGTCGCGGCGATGCCGATCGACCAGCTGCTGCTCGAGACCGACGCGCCCGACCAGCCGAACTGCGGCTGCCAGGGCCAGCGCAACGAACCCGCGCGGCTGCGCGAGGTGCTCGCCGTGGTGGCGGCGCTGCGCGGCGAGGACGAGGCGGCGGTGGCCGCGGCCACCAGCGCGAACGCCGAACGCCTGTTCGGGCTGCCGGCCGCGGCCTGAGCCGGCCACGGGGGTCAGCCGGCCGCGTCGCCCTTGGCCGCGACCGGCTTGAGCAGCAGCTCGATGGCCTTGCCCACCGCGGCGAACGCGAACGCGCCGGTGACGTGGGTGGCCGCGCCCAGGCCATCGCCGCAGTCGAGCTTCAGCGCCTCGCCCGGGGCGAGCTGCGGGCGCCGGCCGCTGACGCTGCCGTCGCGCTGCGGGTAGCGCACGTTCTCCAGCGAGTAGACCGCCGGCATGCCGAAGAAGCGGTCGGGGTTGCGCGGGAACCCGTGCCCGGCGCGCAGCTGCTTGCGCACCAGCGCCAGCATGGCGTCCTGCTCGGTGCGGCTGAGGTCGCGCACCCGCACCAGGGTCGGATCGCTGCGCCCGCCCGCCGAGCCCACGACCACCTGGCGCAGCTTGCGCCTACGGCACCAGGCCACGCTGGCCACCTTCACCGGCACGCTGTCGGCGGCCTCCAGCACCAGGTCGTGGCCGTCGCCGAGCACGGCCTCGAGGGTGTCGACGGCGAGGAAGCGCTGCAGCACCTCGACCCGGCAGCCGGGATGGATGGCGCGCACGCGCTCGGCCAGCACCTCGGCCTTGGCGCGGCCGTACTGGCCGTCGAGCGCGTGCAGCTGGCGGTTGGTGTTGCTGAGGCAGACCTCGTCGGCGTCCACCAGCACCAGTCGGCCGATGCCGCTGCGCGCCAGCGCCTCGACCGCCCACGACCCCACGCCGCCCAGGCCCACGACGCAGACGCTGGACGCGCCGAGGCGCGCCGAGGCGCCGACGCCGTAGAGGCGGTCGATGCCGGCGAAGCGGGGGTCGATCGAGGTGGTCGGGCAGAGGTCCATCACCCGCCATTGTAGCCGCGGCGCTACCATGCACGCCCCTGCCCGGAGTGCCCCGATGCGCCTGATCGCCCTGTTCCTCGCCGGCCTCTTCACCGGCTTCATGTGCGCCCTGATGGTCGCCAACGCGCTGCGCGAGAACACCCGCTTCGAGATCGGCCTGATGGCCGTGATGGGCCACCACCAGCGCGCGCTCGACGGCCTGGTCCGCGGCCCGGCCGAGGCCTGCAGCGTCGAGGCCGCCACCCACCACCTGCGCCAGCTGGCCGCGGCCGGCCTCGATCTCGAGCGCGCCTTCCCGGTGACCAACGACGACGCCCTGTTCGCCAGCAAGGCCGAGGGCTTCCGCGCCGCCGTCGCCTCCGGGCTCGCCGCGCCGCTGGCCGACTGCGCCGCGGTGGCCGCCGCCGCCGAGGCCTCGCGTTCGGCCTGCACGGAGTGCCACACCCCGTTCCGGGGCTGATCCGACCCCGCCCGCGCACCCCACGCCCGCCGCGGGGTTAAGCTCGGTGGGCAGGCGTTCAGGCCACGGACACCAGCATGAACGCGCCAACGCCCCATCCTCCCGAGGAGTACGCCATGAAGCTGCGCCACATCGTCCTCACCACCGCCCTCGCCTCGCTCACGCTCGCCGGCTGCGCCACCGCCCCGCGCGCCGGCTACGGCCAGGCCCAGGCCCCCGGCACCAGCGGCGTGCGCTGCTATGACTGCGGCCGCATCGAGCGCATCGAGACCGTCTACGGCGCCCGCCAGAACAGCGGCGGCGGCGCGGTCATCGGCGCCATCATCGGCGGCGTGCTCGGCAACCAGGTCGGCGACGGCCGCGGCCGCACCGCCGCCACCGTGGCCGGCGCCGCCGTCGGCGGCGCGGTCGGCAACAACGTCGAGGGCCGCCGCAACGAGCAGACCTTCGACGTCTACCTGCGCATGGACGACGGCCGCCGCGTGGTGGTCAACCAGCGCCAGATGGGCAACCTGCGCGAGGGCGACTACGTCCGCGTGACCAACGGCAACATCGTGCTGATCCGCTGATCCCGGCGAGACCCGCGTGACCCGACGGCCGGCGCCCAGCGCCGGCCGTCGTCGTTTGCGGCCCCGGAAGGCGTGATCCCGGCGCTGCGTTGCGGCTGGCGCAACACCGCGGATCGGGACGAGGCTGGACGCGGCGCCCCGCAGCCCGCAGACTCCGCGCCCCTTTCGATGCATCCGGATGAAGCGATGGAATCCCGCCCCAGCGCCCTCGCGCTGACGCCCCTGCTGCTGTTCCTCGGCCTGTTCCTCGGCGCCGGCCTGTGGTTCACCTCGCAGGGCGTCGCGATGGGCTTCTACGAGCTGCGCGCGCCGGTGGCGATCCTGCCGGCGCTGGCGCTGGGGGCGTGGATCGCGCACCGCCGCGGCCTGCGCGCCGGCGAGCTGCTGCTGCGCGGCATGGGCCATCCCGACATCATGCTGATGGCGCTGGTGTTCCTGCTGGCCGGCGCCTTCGCCCAGCTCAGCGTCGCGATCGGCGCGGTCGACGCCGCGGTCGCGCTGGGCCTCGGCCAGCTGCCGCCCAGCCTCGCCCTGCCCGGCCTGTTCGTGGTGGCGGCCCTGGTGGCGCTGGCGATCGGCACCTCGATGGGCACGCTGGCCGCGGTGGCCCCGATCGCGATCGGCCTGGCCGATGCCTCGGGGCTGGACCGCGCGCTGGTGCTGGGCGCGGTGATCGGCGGCGCGATGTTCGGCGACAACCTCTCGGTGATCTCCGACACCACCATCGCCGCCACCCGCACCCAGGGCTGCGGCATGCGCGAGAAGTTCCGCGCCAACCTCTGGATCGCGCTCCCGGCCGCGGTGGCGACGATCGCGCTGCTGGTGGTGCTGTCCGGCGACGCCAGCCCGGTGGGCCCGCCGGCCGAGCCGGCCTCGGCCTGGCTGGTGCTGCCCTACCTGATCGTGCTGGCGCTGGCGGTGGCCGGGCTGGACGTGCTGCTGGTGCTGGCGCTGGGCATCGTCGTGGCGGCCGGCTTCGGCCTCGCGCTGACGCCGGGCTTCGCGCTGCCCGAGGTGGGCGGGCGGATCTGGGCCGGCTTCGAGTCGATGACCGAGGTGCTGCTGCTGAGCCTGATGATCGGCGGCCTCGGCGCGCTGATGAAGGCCGCCGGCGGCTTGGACTGGCTGGCCCGGCAGATCGCCCGGCTCGCCCGCGGCGGCACCGGCCGGCGCACCGGCGAGGCCAGCATCGCCGCGCTGGCGGCCACCACCGATGCGTTCACCGCGAACAACACCGTCGCGATCCTGATCAGCGGCAGCGTGGCCCGCGACATCGCCCGCGACCACGGCGTGCCGCCGGCGCGCGCGGCGAGCCTGCTCGACGTCTTCGCCTGCGTGGTGCAGGGCGTGCTGCCCTGGGGCGCGCAGATCCTGCTGGCGGCCTCGCTGGGCGCGGTCTCGCCGCTGGCGCTGGCCGGCGCCGTGTCCTACTGCTGGTTCCTGGCGCTGGCCGGCGTGCTGGCGATCGTGCTGCCCAGGCGCGCGGCGGCGGCCTGAGCGCGGCGACGGCGGGCCCTCAGGCGCCCGGCGCGTCCTCGAGGAAGCCCATCGCCGCGGAGTTCAGGCAGTAGCGCAGGCGCGTGGGCGGCGGGCCGTCCGGGAAGACATGGCCGAGGTGCCCGTCGCAGCGCGCGCAGCGCACCTCGACGCGGACCATGCCGTGCGAGGTGTCGCGCACCTCGGCCACGTGGGCCGGGTCGAACGGGCGCATGAAGCTCGGCCAGCCGGTGCCGGAATCGAACTTGGCGTCGGAGCGGAACAGCGGCAGCGCGCAGAGCCGGCAGGTGTAGGTGCCGGCGAGCGTGTTGTCGAGGAACACGCCGCAGAACGGCGCCTCGGTGCCGTGCTCGAGCAGCACCCGGCGCTCGGTCGGCGACAGCGAGGCCGCGAGGCCCTCGCGCTCGGCGCCGCGGATCGGGGTGAGGTCGTGGCCCGACGGCGACAGGCGCGCGCTCACGCCCCGCCCTCCAGCCGGTCGGCGAAGTAGCGCTCGCGCTTCTCGACCTTGGGCGCGGCCACCGCCGCGACGTAGGGCTGCCAGGGATGCCGGGCGGCGTAGTCGTGGTGCTCGTCCTCGGCGACGAAGAAGCGCTCCAGCGGCTCGAGGGTGGTGGCGATGGGCGCGGCGAACACCCCGGCCGCGTCGAGCCGGGCGATGTAGTTGGCGGCCAGGGCGCGCTGGGCCTCGTCGGCGTAGAAGACGGCCGAGCGGTACTGGGGACCGACGTCGTTGCCCTGGCGGTTGCGCTGGGTGGGGTCGTGGGCGATGGCGAAGAACAGCTGCAGCAGGGCGCCGGCGCTGGCGACGGCGGGGTCGAAGCGGATCCGGATCGCCTCGGCGTGGCCGGTGTCGCCGCCGCAGACCGCGCGGTAGTTCGCGGTGGCGGCGGTGCCGCCCGCGTAGCCCGGCACCACCTCGCGCACGCCGGCCAGGCCGCGGTAGACGGCCTCGGTGCACCAGAAGCAGCCGCCCGCCAGCACCAGTTCACCGGAGGCCGAGGCCTCGGGCGGATCGGACGCGGGCGGCGGGACCTGGTCGGGACTGACGCGCAGGCTCATGGGCGGGCCTCGTGGACGGGGGCGCTCAGGATCGCGCGTCGTCCGCGCCGGTGGCGTGAAGCGCCGCCTCGTCGGTCGGCAGCATGGCCTCGAGGTGGTCGGCCGCGAGCTCCTCGCTCCAGTCGCACATCAGCGCGCCGAACAGCAGCTTCTCGAACTCCGGGCGGAAGCGGCGGATGACCGCGTCGGGGTCGGGCATCAGGCGGGCGTCGGCGATCAGGCCGAAGTGCACGCGGCCGTTGTAGCTGAGGATCGAGATGCCGATGCCGATCGAGCCGGTCTGCGGCACCCAGAACATCATCTCGGTGACCTCCGAGCGGCCCATGTACAGCGGCTGCTGCGGGCCGGGCACGTTGGTGGCCACCACCGAGCCCTTGCGGCTGAACAGCTCCAGCGCCACGCGCTGCAGCGCCGCGGGGATCATGCCCACCACCGCCAGCAGGCCGAAGGTGACCATCGCCTGGCGGGCGTTCTTGAGCTCGCGCATGTGCGCGGCCACGCGCTGCAGGCGCGCGGCGGGGTTGGCCTCGCCCACCGGCAGCTCCAGGAACACCAGGCCGAAGTGGTTGCCGAGCTTCTTGGCGTGCTCCAGCGGGCGCAGGTTGACCGGCACGGTGGCGCGCACGGTGAGCCCGTCGACCGCGTCGCCGCGCTCGAGCATGTAGCTGCGCAGCGCGCCGGCGGCGGACGCCAGCAGCACGTCGTTGACCGTGCAGCCGTAGGCGCGGCCGATGGCCTTGACCTCCTCGAGGTCGAGCGGCTCGGCCCAGGCCACACGCTTGCGCACGCCGAGGCGGCCGCGCAGCACGGTGGGCGGGTCGTCGCTGAGCGCGAGCGCCATCCCGAGCTCGCGGGCCACTTCGCCGCCCTCCTTCGCCAGCACGCCGGCCAGCGAGGGGTCGCGGTACATGTCCATGCCCTTCGACACCAGCCGGCCGCCGAGCTGCATGTAGCGGTCCAGCGCGCCGACGCGCTTGGCCACCTTGTGGCCGTCGGACTTCAGCCAGGCCTTGTTGAGCTCGCTGCCCTTGCGCGCGGTGCGCTCGGTGTCGGTGAGCGAGAGCAGCACCTGCACCAGCGCGATGCCGTCGGCGTAGCAGTGGTGGATGCGCGCGATCAGCGCCGAGCCGTGGCCGTGCCGCTCGACGAGGTGGAACTGCCAGAGCGGCTTGGACTTGTCGAGCGGGGTGGAGGCGAGCTGGCTGACGCAGCGCTCGAGCTCGCGCTTGCCCGCGCGGCCGGGCAGCGCGGTGAGCTGCACGTGGTAATCGAGGTCGAAGTCCGGATCGTCTTCCCACAGCGCGCCGGTGGGGCCCTGGACCGCGCGCTGGCGGAAGCGCGGATAGGCCAGGAAGCGCTGCTTGACCACCCGCTTGAAGCGCTCGAGCGTCAGCGGCTCGGCGAACATCAGCACGCCGGTGATCATCATCAGGTTGGTGGGGCGCTCCATCCGCAGCCACGCGGTGTCCACGCGCGACATCGGTTCCCGCTTGCCCGGCTTCGCCATCGCATCCTCCCCGATCCGACGGCGAGTGAATCACGCGCCGCGCGGGAGGGTCAACGCGCCGGGGCCGGCGCGCGGCGGCCGGCGCGGGCTCAGGCCTTGCTGCGCTGCAGGGCGTCGAGCGCGGCCTCGCGGCCGGCCTTCAGGTCGACGATGGGCCGGACGGGCCAGCCCGGCGCGAGCCGGCGCAGCAGCTCGGGATGCTCCCAGGGCGCGTACAGCGCCTTGTCGGGCATCCGCGCCAGCTCCGGGCACCACTGCCGCACGTAGCGGCCGGCGCCGTCGAACTTCTCGGCTTGGCTGGCGGGGTTGAACACCCGGAAGTACGGCGCGGCGTCGGCGCCGGTGCCGGCGGTCCACTGCCAGCCCTGGGTGTTCTGGGCGAGGTCGGCGTCCACCAGCGTGTCCCAGAACCAGCGCGCGCCGTGCAGCCAGTGCATGCGCAGGTGCTTGGTGAGCAGGCTGGCGACGATCATCCGCACCCGGTTGTGCATCCAGCCGGTGGCCCAGAGCTCGCGCATGCCCGCGTCCACGATCGGGATGCCGGTGCGGCCGCGCTGCCAGGCCTCGAGCAGCGCCGGGGTCGGCGGCGCCCAGTCGAAGCGGGCGAAGCGCGGATTGAGGTTCTCGTCGGCGGTGTGCGGGAAGTGGAACAGCAGGTGGTGCGAGAACTCGCGCCAGCCCAGCTCGCGCACGAAGGCCTCCACGCCGGCGGCGGCCTTGGGGTGGGCCTCGGCCCAGGCCCAGGCGGTGCGCAGGCAGCGCGCCGGGCTGAGTTCGCCGAAGTGCAGGTGCGGGCTGAGCCGCGAGGTGCCGGCGCGGTCGGGCAGGTCGCGGCCCTCGGCGTAGCCGGCGGCCGCGCCCTCGAGGAACACCTCAAGCGCCTCGACGGCGCCGGCCTCGCCCGGAGTGAAGCGCGCCCAGAAGCCGGCGTCCCAGGCCGGGCGCGGCGGGGGCCACAGGCGCCCAAGCGCCGCGTCGTCGAGCGGGCCGGCATCGAGGCCCGGCGGCAGCGCGGGCAGCGCCGCGGGCGCGTCGAGGACGGCCGGCGGCGCGGCCTTCAGGCGCGCGTGCAGGTTCCGCCAGTACGGGGTGAACACGCGGTAGGGCTCGCCCTGCCCGGTCCGGATGGTCCAGGGCTCGCACAGCAGCGCGCCGTTGAGGCTCTCCGCGCGCAGGCCGGCGTCGCGCAGGCCCTGCTTGACCGCGGTGTCGCGGGCGATGCAGGCGGGCTCGTAGCGGCGGTGCCAGAACACCGCCTCGGCGCCGGCTTCGCGCGCCAGCGCCAGCAGCGTCGGCAGGCTGGGGCCCTCGCGCAGCACCAGGCCGCTGCCGCGCGCGCGCAGCGACGCATCGAGCGCCTGCAGCGAGCGCCGCCGCCAGGCCTCGCTGGCCGCGCCGGGCGCCCAGGCGTCCTCCTCCTCCGGCGCCTGCACGTGCACGAGCACCGGCGCGTACCCGGCCTCGAGCGCGGCGTGCAGCGCCGGGTGGTCGTCCAGGCGCAGGTCCGTGCGGACCCAGACCAGCGCGCGCCGCATCAGGCGCCGGCCCGCACCATCGGGCGCACGGCGAGGAAGCCGCCGTCGAGCGCGATCACCTGGCCGTTGACCCAGCCCGCGTCGGGGCCGAGCAGGAAGGCGCCCAGCGCCGCGGCGTCCTCGGCCTCGCCGTGGCGGCCGAGCGGGTACTGCGCGGCGATCGCCTTGGCGGCGGCCTCCCCGGCGACCAGCTTCTCGGTCAGCGGGGTGCGCATCAGGCCCGGGGCGATCGCGTTCACCCGCAGGCCCAGCGCGGCGTGGTCGGCGGCGAGCGAGCGCACCAGGCCCTCGACGCCGGCCTTGGCCACCGCGATCGCGGCGTGGTTGCCCACGCCCACGCCGGCGGCGACCGAGGAGAACAGGAGCAGCGCGCCGGGCCGCTTGGCCGCCTGAAGCGCAGCGACGTAGGCGCGGCTGGCGAAGAACGCGGTGTCGAGGTTGGCCGACAGGCAGGCGCGGTACTGCGCCTCGCTGGTGCGGTGGATCGGGGCCAGCACGATCGAGCCGGCGGCGTTGACCAGCGCGTCGGGGGGCGCGCCGAAATGCGCGCTGGCCGCGGCGACGGCCTCGGCGGCGCCGGCCTCGGTGGAGACGTCGGCGGCGATCGCCAGCTCGCCGTCGGCGGGCTGCAGGCGGGACGCGTCGCGGCCGCACAGCGCGAGGCGCCAGCCCGCGGCGCGCAGGCGGGCGGCGAGCGCGGTGGCGACGCCGCCGCTGGCGCCGGTGATCAGGCAGGTCGAGGTCGTCGCGGAGGTCATCGCGGGGGATCCTGGGGCGGGGCTCGGGGCGGGACGCCTCGGGCGGGGGGCGGAGCTTAGTCGGCCGGGGCGTGCGCCGGCGGTGAAGTGGCCGCGAAGCCCACCCGCAGCGCATCGGCCTGGGCCCGGATCGCGGCCAGCTCGGCGGCCGGCACGCGGTCGAGGTTGCGCCACTGCATGCCGGCGCGCGGATGGTCGCGGAAGCGCCCGGCGTGGCGGGCCAGGAAGTCCCAGTACAGCGTGGTGTAGGGGCAGGCCGTGGGCCCGGTGCGCACGTCGGGCTTGAAGCGGCAGCCCGCGCAGTGGTTGGACTGGCGCTTGATGTAGGCGCCCGACGCCGCGTAGGGCTTGCTGACCATCCAGCCGCCGTCGGCGTACTGGCTCATGCCCAGCACGTTGGGCAGCTCCACCCACTCCACCGCGTCCACGTAGACGCCGAGGTACCAGCCGTGGATGGCCTTCGGACGCACGCCCAGCAGCAGCGCGAACAGGCCGGTCACCATCAGGCGCTGGATGTGGTGGGCGTAGCCGAGGTCCAGGGTCTGGCGCAGGGCGTCGCGCAGGCAGGCCATGTCGGTGTCGCCGGTCCAGTAGAAGGCCGGCAGCGGCTGGTCGGCGCCGAGCGCGTTGTCCTCGAGCATGCCGGGCATCCGCAGCCAGTACACGCCGCGCACGAACTCGCGCCAACCCAGCACCTGGCGGATGAAGCCCTCCACCGCCTCGATCGGCGCGCGGCCCTCGCGCCAGGCCCGCTCGGCCTCGGCGATCGCGCGCCTCGGGTGCAGCAGCTTGAGGTTCAGCGCCACCGACAGCCGCGAGTGGTACAGCCAAGGCTCGCCGGCCCAGATCGCGTCCTGGTAGCGGCCGAACAGCGGCAGCCGGTGGGCGAGGAAGTCCTGCAGCGCGGCCTCGGCCTCGTCCGGGGCCAGCGGCCAGTCGAAGCCCTCGAGCTCGCCGGGGTGCCCGGCGAAGCGCGTGCGCACCAGGGCCAGCACGCCCTCGCGCACGGCGTCGCGGGCCGGGTCGGCGCCCGCGAAGCGCCGCGGCGCGGGCAGCCGGCCGGGGCCGGCCTTGGGGAAGGCGGCGCGGTTCTCGGCGTCGAAGTTCCAGGCCCCGCCGGCAGGGTCGTCGCCGTCCATCAGCACGCCCTCGCGCCGGCGCAGCCAGCGCTGGAAGTGCTCCAGCCGGACTTCCTTGCGGCCCTTGGCCCAGGCGGCGAACTCGTCATGGTCGACCAGGAAGTGCTGGTCGGCGCGCTCGGCCCAGGCCACGCCGGCCTCGGCGCAGACCCGCGGCAGGGCCTCGGCCAGCCGCCACTCGCCCGGGCGCACGGCGACCACGCGCTGGGGCGCCAGCCGGCGCAGGTCCTCGGCCAGCGCGGCCTCGAGCGTCGGGGCCTGGTGCTCGTCGAGGGCGCGGTAGTGCACGCGGACGCCGCGGGCGCGCAGGGCGTCGCGGAACAGCCGCATGCCGGCCAGGAACACCGCGATGCGCGCCTTGGTCGACCAGGCGTGGCGGGCCTCGTACGCGGCCTCGCACATCCACACCGCGTCGCGGTCGGGGTCGAGGTCGGCGAGCGCGAGGGAGTCGGGGTCTAGCTGGTCGCCGAGGACGACGACGAGGTGGCGGAGGGCGGTCATGCGGCGCAGTGTGGCCGCGATCGCGTCGGCCGGGCGAGAAGGCCGCGCCGGCGCGGCGCGCGGGCACGCCGCGGCTCAGGCCTCGACGAAGCGCACCCGGCGGGTGATCGAGCAGGTCAGCTCGTAGGCGATGGTGCCCGCGTGCGCGGCCACCTCCTCCACCGGCAGGTCCGGGCCCCAGCACAGCACCGGGTCGCCGGCGGCCGCGCCGGGCACGCCGCGCAGGTCGAGCGTCATGAGGTCCATCGAGACCCGGCCGATGATCGGCACGCGCACGCCGTTCACCAGCACCACCGCGCCCGCGTCGACCCGGCGCGGATAGCCGTCGCCGTAGCCGATCGCGGCCACGCCCACGTCCATGGCCTCGGGGCAGCGCCAGGTGGCGGCGTAGCCGATGGGCTCGCCGGCGGCCACGCGGTTCACCGCGATCAGCCGGGTGTGCAGGCTCATCGCCGGGCGCAGGCCGAAGTCGGCGCCGGCGCGGCCCTCGACCACCGACATGCCGTACAGCGCGCCGCCGCAGCGCACCCAGTCGGCGTTGGCCTCGGGCCAGCCGAGCACGGCGGCCGAGTTCGACAGGCAGCGCGGGCCCGGCAGCGCGTCGGTGGCGGCGCGGAAGGCGGCGATCTGGGCCGCGGTCTGGGCGCCGCCGAACTCGTCGGAGGCCGCGAAGTGGGTCATCAGCACGACATCCGGCGCGACGCTGGGCAGCGCGCGCAGGCGGGCGTGGGCATCGGCGACCGCCGCGAGCGCGAAGCCCAGCCGGTGCATGCCGGTATCGAGCTTGAGCCAGCAGGTGATCGGCGCCAGGCCCGGCGCGAGCCCGGCGGCCGCCTCGGCCTCGAGCATCGCGAGCTGCGAGGCGTGGTGGACGACCGTGTCGACCTGCAGCCGGCGCAGCGCGAGCAGGTCGGCGGGCTCGTCGAAGCCCGACAGCAGCACGATGCGCTGGCTGAGCCCGATCGCGCGCAGGCGCTCGGCGTCCTGCAGGGCCGCCACGCCGAACGCGTCGGCGCCCTCGAGCGCCCGCGCCACGCGCTCGAGGCCGTGGCCGTAGCCGTCGGCCTTCACCACCGCCATCACCTTGGCCCCGCCCGCGCGGCGGCGGCACTCGGCCAGGTTGTGGCGCAGCGCATCGAGGTGGACGGTGGCGGAGGTCGGACGGGCCATGCGGGAGTGGTTCGCGGGTCGGGAGGCGTCAGGATGCCCGGGCGTCGGCGCCCCCGTGGGGAAGGCACGGGCCGCCGGGAGGGCGATTCGCGGGCAGCCCGCGCCGGCGCGGGCTTACTCGAAGCTGCCGACGCTGTCGTGGGCGAGGTTGTCGAAGCGGGTGTACTCGCCGAAGAAGCGCAGCTTGACCGCGCCGGTGGCGCCGTTTCGGTGCTTGGAGATGATGATCTCGGCCAGCCCCTTGTCGGCGGAATCCTTGTGGTAATAGTCGTCGCGATAGATGAAGACGATGATGTCGGCGTCCTGCTCGATGGCGCCGGACTCGCGCAGGTCCGACATCACCGGGCGCTTGTCGGTGCGGCTCTCGAGGCCGCGGTTGAGCTGCGACAGCGCGATGACCGGGATGTTGAGCTCCTTGGCCAGGGCCTTGAGCGAGCGCGAGATCTCGGAGATCTCGTTGGTGCGGTTCTCCTGGCTGCCCGGCACCTGCATCAGCTGCAGGTAGTCGATGACGATCAGGCCCAGGTCGTGCTCGCGCTTGAAGCGCCGGGCGCGCGAGCGCACGTCGTTGGGGCTCAGCGCGGGGGTGTCGTCGATGAAGATCTTGACCTCCGAGAGCATCCGGATGGCCGAGTTCACGCGGCTCCAGTCCTCGTCCTCGAGCTGGCCGGTGCGCAGCCGCGTGGCGTTGACGCGGCCCATCGAGCTGATGAGTCGGAACGCCAGCTGCGAGGCCGACATTTCCATCGAGAACACCACCGCGGCCTTCTTGGTCTTGAGCGCGGCGAACTCGGCGATGTTCAGCGCGAAGGTCGTCTTGCCCATCGCGGGGCGCGCCGCGAGGATGATCAGGTCGGAGGGCTGCAGGCCCGCGGTCATCTCGTCGAGCTCGTGGAAGCCCGTGGGCAGGCCGGTGACGGTGCCCTGCGACTCGTAGCGCTCCTGCAGCAGCTGGAACGCGTCGCGCATCGCGTCCTTCAGCGGCACGTAGTCGCGGCGGCCGCGGGCGCCCTGCTCCGCGATCTTGAACACGCGCTGCTCGGCCTCGCCCAGCACGTCCTTGATCGGGCGGTTGCCGGGCTGGAAGCCGTCGTTGACGATCCCGGTGCCGGCCTCGATGAGCTGCCGCAGCACGGCCTTCTCGCGCACGATCTCGGCGTAGGCCTGGATGTTGGCCGCCGAGGGCGTGGAGCTGGCCAGCTCGGCCAGGTAGGCCATGCCGCCAACCTGCTCGGTGAGCCCGTTGGCGTCGAACCACTCGCCCAGCGTCACCGCGTCGAACGGCCGGCCGCGCTCGCTGAGCTCGCGGATCGCGCGGTAGATCAGGCGATGGTCGCGGCGGTAGAAGTCGTCCTCGGTGAGGAAGTCGCCGACGCGGTCGAGCGCGTCGGGCGCCAGCATCAGGCCGCCGATCACCGACTGCTCGGCCTCGAGCGACTGCGGCGGGACGCGCAGCGCCTCCAGGCGCGGGTCCATCGGCTCGTTGGAGGCCTCGCGCTCGGGGCTGCGGCTGGTGCGACGGGTGCTCATGGGCGGGGCGGGACTCTCGGACGACGCGGCCCGCGATGATAGGCCGCATCGGCCCCGGGGTGCTGTGCACAAGTCTGTGGACAAGCGGTGGATGGCGCCGCAAACGCAGACGGCCGCCTCGCGGCGGCCGTCTGGAATCGCGGGAAGCGACGAGGAACGGGGGCTTACGCCTCCGGCTCGATCACCACCTTGACCACCAGCTCGACGTCGGCATGCAGGCTGACCTGGATGTCGAACTCGCCGGTGCGGCGCAGCGCGCCCTCGCTCATCACGACCTCGGCCTTGCTGAGGGCGTGGCCGGCGGCCGTGAAGGCCTCGGCGATGTCGCGCGGGCCGACCGAGCCGAACAGCTTGCCTTCGGTCGACGCGTTGGCCTTGATGGCCACCACGGCGCCCTCGAGGGCGGCCTTGCGGGCCTCGGCGGCGGCGAGGATGGAGGCGTTCTTGGCCTCGTACTCGGCGCGCTTGGCCTCGAAGGCGGCGGTGTTCTCGGCGGTCGCCGGGACGGCGCGGCCGGTCGGGACGAGGAAGTTGCGGCCGTAGCCCGGCTTCACGTCGACGAGGTCGCCGAGCTGGCCGAGGTTCTGGACCTTCTGCAGGAGGATGAGCTTCATGGGTGTCTCCAAAGTTCGTTAGCAGGGGGCACGTGGCGCCGCCCCGCAGCGGGGTGCTGTCCGAACGCGGTGCTGGGCGGGGGCGCCGGGCGGCGCCCGCCGGCTCAGACGTGGCTGTCGGTGTACGGGATCAGGGCCAGGAAGCGCGCGCGCTTGATCGCGGTCTGCAGCTGGCGCTGGTACTTGGCCTTGGTGCCGGTGATGCGGCTCGGCACGATCTTGCCGGTCTCGGTCAGGTACTGGCGGAGGATGTTCAGGTCGAGGTAGTCGACCTCGGTGATGCCCTCGGCGGTGAACTTGCAGAACTTGCGGCGGCGGAAGAACTTGGACATGGGATCAGGCTCCGGGATCAGGCGGCGTCGGTGTCGGGACGATCGGCGGTGCCGATCACGGTCTCTTCGTCGTCGCGACGACGCTTGTCGGACTTCTCGTCCTTGCTCTTCATGATCGCGGACGGCTCGGTCACGGCGGCCTCGCGCTTCACCACCAGGTGGCGCAGCACGGCGTCGTTGAAGCGGAAGCCGTCGACGAGCTCGTTGAGCTCGGCCTGGCCGCACTCGACGTTGAACAGCACGTAGTGGGCCTTGACCAGGTTCTCGATCGGGTAGGCCAGCTGGCGGCGGCCCCAGTCCTCGAGGCGGTGGATCGTGCCGTTGCCGCCCTCGATGAGCGACTTGTAGCGCTCGATCATGGCCGGGACCTGCTCGCTCTGGTCCGGGTGGACCATGAAGATGATCTCGTAGTGACGCATGGTGTCTCCTTCGTGGATTTCATCCGGTATGGATGTCGTCTGGGCCGCGGGACGCGGCGCCGGACGTGGCAGCCCCCCGACCGGCGGCGCCGGCGGTGGAGCGAAGTCCCCCCGCCCGGAGGCAGGGAGCCGCGAAGGATACGCGTCGTAGCCCGTCCGGCGCAAGCCGGCCGACGGGCAAGTGCTTGATCCGCCGGGCCTCGCGGCCGGGCGGGCCGGCCTCAGGCGTGCTCGGCGCGGGTGGTGAAGCTCTCGCCGCAGCCGCATTCGGCCGTGGCCTGCGGGTTGGCGAAGGCGAACGCGCGGTTGAGGCCCTGCTGGCGGTAGTCGATCTCGGTGCCGTCGACCAGCGGCAGGCTGTCGGCGTCCACCAGCACCGGCACGCCCTGGACGTCGAAGCGGGTGTCGCCGGGGCGCTCGGCCTCGGCCAGGTCGACCACGTAGCCCCAGCCCGAGCAGCCGGTGCGCTTCACGCCGAAGCGCAGGGCAGCATCGGGGCGGTCGCCGAGGAAGCGGCGGACGTGGTCGAGGGCGGCGGGGGTCAGCGTGATGGGCATGGCGTGGCTCGTGGGGGCGGTCGTGCGGGGGACGCGTCGCGGGGGCAGTGTACGCGCTGCGGCGGGCGGCCTTCATCCGCTATGCTGCGCGCCTTCATCCGGGCCCTGATCTGGGCCTCCCGAGCGGAGTATCAAGGCATGGCGGTGGTCAGCGTGGAGCAGGCGCTGTCGGGGCGGATCGCCCCCGGCGAGCAGGTGACGGTGCGTGGCTGGGTGCGGACCCGGCGCGACTCCAAGGCGGGCCTGAGCTTCGTCAACGTGAGCGACGGCTCGTGCTTCGCCCCGATCCAGGTCGTGGCCGAGGGCGGGCTGGCCAACTACGAGGGCGAGATCAAGCGCCTCACCGCGGGCTGCTCGGTGATCGCCACCGGCACCCTGAGCCCCTCGCAGGGCCAGGGGCAGGCCTTCGAGATCCAGGCCACGGCCATCGAGGTCGTGGGCTTCGTCGACGACCCCGAGACCTACCCGATCCAGCCGAAGGCGCACTCGCTCGAGTTCCTCCGCGAGGTGGCCCACCTGCGCCCGCGCACCAACCTCTTCGGCGCGGTCACCCGCATCCGCCACTGCCTGGCCCAGGCCGTGCACCGGTTCTTCCACGAGGAAGGCTTCTTCTGGGTCAACACCCCGATCATCACCACCTCCGACGCCGAGGGTGCCGGGCAGATGTTCCGGGTGTCCACGCTCGACTACGCCAACCTGCCGCGCGACGCCGCCGGCCGGGTCGACTTCTCGCGCGACTTCTTCGGCAAGGACGCGTTCCTGACCGTGTCCGGCCAGCTCAACGTCGAGGCGTTCGCGCTGGCGATGAGCAAGGTCTACACCTTCGGCCCCACCTTCCGCGCCGAGAACTCCAACACCACCCGCCACCTGGCGGAGTTCTGGATGATCGAGCCCGAGATCGCGTTCGCCGACCTCAACGACGACGCCAACCTCGCCGAGCGCTTCCTGAAGTACCTGTTCAAGGCCGTGCTGGCCGAGCGGATGGACGACCTGGCCTTCATCGCCGAGCGCGTGCAGAAGGACGCCATCACCCGGCTCGAGGCCTTCATCGCCGAGCCCTTCGAGCGCATCGACTACACCGACGCCGTGGCCCTGCTGCAGCGCGCGGACCAGCGCTTCGAGTACCCGGTGGAGTGGGGCCTGGACCTGCAGACCGAGCACGAGCGCTGGCTGACCGAGGTGCACGTGGGCCGCCCGGTGGTGGTGATGAACTACCCCGAGCAGATCAAGGCCTTCTACATGAAGCTCAACCCGGACGGCCGCACCGTCGCCGCGATGGACGTGCTGGCGCCAGGCATCGGCGAGATCATCGGCGGCAGCCAGCGCGAGGACGACCTCGGCGTGCTGGACGCGCGCATGGCGCAGTTCGGCCTCGACCCCGAGCACTACGGCTGGTACCGCGACCTGCGCCGCTACGGCTCGGTGCCGCACGCCGGCTTCGGCCTCGGCTTCGAGCGCCTGGTGGTGTACGTCTGCGGGCTGTCGAACATCCGCGACGCCATCCCCTACCCGCGCGCGCCGGGCCTGGCCACGTACTGAGGCGCCGCCGATGCTGATGTTCACGATCCTGCTGCTGGTGGCCTGCGCGATCTCGGGCGCGATGGCGTTCGTGCTGTTCTGGCCGTTCGCGCTGATCCACCTGCGCGACCGCCACCCCGCCGTGCTCGCCGGCCTCGGCGGCACGCCGTTCCTCTCGCCCACCGGCCTCGGCTGGCTGCTGGCCCGGCGCTACCGCGGGCTCGCCGATGCGCGCCTCGACGGCCTCGCCACGCCGGCCTGGCTGTCGCTGGTGGTGATCCTGGCCAGCCTCGCCGCCGCCGGCCTGCTCTGGGTCGTCGAGCAGCTGCTGCGCTGACGCCCCCGGCCCCGGCGCGCGCCGGGGCCCTTCCTCCCGCACCGGACACCGCCATGACGCCTCCCCTTCCCTCCCCCGTCGACACCGCGCCGGGCGCGACCGATCGCGCGCACGACGCCGAGCAGTGGTGGCTGGCGCCGCTCGGCGACCAGGTCGTCTGGGCACGCCTGCGCGTGCTCGAGGCCGGCACCGCCGAGGTCTTCGACTGCGACGGCCGGACCCAGCCCTTCGAGGACGAGGACGCCGCCCGCGCGGCGCTGCTCGACGCCGAGTTCCGCGCCCTCGACGGCCTGGACGAGGACGACGCGGCGGCCTTCGGCGTCGACCTCGCCACGCTCCGCGCCCCCGAGGGCGACGACGAGACCCTGCGCGGGCTGATGATCCAGCGCGTGCTCCGGCGCGACTGAGATGGCCGCCGCGCCCGACCGCGCGCCCGGCGCCGATCCGACCCGGCTCGCCACCCGCCGCGTGGCGCTGGCCGCGTGCGCGCAGGCGCTGCCGCTGGCGCTGGTGCTGCGCCCGGCGCTCAACGCCGCGGCGCTGGCCGGCGGCGGGCTGGCCGGCGCCGCCGCCGAGCGGTCGGGCGGCTGGGCGGTGCTCGCCCTGCTCGCGGCGCTGGCCCTGGTGCTGCTGGTGATCGGGGCGACCGCCGCCGTGCTGGCCGGCGGACGCGGCCTGGGCGGCACCCTGGGCCGCCGCCGCGCCGCGGCGCTGGTGGTGGGCGCGCATGCCCTGGCGATCGCGGCCGGGCTGGGCCTCGGCGACACCCCGGTGGCGGCGCTGCCCGACGGCGGCTGGCTGGCCTGGATGGCGCTCGCCGGCACCGTCTACCTCGCGCTGAGCACCGCGCTGCTGCGGCGCTGGCCGCTGCCGCTGCCGTTCGCGCGCCGCGGCGGCTGAGCGCGCGGAGCGCGCGCCCCCCGGCCGCGCGCCGACCCCGGCTTCACCCGCGCGCGCCGACACTGCGCGCATGCCCGAAGGCCCCGAGATCCGCCGCAGCGCCGACCAGCTCGCCCGCGCCGTCGCCGGCCGCGTGCTGGCGCGCGCCGAGTTCGCGTTCCCGCACCTGCAGGCCCGCGCCGGCGAGCTGGTGGGCCGCCGCGTCGAGGCCATCGTCCCGCACGGCAAGGCGCTGCTGACGCGCGTCGAGGGCGGGCTGACGCTGTACACCCACAACCAGCTCTACGGCGTGTGGAAGGTGGCCAAGGCCGGGGCGCGGCCGGCGACGAACCGCTCGCTGCGCGTCGCGCTGGAAACCACCAGCAAGGCGATCCTGCTGTATTCCGCGAGCGAGATCGAGCTCTGGCCCACGGCCGAGCTGGCCCGCCACCCCTTCCTCGCGAAGCTCGGCCCCGACGTGCTCGACGAGGCGCTCGACGCCGAGGCCGTGGCCGCCAGGCTCGACGACCCGCGCTTCCGCGGCCGTGCGCTGACCGGCCTGCTGCTCGACCAGGGCTTCCTGGCCGGGATGGGCAACTACCTGCGCTCGGAGGTGCTGTTCCAGGCCTCGATCGCGCCCACCCGGCGCCCGCGCGACCTCTCGCCGGGCGAGCGCCGTGGGCTGGCCGAGGCGCTGCTCGACGTCCCCCGGCGCTCCTACGCCACCCGCGGGGTGCGGCGCTCGCGCGGCCTGCGCGAGGACTACCTCACCGACACCCCCGAGGGCTTCCGCTTCCTGGTGTTCGACCGCGCCGGCGAGCCCTGCCCGGGCTGCGGCCGCGCGATCGAGCGCCACGAGCTCGGCGGCCGCCGGCTCTACTGGTGCCCGCGCTGCCAGCGCTGAGCCGCGCGGCCGGCCTCCATACGCCGGCGTCCTAGCGCCCGCTCGCGCGGCTCCGGTACGCTGCGCGACTGCCCCCCTCCGCCGCCGAGGCCCCGCGTGCCCGATCCCAACGAGCTGCTCGACCTCAACCGCCGCTGGGCGCGCGAGCAGCGCGAGCAGGACCCGGAGTACTTCAAGCGCCTCTCGCGCCAGCAGGCGCCGAAGTACCTGTGGATCGGCTGCTCGGACTCGCGGGTGCCGGCGAACCAGATCACCGGCCTGAGCCCGGGCGAGGTGTTCGTGCACCGCAACGTGGCCAACGTGGTGGTGCACGCCGACCTCAACGCGCTGTCCACCATCCAGTTCGCGGTCGACATGCTGCAGGTCGAGCACATCCTGGTGGTGGGACACTACGGCTGCTCGGGCGTGCACGCGGCGCTGAGCTCCACCCGCGTGGGCCTGGCCGACAACTGGCTGCGCCACGTCGGCGACGTGGCGCGCAAGCACGCCGGGCTGCTGGCGGAGGTCGAGACCGAGTCGCTGGCGCACGCCCGCCTGTGCGAGCTCAACGTGCTCGAGCAGGTGCTCAACGTCTGCCAGACCACCATCGTCGAGGACGCCTGGGCGCGCGGCCAGTCGCTGGGCGTGCACGGCTGGATCTACGGCCTGCACGACGGCCGGCTGCGCGCGCTGGCCGAGGGCATCACCTCGCCGGAGTCGATCGCGCCGGCCTACGACGCCGCGCTGACCCGCCTCACCGGCAAGCTCGGGCTGTGAGCCCGCCCCGATGAGCCCGCCCCGATGAGCGCCACCCGCCTGCCCGACCCGATCCGCCTCGCCGCCTGGCTGGAGGACCACCGCCACCTGCTGCGGCCGCCGGTGGGCAACAAGTGCCTGTACGACGGCGACTTCATCGTGATGCTCGTCGGCGGCCCCAACCAGCGCAGCGACTGGCACGTCGACGAGGGCCCGGAGTTCTTCTGGCAGCTCGAGGGCCGGATGGTGCTGCGCGTGCAGGAAGGCGGCGCCGCGCGCGACATCCCGATCGCCGCCGGCGAGCTGTTCTACCTGCCGCCCGGCGTGCCGCACTCGCCGCAGCGCGAGGCCGGCTCGGTGGGCCTGGTGATCGAGCGCAAGCGCCTGCCCGGCGAGCTCGACGGCCTGCAGTGGTACTGCCCGGCCTGCAACCACCTGCTGTTCGACCACCGCTTCGCGCTGACCGACATCGAGCGCGACTTCCCGCCGGTGTTCGCCCGCTTCCACGGCGACGCGGCGCTGCGCACCTGCGCGCGCTGCGGCCACGTGCACCCGGTGCCGCCGCCGCGCGCCGACTGATCTTCGAGCCCCGATGTCCGACCTGATCCCCCTCGACCTGCTCTCGGCCAACCTGCTCTCGCCGGTGGTGCTGGCCTTCGCGCTGGGCGTGGTGGCGCGGCTGGCGCGCAGCGACCTCGAGGTGCCGCCGGCGATCCAGACCTACCTCTCGATCTTCCTGCTGCTGGCGATCGGCATGAAGGGCGGCGTGGCGCTGCGCGGCGTCGAGCCGGGCTCGCTGGTGGTGCTGATGCTGGTGACGATCGCCGCCGGCATCGCCACCACCTTCACCTCCTACCTCGTGGCCCGGCATTGGCTGCGCGACGGGCGCATCGACGCGGCGGCGATCGCGGCGCACTTCGGCTCGGTGTCGGCGGTGACCTTCATCGCGGCCCAGCAGTTCGCCGAGCGCGCGGGGCAGACGCCCGAGGGCATCATCGTGGCGCTGGTGGTGGCGATGGAGATCCCAGCGATCCTGCTCGGCCTCGCGCTGGCCAAGGGCCGCGAGGGCGTGCGCTGGCACCACGTGCGCGAGGTCGTGGCCGGGCGCACGGCGGTGCTGCTGCTCGGCGGCCTGGTGATCGGCGCGGTGTCCCCGCAGGCGGGCATCGCCGCGGTGGACGCGATGTACTTCCAGCTCTTCCAGGGCGTGCTGATGCTGTTCATGCTCGACATGGGCATGGTCGCCGCCGGCCAGCTCGGCCTGCTGCGCGGCCAGGCGCTGCGGCTGCTGGTGTTCGGCACCGCGCTGCCGCTGGTGCACGGCATCGCCGGCGTCGCGCTGGCGCACGCCGCGGGGCTGGGCCAGGGCGGCGCGACCGTGTTCGGCGCGATGACCGCCAGCGCCAGCTACATCGCCGCCCCGGCCTCGATCCGCGCCGCCCTGCCCGAGGCCAACGCCGGGCGCTGCGTCAGCGCGGCGCTGGGCATCACCTTCCCGTTCAACCTCGCCATCGGCATCCCCGCCTACGCCGCGTTCGCGGCGTGGCTGGCGCGCTGAGGCGCCCCGCCCGGACCCCGCCCCATGCAGCCCGCGATCACCGACCCGCGCCACGCCCTCGCCCTCGACGCCGCCGACCGGCTGGCCCCGTTCCGCGAGGAGTTCCTGATCCCGGCCCACGGCGACGGCGAGCTGCGCTACTTCGTCGGCAACTCGCTGGGCCTGCAGCCGCGCGCGGCGAAGGCGATGGTCGAGGAGGTGCTCGAGGACTGGGCGCGGCTGGCGGTGGAGGGCCACTTCGCGGCCAAGCGGCCGTGGATGCGCTACCACGAGCTGCTGCGCGCGGACATGGCCGCCCTGGTGGGCGCGCACGCGTCCGAAGTCGTCGCGATGAACACCCTCAGCGTCAACCTGCACCTGCTGATGGTGAGCTTCTACCGGCCCACGGCCGCGCGCGGCGCGATCGTGATCGAGCGCGGCGCCTTCCCCTCCGACCGCCACGCGGTCGAGGCCCAGCTCATCCACCACGGCCGCGACCCCGCGCGCGACCTGATCGAGGTCGAGCCCGACGGCCCGAACGGCCTGATCAGCCTCGGCGCGCTGGAGCGCGTGCTGGCCGAGCATGGCGAGCGCGTGGCGCTGGTGCTGTGGCCGGGTGTGCAGTACCGCACCGGCCAGGCCTTCGACCTGCACGAGGTGGTGCGGCTGGGCCGGCGCGCCGGCGCGGTGGTGGGCTTCGACCTCGCGCACGCGGTGGGCAACCTGGAGATCGCGCTGCACGACGCCGGCGCCGACTTCGCCGCGTGGTGCCACTACAAGTACTGCAACGGCGGCCCCGGCGCCGTGGCCGGCGCCTTCGTGCACGCGCGCCACCACGCCTCGGGCCTGCCGCGCTTCGCGGGCTGGTGGGGCCACGACCCCGCCTCGCGCTTCCAGATGGCGCCCGAGTTCATCCCCGCCGCCGGCGCCGACGGCTGGCAGCTGAGCAACCCGCCGGTGCTGGCGATGGCGCCGCTGCGCGCCTCGCTGGCCCAGTTCACCCGCGCCGGCCTGCCCGCGCTGCGGGCGAAGTCGCGCTCGCTCACCGGCTACCTCGAGCAGCTCATCGACGCCACGCTCGCCGACACCCTCGAGGTGCTGACCCCGGCCGACCCCGCGCAGCGCGGCTGCCAGCTCTCGCTGCGGGTGCGCGGCGGGCGCGCCGACGGGCGCGCGCTGTTCGAGCACCTGGCCTCGATCGGCGTGCTCGGCGACTGGCGCGAGCCCGACGTCATCCGCATCTCGCCCGCGCCGCTCTACAACACCCACACCGAGGTGCTGGAATTCGCGCTCGCGGTGGCGGCCTGGCGCGACGGCCTGCGCTGAACGCGCAGGGCCGGAGCCGCGCGCCGGCGCCGTCCCGGGACGGGCATTTCACCCCCGGCTGGGCGACAATGCCCGCATGACCCCCGACCGCACGATCACCCTGGCAGGCGCAGGCCTCGCCGGGACGCTCCTCGCCATCCTCCTCGCCCGCGACGGCTGGGACGTCGAGGTCTTCGAGAAGCGCCCCGACCCGCGCCGCGCGGGCTACGAGGGCGGCCGCTCGATCAACCTCGCGCTGGCCGAGCGCGGCCGCCACGCGCTGGCCCGGGCCGGCCTGGCCGAGGCGGTGATGGCGCAGGCGGTGATGATGCGCGGGCGGATGGTGCACGGCGCCGACGGCGGCGCGCCGGTGCTGCTGCCCTACGGCCAGGAGGCCCACGAGGTGATCTGGTCGGTGCACCGCGGCCGGCTCAACCTCTGCCTGCTCGACGCCGCCGAGGCCGCGGGCGTGCGCCTGCGCTTCGACACCCGGGTGGACGCGGTCGACTTCGACGCGCGCACGCTGGCCCTGGTGGACGCCGACGGCACCCGCCGCGCGCATCCCTTCCGCGTGCTGGTCGGCGCCGATGGCGCCGGCTCGCCGGTGCGCCGCGCGATGGACCAGCGCGCGCCGCTGGGCGAGGCCATCGCGTGGCTCGACCACGGCTACAAGGAGCTCGAGATCCCGCCGGCCGCCGACGGCGGCTTCCGGATCGAGCCCAACGCGCTGCACATCTGGCCGCGCGGCCGCTACATGTGCATCGCGCTGCCCAACACCGAGCGCAGCTTCACCGTGACGCTGTTCCTGCCCCACCGCGCCGAAGGCGCCACGCCGGGCTTCGACGCGATCGCCGACGGCGCCGCGGCCGAGGCGCTGTTCGCGCGCGACTTCCCCGGCGCCCTCGCCCACATGCCCACGCTGGCGCGCGACTACGACGACCACCCGGTCGGCCAGCTCGCCACGCTGCGCCTGCAGCGCTGGCGGATCGGCGGCGAGGCGGTGCTGCTGGGCGACGCCGCGCACGCGATGGTGCCCTTCCACGGCCAGGGCATGAACTGCGCGTTCGAGGACTGCGTGGCGCTGGCGGGCTGGCTGAAGCGCGCGCCCGACACCGAGGCCGCGTTCGCCGGCTTCGAGGCCGAGCGCCAGCCCGACGCCGAGGCCATCCAGGCCATGGCGCTGGAGAACTACCTGGAGATGCGCGACAAGGTCGACGACCCGGCCTTCCTGCTGCAGCGCGAGCTCGAGCGCCTGCTGGCGCGCCGGCACCCCGAGCGCTTCGTGCCGCGCTACTCGATGGTCACCTTCCAGCGCGTGCCCTACGCGCTGGCGCGCGCGCGCGGCGAGGTGCAGCGCCAGCTGCTGGTGGAGGCCACGGCCGGCCTCGCGCGGCTGGAGGACGTCGAGATGGCGCGCGTGGACGCGATGGTGCTGGCCCGCCTCGCGCCGCTCGACGAGGCCCTCGCGGCCGTCGCCCTGGCGGCCTGAGCCCCGGCACGCCCCGCCTCGACAAGGACGCCCCCATGCGCTTCGCCTGGTACGACCTCGAGACCCTCGGCACCGATCCGCGCGGCAGCCGGATCTGCCAGTTCGCCGGCGTCGCCACCGACGCCGAGCTGCGCCCGGTCGGCGCGCCGCTGGTGCTGTACGTCAGGCCCGCCGACGACGTGCTGCCCTCGCCCTACGCCACCCTCGTCACCGGGATCACCCCGCAGCACGCGCTCGCCGCGGGCGTGTGCGAGGCCGAGGCGCTGGGCGCCATCCACGACTTCCTCGCGGTGCCGGGCACCTGCGCGCTGGGCTACAACTCGCTGCGCTTCGACGACGAGTTCCTGCGCCACGGCTTCTACCGCAGCTTCCTCGACCCCTACGAGCGCGAGTGGCGCAACGGCAACTCCCGCTGGGACCTGCTGGACGTGGCGCGGATGTTCCACGCGCTGCGGCCCGAGGGCCTGGCCTGGCCCACCCGCGACGACGGCCACGCCAGCTTCCGGCTCGAGCACCTGGCCGCCGCCAACGGCTGCGCGCACGCGAAGGCGCACGACGCGCTCAGCGACGTCGAGGCGCTGATCGCGCTGGCGCGACGCATGCGCGAGGCGCAGCCCAAGCTGTGGGACTACGCGCTGAAGCTGCTCGACAAGCGCCACGTGCGCGGCCTGCTCGACCTCGTGGCGCCGACCCCGGTGCTGCACGTCAGCGGCCGCTACCCGGCCGAGCGCCGCTGCAGCGCCCTGGTGCTGCCGCTGGCCGAGCATCCCTCGATCGGCAACCGGATGATCGTCGCCGACCTCGAGGGCGACCCCGACGCCTGGGCCGACCTCGACGCCGAGGCCATGGCCGACCACCTCTACACGCGCAGCGCCGACCTGCCCGAGGGCGCCGTGCGCGCGCCTCTGAAGGAGGTCCACCTCAACCGCTGCCCGGTGCTGGTGCCCAGCGCCCACCTGCGCGACGAGGACTACGCCCGGCTGCGGCTGGATCCGGGCCGGGCGCGCGCCCACGCCGAGGCGCTGCGCGCGCGCCCGGCCCTGGCCGAGACCGTGCGCCGGGTGTTCGCGCGCCCGGGCCGCGGGCCGGCCGACGACGTCGACGCCGCGCTCTACGACGGCTTCCTGCCCGACGCCGACAAGCGCCGGCTGCGCGAGGTCCGGGCCACGCCGCCGGCCGCGCTGGGTGCGCTGGCGGCCACGATCGGCTTCCAGGACCCGCGCTACGTCGAGCTGCTGCTGCGCTACCGCGCGCGCAACTGGCCCGACAGCCTCGACGACGCCGACCGCGCGCGCTGGCAGGACGTCCGCCGGGCGCGGCTGCGCCACGGCGCCGGCGGCGCGCTCGACCTGGCGCGCTTCCGCGCCGAACTCGCCGAGGCCCGCGCCGCCCGCGGCGCCGAGCCCGGCGCCACCCCGCTGCTGGACGCCATCGAGGCCTGGGCGCTCCGGCTCGAGGCCACCCTGGACTGAGCCCATGCCCACCCCCGCCGCGCCCTCGCCGTTCTCCGCCAAGACCTTCACCTTCCTGCGCCAGCTCGCGCGCAACAACGAGCGCACGTGGTTCCACGCGCACAAGGCCGACTACGAAGCCCACGTGCGCGGCCCGATGCTGGCGCTGGTCGCGGCGCTGCAGCCGGCGGTGGCCGCGATCAGCCTGCACTACCGCGCCGACCCGCGGACCCAGGGCGGCTCGCTGTTCCGGATCGCGCGCGACACCCGCTTCGCCCACGACAAATCGCCCTACAAGACCTGGTCGGGCGCGCGGATCTTCCACGCCCGCCACCGCGAGCGGCCGGCCCCCTCGTTCTACCTGCACGTGCAGCCCGGCCACTGCTTCGTCGGCGCCGGCGTCTGGCACCCCGAGCCGGCCGTGCAGCGCACGATCCGGGAGTTCCTGGTCGAGAACCCCGGGGCCTGGCAGCGCGCGGTGCACGCGCCGGCCTTCCGCCGCCGCTTCGCGATGGACGGCGAGTCGCTGGTGCGCCCGCCGCGCGGCTTCCCGGCCGACCATCCGCTGATCGAGGACATCAAGCGCAAGGACTTCGTCGCCAGCCGGCACCTCGACGACGAGGTCCTGCTGGGGCCGGGCGTGGTGGGCGCGATCGAGGCCGAGCTGGTGGCGCTGGCGCCGCTGGTGGACTACCTCTGCGCGGCGCTCGAGCTGGAGTTCTGAGCCCCGCGGGTGCCGCCCGCGCGGCGGCGGGGTCGCAGTGGTCGGGAACGGCCCGACTGCGGCCGGGGCGCCCCCCGGCCGTTAATCGTGGTGAAGCCGGGCCTCCGCCCGGCGCCCCGGAGCGCGCCGTGATCGGCCTGGTGTTCACCGAGCTGCTGGCCCTGATCGAAGACCACGGCTCGCCGCTGATGGTCGAGCGCGTGCTCGCGCGTACCGATCCCGCCCACGGCGGCACCAGCGCCTCGATCGGCTGGCGGCCCCACGAGGAAGTGGCCGCGCTGCTGATGGCGTGGTCGCTGGAGACCGGCGCCGCGCTCGACCAGCTCGCCCGCGCCTACGGGCACCGGCTGATGGTGCGCGGGCGCAGCCTGCCGCCGCCGCTGGCGCCCGACGCCCTGACCCTCGCGGGCTTCCTCGCCCTGGTCGACGGCAGCCTGCGCGCGCGCACCGCCCCGCGGGTGCCCGAGGCCGCCGCGCCGATCACCTGCCTGCTCCCGCCGGCCGGCCGCGGGTTCGCGCGGCGGCACTGAGGGCCGGGCGCGCGGCGCGATGCTGCGCCGCCGCAGCGCCCTCGACGCACTCCGGTACCTCTCCGGGCCGCGGCCCGCCTGACGCTCCCCGCCGCCACGCGCGAATTGCGGCATCGCGTCATGACCCCGGCGCACGCGGCCCCGCAGTCTCGGGCCATGCGCTGGCGTAGGGAGTGCCAGCCCCAACCGGTCCGCGACGCGCAGGACGCGCCGATCGGGCCACAGCCGAACACCCTGGGGAGGGAATCGTGCTGAAACCACTCGTTTGCGGCCTCGTGCTGGCCGCTCTTCCGCTGTGCGCGCACGCCAATCGCGGCGTCGCGTTCGTCCATGGCACGGGCAGCCAGACCAACGCCCTCGACGACTACTGGAAGCCGGCGTTCGTCAACTCCGTGCGCCAGGGCCTGCCCAACCAGGCCAACTACGTCGTCATCAACTGCGACTTCACCCAGTACATGTGGGACAGCCGCGCCGCCGGCTGCCTGGCCGGGCAGCTCACCACGTTCATCAACAGCCGCGGCATCACCGACCTGCGCGTGATCACCCACAGCAACGGCGGCAACGTCATGCGCTGGATCATGTCCAACCCGACCTACGACAGCCGCTATCCCGGCATCATCCAGGTCACCACCCGCGTCAACGCGCTCGCGCCCTCGTCCGCCGGCACGCCGCTGGCCGACGCGGTGATCTCGGGCAACGTGTTCGAGTCGGCCCTGGGCTGGCTGCTGGGCTACAAGAACGACGCCGTGCGCATGCAGCAGGTCAGCTGGATGGCCAGCTACAACGCCAACAACCTCTACGGCACCGCGGGCCGCCCGGCCCTGCCGCGCACCTTCCGCGCGGTCGTGGGCAGCGACGTCGACTCCGCGATCTGGGATGCCGACAGCTACTGCGGCGGCTACGTGGAGAACGTCGGCCTCGAGACCACCCAGCTGTGGCTCGCCAGCTGCTCCGACGGCTTCCTCAACTGCAGCAGCCAGTCGGCCGCGGGCAGCACCTGGTTCCGCGACACCAGCCGCATGCGCGGCTCGGAGCCGCTGAGCCACAACCAGAGCCGTCGCGCCTGCTTCGGGCTCGACACCATCCTGCGCAGCGAGATGTGAGGCCATGACCATGACCCATCACCTCCATCCCCGCCGCGCCCTCGCGCTCGCGCTCGCCCTGTCGCTCGGCTCCGGCGCGGCGCTCGCCGCGTCCGACACCCGCCTCGCGGCGCCCACCGGCGACGACCTCGCCCCGGCCGACCGCCTCACCGCCGTCGCGCCGGCCCCGCCGGCCGGCATCGAGCGCGCCCCGGTGGCGTTCGCCTGGCGGCTCGACCCGGCCGCCGCGCTCGAGCGGCCGCAGCCCTTCGTCCACGCAAGCCGCGAGTTCCACGCCAGCGTCAAGGGCGAGTCGCTCGCGCGCGGCTTCCGCGTGCGCACCACCGCGCCCGGGGCCGTGATCCGCATCAGCCCCGACGCACCCGGCGCCGCCGGCCTCGTCGTGCAGGGCCTGCGGGTCACCGCCAACGGCGCGGGCGGCGCGGGCCTGCAGGGCGTCGAGGCCGCGGCCGACGCGGCCCAGATGGCGCAGGCCGGCGCGGCGTTCGCGCCGGGCACGGTCGCGTTCCGGGTCCGCCCGGAGCTCGGCGCCGGCGACGTCACCGTGCAGGCGGCGGGCGCCAGCGGCCGCTACCTCGTGCACGTCTACGAGCCCGACAGCCCGGTCCAGCTCGACCTGGCCGCCGACGCCCAGGTCGGTCGCGCCGGCGGGCGCATGCGCGTGCATGCGCACTTCGCCGACGCCGGCGAGGGCCTCGACGGCGCCGCCATCGGCGGCCTGCTCGTGGCCCCGGACGGCCGGGTGCAGCCGGTCGCGTTCCGGATGGGCGCCGAGGGGCGCGCCGAGGCGGTGCTCGACCTGCCGCTCGAGGCCTCGGCCACGCCGGGCCTGTGGGAGGTGCACGCCTTCGCCAGCGACGCCGCCAGCGGCGCGCTGCGCGACGCCAAGACCGCGATCGAGGTCGTGGCGCCCACCGCACGCCTCACCGGCGAGGCCCGCGGCGAGGCGTCGCGGGGCGTGCGCGCCACGCTCGGCGTCGAAGCCGCGGCGCCCGGCCGCTACGAGCTGCGCGGCGTGCTCTACGCCACCCGCGCCGACGGCGTGCAGCGCCCGGTGGCCATCGCCCACGCGGCGCAGTGGCTGGAGCCCGGGCAGGCCGGCATCACCCTGGCCTTCGGGCCGGAGCTGCTGCCCACCGGCTTCGGGGCGCCGTACGCGCTGCGCGAGCTGAGCCTGGCCGACCAGTCGCGCCGCGGCACCCTCGAGACGCGCCAGCACGCGCTGGTGATCGAGGCCACGCCGCCGGTGGCCACGCCGACGCCGGGCCCCGCGCCCGGACCGGGACCGCGCCCGCGCCTGCCCCGCACGGGGCCGGTCGAGCGCTGACACCTCGGACGGGCCCTGCGGGGCCCGTCCTTCTTCGCGGGCCCGGCGCCTCAAGACCGCGCGCGCCGGGCCGCTATCCGTGCTCCACTCCAGGAGGTCGGCATGCTCGGCATGGTGTTCACGGAATTCCTCGACATGGTCGAGGCCCGCTTCTCGCCGGACGTCGCCGACGCGATCATCCTCGAGGCCGATCCGCCGCACGGCGGCGCCTACACCGCGGTCGGCCACTACCCGCACGAGGAGATGGTGGCGCTGGTGGTCGCGCTCTCGCGCAGCACCGCGACGCCCGTCCCGGCCCTGCTCACCGCCTTCGGCAGCCACCTGATGGGGCGCTTCCGCGCGCTCTACCCTCCGATGTTCGCGGCCCACGCCGACCTGTTCGACTTCCTCGCCTCGGTCGACGGCGGCATCCACCGCGAGGTCAAGAAGCTCTATCCCGCCGCGATCCTGCCGCGCGTGCACGTGGTCGAGCGCGCGCCCGGGCGGATCGTGCTGGCCTACGTCTCCCCGCGGCACCTCGACGACCTCGCCGCCGGCCTGATCGAGGGCGCCGCGCGCGAGTTCGCCACCCCCGTCGAGATCCAGGCCGCCCCCGGCGAGCACGAGGGCCAGCCCGCCCTGGTCTTCGATGTCCGACGCGTCGGCTGACGCGTCCACGCGCGCGCTCGCCCTGCTCGAGCGCCGCTTCGCGCGCGAGCGCGAGGCGCGGCGCCAGGCCGAGGCGCTGCTCGAGCAGCGCTCGCGCGAACTGTTCGACCTGGTGCAGCGCCTGCAGATGGCGCTGGAGGCGAGCGGCGAGCGGATCTGGGAGTGGCGGGCCGAGGGCGACGCGTTGCGGGTGGACCCGCCGCGCATCGACGGCGGCGACGCCGGGGACCCGATCGCGCTCGACCTCGTCGCGCTCGCGGCACGCGTGCACCCCGAGGACCGCGACCGCGCCGACCTGGCGTGGCGCATGCACCTGCACGGCCACCACCCGACCTTCGAGGCGACCTACCGGCTGCTGCCGACGGCGCCGGGCCCGGGTCCGGCGTTCCGCTGGGTCCGGGTGGTCGGGCGCGCGGTGGAGCGCGACCCCGAGGGCCTCGCCACCCGCATCATCGGCACCCTCAACGACATCACCGAGGCCCGCGCCAACGAGGAGGCCCTCGGCCAGCTCGGCGCGGCGCTGGCCGGCAGCCGCGAGCCGCTGGTGCTGGTGGACGACGACGGCCGGGGGCTGGAGGCGAACCCGGCCTTCCTCGCCCTCGCCGGCCTGGCCCGCGGCCAGCTCGCGGGCTGGCGCCTGGAGGACTCGCTGCAGCTGCCCGCGCCGCGCGACGCGCTGCTGGCCGAGGCCGGCCACTGGAGCGGCGAGGTCCAGGTGCAGGCCGCCGACGGCCGCTGGATCCCGGTGGAGCTGCTGCTGCGCCGGGTGCAGCCCGGCGGCGGCGCCCCGCACTACGACATCGCCTCGCTGGTGGACCTCAGCGAGCGCCGCGACGCCCTGCGGCGCGCGGCCAACACCGACCTGCTGACCGGCCTGGCCAACCGCCACGCGCTGCAGGAGGTGCTCGAGGACCTGCTCTCGCGCGCCTGCACCGACGGGCTGGCGCTGCTGTTCATCGACCTCGACGGCTTCCGCCACGTCAACGGCTCGCTCGGCCACGCCGCCGGCGACCTGCTGCTGCGCGAGGTGGCGCGGCGCTTCCGCGCCTGCCTCGGGCACGGCGAGCTGCTGGCGCGCTGGGCCGCCGACCAGTTCGTGGTGCTGCAGCGCGGCGGCGCCTCGCCGCCGTCCGAGGTGCTGGCGCAGGCCCTGCTCGACGCCCTCGCCCAGCCGATGGAGCTGCAGGGCCACCTGCTGTCGCTGCGCGCGACGGTCGGCGTGGCCCGCGCCGCCGGCGAGGCGCCCGGCGCCGACGGCGACGCGCCGCACGAGCAGCTGCTGGCGGCCGCCGAGCAGGCCGCCCGCGTGGCCAAGGACGACGCCCGCACCCGCATCCACGAGGCCTCGCCCGACCAGCGCCACGACGCGCTCGGCCGGCTCGCGATGCTGCAGCAGCTGCAGGCCGACGCCGAGGCCGGCGCGCTGTCCTTCGTCGCCCAGCCCAAGGTGGACGCCGACGGCGGCGTGCGCGGCTACGAGCTGCTGATGCGCTGGTCGCCGCCGCGCTTCGGGCCGGTGTCGCCGGCGGTGTTCATCCCGCTGGCCGAGGCGCACGGCCTGATCACGCGGCTCGGCGAGATCGCGCTGCTGGCCGCCGTGGCCTTCGCCGCCCGGCTGCGCGACGAGGGCGTGGCGGTGCCGGTGGCGGTCAACCTCAGCGCGGTGCAGGTGCTCGACCCCGGGCTGGAGGACGGCCTGCTCGCGGCCTGCGCATCGGCCGGGCTGGAGCACGGCCTGCTCGAGCTCGAGGTCACCGAGAGCGCGTTCCTCGCCGACCTCGACGCCGCGCGCGGGCGGCTGGAGCGGCTGCACGCGCGCGGCTTCCGGCTGGCGCTGGACGATTTCGGCACCGGCTTCAGCTCGCTGAGCTACCTGCGCCACCTGCCCTTCGACAGCGTCAAGCTCGACCGCAGCTTCATCGCCGGCCTCGACGGCGACCCGCGCGCCGAGGCGCTGGTGGCCGGCATCGTGGCGCTGTGCCGCGGGCTCGGGCTGAGCCTCGTCGCCGAGGGCGTCGAGACCGTCCCGCAGCACCAGCGGCTGCGCGCGCTGGGCGTCGAGGCCTACCAGGGCTACCTGTTCCACCGGCCGCTGGCGCTCGACGCCGCCGCGGGCCTGCCGCGCCTGCCGCCGGACTGACGCGCCGGCTACACTGCGCGGCGACGCGGGCCGGGCCCGCGCGCCTCCCACCCCTCGCGATCGACCATGCCTCCGAGCGTCCCGCCCGCCGCCGCCCCGGCCGCGCCCCCGTCCCCGCCGGCCGAGCTCGCGGCCCGCGTCCGCGCCCTGCCCGCCGACCGCGCGGCCTGCGCGTCCGCGGCGCTGCTGGTGGCGCCGGTGGGCTTCGCGCTGGCCGCCGAGTCGGCCAGCGACAACGCCTACATGGACCTCGCCCGCCGCGTCGATCCGGCCCGCGCCCGCGCCCAGCACGCCGCGCTCGCCGCCGCGCTGGGCGAGGTGCTGCCGGTGGTGGTGTTCGACGGCGCGGCCGATGCGCCCGACGCGCACTTCCCCAACAACGTCTTCGCCAGCGTGCCCGGCGCGCTGGTGATCGGCCGCATGCGCCACCCGGTGCGCCAGCGCGAAGCCGAGCACGCCGCGCTGCGGGGCTGGTTCGCCGCCCGCGGCGGCGTCGAGCGCGACCTGCGCGCCCAGCCCGGCACCTGCGAGCTCACCGGCTCGATGGTCGTCGACCGCGCCCGCGGGGTGGGCTTCTGCGGGCTGGGCGAGCGCTGCGACGCGGCCGGCGCCGAGGCCATGCGCCGGGCCTTCGACCTGCGCTGGCTGCATCCCTTCGCACTGGCGCCCGGCGAGTACCACGCCAACGTCGTGATGAGCGTGCTGGCCTCGCGCGCGCTGGTGATCGCGCCCGACGGCTTCGCCGATCCGCGCGACGCCGCGGCCATCGCCGCGTGCTACGCCCCGCGCGTGATCGAGCTCTCCGCGGCCGAGCGCGCGGGCTTCGCCGGCAACTGCCTGGCGCTGACGCCGGACGCGGCGTGGATGAGCGAGGCCGCCGCCGACGCGCTGGCGCCGCACTCGCGCGCCGCGTTCGAGCGCGCGGGCTTCGCCATCCGCAGCGTGGCGCTCGACGAGATCGAGAAGAGCGGCGGCTCGCTGCGCTGCTGCGTGGCCGAGGTGTTCGACGCATGAGCCCGGCCGACCGCTGGCGCTTCGGCGCCTTCTACCTCGCGTACTACGCCGCGCTGGGCGCCTACACGCCGTACTTCTCGCGCTGGCTGGACGCGCGCGGACTGTCGGCCGGCGCGATCGGCGTGCTGTTCGGGCTGTGGTACGCCAGCCGCATCGTCTCGCCGCCCGCTTGGTCGGCGCTGGTCGGCGGCAGCCCGTGGCCGGGCCGCTGGCTGGTGGCCGGCGTGCTGGGCAGCGCGGTGTGCTTCGCCGGCTTCGCCTGGCCCGACGCGGGCTTCGCCTGGCTGTTCGCGGTGAGCCTGGGCTTCGGGCTGTGCTGCAACGCGGTGATGCCGCAGTTCGAGGCGATGACGCTGAACGCGCTCGGCGCGCGGCGCGACGAGTACGGCCAGGTGCGGCTGTGGGGCTCGGTGGGCTTCCTCGTCGTCGCGGCCTCGGGCGGCTGGCTGATGGACCGCTTCGGCGACGACGCCTTCCTGTGGCTGACCCTGCCGCTGCTGGGGCTGGCGGTGGCGGCCGCGTGGCCGCACCGGCGCGACCGGCCGCTGCCGCACGACGATCACTCGCGGCTGGGCACCTGGCAGGCGCTGCGCCAGCCCGGCGTGCGCAGCTTCCTCGGCATCGTGATGCTGGCGCAGGTGGGCTTCGGGCCGTTCTATGTGTTCTACACGCTGGCGCTGCAGCGCGCGGGCCACGACGGCCTCGCGGTGGGCGGCCTGTGGGCGCTGGGGATCGTGGCCGAGATCGCGATGTTCTGGTGGGCCTCGTGGCTGCTGGCGCGGGTCGGCGCGGCGCGCCTGATGGGCTGGTGCCTCGGGGTGAACGCGCTGCGCTGGATCGTCGTGGCCCTCGCCGTGGGCTCGCTGCCGCTGATGGCGGCCGCGCAGCTCGCGCATGCGCTGGGCTTCGCGGTGTTCCACGCCTGCGTGATGCGCCTGCTGGCCGAGTACTTCCCCGGCCGGGCGCTGGCCCGCGGCCAGGGCCTGATGTACGCGCTGGGCTCGGGCGTGGGCGGCGTGCTCGGCGCGCTGCTGGCGGCCGCGGCCTGGGACGCCGGCGGCACGTCGCTGGCCTTCGGCCTGGGCGCGCTGGCCACCGCGGGCGCGCTGGCGCTGCACCTCGCGCGGCCGCGCAGGGGAGTCGGCCATGTGGCGGCGTAATGGGCGCGGCGGCCCGGGCGGCCGCGGCGGTGACGGCCACGGCGCGCCCGGCGGCGGCGACGCGCGCGGCTGGCATGGCCTCGGCGGCGAGGTGCGCCGCGGCTGGCGGCGCCTGCGCGCGCTGTCGTGGCGCGGCGTGCCCACCGAGGAGACCCCGGCCTGGCCGCACGGCACGCCGGGCCACCACTGCCGCTTCGAGGACGCCGACCTGCCCGCCTTCCTGGCCCGCCTGCCGGCGTGGTTCGAGGCCGGCGCGGGTGCGGTCGGCCCCGGCGAGGCCGCGGGCTTCGATGACGCCAGCGCGCGGGCCTTCGCGCTGGACGCGCTCGCGCTGCCGGTCGGCGGCGCGCTCGCGCGGCGCTACGCGGTGCGCCGCGAGGGCCGCGCGCTGGTGCTGGACTTGCGCGCGCGGCGCTTCGTCACCGGCGAAGTCGACGTGCACGTGCCCGGCCCGGCCGAGCTGTGCGAGCGGCTCGAGGAAGAGGTGGACCGGTTCTTCGACGAGGTGGGCTACTGATCAGCCGGTGCCCGAGTCGCGGGCGCCGCCCTCGTTGGTGACGCCGTGCGGGACGTGGCCGGTGGCGACGTGGCGGCGCGCGTTCTCGACGTTGTGGGTGGAGTCGTCGAAGAACAGGTCGGCGCCGAAGGCCTCGAGGAAGGGGCCCTTGTCGCGGCCGCCGAGGAACAGCGCCTCGTCGAGGCGCACGCCCCACTCGCGCAGGGTCAGGATGACGCGCTTGTGCGCCGGCGCGGAGCGCGCGGTGACCAGGGCGGTGCGGATCGGCGGGTCCTCGGCCGGCAGCGCGGCCTGCAGGCCGTGCAGCGCGGCCAGGAAGGCGCGGAACGGCCCGCCCGAGAGCGGCTCGTGGGCGCGCGAGCGCTCGTGCTCGTGGAAGGCGGCCAGGCCGCCGGCCTGCGACACCCGCTCGGACTCGTCGCCGAAGATCACCGCGTCGCCGTCGAAGGCGATGCGCAGCTGAGGGTGGGTGTGCTCGGGCGCGCGCGAGGGCAGGATCGTGGCCGCGGCCACGCCGTGCTCGAGCGCGCTGCGCACCGAGGCGGGGTTGGCCGAGAGGAAGAGCTGCGCGCCGAAGGGCTTGATGTAGGGATAGGTCTCGGCGCCCGAGGTGAACACCGCGCGCACGATGCCCAGGCCGTAGTGCTCGATCGAGTTGAAGATGCGCAGGCCGGTGTCGGCGGAATTGCGCGAGAGCAGGATCACCTCGACCCGCGGGCGGTCGCCCGGCGCGGGGCCGGCGTCGGGGTCGGCGCCGGCGGCCAGCGCCAGCGCGCGGTTGAGCGCCAGCAGCTTGCGCACCAGCGGGAAGGCGATGCCCGGGGCCAGCACCTCGTTCTCGCGCTGGCGCTGGAACGCGGCGTAGGCGCCGACGCCGCTGCGCTCGAACAGCGCGTGGGAGTCCTCGAGGTCGAACAGTGCGCGCGCGGTGATCGCCACGACGAGGCGGTCGGGATGGGCCTGCGGCGCGGGCATCGCGTCGACGGGCGGGGGGCTCGGGGCGTCGCTCATGCGGGGATCCTGCGGGGGCGGCGTCTCGCCGGGCGAGACGCGCGCGGGCTCAGGCGAGGAACTGCTCGTCGAGCATGCGTTCCTCGAGGTTGTGCTCGGGGTCGAACAGCAGGGTGACGGTGCGCGTGGCGGAGGGCTCGACCAGCACCTCGACCACGTCGCGCACTTCGTGCGAATCGGCGGTGGCGCTGACCGGGCGCTTGTAGTGGTCGAGCACCCGCACCCGCACCGGGGTGGAGGCCGGCAGCAGCGCGCCGCGCCAGCGCCGCGGGCGGAACGCCGCGATCGGGGTCAGCGCCACGATCGCCGAGCCCAGCGGCAGGATCGGCCCGTGCGCGGAATAGTTGTAGGCCGTGGAGCCGGCCGGGGTGGCCACCAGCACGCCGTCGGCCACCAGCTCGTCGAGCCGGACCCGGCCGTTGAGCGCGATCTCGAGGTGCGCGGCCTGGCGGGTCTGGCGCAGCAGCGAGACCTCGTTGTAGGCCAGCGAGTGCACGCTGGCGCCGGACTCGGTGGTGGCGGTCATCTCCAGCGGGCGCAGCACCGCGGCGTGCGCGGCGGCGATGCGCGCCGGCAGGTCGTCGGGCCGGTGCTGGTTCATCAGGAAGCCCACCGTGCCCAGCTTCATGCCGAACACCGGTCGCTGCAGGCCGCCGTGGCGGTGCAGGGTCTGCAGCATGAAGCCGTCGCCGCCGAGGGCGACCAGCACCTCGGCCTCGGCCGGCGGGGTGTCTCCGTGCAGCGCCACCAGGGCGGCGCGGGCAGCCTGGGCCTCGGGCACGGGGCTGGCGAGGACGCAGATCCTCATCGGGCGCGCCTCGTCGTCCGCGCCCCGCCCCGCCCCGGGCCGCTCACGCGCCGCCCGCCTGGGCGAGCTGCGCGAGGCGGCGCACCGCCACCTGCACGGTGGGGTAGTCGATGCCGCGCTGGGTGCGGATGTCGGCGAGCATGGCCTGGGTGTACTTCAGGGCCTGGTCGTCGCGCTCCATCCACGCCTGCACGCGGCCGCCGGCCTGCAGCACCTGCAGCGCGAGCGCGCGCTGCTGCGCCTGCAGCTCGTCGCGCAGCACGCCGCGGGCCAGCGCGTGCCAGCGGCCCTCGACGGGCAGCTCCTCGATGCGCGCGAGCATCCAGCCCATGTGCAGGCCCTCGCCGAGGCCGTACCAGGCCCGGGCCACGTCCGCCACCGGCTGCTGGCGCGACACCGCGAGCTCGACGATGTCGAGGCCGGCGTCGAGGAAGCCCAGCACCGCCAGCTCGGCGGCGAAGGCCTCGGGGAGGCCGGACTCGCGCCAGCGCGCCAGCGCCGCCGCGTGGGCCTCGCGGCCGTCCGCGGCCAGCACGGCCGGCAGCGCGGCGCGCAGGGCGTCGAGGCCGGGCTTGTAGCGCTCCACCGCCTGGGCGATGTCGAGCTTCTGGCCCGGGCGGCCCAGCAGCCAGCGGGTGAGCTGGCGCTGCAGGCTCCAGATCTGCTGCAGGGCGTCGATCTGCACGTCCTCGGCGACCTGGCCGTCGAGGCCGTCGATGGTGGTCCACAGCGCGCGCGCGTCGAGCACCTCGCGCGAGATGGTGTAGGCCTTGGCGATCTCGCCGACGCTGGCGCCGGTGTCCTCCTGCATGCGCATCAGGAAGGTCGCGCCCATCCGGTTGATGGTGGAGTTGGTCACCGCGGTGGCGATGATCTCGCGGCGCAGGCGGTGGCCCTCCATCAGCGCGGCGTAGCGCTGCTGCAGCGGCTGCGGGAAGTAGCGCTGCAGCTCCTTCGACAGGTAGGGGTCCTCGGGGACGTCGGAGGCCAGCAGCTGGTTGTAGGCGACGATCTTGTCGTAGCTCAGCAGGATCGACAGCTCGGGGCGGGTCAGGCCCAGGCCGCGGGCCTTGCGCTCGGCGAACTCGGCCTCGCTGGGCAGGAACTCCAGCTGGCGGTCGAGCAGGCCCTGCGACTCGAGCGTGCGGATGAAGTGGCGGAAGGTGCCCATCCGCGGATGGCTCTGCCGCTCCATCAGGCTGATGGCCTGGTTCTGGCGGTAGTTGTCGTTGAGCACCAGCTCGCCGACCTCGTCGGTCATCTCGGCCAGCAGCGCGTTGCGCTGCTCGGTGGTGAGCTCGCCGCGCTGCACGGCGGCGTTGAGCAGGATCTTGATGTTCACCTCGTGGTCGGAGGTGTCCACGCCGGCGGAGTTGTCGATGAAGTCGGTGTTGAGCAGCACGCCGGCCTGGGCGGCCTCGATGCGGCCGCGCTGGGTCATGCCCAGGTTGCCGCCCTCGCCCACCACCTTGCAGCGCAGCTCGGCGCCGTTGACGCGCAGGGCGTTGTTGGCGCGGTCGCCGACGTCGGCGTGGGCCTCGCCCCCCGCCTTGACGTAGGTGCCGATGCCGCCGTTCCACAGCAGCTCGACCGGGGCCTTGAGGATCGCGGACATCAGCTCGGCCGGGGCCAGCTGGGTGGTGCCCTCGGGCAGGTCGAGCGCCAGGCGCACCGGCTCGCTGACCGGGATCGACTTGGCCGAGCGCGGGTAGATGCCGCCGCCCTCGCTGATCAGCGCGCGGTCGTAGTCGTCCCAGCTCGAGCGCGGCAGCGCGAACATGCGCTGGCGCTCGGCGAAGCTGCGCGCGGCGTCGGGGGCCGGGTCGAGGAAGACGTGGCGGTGGTCGAACGCGGCCAGCAGGCGGATGTGCGGCGAGAGCAGCATGCCGTTGCCGAACACGTCGCCGGACATGTCGCCGATGCCCACGCAGGTGAAGTCCTCGGCCTGGCAGTCCTTGCCCAGCGCGCGGAAGTGGCGCTTCACCGACTCCCACGCGCCCTTGGCGGTGATGCCCATGCCCTTGTGGTCGTAGCCCACCGAGCCGCCGGAGGCGAACGCATCGCCCATCCAGAAGCCGTAGTCGAGCGAGATGGCGTTGGCGATGTCGGAGAAGGTGGCGGTGCCCTTGTCGGCCGCGACCACCAGGTAGGGGTCGTCGCCGTCGTGGCGGACCACGTCGCGCGGATGCACGACCTTGCCGTCGACGAGGTTGTCGGTGATGTCGAGCAGGCCGGAGATGAACATCCGGTAGCAGGCGATGCCCTCGGCCAGCACCGCGTCGCGGTCGCCGCCGGCGGGCGGGCGCTTGGCGAAGAAGCCGCCCTTCGCGCCGACCGGCACGATGACGGTGTTCTTGACCATCTGCGCCTTCACCAGGCCCAGCACCTCGGTGCGGAAGTCCTCGCGGCGGTCCGACCAGCGCAGGCCGCCGCGGGCCACCGGGCCGAAGCGCAGGTGCACGCCCTCGACGCGCGGGGAGTACACGAAGATCTCGCGGTAGGGGCGCGGCTTGGGCAGGTCGGGCACCCGCTCGCAGTCGAACTTGAAGCTGATGTAGTCGTGGTGCGGCGCGCCGTTGCGGGCGCGCTGGTAGAAGCTGGTGCGCAGCGTGGCCTCGATGACGGCCTTGAGGCTGCGCAGGATGCGGTCCTCGTCGAGGCTGGAGACCTGCTCCATGGCCTGGCCGAGCTGCTCGCGGGTGACCGCGGCGGCGGTGGCCGAGGCGTCCTCGGGGCTGAAGCGCGCGGCGAACAGCGCCGCCAGCAGCCTCGCGACCTGCGGGTAGCGCGCCAGCGTCTCCTCCATGTAGGCCTGCGAGAACGGCACGCCGACCTGCTGCAGGTACTTCGCGTAGCCGCGCAGCATCGCCACCTGGCGCCAGTCGAGCCCGGCGGACAGCACGAGGCGGTTGAAGCCGTCGTTCTCGGCCTGGCCGCGCCAGGTGCGCTCGAAGGCCTCCTCGAACGCCGCGCGCACGGCGGGCACGTCCACCTCGCCCACCGTCGACTCGACCTCGAAGTCCTGGATGAACAGGCGGCCGCCGGCGACCTCGAGCGCGTAGGGATGCTCGGTGAGGATGCGCAGGCCCATGGCCTCCATCATCGGCAGCGCGTCGGAGAGCGGGATGTCGTGGCCCTGGCGGAAGAGCTTGAAGCGCAGCGCGCCCTCGGGCCCGCGGGCCGGGCGGTAGAGGCTCAGGCGCAGGTCGTCGGGCGAGGCCAGCGCGGCGGCGGCCTCGACGTCGTCGGCGGCGATGGCCGGGGTGGCGGCCTCGATGTAGCCCACGGGCAGCGCGCGGCCGACGCGGTTGGCGAGCTTCAGGCCGCGCTCCTCGCCGTGGCGCTTGACCAGCAGCTCGCGCAGCTCGTCGTGCCAGTTGCGCACGATCTGCGCCAGCTGCGCCTCGAGCGCGCCGGCGTCGGCGGACGGCGTGGCGCCGGTGCGCGGCCGCACGATCATGTGCAGCTGGGCCAGCGGCGATTCGCCGACCTGGATCGTGGTGTCGACGCGCTCGCCCTCGAGCGCGTCCTTGAGCAGGGCCTCGATGCGCTGGCGCACCTCGGTGTTGAAGCGGTCGCGCGGCAGGTACACCAGCGCGGAGAAGAAGCGGCCGTAGCGGTCGCGGCGCAGGAACAGGCGGGTGCGCACGCGCTCCTGCAGGCCGAGGATGCCCATCGCGGTGCGGAACAGCTCCTCCTCGCCGGACTGGAACAGCTCGTCGCGCGGCAGGCTCTCGAGGATGTGGCGCAGCGCCTTGCCCGAGTGGCTGTTGGGCGACAGGCCCGAGCGCTCCATCACGTGGGCGTGGCGCTGGCGCACCAGCGGGATGTCCCAGGGGCGGCGGTTGTAGGCGCTGGAGGTGAACAGGCCGAGGAAGCGCTGCTCGCCGATGGCGCGGCCCTCGGCGTCGTACTTCAGCACGCCGATGTAGTCCATGTAGCCCGGGCGGTGGACCGTGGCGCGGGCGTTGGTCTTGGTGATGATCAGCGCCTGCGGGGTGCCGCCGGCGTGCGCCTGCAGCGAGGCGATCGAGCGCGGGGCGCCGCGCTCGCCGCCGGCCAGCAGGCCGAGGCCGGAGCCCTCGACCGCGCGCAGCACCTGCTCGCCGTCGAGGTCGGCCACCTCGTACTCGCGGTAGCCGAGGAAGGTGAAATGGTCGTCGCCGACCCAGCGCAGGAAGGCCTGCGCCTCGAGGCGCGCCGCGTCGTCGAGCGGCATCGGGCGGGCGCCGAGCTCGTCGGCCACGCGCACCACCGTCTCGCGCATCCTGGCCCAGTCGGCGCAGCAGGCGCGGACGTCGGCCAGCGCGGTCACCAGCGCCTGCTTGAGCGCGTTCATCTCGGCCGGCTCGGCGATGCGGTCGACCTCGAGGTGCATCAGCGACTCGCCGTCGGCGCGCGCGTCGAGGCCCAGGCTGTGGCCGCCCGGGTCGCGCTGGATGTGCACCACCGGGTGCAGCAGCACGTGCAGCGACACCTGCGAGAGCGCCAGCGCCATGCTCACCGAGTCGACCAGGAAGGGCATGTCGTCGTTGACGATCTGCACGACCGTGTGCGCGCTGTCCCAGCCGTCCTCGCCCGGGGTCGGGTTGAACACCCGCACCTTGGCCTCGCCGCGGCGGCGCAGGCCGGCGAAGTCGAGCATCCCGCGCGCCAGCGCGGCCCAGGCCTCGGGGCTGCGCAGCGCCAGGTCCTCGGCCGGGATCCGCGCGTACAGCGAGCTCGCGAACGCCGTGAGGTCGTCCCGCCGGGCCGGGGTCATCCCGGGCGTGCCGAGCGCGGCGACGACGGCGGCGAGGGCGTTGGCGTGGTCGCCGGAGGCGTCGGCGGAGGCGGGGGCTGCAGGGAAGTCGCTCATGGATCCCGTACTCGGGTCAGGGGAGCGCGATTGTATCCACCGCCTTCACGGCGCGGCCAGCGCCGCGTGGCCCTGCCGGCGCGCATCCGGGGCCGTACGGACGCCCCGCCTGGGCGGCCGCCCGGAAACGGCGAAGGCCCCGGTCGCCCGGGGCCTTCGCGGCGTCGCCGAGGGGCGCGTGCGCCTCAGCGCAGGCCGGTCTCGTTGCGGGCGATCACCAGACGCTGGATCTCGCTGGTGCCCTCGTAGATCTCGGTGATCTTGGCGTCGCGGAAGTAGCGCTCCAGCGGCATCTCCTTGGAGTAGCCCATGCCGCCGTGGATCTGCAGCGCCGCGTGGGTGACGAACATCGCCGCCTCGGACGCGACCAGCTTGGCCACCGAGGCCTCGGTGGAGAAGCGGCCGCCGGTCTTGTCGGCCTGGGCCTTGGCCCAGGCGGCGCGCAGGGTGAGGATCTCGGCGGCGTCGAGGCGGCACTTCATGTCCGCGATCTTGGCCTGGATCATCTGGAACGAGCCGATCGGCTGGCCGAAGCTCTTGCGCTCCTTCACGTAGGCCACGGCGGCCTTGTAGGCGGCCTTGGCCAGGCCCACGGCCTGCGAGGCGATGCCGATGCGGCCGGCATCGAGCACGCCCATCGCGATCTTGAAGCCCTCGCCCTCGGTGCCGAGCACCTCGTCGGCCTGGGCGACGTAGTCGGTGAACTCGATCTCGCAGGTGGCCGAGGCGCGGATGCCGAGCTTGGGCTCGGTCTTGCCGCGGTGGAAGCCCGGCTTGGAGGTGTCGATCATGAAGGCGGTGATGCCCTTCGCGCCCTTGTCGGGGTCGGTCATCGCGAACAGCACGATGTACTGGCAGACCGGGCCGGAGGTGATCCAGCTCTTCTTGCCGTTGATGACGAAGGTGCCGTCGGCCTGCTTGACCGCGCGGCAGCGCATGGCGGTGGCGTCGGAGCCCGACTGCGGCTCGGTGAGCGCGAACGCGCCCACGGCCCGGCCCTCGGCGATCGCGCGCACGTAGTGCTGCTTTTGGGCCTCGGTGCCGAACTTCAGGATGCCGTTGCAGAACAGCGAGTTGTTGACCGAGACGATGGTGGAGTGCGCGCAGTCGGCCTCCGCGATCTCGACCATCGCCAGCACGTAGCTGACCGGATCCATGCCCGCGCCGCCGTACTCGGTGGGGACCTCGATGCCCATCAGGCCGTTCTCGCCGAGGATGGCGATGTTGGCCGAGGGGAACTCGCCGGTGCGGTCGAAGTGCTCGGCGGTCGGCGCGATCTTCTCCTGCGCGATCCGGCGGGCCACGTCCTGGATCATCAGCTGCTCGTCGGTGAAGGTGAAATCCATGGTGTCGGCCTCGATGCGGATGGAAGGGCGGTGATGGGGACGGCGGGCCGCGGCCTCGCGAAGCCGGGCATTGTAGCGGCCCGGCGTCCCCGCGCCGAGCCCGTCCGTGCGCCTGCGTACGGCACGCAGGATGCGCAGCCCCGCGTCCCCGCCCCGTGAAGCCGCCCGCGGGCGCGGTCCGCGCCCTTCGTTGACGCCCGCAGGCCGCGCGCCTAGGCTTTCATCCCTCGATTCGGATGGAAGGATGCGCGGATGGACCTCGACGCCTGGTCGGCCTGCCTGAAGGTGCTCTCGGACCCCACGCGGGTGCGCCTGCTCGCCCTGCTCGAGCGCGAGGAGCTGACCGTCGCCGAGCTCGCCGCGATCACCCGGCTGGCCCAGCCTCGCGTCTCCACCCACCTCGCCAAGCTCAAGGAGGGCGGCCTCGTGCGCGACCGCCGCGCCGGCGTGTCGGCCTACTACCGCTTCGACGACGCCACCCTCGGCGGCGCCGAGCGCAAGCTCTGGGACGCGCTGCGCGAGGGCGCCGCGGCCGACCCGCTGCTCAACCAGGACGCCGAGCGCGTGCCGGGGGTGCTGGCGATGCGCGCCAGCGACCAGAACTGGGCCGACTCGGTGGCCGGCGACATGGAGCGCCACTACAGCCCCGGCCGCACCTGGGAGGCCATGGCGCGCTCCGCCCTGCCCCTGCTCGCCCCCAGCGACGTGCTCGACATCGCCTCCGGCGACGGCGTGCTGGCCGAGCTGATGGCCCCGCACGCCGGGCGCTACACCTGCGTCGACGCCAGCGCGAAGGTCGTCGCCACCGCGCGCGAGCGGCTGGCGCCGTTCCGCAACGTCGAGGTGCTGGAGGGCGACATGCACGCCCTGCCCTTCGCCGACGGCCGCTTCGACCTGGTGGTGATGATGCACGCGCTGACCTACGCCGCCCGCCCGGCGGTGGCGGTGGCCGAGGCCGCGCGCGTGCTGCGCCCGGGCGGCCGCCTGCTGCTCTCCAGCCTCGCCCAGCACCCGCACCGCGGCGCGGTCGAGCCCTATGGCCACGTCAACCTCGGCTTCACCGCCAAGGAGCTGCGCCGCTTCGCCGACAAGGCCGGCCTGCGCTGCGGCGACGTCGAGACGATCACCCGCGAGAAGCGCCCCCCGCACTTCGAGGTGATCTCGCTGATCGCGCGCAAGCCCGAGCCCTGCCCGCCCGGGAGCGCGCCGTGAGCGCCGTCCCCCTGCCCTGGCGCGACCCCGCCCGCAGCGGGGCGCTGCTCGAGGCGCTGGCCGCGCGCATCCTGGTCATCGACGGCGCGATGGGCACGATGATCCAGCGCCATCCGCTGGAGGAGGCCGACTACCGCGGCCAGCGCTTCGCGGCGGGCTACGACCTGGCCTTCGCGCCGGCCCCGGCGCACGCCCACGGCGCGGGCTGCGGCTGCCGCGGCCACGACCTCAAGGGCAACAACGACCTGCTCACCCTGACCCGCCCCGACCTCATCGCCGGCATCCACGCCGACTACCTCGCGCACGGCGCCGACCTGCTCGAGACCAACACCTTCAACGCCACCTCGATCGCCCAGGCCGACTACGGCCTGGAGCACCTCGTGGCCGAGCTCAACCGCGAAGGCGCCCGCCTGGCCCGCGCCGCCTGCGACGCCGCCGAGGCCGCGGCGCCGGGGCGCACCTGCTGGGTCGCCGGCGTGCTCGGCCCGACCAACCGCACCGCCTCGCTGAGTCCCGACGTCAACAACCCCGGCTTCCGCGCGGTCGACTTCGACCAGCTGGTGGCCAGCTACCGCGAGGCCACCGAGGGGCTGCTCGAGGGCGGCGCCGACGTGCTGATGGTCGAGACCGTGTTCGACACCCTCAACGCCAAGGCCGCGCTGTTCGCGATCGAGGACGCCTTCGAGGCGCACGGCTGGCGGGTGCCGATGATGATCTCGGGCACCATCACCGACCGCTCCGGGCGCACGCTGTCGGGCCAGACCGCCGAGGCCTTCTGGTATTCGCTGCGCCACGCCAGGCCGCTGTCGATCGGGCTGAACTGCGCGCTGGGCGCCGAGGACATGCGCGCGCACGTGGACGTGCTGGCCCAGGTGGCCGACGCCTTCGTCAGCTGCCACCCCAACGCCGGGCTGCCCAACGCCTTCGGCGGCTACGACGAATCGCCCGAGATGATGGCCGGCGTGCTGCGGCAGTTCGCCGACGCCGGCCTGCTCAACCTGGTCGGCGGCTGCTGCGGCACCACGCCGCTGCACATCCGCGCCATCGCCGACGCCGTGGCGGGGCTGCCGCCGCGCGTGCCGCCCGGCGTCGCCGCCGTCGGCGCGCCCGACCCGATGGAGGACGCCGCGTGAGCGCCGCCCGCACCCTGCCCCGGCGCAGCCGGCTCGCCGGCCTCGAGCCCTTCGTCATCGGCCCGGAGACCAACTTCGTCAACGTCGGCGAGCGCACCAACGTCACCGGCTCGGCCGCCTTCCGCAAGCTCATCACCGAGGGCCAGTACGACGAGGCCGTGGCCGTGGCGCGCCAGCAGGTGCTGGCCGGCGCCCAGGTGCTCGACGTCAACATGGACGACGGCATGCTCGACGCCGAGGCGGCGATGGTGCGCTTCCTCAACCTCATCGCGGCCGAGCCGGACATCTCGCGCATCCCGGTGATGATCGACTCCTCGAAGTGGAGCGTCATCGAGGCCGGCCTGAAGTGCCTGCAGGGCAAGGGCATCGTCAACTCGATCTCGCTCAAGGAGGGCGAGGCCGCGTTCCTGGCCCAGGCCCGGCGCGTGCTGCGCTACGGCGCGGCGGTGGTGGTGATGGCCTTCGACGAGCAGGGCCAGGCCGACACCCGCGAGCGCAAGGTCGCCATCTGCACCCGCGCCTACCGGCTGCTGGTGGACGTGGTGGGCTTCCCGCCCGAGGACATCATCTTCGACCCCAACATCTTCGCGGTGGCCACCGGCATCGCCGAGCACGACCGCTACGCGCTGGACTTCATCGAGGCCACCCGCGACATCCGCGCCACCCTGCCCCACTGCCACGTCAGCGGCGGCGTGAGCAACGTCAGCTTCTCCTTCCGCGGCAACACCCCGGTGCGCGAGGCGATCCACGCCGTGTTCCTCTACCACGCCATCCGCGCGGGCATGGACATGGGCATCGTCAACGCCGGCGCGATGCCGCTGATCGACGACCTCGACGCCGACCTGCGCGAGCGGGTCGAGGACGTGGTGCTGGCGCGGCGCGCCGACGCCACCGACCGGTTGCTCGAGATCGCGGGGCGCTACAAGGGCAAGAAGGGCGAGCAGAAGGTCGAGGACGACGCCTGGCGCCGGCTGGCGGTGCGCGAGCGCCTGCAGCACGCGCTGGTGCACGGCATCGACCAGTACGTCGAGGCCGACACCGAGGAATGCCGCCAGCTCAGCCCGCGCCCGCTCGACGTCATCGAGGGCCCGCTGATGGACGGCATGAACCGCGTCGGCGACCTGTTCGGCGCCGGCAAGATGTTCCTGCCGCAGGTGGTGAAGTCCGCGCGCGTGATGAAGCGCGCGGTGGCGCACCTGATCCCCTTCATCGAGGCCGAGAAGCTGCGCTCCGGCGACACCCGCCAGAGCAAGGGCCGGATCGTGCTGGCCACGGTCAAGGGCGACGTCCACGACATCGGCAAGAACATCGTCGGCGTCGTGCTGGCCTGCAACAACTTCGAGGTGATCGACCTCGGCGTGATGGTGCCGGCGCAGGCGATCCTCGACGCCGCGAAGCTGCACGACGCCGACCTGATCGGGCTCTCGGGCCTGATCACGCCCTCGCTCGAGGAGATGAGCCACGTCGCCCGCGAGGCGCAGCGCCAGGGCCTGACGATGCCGATCCTGATCGGCGGCGCCACCACCTCGCGCGCGCACACCGCGCTGAAGATCGCGCCGCACTACCGCCAGCCCGCGGTCTGGGTGAAGGACGCCAGCCGCGCCGTGGGCGTGGTGCAGTCGCTGATCACCCCCGAGCTCAAGACGCCCTTCGTGGCGGCGAACGAGGCCGACTACGCGGCGATCCGCGCCCGCCACCGCGACCGCGGCGGCGACGCCAAGCGCCTGGTGCCGCTGGCCAAGGCCCGCGGCCAGCGCTTCGACGGCGGCTGGGCGGCGGGCTACGTGCCGCCCGCGCCGCGCCAGCCGGGCCTGCACGTGTTCGACGACGTGGCGCTGGCCGCGCTGGTGCCGCTGATCGACTGGACGCCGTTCTTCCAGAGCTGGGAGCTGGCGGGCAAGCATCCGCAGATCCTCGAGGACGCCGTGGTGGGAGCGCAGGCGCGCGAGCTGTGGGCCGACGCGCAGGCGATGCTGGGGCGGATCGTCGGCGAGCGCTGGCTGCAGGCGCGCGCGGTGATCGGCCTGTGGCCGGCACGCGCCGAGGGCGACGACGTGGTGCTGCGGGCCGAGGGCGGCGAGCGCCGGCTGCACTTCCTGCGCCAGCAGGTCGACAAGCCCGTCGAGCGCCCGGACTTCTGCCTGGCCGACTTCATCGCGCCGGCGGAGGCCGGCGTGGAGGACTGGATCGGCGCCTTCGCGGTCACCGCGGGGATCGGCATCGACGCCCACGTGGCCCGCTTCGAGGCCGCGCACGACGACTACTCCTCGATCCTGCTCAAGGCCCTGGCCGACCGCCTGGCCGAGGCGCTGGCGGAGTGGGCCCACCGCCACGTGCGCACCACGCTGTGGGGCTACGCGCCCGACGAGGCGCTGCCCAACGAGGCGCTGATCGACGAGGCCTACCGCGGCATCCGCCCGGCGCCGGGCTACCCGGCCTGCCCGGAGCACAGCGAGAAGGCCACGCTGTTCGCGCTGCTCGGCGCCGAGGCCAACGCCGGCATGGCGCTGACCGAGAACTTCGCGATGCTGCCCACCGCGGCGGTGAGCGGCTACTACTTCAGCCATCCGAAGGCGCAGTACTTCGTGGTCGGCCGGGTGGGCCGCGACCAGGTCGAGGACTACGCCAAGCGCAAGGGGGTCGGCCTGGCCCAGGCCGAGCGCTGGCTGGCCTCGAACCTGGACTACGACCCGGAGTGAGGGCGGCCCGCGAGGGCCCGACCGCGGCCCGCGGCGCCCAGGGGCGCCGGGGCCGGAGGGTCACCAGACGAGGTCGTCGGGCACCTGGTACTGCGGATCGGCATACGGATCCTCGCCCGCCGGGGCGTTCGGATCGACCTCCAGCGCGATGGCCTGGGCGAAGATCGCCCGCGCCTGCTCGAGGTCGGCGCGCGAGAGCAGCAGGTAGCGGCCGTCCTGCTGGACCACGCCGAGCTCGCCGGCGTTGAGCGCCTTGAGCTGGGCCTCGGTGACGTAGAGGCGCTTGATCTTGCCGCCGTACTCGAAGTGGCGGGCGATCTCGGCCGCGGGATCGTTGAGCGGCCGGCCCTGCAGGAACTCCGCCAGCTTGGCGCGGGCCTCGCGCTTGAGCCGCGCCTCCTCCTGGCGCGCGGCCTCGGCGGCGATGCGCTCGCGCTTCTCGGCCTCCGCGCGCAGCGCGTAGGCCTTGCCCAGGTCGATCTCCTCCTGGCTGCGCGGCTTGCCGCCGCGGCCCTGGCCGCCACGCGCGCCGCGGGCGGCGCCGGGCTTGCCCGCACCGGGCCTGCCGCCGGCGGGGGGACCACCCGCCGGACGGGCCTGGCCCGGCG
>JBHYGK010000009.1:0-69928 GCA_051859045.1 Lysobacteraceae bacterium | reverse complement strand
CCTCGCCGAGCACCGCCGGCCGCGCCGCGGGGGCGCCGCCGACGCCGCCGGCGCGCGCGCCGGCCAGCGCCTCGTGCAGGGTGCGGTAGAGGAAGTCGTGCACCAGGCGCTGCTCGCGGAAGCGCACCTCGTGCTTGGCCGGGTGCACGTTGACGTCCACCCAGCGCGGGTCGAGCTCGAGGAACAGCACGAACGCCGCGTGGCGCCCGTGGTAGAGCACGTCGGCATAGGCCTGGCGCACCGCGTGCGCGACCGTGCGGTCCTTCACCGCGCGGCCGTTGACGAAGAAGAACTGCTGGTCGGCGCTGGAGCGCGCGGTGGTCGGCAGGCCCACCCAGCCGCGCAGGCGCAGCCCCGCGCCGGCGTGGTCGACCTCGAGGCTGCCGGCCACGAAGTCCGGCCCCAGCGCCTCGGCCAGGCGCGCCAGCGGCGGCGTGCCGGCCTTCACCGCGCGGTAGTGGCGCAGCAGCTTGCCGTTGTGGTGCAGGCGCAGCTCGACCTCGGGCCGGGCCAGCGCCAGCGAGCGCAGCCAGTCCTCGATGTGTTGGTACTCGGTGCGCTCCGCGCGCAGGAAGCGCCGCCGCGCGGGGGTGTTGAAGAACAGGTCGCGCACCTCGACGGTGCTGCCCTCGGGATGCGGGTGCGGGGCCACGTCGCCGACCTTGCCGCCGTCGACCTCGAGCCGCGCGCCATGCTCGGCGCCGCGCTGGCGAGAGACCAGCGCGAAGCGGCTCACCGACGCGATCGACGGCAGCGCCTCGCCGCGGAAGCCCAGCGTGCCGACCTGCTCGAGGTCCTCGAGCGAGGCGATCTTGCTGGTGGCGTGGCGCGAGATCGCCAGCGGCAGTTCGCCGGGCGCGATGCCGCCGCCGTCGTCGCGGATGCGCACCAGGCGGATGCCGCCCTCCTCGAGCTCGATGTCCACGCGGGTGGCGCCGGCGTCCAGGGCGTTCTCGACCAGCTCCTTGACCACGGAGGCGGGGCGTTCGACGACTTCGCCGGCGGCGATCTGGTTGACGAGGACGTCGGGGAGCTGCTGGATCGGCACGTGCTTCTTCGCTTCTGGTGTTGGGTTTGATGGTACCGGGAAGCGTGTGGGCTGCGGCAGGGCGGTGTGGGGTGGCGGGGCCGGGGCGCGGGTGGCCCACGCCGGGCGCCGGCCCGCGTCGCGGGCCGGTCCCCTGCGGTGCTCGGTCGGCCGGGGCCGCCACATAACTCGGCCATCCATGGCCTCAAACAATGTGGCTATCCCCCCGGCCGCCCTGCGCTCCTCGGCGCCCTCCAAGGGCCACCCGCGCCCCGGCCCCACCACCCCACCCCGCCCTCCCACCGTCATCGCGCGTGGGTGGAGCGACGGCAGCAGCGAGACCCACGGCAAACGCCAGCGCACCGGCAAAAGCCAGCGCCACGGCAAGAGCCAGCGCACCGGCGAAGGCGAAGGCGAAGGCGACAGCGACGGCAGAGGCAGGAGCAGGAGCGGAGGCCACGCGGGGCGTGCCGTTGCCTGCCAGCGAGGGAAGGCGGCGCGCGCGGCGAGCGGGGCTCGGGGCCCCGGCGGGGCGCTGCGCTCGGCCCTTGGCACTCGGAGGGCGCCGAGGAGCGCAGGGCGACCGAGGGGAAAGCCACATTGTTCGAGGCCATGGATGGCCGAGTTATGTGGCGGCCTCGGTCGACCGAGCACCGCAGGGGACCCGGCCCGCGCAGCGGGCCGGGCGCCCGCAGCGCGCCATCAGCCCAAGGGCAGGCCACGCCGGGGCCACGGGCCCCGCGACATCACCCGTTGCCGGGGATCACGAGCCTCTGCCCGATGCGCACCATGTCGCCGCGCAGGTTGTTCGCCGAGCGCAGCCGCGCCAGCGGGATGCCGTGGCGCGCCGCGATCAGCGAGAGCGTCTCGCCGCGGCCGACCACGTGCTCGCGGTTGCCGCGCGGGATGCGCTCGGCGTTCGCGGCGTACCAGGTGCCCGGCGGCGGCGCCGCGGCGAAGAAGGTGCGGATGCCGCCGACGATCGCCGTGCTCATGCGCCGGCGGTAGTCGGGGTCGTTGAGGCGCGCCTCTTCCTCGGGGTTCGAGATGAACGCCGTCTCGACCAGCATCGAGGGCACGTCGGGCGAGCGCAGCACCACGAAGTTCGCGCGCTCCACGTCGTGCTTGTGGGTCTTGCCGACGCTCTTGAGCGCGGCCAGCACGTGGGTGGCCGCGTCCTCGCTGGCGCGCATGGTGGCGCTCTGCGAGAGGTCGAGCAGCACCGCGGCCAGGGTGTCGTCGCGGTCGTCGAGCGAGACGCCGCCGACGAGGTCGGCGCTGTTCTCCTGGTCGGCGAGCCAGCGCGCGGCCTCGGACGAGGCGCCGCGCTGGCTGAGCACGAACACCGACGAGCCGCTCGCGGTGGGGCGGTGGAAGGCGTCGGCGTGGATCGAGATGAACAGGTCGGCCTGGGCCTCGCGGGCCAGCTGGTAGCGCCGCTCCAGCGGGATGAACACGTCGGAGTCGCGGATCATCACCGCGCGCAGGCCGGGCTCGGCGTTGATCTGGCGGGCGAGCTCGCGCGCCATCGCCAGCGTGATGTGCTTCTCCCAGCTGCCGCGCGCGCCGCGCGCGCCGGGATCGTGGCCGCCGTGGCCGGCGTCGATGGCGATGACGAGGTCGCGCTGGCCGTCGCCGACCACCTGCTCGACCGTGCGCACCGGCGCCGGCGCGGCGCTGGCGGCGGACGCGGTGGCGGTGGCGCCGTCGGGGCGCAGCTCGATGACGAGGTGGTGGCGGTTGCCGCTGCGCTCGACCCACGAGCGCGGGCGCACGCCGCCGACGAGGTCGAACACCACGCGCAGCTGCTCGGCGCTGGGCTGGCCGGTGCGCACGCCGGCGACGATGCCGCCGGGCGTCGGCGCGCGGAAGCGGCCGCCGAGGCGGCCGCCCGCCACGTCGAGCACGAGGCGGTCAGGCCCGGCGAGGGCGAAGAGGCGGTAGTCCGGGGCGGCGTCGAGTTCGACCACCGCGCGGGTGGCGCCGTCGGCCTCGATGACGCGCACCGCCTGCAGCTCGGAGGCCTCCGCGCGGGCGCAGAGGCCCAGCGTGAGGGCGGCGACGGCCAGCAGGCGGAGGGTCAGGGTGGACATGGGACGGGATTCAAGCACCGCGCCGCCCGGAGCGCAAGGGATTTTTCCTTAGGAATCCGCCACCTGCCGGACATTCCTCGAATCCCTGCGACCTGACCCCCTGCAAAGCCCCCTGCGGCGGGCTTCAGCCCCCCTCGGCCGGGGCCGGGGCCGCCAGGGCCTCCAGCCAGGTCCGGCCGCGCGGGGAGTGCGCCTCGAACAGGGCCTCGCGGCCCTCGCCGGCGTGCGCGAGGGTGATGCGCAGGTCGCGCGGCGGCAGCCGGCCGGCGCCGCGATCGGGCCACTCCACCAGCCACAGCGTCGGCGCGGCCAGCAGGCCGTCGAGGCCGAAGTAGTCGAGCTCGTCGGGGTCCGCGACGCGGTAGAGGTCGAGGTGCGCGGCCTCGCCGCCATCGGCCAGCGGATAGCGCTCCACCAGCGTGTAGGTGGGGCTGCGGATCGCGCCGGTGACGCCGAGCGCGCGCAGCAGCGCGCGCGCCAGCGTGGACTTGCCCGCGCCGAGGTCGCCCTCGAGCTCGAGCAGCGCGCCGCCCGGCGGCCGGCTGGCCGCCAGCGCCGCGCCCAGCGCGATCGTCGCGTCGGCGTCGGCGAGGCTCAGCCGCACGCGGCCTCCGGGTTGGCGAGCCGGCGCAGCCACGGCAGCAGGTCGGAGGCGAGCAGCCCGCGCTCGCCGTCGCGCGCGGCGGCGTCGCCCGCCAGCGCGTGCAGCAGCGCCCCGGTCGCGGCGGCCCGCGCCGCGGCCAGGCCCGGCGCGCGGCCGCGCGCGCGGTCCTGGGCCAGCGCCTGCGCGAGCAGGCCCGCGATCGCGCCGGTGAGCAGGTCGCCCATGCCGCCGCTGGCCATGCCGGGATTGCCGGCGGCGATCACGCGGGCCGCCTCGCCCGGCGCGGCCACCAGGGTGCCCGCGCCCTTGAGCACGGCCACGGCGCCGAGGTTGGCGGCGAGCGCGGCGACCGCGCCGAAGCGGTCGGCCTCGACCTCGGCCACGCTGCAGCCCAGCAGGCGCGCGGCCTCGCCGGGATGCGGGGTGATCACGCTGCCGGCGGGCAGCGGCGCGAGCAGGCCGCCCTCGCCCGCCGCCTCGAGCGCCAGCAGGTTCAGCGCGTCGGCGTCGATGACCAGCGGGCGCTCCGCGGCGCGCGCGAGCGCCAACAGCGCCGCGCCCCAGGCGCCGCGGCCGAGGCCGGGGCCGATCGCGATCACGTCGGCCGCGGCGAGGCGTGCGCCGAGCTGCGCGGCCAGCGCCTCGGCGTCCTCGCCCTCGAGGCCCAGCGCCATCGCCTCGGGCCGCGCCGCGAGCAGCGCGCCGACGTGCGCGGCACGGGTGCCCACGCCGACCAGCCCCGCGCCGACGCGCAGCGCGGCCTCGGCGCACAGCCGCACCGCGCCGCCCCAGCCCGCGTCGCCGCCGAGGCACAGCACGGTGCCCGCGGCGCCCTTGTGCATGCCGCGCGGACGCGGCGCGAAGGCCTCGGCCAGCGCCCCGGGCCCCAGCCGCCACGCGGCCGGCGCGATCCCGTCGGCGGCGGCCCCGGGCACGCCCAGCCCGTCGAGGCGCTGCTCGCCCGCACAGGCCAGCCCCGCGCCGGTGGCGAGGCCGCGCTTGGGCGCGACGAAGACCAGGGTCATCGCCGCGCGCACCGCGACGCCGGGCGCGTCGCCGCGATCGGCGTCGATGCCCGAGGGCAGGTCGAGCGCGAACACCGGCGCGGGCTGCGCGTTGATCGCCGCGAGCAGCGCCGCGACCTCGCCCTCGGGCGCGCGCAGCGGCCCGATGCCGAACACCGCGTCGACCACCACGTCGGCCGCCGGCAGGCTGCCGTCGAACTCGCGCACCACCCCGCCGCCCGCGCGCCACTCGGCCAGCATCGCCCGCGGATCGGCCGCGCGCGGGGCGTGCGCGGGCAGCGCGACGACCTCCACCTGCAGCCCCTCCGCGCGCGCCAGGCCGGCCAGCGCATAGCCGTCGCCGCCGTTGTGGCCGGGGCCGCACACCACCAGCACCCGATGCGCCCCGGGCCAGCGCGCGCGCAGCGCCGCCAGCGCGGCCTCGGCGGCGCGGCGCATCAGCGCCAGCGGCGGCAGGTCGAGCAGGGCCAGGGCGCGCGCCTCGATGGCGCGGACGTGGTCGGCGGTGAACAGGGGCGTGGCGGGCATGCCCGGATTCTATACTCGGCCCATGCGCATCCCCGTGACACCGCCGCCGCCTCCCGCCGACCCCGCCCCGCGCGGCGACGCCGCGCCCGACCTCGCCGCGCTGGCCGCGCGGATCAAGGCCTGGGGCCCGGACTTCGGCTTCCAGCAGGTGGGCATCGCCGGCGTCGAGCTGCCCGAGGACGAGGCCCACCTGTTCGACTGGCTCGCCCAGGGCCAGCACGGCACGATGGAGTACATGCAGCGCCACGGCACCAAGCGCTCGCGCCCGCACGAGCTGCAGCCCGGCACGCTGCGCGTCATCAGCGTGCGCATGGACTACGGCCACGGCGACGACGCCGGGGCCTGGGCCACGCTGGGCGACGGCGAGCGCGCCTACATCGCGCGCTACGCGCTGGGCCGCGACTACCACAAGGTGCTGCGCAACCGCCTGCAGGCCTTCTACGAACGCATCGCCGCCGAGGTGGGCCCGTTCGGCTACCGCTGCTTCGTCGACTCCGGGCCGGTGCTGGAGCGCGCGCTGGCGCGCAACGCGGGGCTGGGCTGGATCGGCAAGCACACCTGCCTGATCCACCGCGACGCCGGCAGCTGGTTCTTCCTCGGCGAGATCCTCACCGACCTGCCGCTGCCCATCGACGCGCCGGCCAGCGCGCACTGCGGCACCTGCACGCGCTGCATCGAGGTCTGCCCGACCCGCGCGATCGTCGCCCCGCACCGCGTGGATGCGCGGCGCTGCATCAGCTACCTCACCATCGAGCTGCACGGCCCGATCCCCGAGGACATGCGCGCGCCGATCGGCAACCGCATCTTCGGCTGCGACGACTGCCAGCTGATCTGCCCCTGGAACAAGTTCGCCACGCCCAGCGAGGAGGCGCACTTCGCGGTGCGCCACGGGCTCGACCGCGCCTCGCTGGTGGAGCTGTTCGCCTGGGACGAGGCCACCTTCCTCGCGCGCACCGAGGGCATGGCGATCCGGCGCGTGGGCTTCGAGCGCTGGCGGCGCAACCTCGCGGTGGCCCTGGGCAACGCCCCCGGGACGCCGGCGGTGCTGGCGGCGCTGGCCGCGGCGCAGGACGATCCCTCGGCGCTGGTGCGCGAGCACGTGGCCTGGGCGATGGCGCGCCAGCTGGCGCCGCGCTGAGGGCGGCGGTCCGCGTCCGATCGCCGCCGCTCAGCGGCCGCCGCGCCCCGCGAGCAGCGCGGGCAGGTGCAGCGACGCCGCGTGGGCCTGCACCACCTCCGCCAGCAGCACCACCTCCGGCTCGCCGGCGCGCGCCTCGAGCACGCGCTCGAGCGCGTCCTCGTCGTTGCGCATCAGGCCCTCGCCCACCTCGGCCTCGAGCGCGCTGAAGTGCAGGAAGCCCATCGACCAGCCGGGGAACAGCGGCGGGCGGGCGTGCTCCTCGTCGAGCAGCACCGCGATGTCGCGGTGGCGGGGGTCGCGCGCGATCGAGGCCATCAGCACGTCCAGCGTGGCCGCGTCGCCCTGCAGCAGCTGCAGGTACTGGCCGTCGGCGTACAGCAGCACGCCGGAGACGGCGTGCGCGGCGTTGTGCCCGCGGGCCTCGATCAGCAGCCCGAGCAGGGCGGCCAGCGTGGGGCTACGGGTGGCGCGGCTGCGGTAGACGATGCTCTTCATCGGGGCGGGCCTCAGGCGGCGGCGCGGCGTTCGAGCCAAGGGACCAGCACGTCGGGGGGCATCGGCGGCGCGTACAGCCAGCCCTGGGCGCCGGTGCAGCCGATCCGGCGCATGGCGTCGTCCTGGAGGGCCTGCTCGACGCCCTCCGCGACCACCGCCAGCCCCATCGAGCGGGCCAGCCCGGCGATCGCGCCGGCGACGCTGGCCCGGCCGACCAGGTCGTCGTGCCCGGCCGCCTCGACGAAGCGGCGGTCGATCTTGAGCTTGCTCACCGGCAGCTGGTGCAGGATCGCGAGGCTGGAGTAGCCGGTGCCGAAGTCATCGATGGCCACCCGCACGCCGAGCACGCGCAGCTGCTCGAGCACGCGCCCGGCGATGGCGGCGTCGCGCACCAGGGTGTGCTCGGTGATCTCGATCTCCACCGCCCGCCCCGGCAGGCCGACGTCCTCGAGCTCGCCGCAGAACCACGGCAGGAAGCCGGGATCGAGCAGGTGCATCGCCGAGATGTTGACCGCCACCGGCACGTCGTCGGGCAGCAGCCCGCGCAGGCGGGCGCGCAGCCGGCAGGCCTGGCGGATCACCTCGCGCCCCAGCGGCACCACCAGCCCGCTGTCCTCGCAGACCCGGATGAACTCCCCGGGCAGCAGGCGGCCGCGCGCGGGATGCTGCCAGCGCACCAGCGCCTCCAGCGCGCTCACCCGCCCGCTGCCGAGGTCGATCTCGGGCTGCAGCTCAAGCAGGAACTGGCCGTCCTCGAGCGCCTCGCGCAGCTCGGCCTCCACCCGCGCCAGCCGGCGCACGTCGTCCTCCAGGCCCGGGCGGAAGAAGCGCGCGGCGTGGCGGCCCGCGGCCTTGGCCTCGTACATCGCCAGGTCCGCGCAGCGCAGCAGGGCGTCGGCGTCGATGCCGTCGTCGGGGGCCATCGCCACGCCGATGCTGCCGGAGACGTGCAGGCGCTGGCCGTCGACGTCGAAGGGCGCGGCGAGCGCGCGCAGCACGGCCTCGGCCGCGATCGCGGCGTCCTCGGCCGACTGCACGTCGGGCAGCAGCGCGATGAATTCGTCGCCGCCCTGGCGGGCGACGGTGTCGCTGGCGCGCAGCGCGCCCACCAGGCGCTCGCCGGCCTGCACCAGCAGCCGGTCGCCGACCGCGTGGCCGTGCAGGTCGTTGACCTGCTTGAAGCGGTCGAGGTCGATGAACATCACCGCGACCCGGCCGCCGTGGCGCGCGGCCAGCGACAGCGCGCGCCCCAGCCGGTCGCGCAGCAGCCAGCGGTTGGGCAGGCCGGTGAGGCCGTCATGGTGGGCGAGGTAGTCGGCGTCGCGGGCGGCCTGCTCGCGGCGGGTCGCGTCGATGAAGGCCCCCTGCACGCCGATCGCCCGCCCGTCCGGCCCGGGCACCGGCACCTTCACCACGTCCACGAGCAGCCGGCGGCCGTCCGCGGACACGTGCTCCTCGACGTGCAGCAGCGGCGCGCCGCTGGCCATCACCTCGAGGTCGTCCTCGCGGTAGCGCGCGGCCAGCTCGGGCGGGTAGACGTCGGCGGCGGTGCGGCCCAGCCAGCGCTCCAGCGGCCCGCCGCCGAGCATCGCCAGCATCGCGTCGTTGGCCCAGACCAGCCGGCCCTCGCGATCGACGCGATACACCGCGTGCGGCAGCAGCGCCAGCACCGAGGCTTCCAGCGAGATGGCAGGCGTCCCCGCGACCGGGCCGGCCGCGGTGTCCTGGCGTGGTTCGAACATGCTGCCCCCCCTGGGCAGGCCGTCCCCGGGTCCATCCTCCACCAGCACTCCGGCACCGTGCAAGCGCGACGCCCCCCTTCCCGGACCGCCGGACATGGGCGAGGCTGGCGCCTGACGCCCCGGGAGGTCCCATGCCGATCACGATCCGCCACAGCGAGGCCCGCGACATCGAGGCCATCCGCGCCCTGTACGCCCAGCCCAGCGCCTACGCCAACACCCTGCAGCTGCCCTGGCCCAGCGCCGAGCTGTGGCAGGCGCGCCTGGGCCGCGCGCACGAGCGCTTCCACTCCCTGGTGGCCGTGGATGGCGAGCGCGTGCTGGGCCAGCTCGGGATCGAGGTGTTCGCCAGCCCGCGCCGGCAGCACGTGGCCAACCTGGGGATGGCGGTGGACGAGGGCGCGCGCCGGATCGGCGTGGGCCGGGCGCTGCTGGGCGCGGCGGTCGAGCTGGCCGAGGGCTGGCTGGGCGTGCGCCGGATCGAGCTGGAGGTCTACACCGACAACGCCGCAGCGATCGCGCTGTACCAGGCCCACGGCTTCGTCATCGAGGGCACCGCGCGCGGCTACGCGCTGCGCGCCGGCGTCGACGCCGACGTGCACCTGATGGCGCGGCGCAAGCCCTGAGCGGGGCAAGCCCTGAGCGGGGCACGGGCCGGCCGCGCGCGGCTCAGCCGCGCAGCGTGGCGATCAGGCCGGCGGTGACGGTGTCGACCGGGCGGTCGCCGCCCTCGAGCGAGCCCAGCACGCGGGTGGCGATGCGCTTGCCCAACTCCACGCCCCACTGGTCGAAGGGGTTGATGCCGTAGAGCACGCCCTGCAGCCAGGTGGAGTGCTCGTAGAGCGCGATCAGCGCGCCCAGCGAGGCCGGCGTCAGCGCATCGAGCAGCAGCACGGTGCTGGGCCGGTTGCCCGGGTAGGCCTTGTGCGGGTCGGCGTTGTGCTCGCCGTTGGCCAGCGCCTCGCTCTGCGCCAGCAGGTTGGCGAGCAGCGCGCGGTGCTGGCCCTCGCGGCCGTGGTCGGGCCGGATCACGCCGATGAACTCCGCCGGCACCGCGTCGGCGCCTTGGTGGAAGCTCTGGAAGAAGCTGTGCTGCACGTCGGTGCCCGGGCCGCCGAAGATCACCGGGCCGGTCGGCGCGCCGATCGCGCTGCCGTCGCGGTGCACCGACTTGCCCAGGCTCTCCATCACCAGCTGCTGCAGGTAGTCGGGCAGCCGGCCCAGTCGGTCGTCGTAGGGCAGCACCGCCTGCACCGGCAGGCCCAGCGCCACGCGGTTCCACACCGCCACCAGCGCGTGCCAGGCGGGCAGGTTGGCGCGCAGCGGCGCCTCCACCGCGTGGCGGTCCATCTGCGCGGCGCCGGCCAGCAGGCCGTCGAAGGCCCGCGCGCCCAGCGCCAGCCGGATCGGCAGGCCCACCGCGCTCCACAGCGAGTAGCGCCCGCCCACCCAGTCCCACATCGGCAGCACGCGCTCGCCGGGCACGCCCCAGGCGGCCGCGCGCTCGGCGTTGGCGGTGACCGCGAGCAGGCGCCCGGTGCCGCCCAGCCAGTCGCGCAGCACCCCGCCGTTGAGCAGGGTCTCCTGGGTGTTGAAGCTCTTGGAGATCACCAGGCCGCCGGTGCGCGCCGGGTCGAGCCCGGCCAGCACGCCCTCGATGGCGTGCGCGTCGACGTTGCTGACGAAGTGCAGGCGCGGGCCGGCGTCGCCGGCGTGGCGCAGCGCCTCGACGACGAAGCGCGGGCCGAGGTCGGAGCCGCCGATGCCGACGCTGACGATGTCGGTGACGCCCTGCGCGAGCAGGCGCTCGGCCGCGTCGTGCATGCGGGCCAGGCCGTCCACGGCCTCGGCGCGCGCGCCCAGCGCGGTGGCGCCCTGCCCCGCGTCGCCGCGCAGCGCGGTGTGCAGCGCCGGGCGGCCCTCGGAGGTGTTGACGTGCTCGCCGTCAACCAGCGCGCGCATCGCGCCGGCCAGGTCGCGCGCTTCGCCCAGCGCGTGCAGCGCATCGAGCGCCTCGCGGTCGAGCCGCTGGCGCGCGAACTGGGCGGTGATCGGGCCCGCGCCGAGCTGGAAGTCCGTCGCCCGGGCCGGGTCCGCGGCCACCAGGTCGCGCAGGTGGGTCCCGGCGACGCGCGCGGCGTGCGGGGCGAGGGTGGCGCGGAGCTCGGCGCTGGGCATGGCGGGCCTCAGGCGGCCTGCGCCGGGATGCCGTCGTTGGTGTGGGTCATGCGGTTCTGGCGGTCGACGTAGACCAGGCTCGGCTTGAACGCCGCGGCCTCGGCCTCGGTCATCGACGCGTAGGCCGCGATGATCACCAGGTCGCCCGGCTGGGCGAGGTGGGCGGCGGCGCCGTTCACCGAGATCACGCCCGAGCCTTCCTCGCCGCGGATGGCGTAGGTGACGAAGCGCTGGCCGTTGTTGATGTTGTAGACGTGGATCTGCTCGTACTCGCGGATGCCCGAGAGTTCCAGCAGGCGGGCGTCGATCGCGCAGGAGCCTTCGTAGTGCAGCTCGGCGTGGGTCACCGACGCGCGGTGGATCTTGGCCTTCAGCAGGGTGAGGTTCATCGGGTGCTCCGGGGCGTGGGGACGGCGTGGGGGGCCGTGGAAGGCGCGCAGTGTAGGGAGGCGGGATTGGAGCCGTCCATCCAAGCGCGCGCTTGAGGCGGACGGGCGGCCCGGGCATCAGGCCCGCGGCGGCGTGAAGGGGCGATCAGCCGGCGTCGACGTCGAGGTTGTCGATCAGCCGGGTGCGGCCGAGCTTCGCCGCCGCGAGCACCACCAGGCCCGGCGCCTGGGCGCTGGCGGGCCGGGCGAGGTCGTCGGCGCGGCGGAACTCGGCGTAGTCCACCAGGAAGCCCAGCGCGGCGAGGCGGCCGCGGGCGGCGTCCTCGAGCTCGGCCAGGCGCGCGCCGCCGCGGGCGCCCTCGGCCATGTCGCGCAGGGTGCGGTGGATCTCGGGCGCCAGCGCGCGCTCGGCGGCCGAGAGGTACTGGTTGCGCGAGCTCATCGCCAGGCCGTCGGCCTCGCGCAGCGTGGGGCCCGGCACGATCGCCACCGGCAGCGCGAGGTCGCGCACCAGGTAGCGCACCACCTGCAGCTGCTGGAAGTCCTTGCGGCCGAACACCGCCACGTCGGGCTGCACCATCTGCAGCAGGCGCAGCACGACGGTGCACACGCCGTCGAAGTGCCCGGGGCGCGCGGCGCCGTCCAGCACCCCGGTGAGCCCGGGCACGCGCACCTGCACGCAGCCCGCGGGGCCGTAGGGATACATGGCCTCGACCGACGGCAGCAGCAGCGCGTCGCAGCCGGCGGCCTCGAGCCCGGCGATGTCGGCCTCGGGCGTGCGCGGGTAGCGGTCGAAGTCCTCGTTCGGGCCGAACTGGGTGGGGTTCACGAACACGCTGGCGACGACGCGATCGGCGCGCTCGCGCGCCAGCGCCACCAGCGAGTGGTGGCCGGCGTGCAGGTTGCCCATCGTGGGCACGAAGCCCACGCGCAGGCCCTGGCGCCTCCAGGCGGCGACCTGCTCGCGCAGGGGGTCGATCGCGGCGTGCACGGCGAGGGGCATGGGCGGGCTCAGGCGTAGGCGTGGTCGGGACCGGGGAAGACGCCGGCGCGGACGTCGTCGGCGTAGGCGCGCAGCGCGCCGTCGATGCTGCCGCCGGCGGCGAGGAAGTCCTTCACGAAGCGCGGCCGGCGGCCGCCGCCGAGGCCCAGCAGGTCGTGCAGGACCAGGATCTGGCCGTCGCAGGCCGCGCCCGCGCCGATGCCGATGGTGGGGATGCGCAGCGACGCGGTGATCTCGGCGGCCAGCGCGGCGGGCACGCATTCCAGCACCAGCGCCTCGGCGCCGGCGGCCTGCACGGCCAGCGCGTCTTCGCGCAGGCGCTGGGCCGCGGCGGCCTCGCGGCCCTGCACGCGATAGCCGCCCAGGCGCAGCACCGACTGCGGCGTCAGGCCCAGGTGCGCGCAGACCGGGATCTCGCGCTCGACCAGGAAGCGGATGACCTCGAGCTTCACGCCCGCGCCCTCGAGCTTGACCATCGCCGCGCCGGCCTGCAGGCAGCGCGTGGAGGCCTCGAGCGCGCGTTCGGGCGTGGCGTCGGCCTGGAACGGCAGGTCGGCCACCAGCAGCGCCGCGCGCAGGCCGCGGGCGACGCAGGCCACGTGGTAGGCGATGTCGTCCACGCGCACCGGCAGGGTGCTGGCGTGGCCCTGCACCACCATGCCCAGCGAATCGCCCACCAGCACCAGGTCGATGCCGGCGGCGTCGAGCGCGGCGGCGAAGCCGGCGTCGTAGCACGTGAGCGCGGCGATCCTGCGGCCGCTGGACTTCATCTGCGCGAGCGCGGGCACCGTGACGGGGGTGCGCGCCGGGGTCGCGGCGGGGTCGGCGTACATGTCGCACCTTTGCCTGGTCGGGCCGCGGGGGCCGCTAAGGTAGCGCCTCGATGCCGCCGGCATCCAGCGCGGCCAGCAGCACATCGGCCCGGCCGTGGCCGGGCAGCGCCAGGCCGGGCGCCAGCTCGGCCAGCGGGGCCAGCACGAAGGCGCGCAGGTGCATCTGCGGATGCGGCAGGACCAGGGCCGGGTGGTGGCCGTCCGGGCCGTCGCCGGCCGGCAGGTCGAGCACGGCGTCGCCGTGCAGCAGCAGGTCGAGGTCGAGCGCGCGCGGGCCCCAGCGGTCGCGGCCGGCGGGGTCGCGGACGCGGCCGGCCGCGCGCTCGAGGCCGAGCAGCGCCGCCAGCAGCGGCTGCGGCGCGAGCGTGGTGTCGAGCGCGGCGACGGCGTTGATGAAGTCGGGCTGGTCGGTGCGACCCCAGGCCGGCGTGCGGTAGAGCCGCGACGCCGCGTGCACGCGGGTGCCGGGCAGCGCGTCGAGCGCGGCCAGCGCCGCGCGGACGCTGCCGGCGGCGTCGCCGAGGTTCGCGCCGAGGCCCACCCAGGCGCGCACCGCGCCGGGGCCGGGCATCGCGGCCATGCGCGCTTACTCCGCGCCGCCGCCCGCGGGGCGCGGCTTGCGCTTGCGCCGGCGGCGCTTGCGCGGGGCGTCGCCGCCCTCGCCCGCCGCGCCGATGTCGCCGACGCCGTCGCCTTCGACGTCGAGGCCGTCGTCGTCGTGCTCGCCGGCCTCGAGCTCGATCGCCTCGAGCTGGCGATCGCCCTCCATGCCGCGGTGCACGTCATGCGCCGCGACCGGATGCAGGCCCTGGGCCTCGCGCCAGAACGCGACCTCGGCCGCCAGCTCGGGCGCGGCCACCTGGCGCAGCTCGAGGAAGTCGAACGCGGCGCGGAAGCGCGGGTGCGCCACCAGGCGCGCCACGCGCTTCTTCTGCCGGCCGGTGAGCCGGGCCTGCATCAGCCAGATCTCCTGCATCGGCAGCGAGAAGCGCTTGGGCAGCGCGATGCGCTGGGCCTGGTGCAGGGTGACGCGGTCGGCCGCGCGCTGCTGGGCGACGGTGGCGTCCATGCCCTTGGCCTGCAGCACCGCCACTTCGCGGCAGTAGGCCGGCCACAGCAGCGCGGCGAACAGGAAGGCCGGGGTGACCGGGCGGTCCTCGCGGATGCGCGCGTCGGTGTTGGCGAGCGCGCGCAGCACCATGGTGCGCAGCGTGCCGGAGCGGTTGGAGGCCAGCGCCTGCGCGCTCTCGGGGAACAGCACCTGGAACAGGCCCAGGCGCTCGAGGCCGAGGAAGCCCTGCTCGGCGTGGCCGGCGAGGAAGATCTTCAGGCACTCGTCGAACAGGCGCGCCGGCGGCGCGTCGAGCACCAGCGGCGCCAGCGCCGGGATCGGCGCCTCGCTGTGGGCCTCGATGGTGAAGCCGAGCTTGGTGGCCAGGCGCACCGCGCGCAGCATGCGCACCGGGTCCTCGCGGTAGCGCTGCTCGGGGTCGCCGATCAGGCGCAGCACGCGGTTGGCCACGTCCTCGAAGCCGCCGGTGAAGTCGCGCACCGAGAAGTCCTCGATGGCGTAGTAGAGGGCATTCGCGGTGAAGTCGCGGCGCACCGCGTCGTCTTCGATGGTGCCGTAGACGTTGTCGCGGACGATGCGGCCGTCCTCGACCTCGCGGTCGCCGGTGCCGTCGTCCTCGTTGGCGCGGAAGGTGGCCACCTCGATGATCTCGGGGCCGTAGACCACGTGGGCGAGGCGGAAGCGGCGGCCGATCAGGCGGCAGTTGCGGAACAGGCCGCGGACCTGCTCGGGCGTGGCGTTGGTGGCCACGTCGAAGTCCTTGGGCTCGATGCCGGCGAGCAGGTCGCGGACCGCGCCGCCGACCAGGAAGGCGCCGAAGCCGGCCTCGTGGAGCTTGTAGAGCACGCGCAGGGCGGCCGAGGAGACGTGCTTGCGGGAGATGCAGTGGCCGTCGCGCGGGATGGAGCGCGGGGCGAGGGGCACGTGGAGGGAGCTGGGGTGGGCGATGGAATCCGTCATGGGAAGGCGGCGGGGCCGCTGGTGTCCTTGCGATGTGGCGCGTGGAGCGCGGCCCCGGACCGCTGCGCAAGGCGGCCCGGGCGGGGGCGCCACCGGGGCGCCCCGGGCCGACGATGCGGCCCCGCGGAATTTTTTTGGCCGACCCTGTTGCATGGGGAGGCCTGCCTGACTATCATAGCGGCCTTCGCTACGGCGAACACCCTTGCTCCCTTCGTCTAGTGGTCTAGGACACCGCCCTCTCAAGGCGGGAACACGAGTTCGAACCTCGTAGGGAGCGCCAAATACAAGCGAAGGCCCGGCACTGCCGGGCCTTCTGCTATCCGGAGCCGGCCCCCCCCATGCCCTTCGTCGTCACCGAGAACTGCATCCGCTGCAAGTACACCGACTGCGTCGAGGTGTGCCCCGTCGACTGCTTCCACGAGGGCCCCAACTTCCTCGTGATCGATCCCGACGAGTGCATCGACTGCACGCTGTGCGAGCCCGAGTGCCCGGCCAAGGCCATCTACCCCGAGGACGACGTCCCGGCCGGCCAGGAGCTCTTCATCGCGCTCAACAAGGAGCTCTCGGCCGCGTGGCCGGTGATCACCACCCGCCAGGAGCCCCTGCCCGACGCGGCCGAGTGGGACGGCAAGGCCGGCAAGCTCGACCAGCTCCAGCGCTGAGCCCCACCCGCCCCACCCGCCCCGCCTCGCCGCGGCGAGCGCGCACGAAAAAAGGCGACCCTCGCGGGTCGCCTTTTTCGTTGCGCCGGCGCGGGGCGAGCCCCGCGTCGCGGGCCTCAGCCCAGGCGCGCGCGCAGCTGGCCGATCAGCTCGACCGCCGGGCCGCTCGACAGCGTGGCGCCGTCCGGGCTCAGCGCGGCCACGTTGGCCTGCTCGCCGCTGGCCTGCACGCGGACCAGGAAGTCCTGGCCGCGGTACTGCACCTCGTAGGTGCCCAGCAGCGGCGAGTTGCCGCCGACGGTGACGCCCTCGATGCGACCCAGCGCCAGGCCGACGCGGCGGAAGGCGTTCTCGGCGGTGTCGTCGAGGACCAGGGAGGCGGCCGCGGCCGGCGCGGCGGACGGCGCGCTGGCCGGCGCGATGGCGGCGACGGTCGGCACGGCCATGGCCGGGTCGACGGTCGGGCGGTCGAGGCCCGGCGGCAGCTCGAGCGGGCGGTTCTCGGTGGCGTCGAGGTAGCGCTCGCCGCCGCGGAACCAGCCGCAGCCGGCGGTCGACAGCAGGACGGCCGCGAGGGCGGTGGCGGCGAGGGCGCGCGGGGTCACGGGACGCAGGGTCATGCGGAAGTCTCCAGGGGGCGGTCGCGGCGCGCTCGACGGCGGGCCGGGATTCGGATGGTAGGCGTCTCAGCGCCTCGCGGCGAGGGCTTCGAGCTCGAGCGCGAGCACGCGTTCATGCACGGGCGCCAGGTCGGCCGCGTGGGCCTCGCCCAGCGGCAGCAGCGGCAGGCGCAGGCCGTGGCCGATCCCCAAGCCGGCCAGCAGGGCCTTCACCGGGATCGGATTGGGCTCGCAGCCCAGGAAGTCGTAGACCGGGCGCAGGCGGGCGTCGAGCCCGGCGGCGGCGTCGTGCTCGCCGGCGCGGCCCAGGGCCACCAGGCGCGCGAAGGCCGCGGGCACCACGTTGGAGGCCACCGAGATCACGCCGTCGGCGCCGGCCTCCAGCGCGCGCAGCGCGGTGGGGTCGTCGCCGCTGAGCACCGCGAAGCCCGGGCCCTGGAGCGCCAGCAGCGCGGCCATCCGGTCGGGATCGGCCACGGCTTCCTTGATGCCCACGACCATCGGGTGGCCCGCGAGCGCGGCCGACACCTCGGGCTGCATGTCCACGCCGGTGCGGCCGGGCACGTTGTAGAGGATCACCGGCAGGCCGCCCTCGTCGGCCACCGCGCGGTAGTGCGCGAGCAGGCCGGCCTGGGTGGGCCGCACGTAGGGCGGCGTGACCACCAGCGCGGCGGCGGCGCCGAGGGCGGCGGCGCGGCGGGTCTGGCGGATGGTCTTGGCGGTGTTCGACTGCCCGGTGCCGGCGATCACCGGCACGCGGCCGGCGACCAGCGCCACGGCGCGCGCGAGCAGGGTGTCGATCTCCTCGTCCTCGAGCGCGGCGGCCTCGCCGGTGGAGCCCGCGACGACGAGGGCCGCGGTGCCCGCGGCGAGCTGGCGCGCGATCAGCGCGTCCCAGGCCTCGAGGTCGAGGGCGCCGGCGGGCGTGAACGGCGTCGCCAGCGCGGTGATGCTGCCGGAAAGATGCAAGGGAAAGGCCTTCGGAGCGGGCGTCGGCGGCGACGCGGCGGGCCGGGATCATAGTTGCCGCCCGGAAGCGGTGACAAGTATGCTGCCCCCGCACCCCACGCGCACGCGCGTCGAGGCCACCCGCCGCCCCACGCAGCCTCCGGACACCCGCCTTGAGCGACCAAGCAGCACGCCCCTCCCCGAACGAGAACCACCTCCTCATCAGCGCCTACACGACGCACCCGGAGTCGCCCCTGCTGGCGGTGACCCGGCGCATCGCCGACAGCGGCTGCAACCTCGCCGACGCCCGCCTCTCCACCGTGGGCCGCGACGTCTCGGTGGCCGCGCTGGCCGTGGGCTCCTGGGACGCCATCGCCAAGCTCGAGGCCATGCTCACCCGCCTGGAGCGCGAGGAGTCCATGCGCCTGGTCTGGTACCGCACTGGTCCGAAGGCCCCGCAGTCGAACCTGCTGCCCTACATCGTGGAAGTCGTGGCCGCCGACAAGCCCGGCATCCTGTTCCAGCTGGCCGACTTCTTCGACCGCCAGGGCATCACCGTCGAGGGCCTGCACTCCTCGCGCTACCGCGCGATGCAGACCGGCGCGGACATGTTCTCGGCCCAGCTCACCATCGGCATCCCCTCGAGCATGCACATCGCCGCGCTGCGCGACGACTTCCTCGAGTTCTGCGACCACCTCAACCTCGACGCCATCATGGACCCGATGAAGTTCTGATGGCCTCGCGCGCCGTCCACCCGGCGCGCGGCACGCTGTGAGCCCCCCACGCCACGAGGCCGCCCTTCCATGATCGAACCCGGTACCCGCCTGATGTCCCACCCCCTCGCCCTCGGCGACGGGACCACGACAGACCTCACCGAGTACCGCGGCGAATGGCTGGTGCTGTACTTCTACCCGAAGGACAGCACCCCGGGCTGCACCACCGAGGGCCTCGACTTCAACCGCCTCTACCCGCAGCTGCGCCGCGCCAAGTGCGAGGTGCTGGGGGTGTCGCGCGACTCGGTCCGCAGCCACGCGAACTTCTGCGCCAAGCAGGGCTTCGTGTTCCAGCTGGTGAGCGACGCGGACGAGTCGCTGTGCCGGCTGTTCGAGGTCATCAAGGAAAAGAATATGTACGGGAAGACGGTGCTCGGCATCGAGCGCTCGACCTTCCTCATCGACCCCACCGGGGTCGTGCGCGAGGCCTGGCGGGGGGTGAAGGTCCCCGGCCACGCCGACGCGGTGCTCGCCGCGCTCACGCGGCTGCAGTCCTGAGCCGGCCCGACCCACCGGTGACGCCCCCCGTGCCCCACCCCTCCCGCCTGGCCGCCGCGCGCGACCGGGCGGCGTGTCCCTGCGCAGCCCCCGAGGAGTCTCGATGACCCGTAGCAAGCGGATCTACGTGCTGGACACCAACGTGCTGATGCACGACCCGACCGCGCTCTTCAAGTTCGAGGAGCACGACGTCTACCTGCCGATGATGGTCCTGGAGGAGCTCGACAACGGCAAGAAGGGCATGAACGACGCGGCCCGCAACGCCCGCCAGGTCAGCCGCTTCCTCAACGAGCTGGTGGTGGCGCACGGCGGGCGCGGGATCGAGGAGGGCCTGGCGCTGGTGCACCCGCAGGGCCTGAAGCTGCGCGGCGGCCACCAGATCGGCAAGCTGCGTTTCCAGGTCAAGCCGGTCGACATCGCCGGGCGCTTCGGCGCCGTGATCCCGGACAACCAGATCCTCGGCGCCATCCTCGCGCTGCGCGAGGAGGAGCCGGGCATCCCGGTGGTGCTGGTGTCGAAGGACATCAACCTGCGCATCAAGGCCTCGATCGCCGGCGTCGCCGCCGAGGACTACGAGAACGACCGCGCGCTCGACGACTTCAGCCTGCTCTACGCCGGCCACTCGGCGCTGCCCGCCGACTTCTGGGAGCGCCACGCCAACGACCTGCGCAGCTGGACCGAGAAGGGCCGCACCTACTACGAGATCAAGCTCCTCGAGGACGAGGCCTGGCACCCCAACGAGTACCTCTACCTCGGCAACGGCGACGACGACGGCGACGAGACCGCGCTGCGGGTGGCCAAGATCGACGAGCACCGCGCGGTGCTGCAGATCGTCGACGACTACTGGCACCCGCAGCACGCGGTGTGGGGCATCACCGCGCGCAACCGCGAGCAGAACTTCGCGCTCAACGCGCTGATGGACCCCGACATCGACTTCGTGACCCTGCTGGGCACCGCCGGCACCGGCAAGACCCTGCTGGCGCTGGCCGCGGGCCTGGCGCAGACCATGGACGCCCAGCGCTACCGCGAGATCATCATGACCCGCGCCACGGTCAGCGTGGGCGAGGACATCGGCTTCCTGCCCGGCACCGAGGAGGAGAAGATGACGCCGTGGATGGGCGCGCTGACCGACAACCTCGAGGTGCTCACGCACTCCGACGAGGGCGGCAGCTGGGGCCGCGCGGCCACCAACGACCTGCTGGCCAGCCGGATCAAGATCCGCGCGATGAACTTCATGCGCGGGCGCACCTTCCTCACCCGCTGGCTGATCATCGACGAGGCGCAGAACCTCACGCCCAAGCAGATGAAGACCCTGATCACCCGCGCCGGCCCGGGCACCAAGATCATCTGCCTGGGCAACGTCGAGCAGATCGACACGCCCTACCTCACCGAGACGACCTCGGGCCTGACCTACGCGGTGGACCGCTTCAAGGGCTGGGCGCACAGCGCGCACATCACCCTGCGCCGCGGCGAGCGCTCGCGGCTGGCGGACTTCGCGTCGGAGGCCTTGTGACGGCGGGCGTCCTGCCCGGCGACGGCGCGGACGCGGGCGAGGCCCGCCCGCCCAGCGCACTCACCATCGCCGGCTCCGACAGCGGCGGCGGCGCCGGCATCCAGGCCGACCTCAAGGCCTTCGCGGCGATGGGCGTGCACGGGCTGAGCGCGATCACCGCGCTCACCGCCCAGCACACCCGCGGCGTCACGGCCGTGCACGTGCCGCCGGTGGCCTTCCTGCGCGCGCAGCTCGACGCCTGCTTCGAGGACTTCGACGTGCGCGCGGTGAAGCTGGGCATGCTGGCCAACGCCGAGGTCATCCACGCGGTGGCCGACGCGCTGGAGCACTGGCGGCCGGCGCACGTGGTGCTCGACCCGGTGATGATCGCCAGCTCCGGCGCGGTGCTGCTGGAGCCGGCGGCGCTGGAGGCGATGCGCGAGCGGCTGCTGCCGCTGGCCAGCGTGCTCACGCCGAACATCCCCGAGGCCGCGCTGCTGCTGGGCCGCGCCATCGCCGACGGCGAGGACGCCGAGGACGCGCTGCTGGAACTGCTGGCGCTGGGCCCGGCCGCGGTGCTGCTCAAGGGCGGGCACCTGGACGGCGACCCGGTGGTGGACCGGCTGCAGGACGGCGACGCCCTGCACGAGTTCGAGCATCCGCGGCTGGCCGTCGAGGGCCACGGCACCGGCTGCACCCTGGCCGCCGCGATCGCCGCGCTGCTGGCCCGCGGCGACACCCTGCCCGACGCGGTCGGCGCGGCCGCGGACTACCTGCACGAGGCCCTGGCCCGGGGCTACCGCCCGGGGCGGGGGCCGCTGACCGTGCTGCGGCACGTGGGCTGAGGGGGCGCCCGCCCCCACCCGGCCCCGGCCCGCTTCAACCCGACACGCCGCGCCGGTATGCTCCGGCGCATCCACAAGGAGGTCAGATCCATGATGCGCAGCGGCAACCCGGTCCTCAAGCTCGACACCTTCAGCGGCACCGTCGTCTCCGGCGACGACAGCCAGCGCATGACGATCGCCGGCACGGTCAACAAGACCGCGCTCCTGCTGGCCCTGCTGCTGATCACCGCCACCTGGGCCTGGTTCGAGGCCATGGGCGTCACCAAGGGCGAGCCCTCGATCGTGATGCCGCTGGCGCTGGGCGGCGCGGTGGTGTCGCTGGTCATCGCGATCACGCTGGCCTTCAAGCAGACCTGGGCGCCGGTGCTGGCCCCGGCCTACGCGCTGGCGCAGGGCGTGTTCGTGGGCGCCATCTCGGCGATCTTCGAGGCGCGCATGCCGGGCATCGTGATGCAGGCCGTGGGCCTGACCTTCGGCGTGCTGGCCGCGCTGCTGATGGCCTACCGCTCGGGCCTGATCCAGGCCACCGAGAACTTCAAGCTGGGCGTGGCCGCGGCCACCGGCGGCATCTTCCTGCTGTACCTGGTGAACATGGGCCTGCGCCTGTTCACCGACATCTCGATCCCCTTCATCCACGAGAGCGGCCTGATGGGCATCGGCTTCAGCCTGTTCGTGGTGGTGATCGCGGCGCTGAACCTGGTGCTGGACTTCGATTTCATCGAGAGCGGCGCCGAGCAGGGCGCGCCGAAGCACATGGAGTGGTACGGCGCGTTCGGCCTGATGGTCACCCTGGTGTGGCTGTACCTCGAGATCCTGCGCCTGCTCTCGAAGCTGCAGTCGCGCGACTGAGCGCCGCGCCGGGCCCCGCGCCCGGCCTGCGCCATGCGGCAAGACGACGGGGCCTTCGGGCCCCGTCGTCGTTCGTGGGCGGCGCGCGCGCAGGGATCGCCGACGGGACGCCGCGCGTGCCGCCGACGCCGGGCGACGGCTCCGGCCATCACGCTTTCCAGGCCCCCACGGGCCTGGCGCCGGCTCCAGCGCACCGGCTTGACCTTATGCATATTGAATGCATATTCTGCCGCCTGACATCGACTACGACCCCGCGAAGGCCCGCGCCAATCTCGCGAAGCACCGCGTGCACTTCGCGGACGCCGAACAGGCACTGCGGGACCCGCGCGCGCTGACCATCGAGGACCCGGATGCGATCGCCGAGGCGCGTTTCGTCACCCTCGGGATGGACGCCAAGGGCCGGCTGCTCGTCGTGGTCCATGTCGAACGCGGCGGGCGCCTCCGCCTGATCTCGGCGCGCCGCGCCAGCCCCAGCGAAGCGGAGCCCTATTGATGCGCAAGCACTACGACTTCTCGAATGCCACGCGCGGCGCCGTCCTGCCCTCGCCGGGCAAGACGCGGATCACGATCATGCTCGACGACGACGTGCTGGCCCATTTCCGGGCGCTGTCCGAGGCCGAGGGGCGCGGCTACCAGACCCTGCTCAACGCCGCGCTGCGCGAGGCGATCGCCGACGATCGCGCGGCCGCACGGGCCGACACCCGCCCGCTCACCGTCGAGGTGCTGCGCCAGGTCCTGCGCGAGGAGCTGGGCGCGGGCTGAGCGCGCTCAGCGCACCGCGGTGATCACCGGGCGCTCGCCGCGACGCTCGAGCGTGATGGCCAGGGTCTCGCCCGCGGCCTTCTCCACCAGCACGGTGTCGGCCGTGTCGACGAAGCGCGCGTGGTAGCTGGTGGAGTGGCTGCTGGCCACGGCGCCGGCGGCGTCCATGCACCACACGACCAGCGCGCCGACGCGGTCGAACTGGGCGCGGTAGGCCGCGGTGCAGGTGTCGCCGTCGCTGGGGCCGAGGCCCTCGAGGACCATCGTCGCGCCCTCCTCCGGGCCCAGCAGGCGCACGCCGGACTCCAGCGCATAGGCGATGCGGGTCGCGCCGTCGACCATCGCGCAGCCCGCCAGCGCGGCGGCGGCCGCCAGCGCGAGGAGCCCGGCGCGCAGCGCCGCGGCGCGGGACGGGGAGGCGGGACGGGCGGGGATCGGCATCGGGGGCTCCTGGGCGGGCCGCGAGGGCGGCATGGCCGGAAGCATCGCATGGCCGCTGCATACGAATGCAGCCGATTGCCCGCGCGCGACCCCGGGGACTAGGGTCGCGGGGCCCCGCGCCGCGGGAGACGCCGGAGGTTCCATGCCGCACGCCCCCTCGCCGCCCGCACGCACGCCGCAGGCGCACACGCCGCGCCGAAGCACATCGCTCGCATCCACGCCGCTGGCATCCACGCCGCTCACATCCACGCCGCGCGCCCTGCACCGCCACCCCGCCGCCGCGCTGGCGCTGCTCGCCGCCCTCGCCCTGCCCGCCGCGCCCGCGGCCATGGCCCTGGCCGCCGAGGCCTCGGTGGCCTCGCCCGACGGCCGCCTCGTGGTGACGGTGTCCGACGACGCCGGCGCCGCGCGCTGGTCGGCCACCTACGACGGCGCGCCGCTGGTGGAGCCCTCGGCGCTGGGCCTGGCCTTCGTGCAGGCGCCGGAATTCGGCCCCGGCTTCGCGATCGCGGGCGTCGAGCGCGCCGAGGCCGACGCCACCTGGGAGCAGCCCTGGGGCGAGCAGCGCCTGGTGCGCGACCACCACCGCGAGCTCGCCGTGCGGCTGCAGCGCGCGAGCTTGGCGGACACCGCGCCGGGCCTCGCGGCACAGGGCGCGGCCGACGCGGGTGCCGCCGATGCGGCGATCGCCACGGGCGCGCAGGGCCACCACTTCACCCTGCGCGTGCGCGTGTTCGACGACGGCCTGGGCTTCCGCTACGAGGTGCCCGCGCAGCCAGGCCTGGACGCGCTGCACGTCACCGACGAGCTGACCGAGTTCCGCATCCCCGCGCCGCGCGAGACCACCGCCTGGTGGATCCCCGGCCGCGGCTGGAACCGCTACGAGTACCTCTACCGCGAGACGCCGCTGGCCGAGATGGACCGCGCGCACACGCCGATGACCATGCGCCTGCCCAGCGGCGTGCACCTGGCCATCCACGAGGCCGCGCTGGTGGACTACGCCGCGATGGTGATCGACCAGCAGCGCGACGGCGTGCTCAAGGCCGACCTCACGCCCTGGCACGACGGCATCCGCGTGCGCACCCGCGCCGGCTTCCATACGCCCTGGCGCACCGTGCAGGTCTCGCCCACCGCGGCGGGCCTGCTGTCGTCGACGCTGACGCTCAACCTCAACGAGCCGAATGCACTCGGCGACGTGAGCTGGGTGCGGCCGGGCAAGTACGTGGGCATCTGGTGGGGCATGCACCTGGGCGTGGAGACCTGGGGCAGCGGCCCCACCCACGGCGCCACCACCGCCAACACGCGGCGCTACATCGACTTCGCCGCGGAGAACGGCTTCGACGGCGTGCTCGTGGAGGGCTGGAACCTGGGCTGGGACGGCGACTGGTTCCACAACGGCGACCAGTTCGACTTCACCCGCGCCTACCCCGACTTCGACATCGAGGGCCTGGCGACCTATGCCCGCGAGCGCGGCGTGCGCCTGGTGGGCCACCACGAGACCGCCGGCCACGTCAGCCGCTACGCCGACCAGCGCGAGGCGGCGTTCGCGCTGTACGAGCGGCTGGGCATCACCCAGGTCAAGACCGGCTACGTGGCCGACGGCGGGCAGATCCGCCGCGTCGACGAGCACGGCGTGATGCGCCGCGAATGGCACGACGGCCAGTTCATGGTCGAGGAGCACCTGCGCACGCTGCGCCACGCCGCCGAGCACCGCATCAGCCTGAATGCCCACGAGCCGATCAAGGACACCGGCCTGCGCCGCACCTACCCCAACTGGCTGAGCCGCGAGGGCGCCCGCGGCCAGGAGTACAACGCCTGGGGCACGCCGCCGAACCCGCCCGGGCACGTCGCGCTGCTGCCCTACACCCGCATGCTCGCCGGGCCGATGGACTACACCCCGGGCATCGTCAACCTGGCCCACGGCGGCCTGGACGCGGCGAACCGCGTGCAGCACACCCTGGCCAAGGAGCTGAGCCTGTACGTGGTGCTCTACAGCCCCATCCACATGGCCGCCGACCTGCCCGAGCACTACGCCGCACGGCCCGACGCCTTCGCCTTCATCCGCCGCGTGCCCACCGACTGGGAGCACACCCGCGCGCTGGCCGGCGAGGTGGGCCGCTTCGTCGCGATCGCCCGCCAGCCGCGCGGCGGCGAGGACTGGTACCTCGGCGCGCTGACCGACGCCGACGCCCGCACGCTGCGCCTGCCGCTGGACTTCCTGGCGCCGGGACAGCGCTACGTGGCCGAGCTGTGGCGCGACGGCGAGGGCGCCGACTGGCGCACCGCGCCCTACGCGATGGTGCGCGAGACCCGCGAGGTGACGTCCGCCGACACGCTGGAGCTGTGGCTGGCGGCGAGCGGCGGCGCGGCAGTGCACCTGCGGCCCGTCGAGGAATAATCTCCTTGTTGCGCATCGCGCAACACGCTAGCATCGTCTCATGATCAAGTCGTTCCGGCACAAGGGACTGCGGCGTTTCTACGAGACGGGCAGCACCGCCGGGATCCAGGCGGCGCATGCCAAGCGCGTCCGGCTGCAGCTGGCCGCCCTCGACACCGCTATGCGCATCGAGGACATCGACCTGCCCGGCTATGGTCTTCATCCGCTCAAGGGCCCCATGCGCGGCCGCTGGGCGATCTCGGTCAACGGCAACTGGCGGCTGACTTTCGAGTTCAAGGACGGCGACGTCCACGTGCTGGATTACGAGGACTACCACTGATGGCCATGCATGCCCCTCCGCACCCCGGCGAGTTCATCGTCGGCACCTACCTCGAGCCCTTCGGCGTCAGCGGCCGGGAACTGGCCGTGAAGCTGGACGTGGCGGCGTCCACGCTCAGCCGCATCCTCAATGGCAGCAGCCGGGTCTCGCCGGAAATGGCGCTCCGGCTGGCGAAGACCCTTGGCCGCAGCCCCGAGAGCTGGCTGGCCATGCAGGACGCCCACGACCTGTGGGTGGCGCGCCAGAGCGTCGACCTCAAGCGCGTCGCCAAGCTCACCCTCTCCGCGGCCTGAGTCGCGCCAGCGGCATCAGCGGTCGAGCGGGCTGATCACGCCCTGCGCGCCGCGGTTGAGCACGTGGGTGTAGATCTGCGTGGTGGTGACGTCCTTGTGGCCGAGCAGCTCCTGCACCGTGCGGATGTCGCTGCCCGACTCCAGCAGGTGGGTGGCGAAGCTGTGGCGGAAGGTGTGGCAGCTGGCGGGCTTGTCGATGCCCGCGCGCCGCACCGCCGCCTTCACCGCGCGCTGCAGCACCTTCTCGTCGAGGTGATGCCGCTTCTCGCGCCCGTCCAGCGGGTCGATGCCGCGCCGCGAGGCCGGGAACACGTACTGCCAGGCCCGCTCGCGGGCGGCGTTGGGGTACTTCTTCGCCAGCCGGTAGGGCAGCGACACCTCGCCGAAGCCCGCCTCGAGGTCGCGCTGGTGCAGCAGCAGCGCATCCGCCACCTGCCGGCGCATGGGCTCGGCCAGCGCGTGGGGCAGCATCGTGTGCCGGTCCTTGCGGCCCTTGCCCTCGCGGACCACGAGCGTGCCGCGCTCGAAGTCGATGTCCTTGACCCGCAGCCGCAGGCACTCGGTCAGGCGCAGCCCGCTGCCATACAGCAGCGCGGCCATCAGCCACTCGCGCCCCTCGAGGCAGCCCAGCACCCGCGAGGCCTCGCCGCGGCTGAGCACCACCGGCACCCGCCGGCTGGGCTTGGCCCGCACCACGTGTTCCATCCATGGCAGCGCGGTGCCCAGCACCTGGCCATACAGGAACAGCAGCGCCGCCAAGGCCTGCGACTGCGTGGCCGCCGCCACGTGATCGCGGGTGGCCAGCCGGGTGAGGAAGCACTCGACGTGCGACCCGTCGAGCTCGCGCGGATGGCGCATCCCGTTGGCATGGATATACCGGCGGATCCAGTACACGTAGGCCTTCTCGGTGCGCAGGCTGTAGTGCTTCGCCCGCAAACGTCCGCGAACCTCGTCCAACAGCCGCGGCCGCGGCGCCCCCTCCACGTCCGGGTTTATCGGGGCCCCCTCGCCCTGCGAAACCGCCATGCGGGCCTCCTCGCCGTCTAAGGCCCCCTATGCTTGGAAATCGCGGCAGCGGCTGGCACCCTCCAACGCATTGATCCCGGGTAGGAATCCGCCGCGACCAGCGCGGCGCCCTTCCCTCCCGGCTCCCCTTACCCCCCACTTCGGGGTCGAAAAGTAGTTAGGCCGCAATATGGATATCCAGATCTGCTTTCGAGGAAACGCAAAGCCTTTTACGCCCAGGCAAACGACCCCTATTACCTGCAAGTGGATTAGGCAGAACTCTGGACTAGACCGCTACGCCCATGTCGAACTGCTGCTTGATCCAATATCTCCGACGGACTATCACAGCCGTTTCTCTTGGGAAGTTGCTGAGACCGATGTACCTTTTGATTACTTCGACGCCATACTTGAGGGAATTAAGAGAGCCGTTGAGAGCGATGAGTCTCCCTACGATTTCTTCAAGGCCACTCGCATCCGCGTTGTAGGCGGCTCTTACAACAAGACTGATTCGAGCCCGAATTGCTACATGTTTGCGTGCTATGTAGCAATCAAAGAGTACCTACTTGAGTCGGCCAGAGTTTCGGCCTAACAATAAAATTCAAGCCGAATCCGCATCGTGGGTCGGCTTAGTTCAGGCGTTAGGCGGTCAAAGAGCTCGCTCGTTGCAGGCGCTCGGCAAGGGCCAGACTCTTCGCACCACCTGGCAGGGCTTCGGCAAGGTTGCAGATACACCGGGGCGCCGCGGCAAGATCGCTGGCAGCACCAACCCATTGGCAAGCGGGCTGCAAACAATGTGGGCCGCGCCTGCCTAACTTTTCGTTCAAGCGGACGCCGCTACGCGGCGCCTCTCAACTCAGGCGTTAGACCCTCGAAAAGCACGCACGCTGAGGGCTTGCCTCAAGGGGCCGGACTCTTCGCATCACCAGGCAAGGCCGGCGCAAGGTTGCAGATACACCGGGGCGCCGCGGCAAGATCGCAGGCAGCACCAAGCATCCGGCAAGCGGCAGCATCACGTGTGTGGGCCGCGCTTGCCTAACAGTTCGTTCAAGCGGACGCCGCTACGCGGCGCCTCTCAACTCAGGCGTTAGGGCTTCATAGACTTCGTCTCTCCAACGCACTTTAGGTCGACGCAATGGAATGGCATTGGTGGCTCATCATCGTCTTGTCGGCTCCGATGATTTGGTTTGCATTCAAGGTTTTTCTGACTTTCGTTCTGCCGCATTCCTTAACCGGGAAGGCGTTGCTAATGCAGAAGTTGAAAGCAAAAGGGATTGGGGCAGAAAGTCTTCCGGATGACTTTTATCGCGACTGCATTGATTTCGCAGAGAAGGTGGCAAGATTCCAAGCAATGGGATCGAAAGTGCGTGAAAAAGAAGCGATCGTTGAGAACCTCGAGATAATTGCTGTAATGGCCGAGCAGTGGCTGAGAGATCAGAGTGACCCGTCTTTCCAGCCGATGGGCGGCTCACCTAATCCATATCGCGTGATCTTTGAGCGGCATGGCCTCGGCATGTAGTCAGGAATGCACCTAGCAGAACAGGTGAAGGCTGCCACTTTAAAATCACAAGCGAAGTTCTTAGGTGCTCCTGTGGAGATGTTATGGAGGAGAAAGCAAAAGCAGCTTGGGATAAAGCTATGCATGCCGCATTGAGCGGCGGCGATTTCTGGAAGACGCTCAGAGTCGAAATGGGTGAAGAAGAGATTGAACAGGCGCCAGAACCGAGATCCGAAACACACACTGTGCGTCGTGGGCCGGACGGGAAGCCCGCAATTGGACCATCTGTGCGCCGGATGGCTCGTTTTTTCGAGATCACGCCCGAGGAGTTTGCGGAAAGGATTGGTGGCGAGCCGGAAGGATTGATTCTTGAGCCCGCAGAAGATGAGCGGGTCGAGTGGTTGCATGATCGCGTGCGCCGCTCAACAAGTAAGGAACTCGTGCTGGTAGAGGGGCCGGATGGATTTAAGGCACTGCGCGTGCTTGGCAGGTGGACAGACCAACCTCCTTTCAAGTTCACCTTTGGCGACGCTGAGAAACTCGTGGACATCCCGCGGGGATCATTCGAGCACGCAGCGTTGGCACGCGAGGCGCGACAGGCGCTCCCGAAGAGCAGTTCATCGTGCTAGCCCTAACAACTCGCTCAAGCGGACAGATCTATCGCTTCGCAATTGATGCTGCCGCTTAGCTCCAGCGTTAGGCCCACTAGGACAGCTTGCGGCACGCATGAAATACTCCGCCCTTCTAATCCTAATTCTTTCCGGGTGCGCGTCCCGAGAGCGTGTGGCGGACTCCGTAGCGCGGGATCAACGCGAGGATTCGCTTGCGGTTGTTAGCAGAGTCCTGCAGGACTGGATCAATAACAACGAGAGGAACACTTCGATTTACGTTGCCAATTCGACCTATTCACCTCTAGAGTCCGAGTTACAGGAATTCGAGGCCTGCGCCAACGCCGGACAACCCGAGAATTCAGCTCTAACTCTTGCACCCACAGAGAACATCGCCGAGGTCATTTCCAGCCCATGGTTGCACTTCATTCGCCGACGATCCTGGCGACCACCAAATCCAGAGCGGATAGGGCAGATGATCGAACAGGGTCGGCCGGTCGGGATAATTAGCTTGTCTTCTGTCGCGTACAACCAAGACAGGACGGTAGCGGTGCTTCGTTTCTCAATGGCCTGCGGCAGCCTGTGCGGCTACGGCGAGACAATAGTGCTCGACAGGACGTCGACCGGCTGGATTAAGAGACCGGCCACATGCGACGGATGGATCTCATAAGGCGCAGGCCTAGCAATTCATTCACGTTGACGCATGACGGCGCACCTCGATTCAGCCGCCAGGTCTCAGGAGCATATCTCGTGGGCTGGATATTTCTTCTAAGCATCTGCCTCGCCCCGATGGCTCATGTCTTCGCCCTCTACGTGTCGCGGCAAGGCAAGTCTCGGATTAACACCGCGGCGCTCTGGGGTGAAGTTGTTGGCCTGCTCTCGATTCCGGCAGCAGTCCTCGCGTTCCTGGCTTACCCGCCCTTCTCCATCGCTGGTGCTGGCGACCACCCAATCACTTAGACCCTGCCAGCTAGCTGGATCGCACCTTGAACGTTGACAGCTTGGTCTGTCGTGGCGACATTCATAGTATGGCTACGGCGAGAGGCCTAACTTTTCGTTCAAGCGGACGCCGCTACGCGGCGCTTCTCAGCTCAGGTGTTAGGCACCCCTCCGAGCAGCTATGCAACCTCAAACAGCTTACGCCGCGCTTGTGCGCGAACTTGAGCAAGCTCGGCTGCTACCCGCAGATGATCTGCGTCGCCTTGTTGGCAGCGCCTCGGAAACTCGAACCCTAGACATTGGTGGCGAACCACTTGAGCTTCAGCTTCGGGCCTCCTGGTCCAACAGTTCCCGAAGCGCTGTGCGCCTTACAGCAACTGCGTTCGGGGCAAGCACTTGGCACACGGAGCGCCTTGAGGAAAGCATCACCGTTTCGCTGGCGCCAGACAGTTGCAGTGGTGCCCTAACTTTTCGTTCAAGCGCACGCCGCTACGCGGCGCCTCTCAACTCAGGCGTTAGGTTGCAGAGGGACGCATGTCGCAGTTATTGGCTACATTTTTCGCTGCAGTTGCCCTCTCGTTCGCGCTAATCTTCATTGGCGCCCGCGCTATCAAGCCGCTTCGCTACGCACCAAGCGCTGTAATGCTTAGCGTCGTGTTGCACGCGGTGGTCACCTGGACAGCCAAACAACTGATTGGTCCCGATGGGATAGTTCTAGTTCTAACATTCGTTCTCGGCGCAATTATCTACTTTGCCGTGCTGGGTGCGCGTTGGCCATTCGCAATTGGTGCGAGCGTAGTCGCTATCGTTGGCCAGGTTGTGGCAATGTTCTATGCAAGCGGCTTGCTTGCGTGGCTATTGCTGCCACCTAACTAATCATTCAAGCCGAACCCACTGCGCGGGTCGGCTTAACTCAGGCGTTAGGTGGACTAGTCACCCTCTCGCAATCGTGCGAGCGGAACCTCGGAGAAGTTATGGAGAACTCAGCGAACGCCGCTCTCACAGAAACCTTCAGCCTTGGCTACTGGCTCGGTGGCTTCATCATCCCGATGCTCATTGCATTCGTCTTCCTTCGCTTTGCGGGCTCGCCAAAGCGCAAGCCGAGCACCGCGCTTGCCCTTCGCTGGATCGGCGTCGCCGGTGCAGCGGTGCTGGCCGTTGCCGGCTATCTCGGCGCTGGTGGCGAGATCAATCCTGGTGGTGTTCTGGCCGTTTTGGTTTCGGTTGCTTGGGCCATCAAGCAGCACACTAGCGGCAAGTCCACTTAACATTTCGCTCAAGCGGACCAATCAATCGCTGCGCGATTAATGTGGCCACTTGGCTCCAGCGTTAGGCACTCGAGGAACTCAAATGGCGTACGACCTGCACATTGAGCGAAGTGAAACCAATCCGATAGCACTCAGCGAGTGGCGAAAGGCTGTCGAAGCTGCCGAAGGCGTCAGATTGTGCGCTCAAGCTGACCAAGCCGTCGTCAACCCAGGAACCGGGGAAACGCTGCGTATCCGAGGCAATGACGGCGATGCAGAGGCATTCGTTCCTGACTCAGGGGAGTGGGAACGCGCATTCAAGTGGCGCGGGGAGTCGGCGACATTCTCTCCAAGGTTTGATACCTCAGAGACACAACACCCGATCTGGCAAGCCGCCGTATCTCTGGCAACCAGTCTCGGCGCCGTGATTTGCGGCGATGAAGGAGAAATCTATGACTTTAAAACTGGCGAAGCATTAGACGCCTAACTTCTCGTTCAAGCTTACGCTACCCGGCGCAGCTCAACTAAGGCGTTAGGCGGACCATGAGACTTTCGCGCGATGTCTGGACAGCTCTTCCATTTGCCATCGCGCTTTGCCCGGTCGCGCTGTGGTTGGTGGCTCAGGCCATATACGCATCGGCGTGTGGCGACTGGTGCATGATCTGCACCCGTCGCTGTGTCATCCTGGGAATGAACGCGGACTGGGTTATGACTCTGGGCCTTGTCCTTAGCCCGGCCCTGCTCCTTGTCTCGATCCCACTAGGCATAACCGCTGCATTTGCTCGCTGGTGGTTTGTCCGCCGCAAGGCGCATTCCGCCTGACTATTCGTTTCGGCGGTTCGCGCCGGCGTCGAGCTTTACATGCTGTGGTCCGGGCAGGTTCTGCCCGGCATGCCGACGTTCCCCGGCACCGTTGCGGGCACACCGGCGCAAGCGGCTGGCACCATGGCGACGTCCGTGATCGTCCTCGCGGCGGCACTCGCGCTCTTCTGGCAAGCGCAGGCACGTCGTCGCGCCAAGGCCTGAGGTGTCGCTCAAGCGGACGTCTCTGCACGGCGCCTCCCTCCTCACGCGCGAGCCATCCACCCCAGGAGTCACCATGAAGTCCGATGCATCCAGCCCTGATCCGACCATCACCCTGCTGCTCATCATCGCCGGCGCGGTGGCCATCTACGGCCTTCTGAACAACCTGCTGTTCGTCGGTGGCGCTGTCGTCGTCGCGGGCGCAGCGCTGGCGCGCCACAAGCGCTACAGGACCCATGGCTTTGTCGCCGCGGCGCTGGGCATCGTCTTCTTCGCCGTGGTGTTCGCCTACGGCATCGGCAAGGACATGGCGCTGCGCGACAACGCGCTCGACGCGCCTGCAGCGTCCGCCCCGTCGACGGCAGGCTGACGGTTCGCCCAAGCGGGGAGCCCGATCGCTTCGCGAGCGGAGCTGCCACCGCGTCCGAGGCGCGCCAGTCACTCCCGCCAACTCCATGCCGCTGCGCGGCACGAACAACACCAACCATCAGGCCGCATGAACACCGCCATCGCACTCTCCGCCCTCCTCTTCTCGTCGGCCGTGACCGGCACCACCTTCGACTGCGAGGAAGGCGAGCTGGACTGGGAGTGCGCGAGTCGGGAACTGACCCAGGTCGAGGCCGAGCTCAACGCGACGTATCGATCGGTCCTGCGTCGCCTTGCCGACTCGGAGATCCCTGAAGAGCGCGAGTCACGCGAACTCCTCGTCGCCGCGCAGCGCCTCTGGGTCACGTTCCGCGAGGCGGATTGCGACGCGTACGAAGCACTCCAAAGCGCCGGAACGTCCGATGCCGCCTTCGCAGCGTCCTGCCGGACCGATCATGCAAGGCTTCGCATCGAGCAACTCAACCAGTTTGCGCCGCCATGAGCGGCGCCCCCCCACTCCGGTCGCCTGGCCCCATGAATGCAACCACCACCGACCACGCGATCAAGCGCCTCCCTCTATTGGCGCGATCGGCGCTGGTGTTGGCTGCACTGTTGATCGGCGGGCTCATCGCGATTGGCCACTCCGTCGTGGCCGTCATCAACACGGCGTACTTCGGCCGGCCCAGCGCTTCGCTGGGCGCACTGGACTGGGTGGCCGCGGCGGTGGCGATCTACTGCGTGCTCGCCGCCCTCCGAGGCCGGTGGCGGCTGTTGTGATGGCCTGCTGGCAGCCATTCGGCCATCTCTCAGTTCACTCCCCTGCCGCCCCTGGGTTCCTCCGGCAGTCCTCGTGGCTGCTTGTCCCACTCGCGCAGCTCGGCCTCACGTGGAAGATCACGAAGGTCCTCATGGGCCGGTGGTCGCACATCTGCGCGTGGCCGCCGATCCATCCAGCCGAAGCGGCGCCGCATGACGGCGCGGCGAGGCCCGGGCAATAGGCGAAGGCATGGACGCCCGCTTCCACGATCTGCATGACGCGGTCCTGCTCGGCATCGAGTACGACAGGCCGTCGCGTACGTGCACGCTGCGCTTCCGCGGCTCGCCGACCATCGATCAGCCGTTCCATGTGGCGTTCACCGAGGTCGAGCGCGTGGAGTTTTCCGACACCGCGCCCTGGGGCCCATCCGCCTCCGTCCTCGACGTCGCCTCCGGTCCCGGCAGGGGCGTGACCATCACCCTGCAATCGGGCGACACCGTGGTGGTGCACGCGCTTGAAGGCGCATCGGCGGACCAGCCAACCCATTCGATGGACGGCAGCACCGGCGTCCAATGCTGCCTCTGCGGCGAGGCCATCGCGCACGCAGAGGTGCTCTCGCTGGCCATCTCGTACCCCTGCGGCACCTCGCAAGGGCTGTTCGCGCACGGCGCGTGCCTCGGCAACGCCCTGCACCCTTCGGTGCCCTTCCTGGCGGATCCGCTGTAAGCGCCGGCGAACATGAGCAATCGCACCTTCGCCTGCCTCGCGTGCCGCAAGCTCCAGCGCAAGCCGCAAAGCGTGGCCTCGTTCACCTGCCCCCACTGCGCGGCCAACTGCATCCGGGTGCATTGGAAGCTCCACGTCCCCGCGCCCCGGAAGGCCCGGAAGTGGGACCGGTTCTGGGCGCAGTACCTGCTGGAACTCCGCCTCATCGACCAGCACCGCGCTGGACGGGGGCCCGATGAGCTGTACCTTCCACTGCTGAACCAGCGCTGGGTGCGGTAGCGCCCGGCTCACCTTCCAGGCGGGCGTCGCCAGGCGGCGTTGCCCACCCCAGACGTCAAGGATCGACATGAGGCAGCGGGTCATCTTCGTGGACGTGGACGACACCCTGGTCCGCACCGTCGGCAGCAAGCGCATTCCGATGCCCGGCGCCATCGACAAGGTCCGGGAGCTTCATCGCGGTGGCGCCGCGCTGTTCCTGTGGAGCTCGGGTGGCGGCGCCTATGCCAGGGACACGGCGTCGGAGCTGGGGATCACGGAGCTGTTCCAGTCCTTCCTCCCGAAGCCCGACGTCTACATCGACGACCAGGCCTTCGAGGAATGGCGGTACTGCCAGCACGTGCTCCCGGGCAATGATGTCGTTCCCTGAGGGATCGACCATGTCGTCGCGCCACTCGGCATGGCCGGAGCACGACCGCCCCAGCCGTATCGCCGCCGTTCGCCGGGCGATCGCCTGCCGTCGCGACGGCGCGCGCCGACGCCGCGAAGCCGTGGTGGAGGTTCTGGTGACCGGCGCGGCCGAGGCCTGACGGGAGACACCATGCGAACCAGCCCCCCACGCGATCCCGACCTCGAGGTCATGCTGGCCTTCGTCCCGCCGGGCGCCGGCGGCAGGCGGAGCATGCCGGAGAGCGGCTACCGCGCCGACCTCGATCTTGGCCATGGCGGCGAGCTCAACGGCGCGCATGTCGAATTCGCGACGGCCGAGCACGCGCCGCCGGGCGCACCGGTGCAGGCCTCCGTCTGGCTGCTGGCGCCGGCGTTGAACGCAGGCCGACTCGCGAACGGCGCCACCTTCGCGGTCCACGAGGGCGCGCGCGTGGTGGCGAGCGGCCGGATCCTCCGGGTCGTGAACCCGGCGCTGCTGCGCGGCGCCTGACGAGCACTCCACGCGAGGGCCAGGGTGGTGCCGCTGCCGTCCTCGGCCGGGGCCTATCCGATGGCCGAGCGGATCGCCTTGCACTATCGTCGCCACAGCGCGCGCCCGCGCCTGACATCCGGAGCGTTCCCCATGGGCTGGATCATCCTGCTGAGCGTGTGCCTCGCCCCCGTCGCCCATCTGGTCGCTCTGATCGTGGCGCGGCAGGGCAAGTCCCGCCTCCACGCCGCGGCGTTCTGGGGCGCCGTCGCCGGCCTGCTCTCGGTGCCGGCGGCCATCCTCGCGTTCGTGGCCGCCCTGCCCTATTCCATCGCCGGCGCGGGCGACCACCCGATCACCTGGATCCTGCCGGCCACGTGGGTCGCCCTGTGGGCCCTCACCGCCTGGTCCATCGTGGCGTCGAGCGTGGCCTGGCGGCGGCGGACGGCCTGAGCAGTGGCGCCATTCCGGGCCTTCCCTCGGGCCCACGGCTCCGTTGAATCCCACAAAGCGGAGCCTCGCCGTGCACTCGCTTGAAGACGCCAAGGCGATCGTCCAGCGCTACCTCGACACGCTGTCCGAGGCTCCCGACGAGCCGCCGCTCGCGCTTACCGGACACGTCTGCGAGTACCCGTTCGGATGGGCGTTCGGCTACAACGCCCGGCGCCACGTCGAGTCAGGCCGGCGGGAGGACGTGCTGGTCGGGCAAGGCCCCCTCCTGTTCGACAAGCGCACGGGCGCGATCATCCCCACCGGCTCCGCGCAGTCCGAGTCGATCTCGGCGGAGAACTACGCGCGGTACGGCGCGCCGTATGTCGAGCTGGGGAGTGACGTCGAGCTCGCCCCGGCCAGGCCCGACATCGATCGGCGAGCGGCGATGCGGGCGATCCAGGCGGCGACGGGCCTGGGGCTGCAGGCGGCGCGATCGGCGGTCGACGCCTGCCTCGCGGGGCATGGCGCACGCGTCACGTGCACGTCGGACGCCGCGGCCGAGGCGCTTGTCGATCGCCTGGCGGAGGTGGGCATCTTGGCGGAGGGGCGGCCGCGATGGATACGCGGGCGGGAACCCGGCTGAGAGGCTTGACCGGGGCCGGTGACGGCTTGCGCGGGCGTGGGGGCCCTGCGGCAAGATCACGCGTGACTCCCGATCTCCGGCATCGCGCAGGCCTCCCCGTGGGGAACGCCCCCGCCGAGCCGCCCCTCCCCGCGGACGCCGCCACGCGGCCCCGCCCCCACCAGGCGTCATGAGCGATGCGTGCTTTCTGGCCAGTGGCCTCGATCAACCTCGCGCTGGCGGCGCTGTACGCGACCAGCGCCCTGTGGGTGACGTTCAATCCCGCGTCCGGCTGCACCGTCGACGGCCAGCCCTGCGCGTCCGTCGGGGCCTTCACCCTGGCGCTGTACATCGGCGCGCCCGTGCTGGCCGTCGCCCTGGTCGTGCTGGTGGGCGTGCGCCTCCGCCGGCACAGCCCGCGCGCGGCCGTCGCCTGGGTAGCGGTGCCTCCCGTCCTGCTCGTCGCGGTGGTCGCGGCGAACCTCCTCGGCCTGGGCGCCTGATCGCGCCCTGCGGCCCCACCCCGGCGGCGCCGAGCGCCTCCCCGTCCATGGAAGGCCTCACGATGGATCGCAAGACCTCCGCCATCCTGCTCATCGTCATCGGGCTCCTGCTCATCCTCGCCCCCGGGCAGCTCGGCGCCGTGATCGAAACGTCACCGCCGCGCACGCAGGCGGTCCTCTATGCCCTGAGCCCGCTGGGGCTGGTGTTCCTGGTGCTCGGCATCTATCGCGCGGCCACGCGGGACAAGCGCTGAGGCTCGACGTGGAGCAGGGCCGGGAGGGCTCAGGCAACGACACCCGCTCGCGCGACGCGCGTCGACGCCCCCTCGTCCCCGGAGATCACCCGTGAATGAAACCCCATCGAGGGTGCTCGCTGCCCTCCAGGCCCTGGTGATCATGGCGCCGCTGACCCTGCTGGCCGTGTTCTACCTGGCATTCCTCGTCGCCCTGCTGTGGGAAACGCAGGACCTCATGCCCTGGTACGGCTATGCCGTGCCGCCGCTGGTGCTGGCCGCGCTCGGATGCCTGCTGTGCCTGTGGAACGCGGTGCTGGCGTTCGCCAGCCGGGGCCGCGCGGGGTTGGCCAAGGTCGATCGCCGAGCGATCGCCGCGATCCATCTGGGCGGATGGATGGCGGTCTTCGGGGTGGCATGCGCGCTTGCCGCGCACCGGCTCGCGCTGCCGAATCCATTCGCGTTGTTCGAGGTGTTCGCCTACGGCGCCCCGGCGCTCCTGCCTGCCGTGCACATGGCGCTTGAACGCCACGGGTCGGCACCCCTCCATGCACCACACCCCAAGGTCGGACCATCGGATCCATGAGAAGGTGCCTCGTGGCGATGGACGTCGCGGCGCTTCGCTTTGATTCACCCCTGAGCTTTCGCCCCAACGGACGCCGCCACGCGGCTCCGCGCCTACAGCGGGCACGCACGACGCCCTGATCCCCACCCACCGCTACCGGAGGCCCCATGAAGATCGACGTGCACACCCTGGTCCGGGCCCCGATGGCCGCCGTCTGGTCGGCCTACACCACGCCCGAGGACATCGTCCGCTGGAATGCGGCGTCGGATGACTGGCATACCACCCGGGCCACGGTGGACCTGCGGCCGGGCGGGGCCTTCTGCTCGCGGATGGAGGCCAGGGACGGGAGCGTCGGCTTCGACTTCGAGGGCACCTACACGGCCGTGGTGCCGCACGCCCTCATCGAGTACGCCTTCGGCGGGCGCCAGGCGCGGGTCGCATTCAGCGAGACGCCGGACGGCGTGCGCGTGCAGGTGAGCTTCGACGCAGAAGACATGCACACCGCGGAGCAGCAGCGCGAGGGCTGGCAGGCGATCCTGGATCGCTTCGCGCGGCACGTCGAAGGCCGCTAGGACCACCACTCATGGATGAGACCACGCCCCCCACCATCTCGAAGCCCCTCCCACGCAAGACGTGGCGCCGCCACGGCGCGGGCCTGGGATTCCTCGCGCTTGCGCTCGCCTTCCTGGTCCTGATGAGCCTGGGCACCTTCACGCCGCTGGCGTGGATCGCGATGGGCCGACCGGACGCCACCTATCCGGAATGGCTGTTCCTGCTCCATGGCATGCCCGCCGCCCTCGCGCTTGTGCTGGTGGCAGCCATCCGCGCGTGGGTGATCCGGCGCGGCACCCGGACGGACTGATCGCCTCACCATCCCCACGGAGCCTCCATGCACTTGACCCATGAAGAACAGCGCGTGGTCGCCCTGTTCGCCTCGATGCCCCCGGATGCCAAGGTGCGCTTCCCCACCTGGTTCGTGGAGCTGGGCGTCCCACTGGCCATGGGCGTCGGCGGCTGGCTCGCCGAGCGCCCCGTCTTCGTCGCGATGGCGTTCGGAGGGCTGCTGGCGATGCACGCGCTCCGCCTGTTCCGGCAGTTCACCTACGCCCGCGCGCTGCATGGCGTGTTCACCAAGCTGCAGGCACACCTTGCGCGCGATGAGGGGCACGCGTGACCATGGAGGCCGTCATCAGGCCATCGCTGTTCGACGTCGCGATCCGCCAGTTCAGGGTCGGCCTCTGACGCGACGCCAGCCCCCAGCACCAGGTGCCCCACGATGCGATGGTCGGAGTTGAAGGTCCGCGTTGAAGCCGAGTTCGCGGAGGAGATCCGCGACCGGGTCTCCCTGCACGTGACGCGGCACCACCATCGCTCGCGCTGCAGCCGCGGCTGGATCACGATCGATGGCGAGGAGATCGCTGACTTCTGCGACTCGTCCACGTACTTCCCGGAGGACGGGCATCTCGGCTGGCGCAGGCACGCGCTGGTTGGCCGGGGCGAGATGAGGACGTGGGACTTCAAGGCCGCGAGCTGGGATCTCCTGCATGAAGGCATCGAACCCGCGCTGGCGTCGAAGGATCCGCTGCGGCAGGCCCTGGCGGTGCTGCATCGCAAGGTCGGCAAGCGGCGGCGCGAGGCCCTGCTCAGGGCCCCCGAGGCGCTGCATCCCCTGGTGCTGTACTTCATCGCGTTGCGCAAGGATCCGTCCGCCCGTCCGGCCCGCAGGCCGGGATCGGCTGGCGACGCAGCCCCTCTCCCGACCTTGGACGCCGCCCATGCGTGAGGTGACGGCACGCCCGCTCGAGCCACGGGATGCCTTCCCCCGAGGCAGCGAAGTGCTTGGGCTGACGTACCGGCCCGGCGAGCTCACGATCCGGCTGCGGGGCCTGCCGCCCGCTGCGCCCCGGCGGGTGGTGTTCAATGACGTCATCGGCTTTCGCGTCCTGGACGAGCGCGACCTGCTCGAGTACTGGCCGACATGTTCGACCCCCAACGGCTGGCTGTTCGAGATCACCGGCGGCGGCTGGCTGTCGCAGGAGTCCCGCCGGGAAGGCTGCCTGATCGCCACCATCACGCCTGACGCCAAGGAGTACCTGGTGACCGGCGAGGATGACTGTGTGTCGGTGATCTGCCGTACCGGACCGGCCGTCGATGAGGACCTGGACCTTGGATACCGCGATGCGACGCCATGAAGGACGGGCGCGGAACGCCACTGGCGCCCTGGCATCCCCGCCCGCGACCGGACCTCACCTCGGAGAACCATGCATGACCCGCCTGCCCGCCCTCCACATCGCGCTTTGCCTGTCCAGCCCCAGCCTCGCGACCACGTGGGCGCCCGAGCGCGTGGATGACCCGGTGATGGACAGGGCCAGGTGCGATGTCCAGACGCCGACGCAGCTCACCCTCGCCGCCAACGCCCGCTGATGCGCGGGACCTGCGCCTACTTCCGCACGGGCATCCGCACCAGCGTGCTGCACTACGAGGCCGCGAAGGACTGGGCGCACACCGTGGTCGCCGCGATGGAGCAGCCGCCGGTGGAGATCATCGAGATCGCCGTCGCCAATGGGCGTGACACCTGCCTGGAGGCCTTGGACAGGGTCGCCAGCGCCGAGAACGAGGCCGCCCTTGGCCTGCGGCTGTTGGGCGATATCGCCGATCGCCTGCGCGCCGGTGGCATCGGGCCGACCGACGCCCTGGCCCTGGCGTCGCGCGTGGCGGATGAGGTCCGGCTGCCGATCGATGTCCTCGAAGACCTGCACGCGCTCGAAGACGAGCTGGCGTGGGCCATCGACGGGAGGTACCGCTCACCCGAGGCCGTCGCGCAGGACATCCTGGTCGCGCTTTCGCAGTATTCAGTGCAGCCCCCGTCTTCGGAGGTCGCGCCGTGAGGCTGCTGCGGGTGCTGCTGCAGCTCGTCGCGATCGCCCTGCTGCTGCCCGGTATGCTGCTGGCGGCCGTCACCGGCGTCGAGCTGTCCATGCTGCTGTCCGGCCAGGTGCTGCCGGGCGAGCCGATGTTCCTCGGCGACCTCGCCCCCACGCCCGGCCAGAGCGCGCGCGGGCTCGCGATCGCGCTGGGCCTGCTCGGCGCGGCCTACGCGCTGAGCCGGCTGGCGCGCTGGCGCCGCCAGCCCTGACGCGGCGGCGCCGGGGCCGGATTGACCGCCCCGCGGGCCGGGTCCACCCTCGGCACCGCCCGTCCTCCGCGGAGACCGCCATGCCGACGATGCCCGATGCCGCCCCCCCGTCCCTGGCCCGGCGCGTGCTCGCCTCGCCGCCCGCGCGCGTGCTGCTGCTGGGCACCGTGCTGGTGGTGATGATGGGCCTCAACGGCGACGCGATGACCGCGTTCGCCGACCCTCCGATCAAGGCCCTGCTGCACGTCGCGGCGCTCGCCATTGCCGGCATCGCGGTCTACGTGGGCTATGCGCGCTTCGTCGAGCGACGCGACGCCACCGAGCTGGCGGTGCGCGGCATGGGCCGCGAGCTCGGCATCGGCCTGCTGGTCGGCGCGGGGCTGTACACGGGCTGCGTGCTGGTCCTGATCGCCCTGGGCCTCTACCGCATCGAGGGCCTGAACCCCGTGGCCTACCTGCTGCCGGCGGCCGCGATGGCGCTGAGTTCTGGCGTGTTCGAGGAGCTGCTGTTCCGCGGCGTGCTGTTCGGCGCGGTGGAGCGCTGGTTCGGCAGCTGGGCGGCGCTGGTGGTGTCGTCGCTGGCGTTCGGCCTGGTCCACCTGGTCAACCCGCAGGCCACGCTGGAGGGCGCGCTGTTCATCGCGGTCGAGGCCGGCGTGCTGCTGGCCGCGGCCTACATGCTCACGCGCCGGCTGTGGCTGAGCATGGGCTTCCACATGGCCTGGAACTACACGCAGTCGGCCATCTTCTCGGGCATCGTCTCGGGCACCGAGGCCCAGCAGGGCCTGGTCCGCGCGAGCATCGAGGGCCCGACGTGGCTCACCGGCGGCGACTTCGGCGTGGAGTCGTCGGTGCTGGCGCTGGGGCTGTGCACCACCGCCGGCGTGGTGATGCTGGTGATGGCCGTGCGGCGCGGCCGCATCGTGCCGCCGGCGTGGGCGCGATGAACGCAGCGGCGATCCAGGACCGGCTGGTCTTCGGCCTCGCGGCAGGCGAGGCGACGCTGCTGGCGTTCGCGGACGCCGTCGCGGCGCACCTCGCCCGCGGCGCGACGACGCCGCAGCACCGCACGGCGGGATGACGCGTCCGCACCGGCCGGGCGATGATCGGCGCGCCCGGCGCCCCCCTGCCGGTCCGCCCCGTCCGTCCCTCACCGAGCGCCACGCATGAGCCGATCCATCGCCCTCCCCCTCGCCCTGCTCGTCGTCGCCGGCCTCGCGGCGCTGGGCTACCGCGGCGCGCACGACCACCGCGCGCGCGGGGCCAGCCACGCGCTCCGGGACGCCGTGCTGCTCGAGGCCGAGGCGGCGGGCACGCTGCCCGCGGCCGAACGCGTCGTGGCCACCCGCGTGCTGGGCGTGCTGCCCGGGCCGACGGTGACCTACCGCCCCGTGGGCACCGGCTGCCTGATCCACCACGAGGCCTGGCCGCTCGGCCCGCGGCGCGGGCTGGACTGCGCGTCGGGCGCGTGGCGGACGCTGTCGCCGTGAGCGGCGGCGCGACGGGCGCCGGACTCCCGACGCCCGAGAACGACTACGAGCGCAACCTGCTGCGCCACATCGAGGCGTTCGGCTGCAGCGTCACCTCGGTGTTCGATCGCGACGGCGACGCGCCGCCGTTCACCTATTCCATCGGCATCCCCCATGACTGCGGGGCGCCCGAGCTGATCATCGTCGGGCTGGAGGCCAAGGTGGCGCACGGGCTGGTCAACGACTACCACCGGCGCTGCCGCGACGGCGAGCGCTTCGCGCCGGGCATGCACGACGACGGTTTCCTCGCGGGCTACGCCGTGCGCTTCGGCGCCGTCGCCGCCGCGCACCGCGCCGCCTACTTGCGCTCGGCCTGCTGGCTGCACGACGGCCCCGGCTTCGAGGCGCTGCAGCTGATCTGGCCCAGCGAGGACGGCCGCTGGCCGGGGGACGCCGATGCGCCCGACTGGCTGCCCGCCCGGCAGCCGCTGCTCGACGAGGATCCGGCGTAAAGAGCCGCGGCCTCGCGCCGTCGCCCGCCGCGCGGATCTCCGGCCCTGCCGGGGCTCCCGCGCGGCGACGTGTCGGCTATCGTCTGCACCATGGCCGGCCCCGCGCCCGCCCCTTGTCACGGAGAGACGCCCGATGCATTGCCCCACCTGCGACGCCCCGCTCAAGACGCTGCGCCACCAGGGCGTGGAGATCGAACGCTGCACCGCCTGCAAGGGCCTGTGGTTCGATGCCTTCGAGCACGAGCAGCTGCGCGAGCTGGCCGGCGCGGAGGCGATCGACCAGCAGCGCCCGTCCAAGCCCGTGGCGCGGACCGGCCACGGCCTGTGCCCCAAGGACCGCCAGCCGCTGTTCCGCATGCTGGTGGCCGGGCAGCCGCACATCGCGATCGAGACCTGCGGCCACTGCCACGGCGTGTTCTTCGACGCCGGCGAGTTCAGCGACTTCAAGGACGAGACCTTCGGCGAGCGCCTGCGCTTCGTGTTCGGCCTGGCGCGCGTGGCCTCGGCCCAGGACTGAGCCCATGGCCGCCGCAGCGTCCCTGCGCCACGAGCCCGGCCAGCAGCACTTCGTTCTGTGGGACACCGTGTCGATGGCGTGGTCGGAGATCGGCCTCGGCGCGGAGGCCTACCCGCGGATCGCCGCCAAGCTCCGGACGCAGTACGCGAGCTGGGACGAGATCCGCGGGGTGGTCCACGGCGACGTGATCGCCTCCTTCGCGCTGGAGTCGTGCTTCCTGCCGCTGGCCCTGGTGCCCGTCCTCGGCCTGTTCATGGTCGCGATCCTGCCGGACTGGGGCTACGAGGAGGCCTACCTGCGCCGGCGCATGCAGCGCTGGTACGCCCGTCCGCGCTGGGTGCACTTCCTCAACCCGCTGCGGCTGGCGGGCTATCCGGTGGCGCAGCTGATGGCGTTCATGCTGTGCCGGCGCCTGAAGGCGGCGTACCGCGCGGCGGGGGCCTGAACCGCTGGCGGTGCGGGCGCCGCCATGGCGATACTCGCCCCCATCGCCCACCACCGGAGCCCGGCCCGCATGTCCACCCCGCTCGTCACCGCCCTCAAGGCCATCGCCGCCACCCTCGTCGCCGTGTTCGCGCTGCTGTTCGGCGTGGGTGCCTACGCCGGCTTCATGGCCAGCCCGGTCGAGCAGCTGTGCACGGGCCTCGCGATGGGCACGCCCGTGGCCGACGTGGCCCGCCAGGCCGGCGAGCGTGGCCTGTCCGGCGACCTCGCGGCCCCCACCCAGGACGGCGAGCTGACCCTGCACAACGACCTGCCCTCGACGCTGCGCGCGAGCTGCGTGGTGGTGGTGGAGCGCGGCGTCGTGGCGACGACGCGCTTCGTGGCCCCGCGCTGAGGCCGAACGCTTGAAGCGCCTGCTGCGGTCGCCACCCACGGCGGCACCGCCGCGCGCTTCGAGCCGGTGATCGACGTCTGGTGAACGGGCGTGGCGCAGCGCCCCCCGGGGGCGCAGGATGTGCCATCGCCCGGCCCCCGCGCAGGCTCGCGGGGCGACCCGCCCCCACCCCGAGGTGACACGTGATGGCCCGCCCCACCCACTACGCCCTGCTGGGCGCCGCCCTCGCGACCGTCCTCGGCGCCTTCCCGGCTGGCGCGGGCGCCGCCGGTTTCGCATCCACCCAGCCCACGGCGCGGGTCGAGTATTGGCAGCAGCGGCAGGCGGCGATCGATGCGCAGATGGCCGACACCGCCCGCCTGGGGGCGGTGAGGCTAGTGTTTGTGGGCGACTCGATCACCGACTTCTGGCTGCTGGGCGACGACCCCTGGATCCCGGGCCGCCAGCACGGGCGCCGGATCTGGGACGAGTCCTTCGCGGGCGCGCCCCCCCGGGACCTGGCCCTGAACATCGGCATCTCCGGCGACCGCACCGAGCACCTGCTGCACCGGATCCGGCCGCGGGCCGAGGGCGGCCTCGGCCAGCTCGACGCGGCGGCCCTCTCGCCCGAGTTCTTCGTGCTGATGGTCGGGATCAACAATTCCTACGCCCCGGAGGCACCGGTGGCCGACAGCGTGTTCGAGGGCGTGGTGGCGGTCCTGCGCGCCCTGCGTGCGCGCAAGCCCCAGGCAAGGATCGTGCTGCAGTCGATCCTGCCCACGTCGGAGCCCGAGCGCGACGACGCCGTGGTGCGTCCGGTCAACGCCCGGCTTGCGGCGCTGGCCACCAGCGAGGAGTTCGCGGGCGACGTCGTGTGGCTCGACCTGTACCCGGCGTTCGTCGACGCGGGAGGCCTGCAAGACGGCCGGCTGTTCGTCGATGGCCTGCACCCCAGCGAGGCGGGCTACCGGGTCTGGCGCGACCGCCTGCTGCCGACGCTGGCCGCGGCGCGCGCGGAGGCGGTGCGATGACGCTCACCGGACGCTGCCTGTGCGGCGCGATCACCTACCGCCTCGAGGGCGAGCCGAACTCCACCGCGCTGTGCCACTGCGCCGACTGCCGCCGCGCCGCCGGCGCGCCGATGGTGGCCTGGGCGATGTATCCCGAGGCCGCGCTGGTGCTCACCCGCGGCGAGCCGCGCACCATCAACTCCTCGGGCGCCGCGATGCGCAGCTTCTGCGGCGACTGCGGCAGCGGCCTGTTCTACCGCAACGCCGAGCACCTGCCGGGCATCGTCGACGTGCAGGTCGCGACGCTCGACGACCCCGAGGCGCTGCCGCCGCGCGTGCAGATCCAGGTGGCCGAGCGCCTGGGCTGGATGGCGCAAGCGCACGCGCTGCCCGCCTTCGACCGGTTCCCGGGCTGAGCGCCGCGATGGCCGACCTCCTCCTCTTCACCGTCGTCGACGCGTTCATGCTGTCCGGTCGCGCCGGCCCCGTGCTCGTGCCGGGCCTCCCGCAGGACGATCGCCTGCCCGTGATGCGCGTGGGCGCGGCGCTGCGGCTCGCGCTGCCCGACGGCACCTCGATCCACACCGCGATCGCCGGCTTCGAGCGCATCAGCTACGGCCGCAAGGTCCCGCGCGACAAGGTCTGCACGCCGATCTCGCTGCCGGCGGACGTGCCGAAGGCGGCGATCGTGCCGGGCACCGAGGTCTACCTGGTCACCGGCAAGTCCGCGGCGCGCGACGCCGGGAGCCCGCCGTGAGCGCGGCCCCATCCGAGGCGACCGCGCGCGAAGCGGCCTGCAGCTGCGGCCAGCTGCGCGCCAGCGTGCGCGGCACGCCGCTGCGGATCTCGGTCTGCCACTGCCTGGACTGCCAGCGCCGCAGCGGCAGCGCCTTCGCGGCGCAGGCGCGCTTCCCCGAGGCCGACGTGCGCATCAGCGGCCGCAGCACCGCCTATACCCGGATCGGCGACGAAGGCCGCCGCGCCACCTTCCACTTCTGCCCCGACTGCGGGGCCACCGTGCACTTCGCCATCGAGGCGATGCCGGGGCTGGTGGCGATCCCGCTGGGCGCGTTCGCCGATCCCGGCTTCCCGCCGCCCACGGTGTCGAACTACGAGGAGCGCCGCCACGCCTGGGTGGGCCTGCCCGAGACGTTCGAGCGCCCCGCCTGAGCCCGGCGCTCGGGTGACGTGTGGCACCTCCGCGCGGCGCGGCGCGGACGTAGCGTGTGGGCTCCCCCGCCACGGCGCCCCCGCATGCCCCCGCGCTCGCTCCCATCCCTGTCGATCGCCCTCGCCCTGCTCGCCGTCGGCGCGCTGCTCGGCTGGGAGGCGATGCACGGGGGCATCGGCGCCCACCACCTGCTGGCCGACCCCTCGCTGCCGGCGATCTCCAACGCCTGGGGCCTGCTGGTGGTGCCCGGCCTGGCCTGGCTCGCCGCGCTGACGGTGGGCCGGCGCGCGCGCACCGACGCGGGCGCCGTGCGCGGCGCGCTGTGGCTGTGCGCCGGCGCGCTGCTGGTGGGCGCCGCGCTGGCCGCGGCCTTCACCCTCGGCCCGCCCGGGGCCAGCGACGCGATCGCGCTGGGCGCGCTGGCCGCGGGCCTGGTGGTGCGCAGCTACCGCGCCGAGGCCGGCGTCGGCTTCATCGTGGGCATGATGGCGGCGGTGGGCCCGGTGCTGCCGCTGCTGTTCGTCGCGGTGGCCGCGGCGGTGTCGGCCTGCGCCTTCTTCCTCCTGCGTCCCGCCCTCGCCGCGCTGTGGCGGCGGGCGCGCCGCTGAGCCTCCCCTCGACGCGAGCACGCGCATGCCCGACTACCTGCTGCTGACGCACCGCGACGCCACCGACCCCGCGCGCGCGGACGACCCCGACGCGTGGGCGCGCTACCTCGCGCGCCTGCGGGCCTCCGGGGACTTCGACGGCGGCAGCGCGATCGGCGAGGGCACCTGCTTCCGCCGGGAGCGCGCGCCCGTGCCGGCCGGCCCCGGCCCGTCGGGCTTCCTGCGGCTGCGCGCCGAGAGCCTCGCCGCGGCCGCGCGCTGGCTCGAGGGCCACCCGGTCTACGAGGCCGGCGGCACGGTCGAGATCCGCGAACTGCCGCGCGACTGAGCGCGGCACCGCCGACGCCGCCCGCACCTGCGCCGGTTGCCCCCCCGCGGGGGCCTCCTGCACGATCGCCCGGCCCGCCCAGGACTCCCGCCATGACCGACCACGCGCCGCAGGGCCTCGCCCAGGTCGCCGTCACCGTCGCCGACGTCGACGCCGCCCTCGCCTTCTACCGCGACGCCCTCGGGCTGCCGCTGCTGTTCCGCGCCGGCCCCGGCCTGGCCTTCCTCGACGCCGGCGGCGTGCGGCTGATGCTCGGCACGCCGCAGGGCGCGGGCGCGGTCGGCGCCAATTCGATCCTGTACTTCCGCATGCCCGACATCGAGGCCGGCTGGGCCGCCGTGGTGGCCCGCGGCGGCACCCCCGAGCGCGCGCCGCAGCTGGCCGCGACGATGCCCGACCACGCGCTGTGGACCGGCTTCCTGCGCGACCCCGACGGCAACCTCGTGGGGCTGATGGAGGAGAGGCGGTGATGGACGTGCTGGCACGCAACCGCGAGGCCTGGAACCGCGAATCGCGCGAGGGCAGCGCGTGGAGCACGCCGGTGGGCCCGGCCGCGATCGCGGCCGCGCGCCGCGGCGAGATCGCGGTGGTGCTGACGCCGACCCGCGCGGTGCCCGCCGACTGGCTGGGCGAGGTCCGCGGGCGGCGCGTGCTGTGCCTGGCCTCGGGCGGCGGCCAGCAGGCGCCGCTGCTGGCGGCGGCCGGCGCCGAGGTGACCAGCCTCGACCTCTCCGACGAGCAGCTGGCCAAGGACCGCGCGGTGGCCGAGCGCGAGGGCCTCGCCATCACCTGCCTGCGCGGCGACATGGCCGACCTCTCGGCGCTGGCCGACGCGAGCGTCGACCTGGTGTTCCACCCGGTGTCGAACGTGTTCGTGCCGGACGTGCGCCCGGTGTGGCGCGAGTGCTTCCGCGTGCTGCGGCCGGGCGGCGCGCTGCTGGCGGGCTTCATGAACCCCGCGCTGTTCCTGTTCGACCACGACGAGGTCGAGCGCACCGGCGCGCTGGTGGTGCGCCACGCCCTGCCCTACGCCGAGCCCGGCAGCCTGTCGCCCGCGCAGGCCGAGGCCTGGCGAGCGAGCGGCCGCGCGGCGGAGTTCAGCCATTCGCTGCAGGCGCAGATCGGCGGCCAGCTCGAGGCCGGCTTCCTGCTGGCCGGGCTGTACGAGGACACGTGGTCGGACGAGGCCACGCCGTTCAACCGGCACGCACCGGTGGCGATCGCGACGCGGGCGCTGAAGCCCGGCGCGCCGGCGGGTGGCTGACGCGATGTCCGTGTCCGCCGCCCGGCCGAGGCTGCTGGCCCTGCTGCTGCCGGCGCTGCTGCTGGCCGCCGCGCCGACCCCCGCGGGCGGCCCGCGGCCGATGGCGGACTACGCGCGCACGTCGATGCACGGCTTCGAGGTGCTGGTGGCCCCCGCGGTGCTGGCGCATGCCGATGACGCCGCGCGGACGCGCGCCGAGCTCGACCGCCAGCTCGCGGCCATCGCGGCCGCGCTGCCGGCCGAGCGCGTGGCCGAGCTGCGGCGCACGCGGATCTGGGTGGAGTGGGACGCGCGACCCGAGGGCGCCGCGGAGTTCCACGTCTCGGCCGACTGGCTGCGCGCCAACGGCTACCTCGCCGAGAAGCTGGCGGGCGTGGAGATCGGCAACGCGCGGAACTTCGTGGCCTGGTCGCGCCAGGACCAGCCGTGGATGCTGCTGCATGAGCTGGCCCACGCGCGGCTGCACGCCGCGCCCGCGCTGCGCGCCGAGGCCGCGGCCGCGCTCGGGGCCGCGCGCGCCGCCGGCCTGTACGCCTCGGTGCCCGACGCCCACGGCACGCCGCGGGCGGCCTATGCGCTGACCGACGAGCACGAGTACTTCGCCGAGCTCAGCGAGGCCTGGGTGGGCCGCAACGACTTCTACCCTTACGCGCGCGCCGAGCTGAAGGCCTACGACCCGCGCGGCGCCCGCCTGATGCAGGTGGCCTGGGGCGAGGCGGCCCGATGACCCGCCGGGGAAGCCCTGACCCGGGGACGACGCGCCGCGCACCTGCCGCAAGCGCGGTGGCCGACGCGCCCTCGCCGCGCTTCTTCGATGACGCCGCCGCATTCGGGGCCTGGCTGGCGGCGAACGCCGGCAGTGCCCGCGCGCTGCTGGTGGGCTTCCACGCGGTGCGCAGCGGCCGGCCCAGCATGAGCTGGCCCGAATCAGTGGACGAGGCGCTGTGCGTGGGCTGGATCGACGGCGTGCGGCGCCGGATCGACGCCTCGGCGTATGCCATCCGCTTCAGCCCGCGCACGCCGGGCTCGATCTGGAGCGCGGTGAACATCGCCAAGGTCGAGGCCCTGCGCGCGCAGGGCCGGATGACCGCCGCCGGCGAGGCCGCGTTCGCCGCGCGGCGCGAGGCGCGCTCGCGGGTGTACGCCTACGAGCAGGCCGAGGCCGCGACGCTGGCGCCCGACGAGCTGGCGCGCTTCCGCGCCGACCCCCTCGCCTGGGCCTTCTTCGAGGCCACGCCGCCGGGCTACCGCAAGGTGGTGCTGCACTGGGTCACCACCGCCAAGCGCGAGGCCACCCGCGCGTCGCGGCTGGCGCAGCTCGTCGCCGCCTGCGCCGACGGCCGCCGGCTGCGCTGACCCCCACCTCCCGGGCCCCGCGGCCCCGCCGAACCGTCCCGGGCCGACTGCCGCGCGCCGTGGCCCGCTGCTAGGCTCCGCGCATGGACGACGCCACCCACGACTACGCCCCCGAGTACACCCGCGCCGAGCGCCTGCGCGCCTTCCTGCCGCTGCTGGCCCTGGCGCTGGCGGCGCTGGCCGCGCTGCACCTGTGGCTGCTGCCGACCTGGCGCGCGTTCGTCGAGGACGCGCCCTGCCGCACGCTCTGGGGCGTCGACGGCATCACCGTGGTCTGGCACGGCGCCTTCGTCGGCCTGCCGCTGCTGGCCGGCCTGCTGACGGCGGCGTTCTTCCTGCCGCGCGGCCTGCGGATCCTGCGCGACGGCCAGCTGCCGCCGCGCGGCGAGAAGGTGTTCCGCCGCACGCCCTACGTGCGCGGCCCGCGCGCGCGGGTGATGGGCTGGATGCACGCGCTGGCCTGCCTGCCCTTCCTCGGACTGGCGCTGTGGGGCCTGCCGCAGGCGCGCGCGCTGTCGGCGCGGATGGCGACGGTGCCCGTCGAGTGCCCGGCCGCGCCGGCCCCCGGGGCCCGCTGAGGTGGGCGTCGCGCTGCGGATCGCGGGGGTGGCGCTGGCGGCGCTGCTGCTGGGCGCGGGCGCGGCCTGGCTGGCGTCCGTCGTGCTGCCCTGCGCCTGGTTCGGCAGCAGCTTCGAAGGCGCCTGCGCGTACGGCGTGATGTGGGCGGCGATCGCGATCGGCCTCGGCGTCGCGCTGGTCGTGGCCGCGGGCGGCCTGTGGCACGTGCTCGGCACGCGCCGCGCCGGCGACGGCGCCGACGGCCGCGACGCGCCGGCCGGGCGCGGCCTGGTGGCGGCGTGGGTCGCGAGCCTCGCGCTGCTCGTGCTGGCGCGCGAGGCGTTCCCGAGGCTGGGCTTCGGCGCGCTGGTCGACCTGCCGGTGCTGCTGGCGCTGGCGCTCGGCGCGATGGCGGTGTCGATGGTGCTCGCGCGACGCGGCGGGCGCTCGCCCGCGCTCGGGCTGCTCGCGCTGCTGCCCCTCGTCGGGCCCGTGGCCGTGGCGATCGTGCTGGCGCCCACGGCGCTGGCGGCCTGGCGCCAGGCCGCCGCGCGCCCCACCTGACGCCCCCTCCCCGACACCCCACACCGAGGCCCCGCCGATGCCGATCGTCCTGCCCCTGCTGCTCGCCGCCGCCCTGCCCGCAGCCGCGCCCGCGGCGCCCTCGCCGCTGCTCGGCGCCTGGGCGTTCACTCCCATCGAGGGCGTCTGCCCCGAGCGCCACGTCTATCGGGAGGACGGCACGCTGGAGGTGCACAGCGGCAGCGAGGTGCTGGCCAAGACGTGGACCGCGCGCGACCTGGGCCGGGGCATGCTCGAGGTGGAGCAGGTGGTCACCGCCACCAACGGCGGCCGCGACTGCCTGGGCGCGACCACCGCCGTGGGCGGGCGCGGCGCGGTGGTGCTGATGCCGGTCAACGGCGGCGGCTGGTATACCTGCGCAGGCCCCGACGGGATGCAGTGCTACGGCAGCCTGCGCCGCGCGGCCGACGCGCCCGTGGACTGAGCGTGCTCGCCGCCATGGCGCTGCCCGACGACCTCGAGGCCTTCCTGGCCGGGCGCTTCCACGGCGCGGCGCTGGCCGAGGCGCGCGCGGCGCTGCTGGCCGCGCGCGACGAACGCGGCGCGCCCGCCACGCCGCGCATGCTGCGCAGCGCGGCCTGGGCCAGCCGCGGCGACCCCGCCGCGCTGCACCGGCTGTGCGCGCAGCTGGCCATCGACTGGCGCGATGTCCTGGTCGCCGGCGAATGCGCGCCCGGCCCCGCCGGCCCGCGCCAGGTGCGCGACTTCGACCGGCCGATGCGCGACAGCCTGCGCGCGCTGTACGAGGCCGCGCGCTACACCGCGTGGATCGACGGCGCGCCATGCGCGCTGGCGCCTGGCCGGCGCGCGCCGGCGGCCGTGCGGGCCTGGCTGGTCGGCGCGCCGGCCGTGCTGGCCACCGCGTCCAACCCCTTCGGCGCCCCGACCTCCGAGGCCGACAACGCGCGCGCGCAGGCCGCGCTGGAGGCCGCGCTGCGCGAGTCCGGCGCGCGCCTCGCCCCGGCCGAGGGCGCCAGCCGCGACGGCGCGTGGCGCGAGGCCTCGCTGCTGGCGGCCAGCGTCGACGCCGCGGCGGCCGACGCGCTGTGCGTCACCTGGCGCCAGAACGCCGTGCTGTGGGTCGACGCCGACAGCGTCGCGGCGCTGCGCTTCCACCCTCGCATCGATCCCGACGCGCCGCTCGCCGCGGGGCCCGCCCATGGCTGAGGTGCGCACGAAGATCGCCGTGCTCTCGGGCGCCGGCCTGAGCGTGGCCAGCGGCCTGCCGACCTACCGCGGCGGCGAGGGCCTGTGGCGCGGCCACGACTGGCGGCTGCTGGCCAGCCCCGAGGGCTGGGCGCGGCATCCCGAGGCGGTGCTGGCCTTCTACGACGAGCGCCGGCGCGCGGCGTGGGCAGCCGCGCCGAGCGCCGCGCACCGGGCCATCGCCGCGCTCGAGGCGGCCTACGACGTGGTGGTGCTGACCCAGAACGTCGACGGCCTGCACGAGAAGGCGGGCTCGACGCGCGTGCTGCACCTGCACGGCGAGCTGGCCTGGGCCCGCGGCGTGGCCGATCCGGGCCTGCGCGTGCACCTCGGCGGCGAGGCGCTGGATCCCGCGCGGCGCGGCGTGGACGGCCGGCCGCTGCGCCCGGACGTGGTGTGGTTCGGCGAGGCGGTGCGCCACCTCGACGAGGCCCGCTTCCACCTCGGCACCGCGTCGAAGGTGCTCGTGGTGGGCACGTCGCTGACGGTGCAGCCGGCGGCCTCGCTGGCGGTGCTGGCACCGCCGCAGGCCGAGCGCGTGCTGGTGGCGCTGGAGCCCGGCGCGATGACGCCGCGCGGCTACGCGACGCTGCTGGGCGAGGCGGAGGCGCACGTGCCGGCGCTCGCCGCGCGCTGGCTGACCGAAGCCGCGGCCTGAGCCCGCCGCGCGCGGGCCGGAGAGGCGTGCCTCGCGGACGGACGGACTTGCGGGGCCCCGCCGCCGGCGGGATGCTCCCGACAAACACGCCCACGGCCGCCGCCGGCCCGGGCGACGGTCCGCCCGCCGCGCCACCACCACCGCCGAGGATCCCCCGATGACGCACGCCCGCCTGCCTCTGCTGCTGTCCGCCACCCTCGCGCTGCTCGCCGCGCACGCCGCCGGCGCCCCGTCCGCGCGCGCGGACGACACCCTGTTCCGCGGGGTCGAGGCCAACGGCGCCCGCGCCTTCACCCTCTCGCCCGGCGACGCGCTGGCCATGCGCGCGCAGGCCGCCGAGGGCGCCGAGCCCTCCGGCCGGCTCGAGCCCGGCGCCGTGCTCGACAACCTCGGCTGCGAGGCCGGCGAAGGCGGCACCTGGTGCCTGGTGCAGCCGCTCGGCGGCGGCCCGGTGGGCTTCGTGCCCGCCGCCCGCCTGCAGGGCGCCGTGGGCCCCGACGGCAGCGTCCCGCGCGGCCCGGACACCTCGGCGCTGCGCCTCGGCGAGGGCGAGGTGGACGCGAGCGGCGAGCTGCCCTGCGCGCGCCATGCCGGCCAACCCACCACCGGCTGCGCGTTCGTGGTGACCCGCTCGGGCGGCGGCGACGCGGCGCTGCGGGTCACCCATCCCGACGGCCTGCAGCGGCTGATCTGGTTCCGCCTCGGCCGCGCGATCGGCGTCGGCGACAGCGAGGCCTCGCCGGCCGGCGCGTTCTCGACCCGGCGCGAGGCCGACCTGATCTTCGTGCAGGCCGGCACCGAGCGCTACGAGATCCCCGACGCGGTGGTGCTGGGCGGCTGAGGCCGCCCCGCCGGTCGGCGCGGCCGCGCTCCGGCCCCGTCGGCGTCCGCCCGCGGGCCGGCGCGGCGTTCACCTCCCCGCCCCGCTCGGGGGCGAGTGACCGGGACGCGCCATGGCCGCCATCGACTTCCTGCGCGGCGAGCTCGCCGCGCGGATCACCCACTTCGCGGACGAATCGAAGGGGCACAAGACCCTCTACCGGCGCTTCCGCTACTGGAGCATCGGCCTGAGCGCGGGGGCCTCTGTGCTCGCGGGCGCCGCGCTGATGCTGCCGGGCCAGGCGGGCTGGATCGGGCTGCTGGTGCTGGCGGCCACCACGGGCGCGGGCGTGGTGACCGCGCTCGAGGGGCTGCGCAAGCCGGCCGAGCTGTGGATCCACGAGCGCGCCACGCTCAACCGCCTGCGCGACCTCCAGCGCGAGCTCGCCTGGCGCGTGGCGCGCGGCGAGGACGACGCGGCCATCGCGCCGATGTTCGAGACCCTGCAGGGGATCCTCGGCAGCAGCGGCGAGCAGTGGCACCAGCAGGTCGCGCTGCAGGCGCCGCCGCCCGCGCCGCCGGTGGTGGCGCCGGTGCGCGGCGACGGCTGAGCCGGCCGCGCCGCGCCATGAGGCCCCGGGCGCGGCAGGGGCCCGCGGCCACCCCGGCCCCGGCGGCGTCCCGACGGCTGCGGACGCGCGGCATGCTGGCCGCCCCCCGCCATGCCCCGGCCCCGCCATGTCGACCGCCCGCCCGTTCCCCGCCGGCCTGCAGGCCACGCTGCCCGCCCTCGGCCTCGCGCTCGCGCTGGCCGTCGCGCCCGCGTCGCCGGCGCGCGCCGTGCAGGCGACGCCCGCCGCTGGCCTGCCCGCGGACGCCGCGCCCGAGGCCGTCGTCGCGGCGCTGTACCGCGCCTACGCCTGGGAGCTGATCGAGGACGCCGACGGGCTCGGCGGCCCGGGCTTCCTCGAGACCCCGGCCGCCGCGCTCGAGGCCTGGTTCACGCCGGCGCTCGCGGCCGCGCTGGCGGCCGATCGCGCCTGCGTCGAGCGCACCCGCGAGCTGTGCCGGATCGACGCCAGCCCGCTGTGGGCCTCGCAGGACCCGGGCGCCGACGCGCTGGCGATCCGCCCGGGCGCGGCGGCGGGCGAGGTCGAGGTGCGCCTGGCGCATCCGGGCGGCGCCACGATCGCGCTGCGCTTCGTGCTGCTGCGCCGGCCCGACGGCGCCTGGCGGATCGCCGACATCCTCGGCGACGAGCCCGGCGACGGCGGGCACCGCCGCGGCCTCGCGGCACGGCTGGGCCTCCCGGCCGGCGCGCGGGCCCGCGCGGGTGGCAAGCACGCGCCGCCGGACACGGCCTCGCCCGCGCCGCCGCCCGGCGCGCCGGGCTCGCTCGCCAACGAGGTCCTGGCCCGCGACGCGATGGTGGGCGTGCGCTCGCGGGTGGCGATGGAGGGCTGCGTCACGATCACCGACATCACGCCCTACGTCACCGCCCAGCCCACCGGCACGCCCGGCGCGCGGCGCTGGTCGGAGCGCTGGATGGTGGCCTGCGGCTCGCCGGTGGTCGCGGTGGACATCCACTTCCAGGAGGACGGCCCGGACGCCGCGCGCTACGACATCCCCGGGCCGCGCGGCGGCGCGCCGATCGCGCCGCCGCTCCCGCCGCCGGCGCCGTTCAAGCGCTGACGCGCGCGGGGCGCGGGGGCCGGACACGACGAGGGCGCCCGCAGGCGCCCTCGCGTGCGGCCATTGGCGGCCGGATCAGACCCGGCGCGCGATGGCCTGGGCGAAGCCCATGGTGTTGCCGGTGCCGCCGAGGTCCGGGGTGAGCCCGTCCTTGGCCTCGAGCGTGGCGACGATGGCCGCGCGCAGGCGCTTGGCGGCGTCGACGTGGCCGAGGTGGTCGAGCATCTGGCCGGCGCCCAGCAGCAGCGCGCACGGGTTGGCGATGCCCTTGCCGGCGATGTCCGGCGCCGAGCCGTGCACGGCCTCGAAGATCGCCGCGGTGGCGCCGATGTTGGCGCCCGGGGCCAGGCCGAGGCCGCCCACGAGGCCGGCGCAGAGGTCGGAGATGATGTCGCCGAAGAGGTTGGTGGTGACGATGACGTCGAACTGCTCGGGCTTCATCACCAGCTGCATGCAGGTGTTGTCCACGATCATCTCGTTGCACTCGATGTCGGGGTACTGCTGGGCGATCTCGCGCGCGCACTTCAGGAACAGGCCCGAGGTGGACTTCAGGATGTTGGCCTTGTGCACGATCGTGACCTTCTTGCGCCCGACCGAGCGGGCCAGGTCGAAGGCGTAGCGCACGATGCGCTCGGAGCCCTTGCGGGTGATCTTCTGCACCAGGGTGGCGGTGTTGCCGTCCTCGGAGACGTTCTGGCCTTCGCCGGAGTACGCGCCCTCGGTGTTCTCGCGCACGGTGATCAGGTCGATCCCGCTGTAGCGCGCCTTGGTGTTGGGGAAGCTGATCGCCGGGCGGACGTTGGCGTAGAGGTCGAAGTGGCGGCGCAGCGCGACGTTGATCGAGCTGAAGCCCTCGCCCACCGGCGTGGTGAGCGGGCTCTTGAGCGCGACGCGGTGCTTCTCGATGCTGGCCAGGGTGGCGGCCGGCAGCAGCTCGCCGGTGGCCTCGTACGCGGCCAGGCCGGCCTCGACGAACTCGTACTTCAGGCCGAGCTGCAGCGCGTCGAGCACGTGCAGGGTGGCGTCCATGATCTCCGGGCCGATGCCGTCGCCACGGATCACCGCGATCGTCTGGGTCATTGCAGGGAACCTTCCGGTGGGGGCGCGGGCGCAGGAGGCGGCCCGGCTCAGGGCGCGCATTATGCCGCAAACGCCGCCGATCCAGCAGGTTCCGGGCGCTTGGACTTTGGTCCAAGCGCGGCTGGGGGCCGCGCCGGGCGGGCCTGTCGGGGTCTCCCCGACAGCCCGCGGCCGGCGCGCGCCGGCTCAGCCGTGGTCGTGCCCGGCGGGCGCGCTGGCCTCGCCGCCCTCGAGCCGGTCGAGGAAGTCCACCGCGCGGCGCAGGTGCGGGATCACGATCGAGCCGCCCACCACCAGGCCGACCGAGAACACCTCGAACATCTCCTCGCGGGTGACGCCGGCCTCCTTGCACTGGGCCACGTGGTAGCTGATGCAGTCGTCGCACCGGAGCACCATCGAGGCCACCAGGCCGAGCATCTCCTTGGTGCGCAGGTCGAGCGCGCCGGGCTTGTAGGTCTGGGTGTCGAGCGCGAAGAAGCGCCGCACCACCTGGTTGTCCTCGGCCAGGATCCGCTCGTTCATGCGCTTGCGGAAGGCGGTGAACTCGGCGACGCGGTCGGCCTCGGCCTGGGCGCCGGCGGCCGGCGTGGTCGGGGCGCCGCTCACGGGGCGGCCTCGAGCAGCGGCTGCAGGCCGCCCTTGCGGTCCAGCGCCACCATGTCGTCGTAGCCGCCCACGTGCGTGCCGTTGATGAAGATCTGCGGCACCGAGGTGCGCTTGGTCATCTCGACCATCTTGGTGCGCTCGGCCGGGTCGAGGTCGACGCGGACCTCGGTGTACTCGACGTGGCCCTTGGCCTTGAGGAAGTTCTTCGCGGCCACGCAGTACGGGCACACGGCGGTGGAGTAGATGGTGATCTGGGCCACGGGGGCGGGTCCTTTCAGGGGGATCGACATGATGGGAAGCGCGGCGGGCGTTTCCAAGCCCGGCCGGGTCCGCGCGGATGGATCGCTGCGGCGCGCGGGCAAGTATTAAACCCGGTTCACACCCCGGCCGCGTCGCTGCGGCATGATCGCGGCCCATGCACGACGCCCCCCGCCCCATCGCCATCCGCCCCACCGCCCCCCGCCGCGCCGCGCCCACCGCGCTGGCCGCCGCGCTGGCGGTGGCGCTGCTCGCCGGCCTGGCCGGCCCGACCCGCGCCCAGGAGAGCTCGCTGCCCGACATCGGCTCCTCGGCCGGCGAGGTGCTGGGCCCGGCCGACGAGGCCCGCTACGGCGCGATGACCCTGCGCGAGCTGCGCCGGCTGGACCTGCTGCTCGAGGACCCGCTGCTCGACGACTGGCTCGACGGCGTCGGCCACCGGCTGGGCGCCGCCAGCGACGTGGCCGACCAGCCCTACACCTTCTTCCTGGTGCGCAGCCGGCAGATCAACGCCTTCGCCACCCTCGGCGGCTACATCGGCGTCAACGCCGGCCTGGTGCTGACCGCCAGCCGCGAGGACGAGGTGGCCAGCGTGATGGCGCACGAGATCGCCCACGTCACCCAGCGCCACGTGCTGCGCTCGGTCGAGCGCGCCCAGCGCGACGCGGTGCCGATCATGCTCGGCATGCTGGCCGCGATCGCGGCGGCCTCGGCCAGCGACAGCCGCAACGCCGGCACCGCCACCCAGGCCGCGATCGCCGGCGGCATGGGCCTGATCCAGCAGCGCCAGATCAACTACACCCGATCCAACGAGTACGAAGCCGACCGCCTGGGCATCCAGACCCTGGCCCGCGCCGGCTACGACCCCGCCGCGATGGGCGACTTCTTCGCGGCGCTGCAGCGCGCCACGCGCTCCTCGGCGGCCGGCTACGAGATCCCGGAGTACCTGCGCACCCACCCGATCACGATCACCCGCATCGGCGAGGCGCGCGACCGCGCGGCCACGCTCGACCGCCACGACGCCCCGGGCGCCACCGCCCGGCCGGGCAGCCACCCGCTGCTGCCGGGCGCGCTGGCCGCCGCGCTGGGCGAGGCGTCCACCCGCAGCGACGAGTTCCCCTGGGCGCTGGAGCGCATCCGGGTGCTCAGCGCGGGCACACCGCAGGCCGCGCTGCTGGAGTACCGCGGCCTGCGCGCCCCCACCGAGCACCAGCGCTACGGCCAGGCCATCGCGCACCTGCAGGCCGGCCGCCCCGGCGAGGCGCGCGCCCTGCTCGCGCCGCTGGCCGAGGCCCGGCCGGGCCACGTGTGGGTGGACCTGGCGCTGGCCGACGCCGAGTTCGGGGCCGGCGACCGCACCGCCGCGGTGGCCCGCTTCGAGGGCCTGCTCGAGCGCCTGCCGCGGCACCGCGCGGCCAGCCTGGCCTACGCCCGCCGCCTGGTCGAGGCCGGCAGCGCGGAGGACGGCCGCCGCGCGGCGGCGCTGCTGCGCCCGCTGCTGGGCGGCGGCGACGGCGCCGACCCGGCCTTCCAGCGCAGCTTCGCGCGCGCCAGCGAGCTCGCCGGCGACCTCAACCGCGCCGCCGAGGCGCACGCCGAGGCAGCCTACCTGGGCGGCCGGGTCGAGGACGCGCTCAACCAGCTCGAGGCGCTCAAGCGCCGCGACGACGTCGACTACTACCAGCGCGCCCGGGTCGACGCCCGGATCGCCGAGATCACCCCGATCGTGCTGGAGATGCGCCGCCAGGGCCTGGACGCCGGCGAACAGGGCCGCCGCGGCGACCGCCGCTGAGCGCCGGGCCGGCCGCGGCCCGGCCCAGAGCGGCCCGCGGCCTGTGACAGGTGTCGCCAAAGCGTCACAAAAGCGTCGTCTACTTGCGGGACTCCCTCCCGCAATGACACGGTATCCGACGTGCACAAGCGCATCCTGATCGTCGACGACGAACCCGCCATCCGCGACATGGTCGCCTTCGCCCTGCGCAAGGGCGAGTTCGACCCCGTGCACGCGGCGGACGCCCGCGAGGCCCAGGCCGCCATCTCCGACCGCGTGCCCGACCTGATCCTGCTCGACTGGATGCTGCCCGGCATGAGCGGCCTGGACCTGGCCCGGCGCTGGCGCAAGGACGAGCTCACCCGCGAGGTGCCGATCATCATGCTCACCGCCCGCGGCGAGGAGAACGACCGCGTCTCCGGCCTCGACGCCGGCGTCGACGACTACGTGGTGAAGCCCTTCTCGGCGCGCGAGCTGCTGGCGCGCATCCGCGCGGTGATGCGCCGCACCCGCGAGGACGACGAGGACGGCTCGGTGGTGCTGGGCGGCCTGCGCATCGACGGCGCCGCGCACCGAGTGTTCGCCGGCGACGACCCGGTGCAGATCGGCCCGACGGAGTACCGCCTGCTGCACTTCTTCATGACCCACCCCGAGCGCGTCTACAGCCGCACCCAGCTGCTCGACCACGTCTGGGGCGGCAACGTCTACGTCGAGGAGCGCACCGTGGACGTGCACATCCGACGCCTGCGCAAGACCCTCGAGCCGCACCAGCTCGACGGCATGGTCCAGACCGTGCGCGGCGCGGGCTACCGCTTCTCGGTCTCGCCCTGAGGATGGGCCTGCGCGAGCGCATGGCCGGCATGTGGTGGCGCTCGCTGTGGCGCCTGCTGGCGCTGTACGCCGGCGCGCTGCTGCTGGGCCTGCTGCTCGGGCATCCCTGGCCGATGCTGGCCCTGGCCTCGGTGGGCGTGGTGGCCTGGCACTACTGGCGGCTGGCCAAGGTGCTGCGCCGCCTGACCGCCCGCCAGCGCCAGCCGGCGCCGACCGGGCGCGGGGTCTGGGACGACTTCGAGGGCCTGCTGCACCGCGCCCAGGTGGAGATGCGCGGCCGCAAGCACCGCCTGGTGGACATGCTGCGCGCCTACCGCGCCGCGGCCGCCGCGCTGCCCGACGCGATCGTGTTCGTCGAGCGCACCACCCAGCGCGTGACCTGGTTCAACGCCTCGGCGACCCGCCTGCTCGGCCTGCGCTACCCGCGCGACCTCGACGCGCCGATCGCCGAGCGCCTCGACGGCCTGCCGCTGCCGGTGTGGCTGGCCGCCGGCCGCCACGCCGAGCCGCTGCTCGACGTGCCCTCCCCGCTCGACCCCAACGTGCGCCTGAGCCTGCGCCTGGTGCCCTACTCCGACGACCAGTGGCTGCTGATCGCCCGCGACGTCAGCAAGCTGATGCGCCTGGAGCAGGTGCGCCGCGACTTCGTGGCCAACGTCTCGCACGAGCTGCGCACCCCGCTGACCGTGGTGCACGGCTACCTCGACATGCTCGAGCCCGAGGACAACCCCGAGTGGGCGCCGATCCTGGGCGAGATGCGCCGGCAGTCGCAGCGCATGACCCAGCTGGTCGAGGACCTGCTCACGCTGAGCCGGCTCGAGGCCCAGGACCGCCTGCCCGAGGAGGTGGTGCCGATGGACGGCCTGCTGCGCTCGCTCAAGCGCGAGGCCGAGGCGCTCAGCCACGGGCTGCACGAGGTGCAGGTGGAGGACCTGGCCGGGGTCGACCTGTTCGGCTCGGCCAAGGAGCTGCACAGCGCCTTCGGCAACTTCGTCTCCAACGCCGTGCGCTACACCCCGGCCGGCGGGCGGATCGCCATCCGCTTCGCGCGCACCCCCGACGGCGGCGCCCGGCTGGCGGTCGCCGACACCGGCTACGGCATCCCGGCCCAGCACATCCCGCGCCTGACCGAGCGCTTCTACCGCGTCAGCACCAGCCGCTCGCGCGAGTCCGGCGGCACCGGCCTCGGCCTGTCGATCGCCAAGCACGTGCTGAGCCTGCACCAGGCCCACCTCGAGATCGAGAGCGAAGTCGGCCGCGGCAGCACCTTCGCCTGCGTCTTCGGCGCCGAGCGGGTCCGCGAGCGCAGCCGCGGCGGCGACGCCGACTGGGCCTGAGCCCCTCCCCGCGCGGCCGCGGGGCGTGTTCCAATGGCCGCGCCTCCGCCGCGCCCGCCAGGCCGGCCCCCCTGCCAGAGCCGCCATGCCCGCCGACGCCGCCAGCCTCCACGACCTCCACGACCCCGCGCTCTACCTCAACCGCGAGCTCTCGCAGCTGGAGTTCAACTTCCGGGTGCTGGCCCAGGCCATGGACCCGGCGGTGCCGCTGCTCGAGCGGCTGCGCTACCTGTGCATCAGCTGCACCAACCTCGACGAGTTCTTCGAGATCCGCGCGGCCACCGTGCGCCACGCGCTGGAGTTCGGCGGCCCCTCCAGCCCCGACGGCATCCCGCCGGCGCAGGCGCTGAAGCTGATCCACGAGAAGGCCGGCCAGCTGGTCGACGCGCAGTACCGCTACTGGAACGAGCACCTGCGCCCGGAGCTCAACGCCGCCGGCATCCGCATCCTCCCGCGCGAGGCCTGGAACGCCAAGCAGAAGCGCTGGCTGAAGGCCTACTTCGAGGACGAGATCCTGCCGGTGCTCTCGCCGCTGGGCCTCGACCCGGCGCACCCGTTCCCGCGCATCCTCAACAAGTCGCTCAACGTCGTCGTGGTGCTCGACGGCAAGGACGCGTTCGGCCGCGCCGGCCACCTGGCCATCGTGCGCGCGCCGCGCTCGCTGCCGCGCATCATCCGGCTGCCCGAGTCGGTGTCGGGCGGCTCCGACGACTTCGTGCTGCTCTCCGCGGTGCTCGGCGCCTTCGTCGACGAGCTGTTCCCGGGCATGAAGGTCAAGGGCGCCTACCAGTTCCGCGTGACCCGCAACTCCGAGCTGTTCGTCGACGAGGAGGAGGTCGAGAACCTCGCCCACGCGCTGAAGGACGAGCTCGCCAGCCGCGGCTTCCGGCGCGCGGTGCGGCTGGAGATCGCCGAGAACTGCCCCACCCCGATCGTCAAGGAGCTGCTGAAGAACTTCGAGCTGCCCGAGGCCGCGGTGTACCGCATCAACGGCCCGGTCAACCTCAACCGCGTCACCCAGGTCTACGAGCTGGCCGACCGCCCCGACCTGAAGTTCCCCGGCTTCGCCTCGCGCCCGCTGGTGCTCGACGACAAGGACGGCCTGTTCGACCGCATCCGCCAGGGCGACGTGCTGCTGCACCACCCGTTCGACTCCTTCGGCACCGTGCTCGACCTGGTCAAGACCGCGGCGCACGACCCCGACGTCCTGGCGATCAAGCAGACGCTCTACCGCACCGGCAACAACTCGCAGATGGTGGAGCACCTGATCACGGCCGCCCGCAACGGCAAGGACGTGACGGTGGTGGTGGAGCTGCGCGCGCGCTTCGACGAGGAGGCCAACATCCGCCTCGCCGACCGCCTGCAGGAGGCCGGCGTGCAGGTGGTGTACGGCGTGGTGGGCTACAAGACCCACGCCAAGATGCTGCTGATCGTGCGCCGCGAGGGCCGCACCCTGCGCCGCTACGTGCACCTGGGCACCGGCAACTACCACTCCGCCACCGCGCGCGTGTACACCGACATCGGCCTGATGACCGCCGACCCCGACATCGGCGTCGACGTGCACCTGCTGTTCCAGCAGCTCTCGGGCCTGGCCCCGGCGTACAAGCTGCGCCGGCTGCTGCAGTCGCCCTTCACCCTGCACCCGGGCCTGCTCAAGCGCATCGACCGCGAGGCCAAGCTGGCCCGCGCGGGCAAGCCGGGCCGGATCATCGCCAAGATGAACGCGCTCAACGAGCCGCAGGTGATCCGCGCGCTCTACGAGGCCAGCCGCGCCGGCGTGCAGATCGACCTGATCGTGCGCGGCGCCTGCTCGCTGCGCCCGGGCGTGCCCGGGATCTCGGACAACATCCGGGTGCGCTCGATCGTCGGCCGCTTCCTCGAGCACCACCGCGTGTACTGGTTCGGCAACGACGGCGCGCCGGAGCTGTTCTGCGCCAGCGCCGACTGGATGGAGCGCAACCTGCTGCGCCGCGTGGAGACCTGCTTCCCGATCCTCGACCCCGAGCTGGCCCAGCGCGTGTTCGAGGAGTGCCTGCAGAACTACCTGCTCGACAACCAGCAGGCCTGGCAGCTCGAGCCCGACGGCGGCTACCACCGCATCGGGCCGGCCAACGGCGAGATGCCGCACGCCGCGCAGTCGTGGCTGCTGGCGAAGTACGGCGCATGAGGAGCCACCGCCCCGCCGCGCGCACCCCGCTGGTCGACGGCGAGCTGCTGGCCGCGGTCGACCTCGGCAGCAACTCCTTCCACATGGTAGTGGCGCGCTACACGCTCGGCCAGCTGCGGGTGGTCGACCGCCTGCGCGAGACGGTGCGCCTGGCCGAAGGCCTCGACGGCAAGGGCGGCCTGCGCGGCCCGGCGCTGCAGCGCGCGCTCGACTGCCTGGCCCGCTTCGGCCAGCGCGTGCGCACCCTGCCGCCGCACCGCGTGCGCTGCATCGCCACCAACACCGTCCGCCAGCTCGCCAACCCGCAGCGCTTCCTGGTCCCCGCCGAGACCGCGCTGGGGCACGCCATCGAGGTGGTGGCCGGCCGCGAGGAGGCGCGCCTGATCTGGCTCGGCGTCGCCCACGGCAGCCCGCCCACCGGCAAGCGCCGGCTGGTGATGGACATCGGCGGCGGCTCCACCGAGTTCATCATCGGCGAGGGCTTCGACCCGCTGGAGCGCGAGAGCCTGCAGATGGGCTGCGTGGCCACCACGCGGCGCTTCTTCCCCGGCGGCAAGCTCAGCAAGAAGCGCTGGCGCGAGGGCCTGACCGAGATCTCGGCGGAGTTCCAGCAGTTCGCCACCGCCTACCGCGCGCGCGGCTGGGAGGAGGTGCTGGGCTGCTCGGGCACGATCAAGTCGATCGGCGAGATCGCCGCGGCGATGAAGTTCGGCAAGGGCGCGATCACCCCGCAGGCCGTGGCCGGCATCCGCGACCGCATGCTGGTGGCCGAGCGGATCGAGGACGTGGTGCTGCCGGGCCTCAACGACGACCGGCGACCGGTGCTGCCCGGCGGCCTGCTGGTGATGGAGGCGGCGTTCAACGCGCTCGGCCTGCAGCGCATCGACGTCAGCAAGGTGGCGATGCGCGAGGGCATCCTGTTCGACATGATCGGCCGCGCCAGCGACGCCGACCCGCGCGACGCGTCGATCGCCGCGCTCGCCGAGCGCTACGCGGTCGACCCCGCGCAGGCCCACCGGGTGGAGTCCACCGCGCTCGAGCTCTTCGACGAGGTCGAGGAGGCCTGGGGCCTGGCGCCCGAGGACCGCGAGGTGCTGGCCTGGGCCGCGCGCGTGCACGAGATCGGCCTGACCATCGCGCACTCGGGCTACCACCAGCACGGCGCCTACGTGCTCGAGCACTCCGACATCGCCGGCTTCTCGCGCCAGGAGCAGCAGGCCCTGGCCGCGCTGGTGCGCTGCCACCGGCGCTCGATCCCGCTGGGCGTCATCGAGGCCCTGCCCGACCGCCTGGCGCCGGTGGTGATGCGCCTGGCCGTGCTGCTGCGGCTGGCGGTGCTGCTGCACCGCGCGCACAGCGACGACGGCATCGGCCTGGCCTCGCTGAAGGTGGCCGGCCGCGCGCTGCAGCTGCGCGTGGACGGCGGCTGGCTCGAGGCCCATCCGCTGACCCGCACCGACCTGGCCACCGAGCGCGAGGAACTGGCCGAGGCCGGCTACAAGCTGCTGCTGCGCACGGCCTGAGCCGCGCGTCATCCCCGCGTCACCCCGCGGTCAAGCCGCGGCCATGCGCCGCGGGCAGGCTCCCCCAAACCCGGGAGCCCGCCCATGCGCATCGCACTGGTCAGCGAAACCTATCCGCCGGACGTCAACGGCGTCGCCCTCACGGTCCACGGCCTCGAGGCCGGCCTGCGCGCCCTGGGGCACGCGGTGCGGGTGGTCCGCCCGCGCCCGGCCGATCCCGGCGCGCCTCCCGCCGACGGCGACGACGCCGCGGCCCTGCTGGTCGACGGCCTGCCGCTGCCGCGCTACCCCGGCCTGCGCTTCGGCCTGCCGGCCGGGCGCACGCTCGAGGCCGCCTGGCGCACCTGGCGCCCGGACGCGGTCTACGTGGCCACCGAGGGCCCGCTGGGCTGGTCGGCGGTGCGCGCCGCCAAGCGCCTCGGCATCCCGTGCTGCACCGGCTTCCACACCCGCTTCGACGACTACGTGGGGCGCTACGGCGCGCCCTTCCTGGCCCCGCTGGTGTTCCGCTGGCTGCGCCGCTTCCACAACGCCGCCGACGCCACCCTGGTGCCCACGGCCGAGCTCTCGGGCTTCCTCGCGGCGCAGGGCTTCGCCCGCGTCGAGCTGCTGCGCCGGGCGGTGGACACCGCGCTGTTCAGCCCGGTGCGCCGGGACCCCGCGCTGCGCCTGCAGTGGGGCACCGAGGACCACGACCTCGCCGTGATCCACGTGGGCCGGCTGGCGGCCGAGAAGAACCTGCGCCTGGCCGTGGAGGCCTTCCGCGCGCTGCAGCGCCGGCAGCCGCGGGCGCGCTTCATCTGGGTCGGCGACGGCCCGGAGCGCGCCGCGCTGGCGGCCGCCCATCCCGACATGCACTTCGCCGGCGTGCAGCGCGGCGAGCGCCTGGCGGCGCACTTCGCCAGCGCCGACCTGTTCCTCTTCCCCAGCCTGAGCGAGACCTTCGGCAACGTGACGCTGGAGGCCATGGCCTCGGGCGTGCCCACGGTGGCCTTCGACTACGGCGCGGCCCGCGAGCACCTATGCAACGGCGTGCACGGGGCGGCGGTGGCGCGCGGCGACGACGCGGCCTTCTCCGACGCCGCCTGCCGGCTGGCCGGCGATCCCGCGCTGCGGGCCCGGATGGGGCTGGCGGCGCGCGAGGCGATGCTGCCGCTGCGCCAGGAGGCGGTGGCCGAGCACTTCGCGAGCCTGCTGGCCGGCCTCGGCGGCCTGAGGAGCGCGGCATGAACGGCCTGTGGCGGCGCGAGACCGAGCTGTGCGTGCGCGCCAACCGCTGGGGCGGGCGCGGCCTGGTGCGCGCGTACTTCAGCGCGATCAGCCGGCTCGGCGACGGCGTGGCCTGGTACGTCCTGATGGGCGCGATCGTGCTCGCCGACGGCCTGGCCGGCCTGGCCGCCTCGGCCCACCTCGCGGCCACCGGCGTCGTCGCGCTGACGCTGTACAAGGCGCTCAAGCGCTGGACCAAGCGCGCGCGCCCCTGCGCCGCCGACGTCCGCATCCGCGCCTGGGTGGCGCCGCTCGACGAGTTCAGCTTCCCCTCCGGGCACACCCTGCACGCGGTGAGCTTCAGCCTGGTGGCGGTGGCGCACTACCCGGCGCTGGCGTGGCTGCTCGCGCCGTTCGCGCTGAGCGTGGCGGTGTCGCGGGTGGTGCTGGGGCTGCACTACCCCAGCGACGTACTCGCGGCCACGGTGGTCGGCACGGGACTGGCCTCGCTGTCGGTGTGGCTGGGCCAGGGCCTGCTGCCGGCCTGAGCGGGCGCCCGCGGGGGCGGCCGCCGCGCGCTCAGGCGAGCGCGCGGGTCCAGAAGGTCAGCGTATGCGGGGTCTCGCCGGCGTCGCCGAGCTCGCGCCAGTCGAGCACGCAGCGCAGGTCGTCGCGGCGGACGTAGCCGCGCTTGCGCCAGAAGGCGTCGTTGTCGCGGTGGCCGGCCGGGCGGCGCGGATCGTCCGGCGCGCGGTCGACCGCGCAGAACGCGGTGGTGGCGAAGCCGCCCAGCGCGCGCGCATGCGCCTCGCGGGCGTCGAAGAACGCATGCCCGATCCCGCGCCCGCGCCATTCCCGCTCCAGCACCGACTCGCCGAAGTAGAACACCGACGCCACGTCGATCCCGGCCGCGCGCAGCGGCGCCTGGAAGGCCTCGCCGTCGTCGGCCAGCGGCAGGCCGGTCGAGGCGCCGACGATCCGCCCGCCCGCCGAGGCCAGCACGAACACGCTGCCGGGCGAGGCGGCATAGGCGCGCAGGTAGCGCGCCTCGTAGGCCGGATCGCCGTCGTAGAGGTAGGGGAAGTCGCGGAACACCCGCTGGCGCAGCCTCGCCACGTCCTCGAGCGCCTCGCCGGCGGCCCCGCCGCTCAGCGCGCGCACCACGAGGCCGTCGCCGAGGTCGCGGATCCAGGGGGCGGGGGCGGCAGGCGGCATCGTCGACTCTCGCGCGGGCGGGCGGCGGAGGATGACCGAGCCGCCGCGCCCGCGCCAGACGCACGCGGCGCCCCGGTCTCCCGGGGCGCCGCGGCGTGGGTCGTGGCGCCGCGGGCTCAGGCCGGGCCGTCGCCCACCTCGCCCAGGCGGTACCAGTCCAGCCGCCGCGTCGCCAGCATCACCGCCGCCAGCACCGCGAACAGCAGCAGTGCGCCCAGCACCAGCGCGTTGTCCTCGCTCACCAGCAGGCCGTAGAGCGCGGCATACAGCAGGCCCAGGCCGCCGGCGAAGCCCAGGCCGCGCCAGCGGCTGCGCAGCACGCCGGCCACGTAGTGCCCGATCAGTCCCAGGCAGGCCACCGCCGCCGCCAGGTAGGCCTGCCAGAACGGCAGGTGCTCGCTCAGCGACACCAGCAGCAGGAAGAACAGCGCCAGCGCCAGGCCCACCAGGCCGTACTGCACCGGGTGCACGGGCAGGCGCTTGAGCACCTCGAACAGGAAGAAGCCGAGGAAGGTCAGCAGCACGAACAGCAGGCCGTACTTGGTGGCGCGCTCGGCCTGCAGGTAGACGTCGACCGGGTCGACGAAGCCCACCGAGAGCATCTCCGGCGTCGCGCCGGCGGTGTTGGCGTTGGCGCCGTTGCGGACGTGGCCCTGCGAGCGCGCCGCGAGCGAGCTCAGCGCCCAGCTCGCGCTGAAGCCCTCGGCGCCGACGCTGCGCTCGCGCGGGGCGAACGCGCCGCCGAAGCGCGGATGCGGCCAGTCGCCGCGCAGCGCCACCCGGGTGTCGTCGCCGACCGGCGCGATCGACAGGGCCTGGGTGCCGCCGAGCTCGAGCGACAGCGCCAGCGACAGCGCGCCCGGCTCGCCCGCCGCCAGCCCCGGCAGCGGGGCGTGCAGGCCCGGGCCGGCATCGGACAGGCCCTCGGCGTCGGTGTCGGCCGGGGCCGCGCCCTGGCGCAAGGCCACCGCGCGGCCGTCGACGCGAAGCGTCGGCACGCCGACGAGGCCGCGCACGTCGCGCAGGCCGAGCCGGAGGTAGGGCGTGCCGTAGCTGCGTCCCGGCGTCGCCGGCGGCGCCTCGAAGGCGAACTCGGCCTCGATCCCGGCGGCCAGCGAGTACACCCGCACCGCATGCAGACCGAGCGCGCGGACGTCGGTGGCCACGTCGCCGTCCACCTCGAGCACCCGCGGGAACACCAGCAGCTCGCCGCGGGCCGCGATCGGCGCGGGCTTCGGCAGGCCGGGCGCGTCGGGCCCCGCCACCGGCACCACGGCCTCGCGCCAGGGCAGCACCAGCACCGGGCCGACGATCGCCTGCTCGCCGGCGCTCGAGGCCGCGATGTTGTCGATCGCCTGCCCCCGCCACATCGCGCGCTCCTGCACCACGCCCTGCACCAGCGCCAGCGGCACCGCGATCAGCACCACCAGCCCCGCCACCACCAGCATCTTCAGTCCCAGCCTCGCGCGCATCGTCGTGTCCATCGATCGGAGAAGGCCGCAGGCTGGGGCCGCGCGCGGGCGCCCCGGCGGCCGGCGCGGGCGCGGCGCGGCCCGGATCGGGCGCTTTCGCGGGCGCCGCGGCGGCCCGCCCGGGCGGCCGGGCGGGCCCCGGCCGCCCGGCTCGCGTAAGCTGCGCGGCATGAACTACCGCCACGCCTTCCATGCCGGCAACCATGCCGACGTCCTCAAGCACCTCGTGCTGGTCGCGCTGCTCGACGCGCTCAAGCGCAAGGACGCGCCCTTCCTGGTGCTCGACACCCACGCCGGCCGCGGCGACTACGCGCTCGACTCCTCCCAGGCCAAGCGCACCGGCGAGGCCAAGACCGGCGTGCTGAAGCTGCGCAAGGCGATCAACAAGGGCGTGACCCCCGCGCCGGCCGTGCAGGCCTACCTCGATGCGCTCGAGCGGCTGGATCCGGGCGGCGAGAAGCGCACCTACCCCGGCTCGCCGCGGCTGGTGGCCGAGGCGCTGCGCGAGGGCGACCACCTCGACGCCTGCGAGCTCAACCCCGAGGAGGCCGCGCTGCTGAAGGCCAACTTCGCGCGCGACGCGCGCGTCGGCGCGCACCACCGCGACGGCTACCAGGCCATGCACGCGCTGCTGCCGCCGAAGGGCCGCACCCGCGGCCTGGTGCTGATCGACCCGCCCTACGAGGCGCAGGAGGAGGAGTTCACCCAGCTGCGCGAGGTGATCCTCGAGACCCTGCGCCGCTGGCCGACCGGCATGCTGGCGCTGTGGTACCCGATCAAGCAGCGGCGCACGCTGATGCCGTTCTTCCGCCGGATGGCCGCGCTGCCGGCGAAGTCGGTGATCGTGGCCGAGGTGCAGATCCAGCCCGACGACTCCCCGCTGCGCATGACCGGCAGCGGCATGCTGCTGATCAACCCGCCGTGGAAGCTCGAGGACGCGCTGAAGCCCGCGCTGGCCCAGCTCGCCAGCGCGCTCGGCGAGGACCGCCCGAGCTGGCGGCTGGAGTGGCTGCGGCGTGAGGAAGGCGGCGAGACCGCCGCGCTCGGCGCGCCCGCCGGCCGCGGCGCGCCCACCCGCGCGCCGGCCCGCGCCGGCGCCCCGGCGCGTCCGGG
>JBHYGK010000008.1:0-70539 GCA_051859045.1 Lysobacteraceae bacterium | reverse complement strand
AGGCGACGATCTTCGCCACCACGCCGGCGCCGACGGTGCGGCCACCCTCGCGGATCGCGAAGCGCAGGCCCTCGTCCATCGCGATCGGGGCGATCAGGGTGACCACCATCTTCACGTTGTCACCCGGCATCACCATCTCCACGCCTTCCGGCAGCTGGCACGCGCCAGTCACGTCGGTGGTGCGGAAGTAGAACTGCGGGCGGTAGCCCTTGAAGAACGGGGTGTGGCGACCGCCCTCGTCCTTCGACAGCACGTACACCTCGGCCTCGAACGTCGTGTGCGGCTTGATCGTGCCCGGCTTCGCCAGCACCTGGCCACGCTCAACGTCGTCGCGCTTCGTGCCGCGCAGCAGCAGGCCCGCGTTGTCGCCCGCCTGGCCCTGGTCCAGCAGCTTGCGGAACATCTCCACGCCGGTGACCGTCGTCTTGACCGTCGGCTTGATGCCCACGATCTCGATTTCCTCGCCCACCTTGATCACGCCGCGCTCGATGCGGCCCGTCACCACCGTGCCGCGGCCAGAGATCGAGAACACGTCCTCGACCGGCATCAGGAACGGCTTGTCGATGTCGCGCTGCGGCTCCGGGATGTACGTGTCCAGCGCCTCGACCAGCTCGATGATCGCCGGCACGCCGATCGGCGACTGGTCGCCCTCGAGCGCCTTCAGCGCCGAACCCTTGATGATCGGCGTGTCGTCGCCCGGGAAGTCGTACTTCGACAGCAGCTCGCGGATCTCCATCTCGACGAGCTCCAGCAGCTCGGCGTCGTCGACCATGTCCGCCTTGTTCATGAACACCACGATGTACGGCACGCCGACCTGGCGCGCCAGCAGGATGTGCTCGCGCGTCTGCGGCATCGGGCCGTCAGCGGCCGAGCACACCAGGATCGCGCCGTCCATCTGCGCCGCACCCGTGATCATGTTCTTCACGTAGTCCGCGTGGCCCGGGCAGTCGACGTGCGCGTAGTGGCGGTTCGCCGACTCGTACTCCACGTGCGCCGTCGAGATCGTGATGCCGCGCGCCTTCTCTTCCGGCGCCGCGTCGATCTGGTCGTAGCCCTTGAACTCACCGCCGAAGCGCTCCGCGCCAACCTTCGTCAGGGCGGCCGTCAGCGTGGTCTTGCCGTGGTCGACGTGGCCGATGGTGCCAACGTTGACGTGCGGCTTCTTGCGCTCGAACTTTTCCTTGGACATGGCGAGGTGAGTTCCGGTGGTGTCAGGTGGGATGGGTGAGGGGGTGCCACGATGGGGTGGTGCTCATGACTGGAATCGAACCAGCGACCTCTTCCTTACCAAGGAAGTGCTCTACCGACTGAGCTACATGAGCGCCTTGAACTGTCGCGACCGCGCCTGGCGCCTGGGGTGCAATGGAGCGGGAGACGGGGATCGAACCCGCACCATCAGCTTGGAAGGCTGAGGTTCTACCATTGAACTACTCCCGCGGGCGGGGCGTTGCCGTGTTGCGTGTCGCTTGGTGGAGGGAGGTGGATTCGAACCACCGAAGGCGTGAGCCAGCAGATTTACAGTCTGCCCCCGTTGGCCGCTTGGGTATCCCTCCAATCGAGTCGCGCATTCTCGCGGCCCGACCGGGGGATGTCAACGGGGTGTCGCCACCTTTTTCACCGCCCCGGGGCTCAGACGTTGAAGCGGAAGTGCAGGATGTCGCCTTCCTGCACCACGTACTCCTTGCCCTCCAGGCGCAGCCGGCCGGCCTCCTTGCAGCCCGCCTCGCCCTTGAGCCGGACGAAGTCGTCGAAGGCCATGGTCTCGGCGCGGATGAAGCCCTTCTCGAAGTCGGTGTGGATCACCGCCGCCGCCTGCGGGGCGGTCGAGCCGGCCTTCACCTGCCAGGCGCGGACCTCCTTCACGCCGGCGGTGAAGTAGGTCTGCAGGCCCAGCAGGCTGTAGGCGGCGCGGATGACGCGGTTCAGGCCGGGCTCGTCGAGGCCCAGGTCCTTCAGGAACTCGTCGCGGTCGGCCGGCTCGAGCTGAGCCATCTCCTCCTCGATCGAGGCGCAGACCGGCACCACCTCGGCGCCCTCGGCGGCCGCGTGCGCGCGGACCCGGTCGAGGTGCGGGTTGTCGTGGAAGCCGTCCTCGCGGACGTTGGCGACGTACATCACCGGCTTGAGGGTCATCAGGAACAGGTCGCGCACGATCGCCTTGTCCTCGGCGGACAGGCCCAGGGCGCGGGCCGAGCGGCCCTGGTCGAGGCCCTCGCGGAGCCGGCCGAGCACCTCCTTGCGGGCCATGGCCTCCTTGTCGCCGGCCTTGGCGGACTTCTCGGCCCGGGCGTAGGCCTTCTCGACGCAGTCGAGGTCGGCCAGCTGCAGCTCGGTGTCGATGGTCTCGATGTCGGCGATCGGATCGACCTTGCCGGCCACGTGCACGATGTCGCCATGCTCGAAGCAGCGCACCACGTGGGCGATCGCGTCGACCTCGCGGATGTGGGCCAGGAACTTGTTGCCCAGGCCCTCGCCCTTCGAGGCGCCGGCGACGAGGCCGGCGATGTCGACGAACTCCACCGAGGTGGCGATGGTCTTCTGCGGCTTCACGATGTCCGCGAGCTGCTGCAGGCGCGGATCCGGCACCGGCACCACGCCCACGTTGGGCTCGATGGTGCAGAAGGGGAAGTTGGCCGCGGCGATGCCGGCGTTGGTCAGCGCGTTGAAGAGGGTGGACTTGCCGACGTTCGGCAGGCCGACGATGCCGCACTTGATGCCCATGGGGATGCTCCGGTTCGAAGGGGTGGAGGCGCGGCGGGCGTCATCGCCCTGCCCCGCCGGGCGCGGTCGCTCAGGCGGTGCCGCGGTCGGTGGTGGTGTGCAGTCGCTTCATGGCCTCGTTCGCGTCGCCGCGCGCGAGCAGGGGCAGGACCGCCAGCGCGTCGTCGATGGCGCGCGCGATCGCGGCCTCGTCGTCGCGGCCGGGGCGGCCGAGCACCCAGGGGGTGACCTTGTCGCGGTGGCCCGGATGGCCGATGCCGAGGCGCAGGCGGTGGAAGCGGCCGTGGCCGAGCGCCTGCATCGTGTCGCGCAGGCCGTTCTGGCCGCCGTGGCCGCCGTCGAACTTGAGCCGGGCGACGCCGGGGGCGAGGTCGAGCTCGTCGTGCGCCAGCAGCGCCTCCTCGGGCTCGATCTTGAAGTAGCGCAGCGCGGCGTTGACCGCGCGGCCGCTGGCGTTCATGTAGGTGGCGGGCTTGAGCAGCCAGACCGGCTGGCCCTCGAGGCTGGCCTTGGCGACCTCGCCGTGCAGCTTGGCGTCCACGGCGAAGCGCGCGCCGAGCTTGGCCGCCAGCGCATCGGCGAACCAGAAGCCGGCGTTGTGGCGCTGCGGGGCGTGTTCGGGACCGGGGTTGCCGAGGCCGACGATGAGGCGGAGTCCGGGCATGGGGCTCGCGTGGGAAGGGGGTGGCGCGGGGGGATCGGCGCGGCGCGCGGGGCGCCGCCATCAACGCGACGGCCCGGCGAGAGACTCGACCGGGCCGCGCGGGTGCCGCTGGGGAGCGGGGCGGGGCCCGGGGGCCCCGCCGCCGATCACTTCTTGCCGGCGGGCTTCTTGTCGGCCGGCTTGGCCGGCGCGCCCTTGGCCGGGGCGGCCTGCTTGCTGGCCGGGACCTCGGCGGCCGGGGCCGCGGCGGCTTCCTCGGCGCGGCCGTGCTTGGCGATCACGACCGCCAGGTCGTGGGCCTTGCCCAGCTTCAGCTCGGGGATCGTCACGCCCTTCGGCAGCTTGAGCTGCGAGAGGTGGACGATGTCGCCGAGCTTGAGCTCGGAGAGGTCGACCTCGATGAACTCCGGCAGGTCGCCCGGCAGGCAGAGCACGTGCACGTCATTGAGCTCGTGGGTGATCACGACGCCGGCGGTCTTGCCGGCCGGCGAGACTTCCTGGTTCTTGAAGTGCAGCGGGACGTTGAACTTGATGGCGGTGTTCGCGTCCACGCGCTGGAAGTCCAGGTGCATGATCTGCTGCTTGTACGGGTGGCGCTGCATGTCGCGCAGCAGGGCCTTCTCGGCCTTGCCGTCGATCTCGAGGTCGAGGATCGAGGCGTAGAACCACTCGTTCTGGCTGGCGAGCCAGAGGTGGTTGTGCTCCACCTGGATGGCGGCGGGCTCGGCGTTGGCGCCGCCGTAGACGACGGCCGGGACCTGGCCGGCGTGGCGGAGGCGGCGGCTCGCACCCTTCCCCTCGACCTTGCGGCTGGTGGCCTTGATGATGTGCTGGGACATTGGATTGTGACCTTCTGTGGTGCCGTGATGGCCCGCCTCGCGGGGGCCGGTGATCCTCCCCCGCGACCAGGGGAGGGGGTGCGGGGCCGGGGCCCCGTGTTCGGTGTCAGTCGACGTAGAGCGAGCTCACCGACTCGCCGAAGGCGATGCGGCGGATCGTCTCCGCGAGCAGCTCGGCGACGCTGAGCTGGCGGATGCGGTCGCAGGCACGGGCCGCGTCGGAGAGCGGGATCGTGTCGGTGACCACCAGCTCGTCGAGCCGGGAATTGGCGATGTTGCTGATGGCCGCGCCCGACAGCACCGGGTGGGTGCAGTAGGCGACGACCTTGCGCGCGCCGTTGTCCTTCAGCGCGTTGGCGGCGGCGCACAGCGTGCCGGCGGTGTCGACGATGTCGTCGACGAGCACGCAGGTCTTGCCGGCGACGTCGCCGATGATGTTCATGACGGTGGAGACGTTGGCGCGCGGGCGGCGCTTGTCGATGATCGCCAGGTCGGCGTCGTCGAGGCGCTTGGCGATCGCGCGGGCGCGGACCACGCCGCCCACGTCGGGCGAGACGACGATCAGGCCGTCGCCGGTGCCCTGGTGCCGCCAGATGTCGGCGAGCAGCACCGGCGAGGCGTAGACGTTGTCGACCGGGATGTCGAAGAAGCCCTGGATCTGGTCGGCGTGCAGGTCGACCGTGAGCACCCGGTCGGTGCCGACGGCCGAGAACATCTTGGCCGCCACCTTGGCCGTGATCGGCACGCGCGAGGAGCGCATGCGGCGGTCCTGGCGGGCGTAGCCGAAGTACGGCACCACCGCGGTCACGGAGGCGGCGCTGGCGCGCTTGAGCGCGTCGATCAGCACCAGCAGCTCCATGAAGTTCTCGGCGGTCGGGGCGTTGGTCGACTGGATGACGAACACCTCCTGGCGGCGCACGTTCTCCTCGATCTCGACCTGCACCTCGCCGTCGGAGAAGCGGCCCACGAGCGCCTTGCCCGGGCGCACGCCCAGGCGCTTGCACACCGCCTGCGACAGCGGACGGTTGGCGTTGCCCGAGAACACCAGCAGGTTGTTGTCGCTCTTCACTCGCCGCACCTCGCGCGCCTGCGCCTTGGGTTGGACCACCGCGATGCCCGCGCCGCGCGGGCCACCGCCTCGGATTGGCTGGGGCGGTAGGATTCGAACCTACGGATGCCGGGATCAAAACCCGGTGCCTTGGGCCACTTGGCGACGCCCCAGCAGGAACTGGACCCGTCCGGGCGCCTACGCGGCGCCCAGCCGGTCGAGCAGGGGCGAGTGCGCCATGCCGGCCGCGACCCATGCCCGCGGGCCCCCGCCCCACGCCTGCAGGGCCGCCTCGGCCTCCGCGCGCGTGGCGAACGCCACGAAGCACCCCGCTCCGGAACCGGTGAGGCAGGCTTCGCCGAAGCGCGAAAGCTGCGAGAGGGCCCGATCGACGGACGGTTCGCGCTGACGCAGCACCGGTGCGAAGGCATTGCCCCTGAGGGCGCCGGAGAGGAAGTCGCGCATTGTGGCGGCCGGGGCTTCCCGGGTCAAATCAGGCGCTTGGAACAGGGCCGCGGTCGGCGAGACCACCCCCGGGTCGACCAGCAGGTACCAGGCCGGGGGCAGGTCGAGCGGGGTCAGCACCTCGCCCAGCCCCTCGGCCCAGGCGTTGCGGCCGTGGACGAAGACCGGCACGTCCGCCCCCAGCGCCAGCCCCAGCCGGGCCAGGGCGTCCGGGCCCAGGCCCGTGCCCCAGGCCCGGTCCAGCACCCGCAGCACGGTGGCGGCGTCCGAGGAGCCGCCGCCGAAGCCGCCCCCGTGGGGGATCCGCTTCTCGACCAGGACGTCGGCCCCGAGCGGGCAGCCGGTGGCCGCCTGCAGCGCCCGGGCGGCGCGCACGGCGAGGTCGGCCTCCTCGGCCCAGCCGGGATCGGGGCCGTGGCGGAGGATCGCGCCGTCGTCGCGCACCCGCAGGTGCACGGTGTCGCCCCAGTCGAGCAGCCGGAAGACCGTGCGCAGCGTGTGGTAGCCGTCGGGCCGGCGGCCGGTGATGTGCAGGAACAGGTTGAGCTTGGCCGGGGCCGGCCAGGCCTCGCCGCCGGGCAGGCGCGCGCTGGGGACGCCGCCGGCCGGGCCGGCGTGGCCGGGGGCGGGCGCGATCATGGCGCCGGCGCGTCGAGCCAGCGGTCGACGACCAGGCGCACGCTGGTGCCGGCGCGGACGGCGTGGATCCGGCGCGGACGGGCCGCGAGGCCCTCGCCGCGCCATTCGCGGTACTCCACCCGCCAGCCGGCCTGGACGATCACCCGCGGCAGGCCGTCGGGCGCGTACTCGACCTCGGCCGGGCCCGGCGCGCGGGCGCCGCGGACCCAGGCCGCGAGCGCTTCGACCGGGACGTCCCAACCGATCGCCTCGCGCAGCAGCGCCTCGGCGTCCGCGCCGACCCGGGGCCCGCCCTCGAGGCCGTCGAGCTCGACCGCGCCGGCACGGCGCTCCAGCCGCCAGCTGCGCCGCGAGACCGGGGCGCTGAGCACGAAGCGGTAGTCCTCGCCCTGCTGGCGCCAGTCGAGGCGGCCGCTGCCGCCGTCGCCCTCGACGCTGACCGCGAGCCGGCCCTCGAGGCCCCAGTCGGGCTCGCCGGCGAGGGTGGCCTCGCGGGCGGACTGCGCGGCCACCCAGGCCACCTGCAGCGCGGGATCGACCGCGTCGTCCGGCGGCGGCGCGCGGACCGCATCGGGGCGGCAGGCCGCCAGCGCGAGCACGCCGAGGACCAGCAGCGCGCGCCAGGCCGCGGTGCGGAGGCGGCTCATCGCGGCGGCTCCGGCGCGAAGGCGTCGGGCGGCGACGGGACGGCGGGCGCGGGCGCCGCCGGCAGCTCGACGCCGTGCGCCTCGAGCGCCCGGCGCAGCGCGCGGTTGCGCGGCTCGATGCCGGCGCCCTCCTCCCACACCGCGCGGGCCTCGTCGCGCTGGCCCAGCACCCAGAGCACCTCGCCCAGGTGGGCGGCGATCTCGGCGTCGCGCTGCGCCGCCCAGGCCTCGCGAAGCGGCGCGACCGCGTCCTCGGGGCGGCCGAGGCGGAACAGCGCCCAGCCGTAGCTGTCGAGCGTGGCGGGGTTGTCGGGGTCCAGCGCCAGCGCCCGCTGGATCCACTCCAGCGCCTCGGCGGCGCGGTCGGTGCGGTCGGCGAGCGTGTAGCCGAGCGCGTTGAGCGCCACCGGGTCGTCGGGGTCCAGCGCCACCAGGGTGCGCAGGTCGGCGACCGCCGCCTCGACCCGGTCGAGGCGCTCGTTGAGCAGGGCCCGGGCGTACAGCAGCGCCGGGTCCTCCTCGAACACCGCCAGCCCGCGGTCGAGCGCGTCGAGGGCGTCCTCGAGCCGGTCGCCCCGCTCCATCAGCTCGGCCTCCAGCAGGTAGGCGTCGCGCAGGCGCTCGCCGTCGTCGCTGTCCTCGCCCTGCAGCGCGCGCAGCTCGACCCGCGCCTCGTCGAGGCGCCCCGAGCGGGCCAGCAGCACCGCGATGCGCAGCCGGGCCTGCGAGCGCGCGGCGCCGCTCGGCACGCCGCGGTACCAGGCCAGGGCGTCGGGATCGCGCCCCAGGGTCTCGGCGATCTGGGCCAGCAGCAGGCGGCGGCCGGCGTCGGGCCCGGTGGCCTGCGGCAGCATCTCGTCGTACAGCGCGGCCAGGCCGGCGCGGTCGTCGGCCTTGGCGAGGTAGGCGGCGCGGGCCTGCCAGCTGGCGGTGTCCTGCGGGCCGCGGGCGATCGCCGCCGCGGCGCCGACGGGGTCGCCGAGCAGGTCGAGCTCGGCCGCGGCGGACAGGCGCAGGCCGCTGTCGCCCGGCGACGCCTCCAGCGCGCGCTCGACCGCGCTCCGGGCGCCGTCGATGTCGCCCAGGCGGCGCAGCCGGGAGGCCTGCAGCAGCCACGCGCGGGGCTCGTCGGGGAAGCGCCGCACGATGCCGTCGACGATGCGATCGGCGAGCGCGGGCTCGCCGAGGCGCTGGGCGAGGCCGCCATACGCGAGCCAGGCGCGGAAGGCCGGCGGCAGCGCGTCGCGCTCCAGCAGCAGGCGCAGCACGGCCGCCGCCTCGCCCTCGGGCGCCTCGGTGGCCAGCACCTGCAGCGCCTCCTTCCAGCCCTCGCCCTCGACGTCGGCCAGCAGGGCGGCGAGGTCCTCGACCGCGGTCGCCCGGTCGCCGGCCCGCAGCGCGAGCTGGGCCGAGGCCGAGCGCGGGCCGAGCGCCGCGGGATCGGTCGCGCGCCACAGCGCCAGCGCCTCGCGGGCCAGGGCCTGGTCGCCGGCGACCAGGGCCAGCCGGGTGGCGCGCTCGGCGAGGCCGGGCTCGGGCATCGCCCGGGCGGCGGCGAGGTAGGCCCGGGCGCCGTCGGCGACCCGACCGGACTGCAGCGCGAACTCCGCCACCAGCAGCGGCTCGAGGGCCTCCACCAGGCCCTGGTCGGCCGCGGGCGGCGCAGGGGCCGGGGCCGGGGCGAGGGGCGTCGCGCGCGCCGGCGCCGGGGCCAGCGCGGCCAGCAGCAGCGCGCCCGCCAGCGCGAGGGCGGGCAGCGGCGGGGAGGGGTGTCGACGCGTCGGACGCAGCGGCTTGCGCAGGATCATGGGGGCGGGGGCGCCTAGCGGTTAGAATCCGCGCCCCAAGGCCTCCAAGGCGCGGCCCTCTCGGGCCTCCCACTCTAGCGCAAGCCCTCCTCCCGATGCCCCTCTACGCCCTCGGACTCAACCACCAGACCGCGCCGCTCGCGCTGCGCGAGCGCGTGGCCGTGGGCCCGGAGGCGCTGCCCGGCGCGCTGGCCGAGCTGACGGCGCTGGCCGGGGTCGAGGAGGCGGCGCTGCTCTCCACCTGCAACCGCACCGAGCTCTACGCCCGCGTGGCGCCCGGCGCCGAGGCCGCGGTCGAGGCCTGGCTGGCCCAGCACCACGGCGTCGAGCCGTCCGCGCTGGCCGACTACCTCTACCGCCACCACGACGACGCGGCGGTGCGCCACCTGTTCCGGGTGGCGACGGGCCTGGACTCGATGGTGCTCGGCGAGCCGCAGATCCTCGGCCAGGTGAAGGACGCCTGGGCCCGCGCCCGCGACGCGCACGCGCTCAAGACCCCGCTCGACCGCCTGTTCCAGCACACCTTCCAGGTCGCCAAGCGGGTCCGCACCGACACCCGCATCGGCGCGCACCCGGTGTCGGTGGCGTTCGCGGCCGTGCGCCTCGCGCAGCAGGCCTTCGCCAAGCTCGACGAGGCCACGGTGCTGCTGGTCGGCGCCGGCGAGACGATCGAGCTGGCCGCCCGCCACCTCGCCGAGGCCAAGGTCAAGCGCCTGCTGGTGGCCAACCGCACCCTCGCCCACGCCCAGACGCTGGCCGCGCAGTTCGGCGGCTACGCGCTGGCGCTGGCCGACCTGCCGCGCCACCTGGCCGAGGCCGACGTGGTGATCTCGGCCACCGCCGCGCGCGAGCCGGTGCTGGACGCGGCGATGGTCCGCGCCGCGCTGGCCCAGCGCCGGCACCGCCCGATGTTCCTGCTCGACCTGGCGGTGCCGCGGGACATCGACCCCGCGGTCGCCGGGTTGCGCGACGCGTTCCTCTACACCGTCGACGACCTCGAGCAGGTCATCGAGGAGAACCGCCGCTCGCGCCGCGAGGCCGCCGGCGAGGCCGAGGCCATCATCGACCTGCAGGTCGGCCAGTTCATGGCGTGGTGGCGGGCCGAGGACCACCAGGACGTGCTCAAGCGCCTGCGCGCCGCCGGCGAGGCCCAGCGCGAGGACGTGCTGGCCAAGGCCCGCGCCCAGCTCGCGGCGGGCAAGGACCCGCAGCAGGTGCTGGACTTCCTCGCCCACACGCTGACCAACAAGCTGCTGCACGCGCCCAGCGCCGCGCTGCGCGCCGCCGCGCTGGCCGGCGACCGCGAGCTGCCGCGCGCGGCCGCGCGGCTGTTCGACACCGACACCGATGCCCCCGATGCTCAGCCCCCGGCTCCTCCGCAAGCTTGAGGCGCTGGCCGAGCGCCGCGAGGAGGTGGGCCGCCTGCTCGCCGAGCCCGACGCCGCCGCCGACGCCCAGCGCTTCCGCGCGCTGTCGCGCGAGTACGCCCAGCTCGAGCCGGTCGCCGGCGCGCTCGGCGACTGGCAGCGCGCGCAGGACGCGATCGCGCAGGCCGAGGCGCTGCGCGCCGATCCGACCCTGGCCGACCCCGAGCTGCGCGCGCTCGCCGACGAGGACCTCGCCGAGGGCCGGGCCGCCCTGCCCGCCCTCGCCGAGCGCATCGCCGCGCTGCTGGTGCCGCGCGACGAGCGCGACGAGGCCAACCTGTTCCTCGAGGTGCGCGCGGGCACCGGCGGCGACGAGGCCGCGCTGTTCGCCGGCGACCTCTTCCGCATGTACGCGCGCTACGCCGAGCGCCGCGGCTGGGCGCTCGAGGTGCTCTCGGCCAGCCCCGGCGAGCACGGCGGCTACAAGGAGGTCATCGCCCGCATCGAGGGCCGCGGCGCCTGGTCGCGGCTGCGCTTCGAGTCGGGCACGCACCGCGTGCAGCGGGTGCCGGCCACCGAGTCGCAGGGCCGCATCCACACCTCGGCCGCAACCGTGGCGATCCTGCCCGAGCTCGCCGAGCCCGAGGCCGTGGACGTGCGCGACGTCGACCTGAAGGTCGACACCTTCCGCAGTTCCGGCGCCGGCGGCCAGCACGTCAACAAGACCGACTCCGCGATCCGCATCACCCACCTGCCCTCGGGCATCGTGGTGGAATGCCAGACCGAGCGCAGCCAGCACGCCAACCGCGACAAGGCGATGCGCAAGCTCAAGGCCGAGCTGGCCGAGCGCGAGCGCAGCGCGCGCGAGCAGGCCCAGGCCGCCAGCCGGCGCCTGCAGGTGGGCTCGGGCGACCGCAGCCAGCGCATCCGCACCTGGAACGTGCCGCAGGGCCGGGTCACCGACCACCGCGTCGAGGGCCTGACCCTGTACGCGCTGGAGGCGATGCTCGAGGGCGACCTCGACGAGCTGCTCGATCGGCTCGCCCGCGAGCACCAGGCCGACGAGCTGCGCCTGCTGGTCGACGACGCGGCCTGAGCCCGGCGCCGCGCCCCGGGCCTCGCCCGACCCGCGGCGCGCGCGCTATGGTCGCCCGACCCGGGCGACGAGGCGGCGGACACGATGGGACTCAAGCGCAAGGACTACGAAGCGGCCCTGGAGCCGATGCAGCGCGAGCTCGAGGCGCTCGCGCGCTGGCTCAAGCACACCGGGCGGCGCATGGTGGTGGTGATCGAGGGCCGCGACACCGCCGGCAAGGGCGGCGCGATCCATGCGCTGTCGGAGCGGCTCAATCCGCGCCAGGTCCGCGTGGTGGCCCTGCCCAAGCCCGACGACCGCGAGCGCGGCCAGTGGTACTTCCAGCGCTACATCGCCCACCTGCCGGCGGCCGGCGAGCTCGTGCTGTTCGACCGCAGCTGGTACAACCGCGCCGGCGTCGAGCACGTGATGGGCTACTGCACCCCGCAGCAGTACCGCGACTTCCTGCGCGACGCGCCGGTGTTCGAGCGCGCCCTGGTCGAGGACGGCGTGCTGCTGGCGAAGTACTGGCTCTGCGTCGACCAGGCCGAGCAGGAGGCGCGCTTCGCCGAGCGCGCCAGCGACCCGCTCAAGCGCTGGAAGCTCAGCCCCGTCGACCTGGAGTCGCGGGCGAAGTACGCCGAGTACGGCCGGGCGCGCGACGCGATGCTCGAGGCCACCCACACCCGGCACGCGCCGTGGACGCTGGTGGACTTCAACGACCAGAAGGCCGGCCGGCTGGCGCTGATCCGCCACCTGCTCGACCACGCGCCGGACTGCACCCTGCCCGCGGAGCCGATCACGCTGCCGCCGCTGGCGGGCAAGCCGCTGAAGGAGCGCTACCGCGGCCCGGTGAAGCCGATCAAGCCGCGCTGGTGACGGCGCGGCCGGGCGCCGCGGCGCCCGCTCAGCCGGCGGCGTCGGCGGCGAGGGCCTCGGCGATGGCGGCCTCGATCTCCGCGCCGGTGACCGGGCCGAGGAAGGGCTTCACGATCTCGCCGCGCGGGTTGATCAGCCAGCTCATCGGCAGGCCGCGCGGCACGTCGAAGTCAGGCGGCGGCGCGAACACGTCCACCAGCGCGATCGGATAGCGCACCGGGCGCTGGGCCAGCGCGGCGCGCAGGGCGTCCTCGGTGGTCTCCTCGTAGGCCAGGCCGATGACCACCAGGTCGTCGCGCGCGTGGTCGAGCTCGTCGAGCTCGGGCATCTCGCGCAGGCAGGGGGCGCACCAGGTGGCCCAGTAGTTCACGAACACCCACGAGCCGCGCTGCGCGGCGATGTCCCAGGCCTGGCCGTCGAGGGTGGTGACCGCGAGGGCGGGCACGCGCGGGGCCCCGGGGGCCGCAGCCGGGGCGGGCGTGGCGACGGCCGGGGCGGCGGCCGCGGCGGCGAGCAGCAGGGCGAGCGCGGCGGCGGCCGGGCGCAGGCGGAGGGTCGGGGTCATGGGGCGGGCGCTCCGGGCGCGGGCGGTTCGGCGGGGGCGAGCAGGCTAGCAACGCTGCGGCTCAAGAGGACGCGAAGGGGGTCGCGCAGCGCGTCCAGCGCGGCCGCCGCCGGGGCGCCGAACGCGTCGCCGCGGTCGGGCAGCGCGGCGGCGTCCAGCGGGATGCGCAGCGCGCCGGCCTCGTAGAGCTCGCCCAGCGGAAGCGCGTCGAGGTCGCGGGCCAGCAGCCAGCCGCCGCCCTCGTCGCGGGCGACCGCGCCGATCCGGTGCAGGTCGCCGAGCATGCGCTGCATCAGGTCGTCGCTGAGCATGGGCTCGAGCGCGTGCAGCTCGGCGCCGTGCAGCGAGCCGCCGCTGGCGCGCCGCGCCTGCAGCCGGCCGAGCAGGCGCAGCAGCGCGTAGAGCTCGTGCCCGGCGGGCAGGCGCCGCGCCGCGGGCAGGAAGCGGAACGACGACAGCGACGCCGCCAGCGATGCGCCCAGCAGCACCGCCACCCAGCTCAGGTACACCCAGAGCAGGAAGATCGGCAGCACCGCGAGCGCGCCGTAGAGCTGCTGGTAGGCCGGCACCGTGCGCAGGTAGGCGGTGAGGCCCCACTTCGCGCCCTCGAACACCAGCGTCGCCAGCGTCGCGCCCGCCAGCGCGTGGCGCCAGGCCACGGTGCGGTTCGGCACCACCATGTAGGCGGCGGTGAAGCCGCCCAGCAGCAGCACCGTGGGCACCCAGCGCAGCAGGTGGCCGCCGAGCGTGCGCGCCTCCTCGCCGCCGAAGGCCGGCAGCGACAGCAGGGTCGTCGACACCGCCAGGCTGGCCACCGCGACGAAGCTGCCCAGGGTCAGCACCGTCCAGAACACCAGGAAGCGGGTCAGCCGGGGGCGCGGGCTCGACACCCGCCAGATCCGGTTGAAGGTCTGCTCGATGCCGGCCATCGTCACCAGCGCCACCACCATCACGCCCGCCACGCCGGCCAGGGTGAGCCGGCTGGCGGTGCCGGCGAAGTCGCCGACGTAGTCCTGCACCGCGCGCGCCGCGCCCGGCACGAAGTGCTGGAAGATGAAGTCGCTCAGCGCCCCGCTCCAAGCCTCGAACACCGGGAACGCCGAGAGCACGCCGAAGGCCACGGTGGCCAGCGGGACCAGCGCGAAGACGGTGGAGTAGCTGAGCGCGCCGGCGGTCTCGAAGCAGCGGTCGGCGAGGAAGCGCTGCCAGAGGAAGGTGACGAAGCTGCGGGTGCGCTCGCGCTCGGGGCCGAGCAGCCAGCGGCGGAAGGCGATCATGGGCATGCGCGGAGCCTAGCAAAGCGGGCCCGGCCCGGGGACGCGGGGGCCGCGCACGCCGCGGCGACGCGCGGCCGCGCTACCCTGCGCACCCCTGGCCCCGCGGTCCCGCCCGATGCCCGACATCCTGGTCCTCTACTACAGCCGCGGCGGCTCGGTCGCCCGGCTCGCCCGCCACATCGCCCGCGGCATCGAGGAGGTGCCGGGCATGGCCGCGCGCCTGCGCAGCGTGCCGCCGGTGGCGTCCACGACCACCCTCGCCTCGCCGCCGGTGCCCGAGGAGGGCGCGCCCTACGTCGAGAAGCGCGACCTCGCGGAGTGCGCCGGCCTGCTGCTCGGCAGCCCGACGCGCTTCGGCAACATGGCCGCGCCGCTCAAGCATTTCCTCGACACCACCGGCGCCGAATGGGCCTCGGGCACCCTGGCCGGCAAGCCCGGCGCGGTGTTCACCTCGAGCGCCAGCATGCACGGCGGCCAGGAGTCGACGCTGCTGACGATGCTGCTGCCGCTGCTGCACCACGGGATGGTCGTGGCCGGCCTGCCCTACTCCGAGCCCGACCTCTCCACCACCCGCGAGGGCGGCACGCCCTATGGCGCCAGCCACGTCGCCGGCGCCCAGGACGACCCCGAGCCGAGCCCCGCCGAGCAGCGCCTGGCGCGCGCGCTGGGCCGGCGCGTGGCCACGCTGGCCGCGAGGCTGGCCCCGTGACCCCGGCCGAGGCCCACGTCCTGCCCGGGCGCCGGCTGGCGATCGCCGGCACGGCGCTGATCGTGCTGCTGCACGTGGCCTGGAGCGTGCGCCTGCCGCCGGCGTCGATCCCGGTCTGGCTCGACGCCGCCGCGGCCGCGCTGCCGGCCCTGCCGGCGCTGGCGCTGTGGCTGGCGCGCCGGCCCAGCGCCGGCTTCTGGGCCGGGGTGGCCGCGCTGTTCTACTTCATGCACGGCGTCATGGAGGCCTGGTCGGCGCCGGAGGCGCGGGCCTTCGGGATCGCCGAGGCGCTGCTCGCGGTGGGCGTGGTGCTGGCCTCCAGCCTCGACGCGATGCGCGCCCGCGCCGCCGCGCGGGCCGCCGCGCGCACGGCCGGCGGCGATGCCAGCCCGCCCGCGGCCGGGTAGACTGCGCGCCTTCGCCCTCCACGCCCGGATCCCCCATGGACCAGCTCTGCGTCGTCACCACCGGCGGCACGATCGACAAGGTCTACTTCGACGACAAGTCCGACTACCAGGTCGGCGAGCCGCAGATCGGGCGCATCCTCGAGGAGCTCGGCGTGGCCTTCCGCTTCACCGTCGTGCCGCTGCTGCGCAAGGACAGCCTGCACATCACCCAGGCCGAGCGCGAGCTGCTGCGCGACGCGATCGCCGCGCAGCCGGCCCGGCACGTGCTGGTGACCCACGGCACCGACTCGATGGTCGAGACCGCCAAGGTGCTGGCCGCGCTCACCGACCGCACGATCGTGCTGACCGGCGCGCTGAACCCCGCGCGCTTCCGCGGCTCCGACGCCGAGTTCAACATCGGCACCGCGGTCGGCGCCGTGCAGAGCCTGCCGCCCGGCGTCTACATCGCGATGAACGGCCGCATCTGGGATCCGGCCAAGGTCCGCAAGAACGTCGCCGCGAACCGCTTCGAGGCGCTCTGAACCCGGGCGCCCCGCCGGGGGCGCCGCGGTCGGCCCGCCGCGCCGTCGCCGGCGCGGCCGGGTCCCTCAGGGCGTGAAGCTCCAGCGGTTGATCACGCCCGTGTTCCCCGCCGCGGCGTCGTACACGCGCAGGTGCCAGGTGCCCGCCTTGGCCTTCGCCGACAGGTCCACGGTGTAGGCCTGCTGCAGGTTGTCGGCGCTGCCGCCGGCGCGGTTGTGCAGCATGTAGCGGGTGCCGTCCGGCGCCTCGAGCGCCACCTGCAGGTCGCCGATGTTCGGATGCAGGATGTCGACCACCACGCGCGCCGTCGCGCTGCCCTGGCCCGCCACGCCGGCGAGGCTGATCGGGCTGCGCACGGTGGCGCCGTCGCGGATCGCCACGTCGGCCTCGTTGGCGTAGGCGCCCGGGGTCGGGGCCGGCGCCGGCGGCGCGCCGGCGCTGCTGCCCGGCGCGAAGCTCCACTGGTCGATGTAGCCGGTGTTCCCCGTCGCGCCGTCGTACACCCGCAGGTGCCAGGTGCCGTCCACGGCCTCGCTGCTGAGGTCGACCGTGTAGGCCTGCTGGAGGTTGTCGGCGCTGCCGCCGGTGCGGTTGTGCAGGATGTAGCGGCTGCCGTCCGGCGCCTCGAGGGCCACCTGCAGGTCGCCGATGTTGGGGTGGATGATCGCGACGGTGACGGTGGCCGCGGTGCCGGCGAAGCCGCCGCGGCCGCTGATCGCGATCGGGCTGCGGACGGTGGCGCCGTCGGCGATCGTCACGTCGGCGCCGTTGGTGACGGTGCCGGGAGCGCTGGGCGGCGGCGGCGTGGGCGCCGTGGGCGCGGCGCCGCCCTCGCCGGGCGCGAGGCTCCAGGCGTTGATGTAGCCCGTGTGGCCCGCGACGGCGTCGTACACGCGCAGGTGCCAGGTGCCGTTGATCGCCTCGCTGGACAGGTCGACCACGTAGCCTTGGCGCAGGTCGTCGGCGCCGCCGCCGGTGCGGTTGTGCAGCACGTAGCGGCTGCCGTCGGGGGCCTCGAGCGACACCTGCAGGTCGCCGATGTTGGGGTGCACGATGTCCACGGTCACGGTGGAGGTGGCCGAGGCCTGGCCGTTGCGGCCGCTGATCGCGATCGGGCTGCGCACGGTGGCGCCATCGCGGATGGCGACGTCGGTGCCGCTCGCGTACACCGCGCCGCCCGGCGGGGTGGGCGTCGGCGCGGGGGCGCCCCCGCCCAGCAGCGCCGCCAGGGCGGCCCCGGCATCGACGATGCCGGCGCCGCAGCCGCCGCTGCAGGCGCCGGGCAGCGGCCGGGCGCTGGACTTCAGCAGCGCCTCGACCTGGGCCGGCGTGCGCGCGGCCGCGGACTGCATCAGCGCCACCAGGCCGGCCACGTGCGGGGCGGCCATCGAGGTGCCCGCGTAGTAGGCGTAGGTCTCGGCGCCCGGGCCCTGGGTCCCCGAGTTCAGCGTCGAGAGCACGCCGGCGGTGCCGCCCTCGCCGCCCGGCGCGGCCACGTCGATCAACGTGCCGTAGTTGGAGTACGAGGCGCGCGCGCCCTGGCGGTTGGTGGCCGCCACGGTGATGACGTTCGCGCAGTTGGCGGGGTTGAACTGGCTGGCGTCGGTGTTGGCGTTGCCGGCCGCCACGACCACCACGGTGCCGCGCGAGACGGCGCCGTTGATCGCGTTCTGGGTGGTGGTGCCGCAGGCGCCGGCGCCGCCGAGCGACAGGTTGATGACGTCGGCCGGGGTCGGGTTGGCCGGTGCGCCGCCGACGCTGCCGCCCGAGGCCCAGGTGATGCCGTCGGCGATGTCGGAGCTCCAGCCGCCGCCGCGGCCCAGCACGCGCACGTGCTGCACGCGCGCGTTGTAGGCCACGCCGGCGACGCCGCGGCCATTGTTGGTCACCGCGGCGATGGTGCCGGCCACGTGGGTGCCGTGCCACGAGGAGCCGCGGCCGTTGTAGTAGTCGCCCGGATCGGCGGGATCGCCGTCGCGCCCGCCGCCATCGCCGGCCATCGTGGCGTCGGAGATGAAGTCGTAGCCGGCGATGGTGTTCGCGGCCAGGTCGGAGTGGGCGACGTAGCCGGTGTCGAGCACCGCCACGACGACGCCGCTGCCGGTGGCGCGATCCCAGGCCGTCGGCAGGTTCAGGCCGCCGGTGGCCTCGAAGTAGTGCCACTGGCTGGCGTAGTTGGTGTCGTTCGGGGTCAGCGCGATCTGCATCAGCTGGTCGACCTCGACGTACTCGACGTTCGGGTCGCTGGCGAGCTCCTGCATCAGCTGCTGCGCTTCGACGCGGTCGAGGCCGCGCGAGGTGCGGATGACGTCGGCGCCGATGCCCATGCGGCGCACGTGCTGCACGGCCAGGCCCTTGCCGCGGGCGCCACCGGCGCGCGCGGTGCCGACCGACAGGCGCGCGGCGGCGGTGTCGAGCGTGCGCTGCAGCGCGGGCTGGCCGACCGCGGGCGTGGCCTCGTCGCGGAACTTCACGATGAAGCGGTCGACGGTCTGCGCCGATGGATCGGCCAGCGCGGCCCCGATCGCGGCGCCGTCGCCCCCGGGCACGACCTGGCCCAGGGCCAGCGGCGGCAGGAGGGCCGCGGCGGCGGCCAGCGCGAGGGCGAGCGGGCGGCGGGAGGTCGGTCGGTGCTGGCGCATGGCGCGGGATCCCCTGGAGCGGTCGGCGCACCCGCGGGCCGCGGGGCGGCGCGCCGGGCGGAGCGGATCCGGGGCGCGCAGGGGGCATGCTCCGGGGGGCCGGAGTGGGGTCAATCGGGGAAATGCCGTCCTGCGACGTGGCGCACCCCACGCGCGCGCGCACCGCCAACCCGGTCACGCATGGCCTGTGCGGTCGATGCGGCGGCCTGAAACAACGAAGCCCCGGCTTGCGCCGGGGCTTCGGGTCACGCGGGGCCCGTCCATGGGCCCGGGTCGGCCGCTGGCCGGTGGATCAGGGCGTGAAGGTCCAGCTGTTGATGTAGCCCACGTCGCCGCCGGCGCCGTCGAACACCTCGAGGTTCCAGGTGCCGTTGATGGCCTCGGACGACAGGTTGACCGTGTAGGTGGCCACGATGTTGTCCGCGCTGCCGCCGGTGCGGTTGCGCAGGGTGTAGGCCGAGCCGTCCGGCGCGATCAGGCGCACGCGCAGGTCGCCCACGTAGGTGTGGACGATGTTCACCGCCACGGTCGCGGTCGAGCGGGCGTTGCCCGTGCGGCCGGAGATCGCGATGGGGCTGCGGACCGTGGCGTTGTCGGAGATCGCCACGTCGGTGTTGTTGGTGTAGCTGGTGTTGCCGGTCGGCGGCGGCGGCGGGGGCGGCGGCGGGGTGGTGCCCAGCGCGGCCGACAGCGCGGCGTTGGCGTCGACGATGCCGGCGCCGCAGCCGCCCGAGCACGCGCCCGGCAGCGGGCGGGCCGAGGACTTCAGGATCGCCTCGATCTCGGCCGGGGTCTTGGTGGCCACCGACTGGATCAGCGCGACCACGCCCGCGACGTGCGGGGCGGCCATCGAGGTGCCCGCGTAGTAGGCGTAGTTCTCGGTGCCCGGGCCCTGGGTGCCCGAGTTCAGCGTCGAGAGCACGCCGGCGGTGCCGCCCTCGCCGCCCGGCGCCGCGACGTCGATCAGCGTGCCGTAGTTGGAGTACGAGGCGCGCGCGCCGGTGCGGTTGGTGGCCGCGACGCTGATGACGTTGTTGCAGTTGCCCGGGTTGAAGCCACTGACGTTGGCGTTGGAGTTGCCCGCCGCCACGACCACCACGGTGCCGCGCGAGACGGCGCCGTTGATGGCGTTCTGGGTGGTGGTGCCGCAGGAACCGGAGCCGCCGAGCGACATGTTGATGACGTCGGCCGGGGTCGCGTTGGCCGGCACGCCGCTGACGGTGCCGCCCGAGGCCCAGATGATGCCGTCGGCGATGTCGGAGGTGTAGCCACCGCCGCGACCGAGCACGCGCACCGGCTGCACGCGGGCGTTGTAGGCCACGCCGGCGACGCCCTTGGCGTTGTTGGTCACCGCGGCGATGGTGCCGGCCACGTGGGTGCCGTGCCAGGACGAGCCCTGGCCCTGGTAGTAGTCGCCCGGGTCGGCGGGGTTGTTGTCGCGGCCGTTGCCGTCGCCGGCGACGGTGGTGTCGGAGATGAAGTCATAGCCGGCGATGATGTTCGCGGCCAGGTCGGAGTGGGCGACGTAGCCGGTGTCGAGCACCGCCACGACGACGCCGCTGCCGGTGGCGCGATCCCAGGCCGTCGGCAGGTTCAGGCCGCCGGTGGCCTCGAAGTAGTGCCACTGGCTGGCGTAGTTGGTGTCGTTCGGGGTCAGCGCGATCTGCATCAGCTGGTCGACCTCGACGTACTCGACGTTCGGGTCGCTGGCGAGCTCCTGCATCAGCTGCTGCGCTTCGACGCGGTCGAGGCCGCGCGAGGTGCGGATGACGTCGGCGCCGATGCCCATGCGGCGCACGTGCTGCACGGCCAGGCCCTTGCCGCGGGCGCCACCGGCGCGCGCGGTGCCGACCGACAGGCGCGCGGCGGCGGTGTCGAGCGTGCGCTGCAGCGCGGGCTGGCCGACCGCGGGCGTGGCCTCGTCGCGGAACTTCACGATGAAGCGGTCGAAGGTCTGCGCCGACGGATCGGCGAGGGCGGCGGTGTTGACCTCGCCCGCGGCGGCGAGCGCCGGCAGGAAGGCGAGGGCGGTGGCCGCGGCGAGCGCGCGGCGGCGGAACGATGCGTGGCGGTTGGTGCGCTTGGTCACGTTGGATCCCCGATTGGCGTTGGCGTCAGACCGCTGCGCGATTGCAGCGGCCGGCTGTCGTCCATGCGGGTCGGCGGTGTGGCCTGGCCGGTGTTCCCCGTGGGCCGCGTCGCGGCTCCACCCACCGGCTGCTGGCGGTGCCCCCATCCCCGGGGCAGCCCCTGTCGACCCCTGCCGGAAGTCACCCCGGCAGTGGCCCGACTAGATCGGGAAACGAGAACTGCGTCAACTCGACTACGGCACAGTTTCTTTCCTGTTTCACATTGGTTGCAAAACACAACCAACGGGCCGCGCAGGCGGCTCAGAGCATGCCGGTCTCGAGGCGCGCGGCCTCCGACATCATCGACTGGTTCCACGGCGGGTCGAACACCAGCTCGACGTCCGCCTCGCTGACCGTCGGCACCAGCTCGACCTTGCTGCGCACGTCGTCGACGAGGATCTCGCCCATCCCGCAGCCCGGCGCCGTGAGCGTCATGCTGATGGAGACCTTGCGGCCGCCGTCGTCGGCGCGCTCCAGGCGGCAGTCGTAGACCAGGCCCAGCTCGACCACGTTGATCGGGATCTCGGGGTCGAAGCAGGTGCGCAGCTGCTCCCAGACCAGGCGCTCGACGTCGGCGTCGCCGGCGTCCGGCGGCAGCTCGGGCGCGGTGATCGTGGGCTTGCCGATCGCGTCGGCGTCCGGCCCCGCGATGCGGAACAGGTTGCCCTCCACGAACACCGTGAAGCTGCCGCCCAGCGCCTGGGTGATGTAGCCCGCGGTGCCGGCCGGCAGGGTGACGCGCTCGCCCTGCGGCACGAGCACGGCCGCGCAGTCGCGCTCGAACTTCACCGGTTCGCTGGTGCGGGAATAGCTCACGGGGCCTCGGGGCGTGGTCGGGTGCGCTATTTTACGGCTTTGTCGCCCCCGAGTCCCCATGGATCGCACGCCCCGCCGCGCCACCCCGCCCTCCCCCGCGCCCCGGCGCGGGCGCGGCCCCCTCGCCGCCGCGACCCTGGCGTTCGCCGTGGTCGGCATCGCCGCGCTGTGGATCGTGGTGGCCGGCGCCACCGACGGCCGCGCCGCGCCCATGGCGCTCGTGGCCGGCCTCGACATGGCGCTGATGGTGCGGCTGGCCGGCCTGCCCGCCGGCGGCGCGCGCGCCCTCGCCGGCGGCCTGGCCACGCTGGCCGCGATCGCGCTGGCCCTGGTGGGCCTCGCCGCGGCGGCGCTGGGCCGCCCGTTCGGGCTGCTGCCCTGGGAGTCGCTGGGGCTGCTCGGCCCGGACCTGGCCTGGCTGACGATCACCCAGCAGGTCGGCCCGCTCGAGGCGGGCCTGCTGGCGGCGGGGCTGCTGGCCGGGACGCTGGGCTCGCGCTGAGCCGCGGCGGTCGGCGCCATGCGGCCGCCGACCCGCGCGCGGCGCCGCGGGCTCAGTGCCCGCCGTCGAGCGCCTTCACCTCGGCCACCAGGCGCGCGGCCGCCTCGGCGCCATCGCCGTACAGCATCCGCGCGTTGTCGGCGTAGAAGAGCGCGTTCTCGATGCCGGCGAAGCCGGTGCCCTTGCCGCGCTTGATCACCACCACGTTGCGCGCCAGCGCGACGTCGAGGATCGGCATGCCGAAGATCGGGCTGGCCGGGTCGGTCTTGGCCACCGGGTTGACCACGTCGTTGGCGCCGATCACCAGCGCCACGTCGGTGGCCGGGAACTCGGGGTTGATGTCGTCCATGTCGACGATCAGGTCGTAGGGGATGCCGGCCTCGGCCAGCAGCACGTTCATGTGCCCGGGCATGCGCCCGGCCACCGGGTGGATCGCGAACTTCACCTTGACCCCGCGCTTGACCAGCTGCTGGGTGAGCTCGGCGATCTTGTGCTGGGCCTGGGCGACGGCCATGCCGTAGCCCGGCACGATCACCACGCGCTCGGCGTAGGCCATCATCGCCGCGACGTCGCCGGCCTCGATGGGCTTCTGGCTGCCGGTGATGGCCTGGGCCTCGCCGGTGGCGCCGAAGCTGCCGAACAGCACGCTGGTGATCGAGCGGTTCATGGCCTTGGCCATCAGCCGCGTGAGCAGCGTGCCCGCCGCGCCGACCACGGTGCCGGCGATGATCAGCGCCTCGTTGCCCAGCACGAAGCCCTCGAAGGCCACGGCCAGGCCGGTGAGCGCGTTGTACAGCGAGATCACCACCGGCATGTCGGCGCCGCCGATCGGCAGCGTCATCAGCACGCCCACGGCCAGCGCGCAGGCGAAGAACGCGATGATCAGCGCCGGCTGCAGGGTGAGGGCCGCGGCCACGCCGAAGCCCACGGCGGCCAGCAGCACGAGGGCGTTGAAGGCCTGCTGGCCGGGGAAGACGAAGCGCTTGTCGAGCCGGCCGTCGAGCTTGGCCCAGGCGATCACGGAGCCGGTGAGCGAGATCGCGCCGATCAGCGCGCCCGCCACCGCCAGCGCCAGCGCGACCGCCCCCGGCCCCTCGGCGGCGTGCGTCGCGGCGCCCGCGCCGGCCAGCGCCGCGGCCGCGCCGCTGAAGCGGAACAGCTCCACCGCGCCGATCGCGGCCGCCGAGCCACCGCCCATGCCGTTGTACAGCGCCACCATCTGCGGCATGTCGGTCATCGCGACGCGCGCGCCCGACCACCACGCCAGGCCCGTGCCGAGCACCAGGGCGAGCACGATCAGCGGGATGTTGCCGATGCCCGGCAGCGCGAAGGTGGCGATCGTGGCCACCAGCATGCCCACGCCCGCCCACTGCACGCCGGAGCGCGCGGTGACCGGCGAGGCCATGCGCTTGATGCCGAGGATGAACAGCGTGGCGGCGGCCAGGTAGCTGGCCTTGACCACCGGCATCAGCCAGCCCGCGTGCGCGGCGACCTCGGTGGCGGCGCTCACTTCGCGCCCCCGGGGCCCTGGCGGCCGCTGGCGCGGAACATCTCGAGCATGCGCTCGGTGACCACGTAGCCGCCGGCCGCGTTGCCCGCGCCCAGCAGCACCGCGACGAAGCCGATCACCTTCTCGAGCGTGGTGTCGGCGTGGCCGAGCACGACCATCGCGCCGACCAGCACGATGCCGTGCACGAAGTTGGAGCCCGACATCAGCGGCGTGTGCAGGATCACCGGCACGCGCGAGATGATCTCGTGGCCGGCGATGGCCGCGAGCAGGAACAGGTACAGCGCCACGAAACCGTCCATCGAAGCCTCCAGGGCCGCCGGCTCAGGCCGGGCGGCGCTCGCCGTCGTGCGCCCAGCAGGTGCGGGCGATGAGTTCGTCGTCCCAGTCCAGCGACAGCGCGCCGTCGCGCAGGAGCAGGCCGGAGAAATTCAGCAGGTTGCGCGAGAACATCTCGCTGGCATGCAGCGCGCCGCGGCTGGGCAGGTTGAGCGGCCCGCCGATGATCTTGCCGCCGACCACCACCGTCTCGCCGGGCACCGTGGCCTCGCAGTTGCCGCCGGACTCGGCGGCGAGGTCGACGATGACGCTGCCCGCGCGCATGCCCTCGACCATGGCGCGGGTGAGGATCACCGGCGCGCGCCGGCCGGGCACCGCGGCGGTGCACACCACCACGTCGACGCCCTTGAGGTGCTCGGCGAGGCGGCGCTGCTGCTCGGCGCGCTCCTCGGCGTTGAGTTCGCGGGCATAGCCGCCCTCGCCCGCCGCGCTGACCCCGAGGTCGAGGAAGCGCGCGCCGAGGGACTCGATCTGCTCGCGGGTCTCGGGCCGCACGTCGAAGCCCTCGACCTGGGCGCCGAGCCGGCGCGCGGTGGCGATGGCCTGCAGGCCGGCGACGCCGGCGCCGACCACCAGCACCTTCGACGGCCGGATCGTGCCGGCGGCGGTGGTGAGCATCGGGAAGAAGCGCGGCGAGAGGTCGGCCGCGATCAGCACCGCCTTGTAGCCGGCCATGCCGGCCTGCGAACTGAGCACGTCCATCGCCTGGGCGCGGGTGGTGCGCGGCAGGCGCTCGAGCGGGAACACGGTGAGGCCGGCGGCGAGCAGCGCCTCGGCGCGGCCGGGCTGGGCCTCGGGCTGGAGCAGGCCGACCAGCATGGCGCCGCGCGGCAGCCGGGCCAGCGCCTCGGGCGGCGGGCACTGCACGCCCAGCACGAGGCTGGCGCGGCCCCAGTCATCGGCGGTCGCGAGGCGCGCACCCGCGGCCAGGTAGTCGGCGTCGGCGAGCCCGGCGGCCTCGCCGGCCCCCGGTTCGATCGCCACCTGCGCCTTCAGCGCGACGAGCTTGCGCACCGTCTCCGGCGTGGCCGCGACGCGGCGTTCGCCGGACGCGACTTCCCTGCACACCACGATCTCGACGCTCATCCGGCTCCCCCCGATGCGGTCGTCCGGACTCTAGCACGCGTGCGCAGGCGCTCCGGAAGGGGCCGCGCGCGCGCCGGGCCGCGCGAGCTCAGGCGGCGTCGGCCTCGGCCGGCGGCACCTCGGCCAGCGCGTCGAGCATGCGGTGCATCGAGCGCTCCAGCGGATCGCGGCCGCGCACGAAGGCCAGCCGGCCCGCCGCGAACAGCGGCGCGAGGTCCTCCGGGGACGCGCACAGCACCTTCTGCCCGCGCCGGTTGACCAGCAGGCGGCGCCCGCTGATCGGGCTGATCCAGGCCAGCTTCACCGCGCGCGGCTCGCCGTCCTCGCCGCGCACTTCGCACCAGCTGCCCACCGGCAGGGCCTTGAGCCGCTCGACCAGCAGGCGCAGCGCGGGATCGTGGCGCGGCTGGCCGCGCGCGGGCGCGCTGGCCAGCGGCGGCAGCCGCGAGGCCAGCAGGGCGCGCGCCGCCTCGGCGGGCGGCGCCTCGCCGCGGGCCAGCGCGGCGAGTTCGGATTCGATGGCGTGCACCGCCTCGGACGCGGCGGCGCCGTGGCAGCCCGCGCTGACCAGCAGCGGCTCGAGCAGGCCGCGCAGCACCGGCGGCGCGGCGTGCGCCGCGCGCGCCCGGGCGTCGGCCGCGAGCAGCGCGTCGCCCACCGCGAGCGCCTCGCGGAACGCCGGCGAGCCGGTGCCGGCGCGGGCGGCGGCCATGGCGACGTGGTGCGGCCAGTGCAGGCGCATCAGCAGCTCGAGCGAGGGCGTGAGCGGCCGCGCCGGCAGCCGCTCGGCGAGCTCCGCGAGCGCGATGGCGCGTGCCTGCTCGAGGCGGTCGTGGCCGAGCTGGGACTCCGCCGCGCGGCGCTCGGCGATCTGCACCCGCTGGCGATGCCGGGCGAGCACGCCCTCGAGTTCGTGCTCGAGCTCGACGAACACCGCGAGGTCCTCGTTGAACTCGGCGCACAGCCGCTCGACCACGCGCTGCGCGCCGTCGAGCAGGCGCTTCTCGGGCTCGCTCGCGGCGAGGTTGCCGTCGCAGGCCTCGGCGAGCCCGCCGAGCAGGCCGGACACCGGGCCCTCGCGGCGCAGCAGCACGCCGCGCTCGAGCACGCCGGCGCGCGCGAACGGCAGCAGCGCGCGCTGCAGCACGAGGCGCGCGGGCCCCGCGACGGCCACGTCCTCGACGAGGTGGTCGAACAGCAGGCCGGCGAGCTCGAGGTCGGACTCCGCCGCGTCGTCGAGCCGCACCTGCAGCGGGTCGAGGCCGAGGCGCTCGGCGGCGCCGAGCAGGTCGGCCTTGATCCGCGGGATCCGCAGCGAGGGCCGCATGGCCATCACCTCCGGCGGCAGCGGCCCGGTCTGCAGCAGCGACAGCGCCTGCAGCACCTCGGCGCGACCGAGCGGGCGGGCGTCGCTGTCGTCGAGCATCTTCGGGCCGTCCTCGCGCGAGCGCCAGGCGTGCAGCCGGCCGGCGACGGCGGAGAACAGCGAGGCGAGCGCCGCGTCGGGGAGGCCCTCCGCGCGCTCGCGCCGGGCCCGCGGCGGACGGGCGCCGGGGCGGCGGGCGATCAGGCGCAGCTCGGGCAGCACGCCCTCCTCGAGGAGGCGCTCGTCGATCGCCTGCAGCAGGTCGTCGAGGGCGTCGGGCAGGCCGCGCGCGAGGCGCTCGAACAGCGCCAGCGGCTGCGCGTCGGGCCAGTGCGTGCCGAGCACCGCCACCTGCAGCGCCGCGGCGACGTGCTCGGGCCCGGCGGGATTGCGCTCGGCGTCGAGCGGCGCGCCGCCGGCCAGCCAGGCCAGGCGCATCTCGATGTTGGCCAGCAGCCCGGCCGCGTCGCGCGAGAGCTCGGCGACCAGCGCGGCGCGGGCCAGCTGCAGCTGCAGCTCGTGCTCGTCGAGCAGGCCGAGCTGGCCGGGGCGACCGCTGGCCAGCGCGCGGCCGGCGGGCACCGGATCGCCCGCGGCGAGGCCCGCCCAGGCGGTGTCGAGGGTGGCGAGGAAGCGTTCGCGGACGCCGAACCACAGCGCGCGCCGGGCGTCCTGGCCGCGCGGCAGCAGGGGCAGCGCGGGCACGCGCTCCTCGACGCCCGCGAGCACGGCGTCGAGGGCCAGGCCGCAGCGCTCGAGCGCGTCGGCGCGCAGCGCGGACAGGAGGCGGGCGCGGACGGGGGGCGTCAGGACGGGGCGGGAGGCGGTCATCGGGAGGCTCGGGGGGGAGCGAGGCCTCGGCGGGGGCCGAGGCCTCCAGGGCGGTACAGCGTAGCGCCGACCGGCCCCGCCGCGGTCGGCATCGGGGCCGCAGCCTGCGGGCGCGCGGCCCTGGGCCGCGGCCCGACGGGACGCGTCAGCCGGCGTCGCCGGCCTTCGGGGCGGACTTCAGGCGGTCCATGAGCTGGTGCAGGGCCTGGTCGAAGGCGCCGTCGCCCTCGCGCACCACCAGCTTGCCTTCCTTCTTCATCGCCGCGAGCTCCTCGGGCGAGGCCACCAGCACGCGCACGCCGCGGCGGTTGGTGAACAGCAGGCGCGAGGAGATCGGGCTGACCCACGAGAGCTTGACCGGCTGCGGCCGGCCGTCCTCGCCGACCAGTTCGAGCCAGGTGCCCACCGGCATGCGGCGCAGCGCCTCGGCGTCGGCCGGGTCGAAGTCGAGGGTGTCGGTGCCGCCGACGATGGCCAGCGACGAGGCCACCTCGGCCTGCTGCCGGGCCGCGACCGCGGGCTCGAGCACCGGGGCGGCCTCGAGCGACACCGCGACCTCGACCTGCGGGACGCCGGCGGCGACGCCGGCCAGGGCCTGGGCGAGCGCGGCGACCTGCTCCTGCGCGCCGTCTCCGCCGAGGCCCGAACTCGCGAGCACGCCGTCGATGCCCTCGCGGCAGCTGGCCAGCCAGCCCTTGGCGGGCACGCGGCCGGCGACCGCCTCGGCGTGCTCGGCCACGAGCTGGCCCAGCACCCGGCGCGCCTCGGCGGCGCGCTCGGACTCGGGGCCCTCGCGCAGCTGCACGACGGTGAGGTGGTGGACCCAGTAGCGGTCGAAGAACTCGGCGATCGGCTGCGGCAGCACCGAGCCGCCCACCTGGCGGGCGAGCTCGGCGCGGGCCTCGGCGCGGGCCTGGTCGAGCCGCTCCTGGCCGCGCTGGGACTCGGCGGCGCGGCGCTCGGCCAGCTCGATGCGCTTGCGGTTCTGGTCGAGGAAGGAGCGCAGCTCGGACTCGAGGGTCTCGAAGATCGAGAGGTCCTCGTTGAACTCCACGATCAGGCGGTCGGTGATGCCGCGCGCGCGGTCGAGCAGCTCGCGCTCCTGCGGGCCGTCGCCGCGGTTGCCCTCGCAGGCCTCCGCCACCGCGTTGAGCAGGCGGCGCGCGGGATGCTGCTTGTGCAGGAACATCCGGCGGTCGATCACGGCGACCTTGACGAAGGGCACCACCAGCTTGCCGAGCATCTCGCGCGCGGCGGGCTCGAAGTGGCGCTCGTCGAGGAGCACGTCGAAGAGCATGCCGACCAGGTCGATCGCGTCCTCGTCGGCCGCGGCCATGCCCACGTCGTCGTCGCCGACGCCGAAGCGGCGGGCGCCGTCGAGGAGTTCGCGCTTGAGCAGCTGGGCCAGCGAGAGGTCGGGGTTGCCGATGACGCGGCCGAGCGCCGGCGGCGGCTCGGTCTGCAGCAGCGACAGCACCGAGATCATCTCGCGCGGGCTCATCGGGCGGTGCGGCAGCGCGCCGGCGGCGGGCGCCGGGCGGTGCGCGTCGGCGTGCGGGCCCTGGGCCTCGGCCCCGGGCGCGCCGGCGCTGCGCCAGCCGCGCAGCAGGTCGACGAGGCTGGAGAACAGCTGGCCGTCGGCCGCGTCGCTGGGGCCGGCGTTGACGCCGTGGGAGCCGTGGTAGGCCGGCGCGCCGCCCTCGGCCACGTGGCCGCCGGCGTCCATCCGGCCGCCGCGCGGGGCGCCCTCGCCGTCGCGCGCGCCCGAGGGCTCGCGCACCGGCGCGCCGGCCGGGCGCAGGCCCGGGAGCACGCCGGCGCCGGCGAACTCGGCGTTGATGCGGTCGTACAGCGGGCCGAGCGCGCGGGTCATCTCGCGCTCGTAGAACTTGTAGAACACGACCTTGACGTCGGGCTCGAGCTCGACGCCGGCCAGGCAGTAGCGCGCGGCCACGCCGAGCGACTTCGGGCCCACCGGGATGCGGTCGGCGTGGAAGTCGGGCTGGCGCAGCAGCATCGCGAAGCGGCGCTCGATCATGTGCAGCGCCGGCTGGTAGGAGCGCTGGATGGCGTCGACGACCTGCTCGAGGGCGAGCTGCTCCTCGAGGTCGCTGTTCGACAGCAGGCTCAGGGCCACCGGCTCGCGCTTGGCGTAGGTCGGGTCCTCGACGAGCAGCTGGAACGCGGACTCGAGCGCGCCATCGTGGCCACGCGCCATGCCCGAGCGCGCGCGGCGGATGTCGCGCAGCGCCAGCATGTGGCGGGTGTCGGGGTCGTGCCGCGAGAGGTCGAAGAGGTAGTCGTCGGTCTTGGCGAGCGCGGACTCGAGCGCGCCCGCGAGGCGCTCGCGCGCCTCGGACTGCATGGCGCCGAGCAGGCGCGAGGCCTCCGGCGAAAGGGAAATGACACCTGCGTGGGGAGTGTCGTGCGACATGGCGGTGGCCTCTAGACGAACCCCTGAATACCCGGATTGCATCGTAGACACTGGAAGCTAAAGAAAGTGAGAGGGGTATCCCGGATTGCCGGTCCCTGCGCCAACGCGGCGTGGGGACGTTCCCGGCCGGGGCGTCGGGGCGCTTGCTAGACTGGGCCCATGGATCCCCTCGCCTTCCTCCACGCGCGTCGCTCGACGCCCTCCCGCCTGCTCGGCGAGCCCGCCCCCGACGAGGCCCAGCTGCTGCGCCTGCTCGAGGCCGCGGTGCGGGTCCCCGACCACGGCAAGCTCGCCCCGTTCCGCTTCCTGCGCCTGCGCGGCGACGCCCGGGTGGCGCTCGGCGAGCGCCTCGCGGCGCGCGCGCTGGAGCGCGACCCCGCCGCGCCGGCCGCGGCGGTCGACAAGGACCGCGCGCGCTTCGTGCAGGCCCCGCTGGTGCTGGTGGTCGTCACCCGGCTGCAGCGCGGCCACAAGGTGCCGGAGGCCGAGCAGCGCGCCGCCGCGGCCTGCGTCTGCTTCGCCCTGCTGCAGGCCGCGCAGGCGCTGGGCTTCGGCGGCCAGTGGCTGACCGGCTGGGCCGCCTACGACCCGGCCATCCTCGCCGCGCTGGGGCTCGGCGCCGACGAGGAGGTGGCCGGCTTCGTCCACCTCGGCACCCCGACCGAGGCCGTGCCGGAGCGCCTGCGCCCGGACCCGCGGGCCCTGCTCGCCGACTGGACCGGCCCCTGAGCATGGCCGGCCCGCTGCACCTCGTGGACGCCAGCCTGTACGTCTTCCGGGCCTGGCACTCGATGCCCGACGAGTTCCACGACGGCGACGGCTGGCCGGTCAACGCGGTGCACGGCTTCGCGCGCTTCGTGCTCGAGCTGCTGGAGCGCGAGCGGCCCACCCACCTGGTGGTGGCCTTCGACGAGGCGCTGGAGTCGAGCTTCCGCAACGACCTCTACCCGGCCTACAAGGCCAACCGCGAGCCCGCGCCCGAGCAGCTGCACCGCCAGTTCCGCCACTGCCAGGCGCTGTGCCGCGCGCTCGGCCTGCCGGTGCTGGTGGACGCGCGCTACGAGGCCGACGACCTGATCGGCAGCGCCCTGCATCGCCTGCGCCGCCCGGAACGCCCCGGCCTGATCCTGTCCGCCGACAAGGACCTCAGCCAGCTGCTCGCCCCCGGCGACGTCCAGTGGGACTACGCCCGCGGCCCGCGCTGGGGACACGCCGAGGTCAAGGCCCGCTACGGCGTGCACGCCCACCAGGTGGCGGACTTCCTCGGCCTGACCGGCGACGCGGTCGACAACATCCCGGGCGTGCCCGGGATCGGCCCCAAGACCGCGGCCATCCTGCTCGCCCATTTCGACTCGCTCGACGCGCTGCTGGCGCGGATCGACGAGGTGCCGTTCCTGCGCATGCGCGGCGCGGCCGCCGCGGCGGCGAAGCTGCGCGAGCACCGCGACGCCGCCCTGCTCTCGCGCCGGCTGGCCACGATCGCGCTCGACGCGCCGCTGCCCGCCGACCTCGGCGAGGGCGAGCGCGGCCCCCTCGACGCCGCCCAGCTCGCCCCCCTGCTCGACCACCTGCGGTTCGGCCCGCTCACGCGCCGCCGGCTGCACGAGCTCGCCGCGGGCTGAGCCCGCCCGCACCCGGACGCCCCGCATGCACGACGACGCCCCGACCACCCTCCACGAAGGCCGCTACCTGCGCCTGGTCCAGCGCGGCCACTGGGAATACGCCGAGCGCACCAACGCCGGCTCGGCGGTGATCATCATCGCGCTCACGCCGCAGCGCACGCTGCTGTTCGTCGAGCAGTACCGGATCCCGATGCAGGCGCGCTCGATCGAGATGCCTGCGGGCCTGGTCGGCGACACCTCGGCCACCGACACCATGGAGGCCGCCGCCCGCCGCGAACTGCTGGAGGAGACCGGCTGGCACGCCGACGAGGTCAAGGTGCTGCTGGTGGGCCCGAGCAGCTCGGGCATGAGCAACGAGGTGGTGGCCTTCGTCCGCGCGCGCGGCCTGACCCGCGTGCACGCGGGCGGCGGCGTCGACGGCGAGGACATCACCGTGCACGAGGTGCCGCTGGACGACGCCCCGCGCTGGCTGGCGGCCAAGGCCGCCGAGGGCTACGCGATGGACCCGAAGCTGTGGGCCGGCCTGTGGCTGGTGGACCGCGACCCGGACGGCACGCCGGCCTGAGCCGGCGCGCCGTCGCGGCGGGAGGCCGCGCGCGGCCTCAGCGGAAGCGGTCGGTCGCGCGCACCAGCGCGTCGCAGATCTCCGGCTCGAACGCCGAGTGGCCCGAGGTCGGGCACAGCTCGAGCTCGGCCTTCGGCCAGGCCTTGTGCAGGTCCCAGGCGTTCTGCGCGGGGCAGACCACGTCGTAGCGGCCGTGCACGATGGCGCCGGGGATGTCGGCGATGCGGTGGGCGTCGCGCAGCAGCTGGTCCTCGTGCTCGAAGAAGCCGCCGTTGACGAAGTAGTGGCACTCGATGCGCGCGAACGCGAGCGCGAACTCGGCGTCCTCGTGGCTGGCGATGAAGCCCGCGTCCTGGCGCAGGAAGCTGGTGGCCGCCTCCCAGGTCGACCACGCGCGCGCGGCCTCGAGCCGCACCGCGGCGTCGTCGCTGGTGAGCCGGCGGTGGTAGGCCGACATCAGGTCGTGGCGCTCCACCTCGGGGATCGGCGCGAGGTACTTGTCCCAGGCGTCGGGGAACAGCCGCGAGGCGCCCTGCTGGTAGAACCACTCCAGCTCCCAGCGCCTGAGCATGAAGATGCCGCGCAGCACCAGCTCGGTGGTGCGCGCGGGATGCGCCTGGGCGTAGGCGAGCGCGAGGGTGCTGCCCCAGCTGCCGCCGAACACCTGCCAGCGCTCGATGCCGAGGTGCACGCGCAGCGCCTCGATGTCGGCCACCAGGTGGCCGGTGGTGTTGTCGACGAGGTCGGCGTGCGGCGTGCTGCGGCCGGCGCCGCGCTGGTCGAACAGCACGATGCGGTAGCGCTTGGGGTCGTGGAAGCGGCGCATCTTGGGGCTGACGCCGCCGCCGGGGCCGCCGTGCAGGATCACCACCGGCTTGCCGGCGGGATTGCCGCACTGCTCGTAGTACAGGACGTGGCGGGCGTCGACGGGCAGGAAGCCGGTGTCGAACGCCTCGATCTCGGGATAGAGGCTGCGCATGGAGGTCTGTTCTGCGTGGGAACAGCCGCGAGCATAGCCGCGCCGGGGCGGTCCGCGCAGCCTCGCGGGGGCCATCAACGCGAAAGCCCCCGCGGGGCGGGGGCTTGGCGTGTGCTGCGTGGAGGGCCGTGCCTTCTGGCGAGGCGCGGCGGTCGAGTTGGTCGGGACGGTGAGATTCGAACTCACGACCCCCAGCACCCCATGCTGGTGCGCTACCAGGCTGCGCTACGCCCCGAACGTCGACCCCGCGGCGTTCCACCGCTGCGGGACGCGGATGATAGCGTCAGCGACGCAGCAGCGCCAGCACTTCCTCGAGCTCCATCCGCACCTGCTTGACGACCTGGGTGCTGAGCGCGGAGTCGTGCTTGCCGGCCTCGCCCTCGATGCGCAGGCGGGCGCCGCCGATGGTGTAGCCCTCCTCGTACAGCAGGCCGCGGATCTGGCGGATCATCAGCACGTCGTGGCGCTGGTAGTAGCGCCGGTTGCCCCGCCGCTTGACCGGCTTGAGGCTGGTGAACTCCGTCTCCCAGTAGCGCAGCACGTGCGGCTTGACGTCGCACAGCTCGCTGACCTCACCGATGGTGAAGTAGCGCTTCGCCGGGATCGGCGGAAGCTCGCGGTTACTGCCCGGATCCAGCATAGGCCTCCACCCGCTCCTTCAGCTTCTGGCCGGGGCGGAAGGTGACCACCGTCCGGGCCGAAATGGGGATTTCCTCGCCGGTCTTCGGGTTCCGGCCCGGGCGCTGGTTCTTGCGCCGCAGGTCGAAATTGCCGAAGCCCGACAGCTTGACCTGCTGCCCGGCCTCGAGGGACTCGCGCAGCGCGTCGAAGAACGCGTCGACGAACTCCTTGGCCTCGCGCTTGTTCAGGCCGACCTCCTCGAAGAGGCGTTCGGCCATTTCCGCCTTCGTCAGTGCCATCTCAACCCCTGATGCGCGCGCCGTGCGAAGCCTCGAGCGCGGCGACCGCCGCGGCCACGGCCTGTTCGGCGTCATGATCCGAGAGGGTGCGCTGGGAATCCTGCAAAATCAAGCCCATAGCGAGACTCTTGAAGCCCGGTTCGACGCCCTTGCCGGCGTAGCGGTCGAACACCACCACCTCGCGCAGCAGCGGGCCCAGCGCGGCGCGCAGGCTGGCCTCGAGCGCGCCCCAGGCGGTGGCCTCCGGGACGACGAACGCGAGGTCGCGGCGGACGGACGGGAAGCGCGACACGCTCCCGGCGCGCGGCACCGCGCGCGCGAGCAGGGGGTCGAGGTCGAGTTCGAAGCCCACCACCTCGCCCTCGAGGTCGAGCGCGCGGGCCAGGCCCGGGTGCAGGTGGCCGATCCAGCCCAGGCGGACGCCCGCGCGCCAGACCTCGGCCGAGCGGCCGGGATGCAGCCAGGCGACCGCGGCGGGCCGGAACTCGGCCGCCGCGCCCTCGCCGGCCAGCGCCAGCAGGCTCTCGAGGTCGCCCTTCACGTCGAAGAAGTCGACCGCGCGCCCCGCCTCCCCCCACTGCTCGGCGCGCGCGTCGCCGCAGGCGATCGCGGCCACGCGGCGGGTCTCGACCGGGCCCTCGCCCGGGGCGCCGAGGTGGAACACGCGCCCCAGCTCGAACAGGCGGACGCGCCCCTGCTGGCGGGCGCGGTTGGCGCGCAGCGACTCCACCAGGCCCGGCAGCAGCGCGGTGCGCATCACGCCGAGCTCGGTGGAGAGCGGGTTGGCCAGCGCCACGGCGCCGGCGTCCAGGCCCCAGGCCCGGAGGATGCGGGCGTCGAGGAAGGCGTAGTCGATCGCCTCGCGGTAGTCGCGGGCGGCGAGCTGGCGACGCAGGGTCGATTCCTCGACGCGGGTCTCGCTGGGGGCGGCGGGGCGGATCCGGCCCGAGGGCGACGCGGTGGGCACCGCCTCGTAGCCGTGGATGCGCACGACCTCCTCGATCAGGTCCTCCTCGATCGCGATGTCGAAGCGGCGGCTGGGCGGGGTGACGACCCAGCCCTCGGCCGTGGCGGCGACCTGCATGCCCAGCGCGCGCAGGATGCGCTCGACCTCGGCGTCGGCGACGGTGATGCCGAGCACGCGGGCCAGCCGGGCGCGGCGCAGCGCCACCGGCGCCGGCGGCGCGAGGTGCTGATCGAGCGCGGCCTCGACCACCGGGCCGGCCTGGCCGCCGGCGACCTGCAGGATGAGCGCGGTGGCGCGCTCGAGCGCGATCCGCGGCAGCTGCGGGTCGACGCCGCGCTCGAAGCGGTGCGAGGCGTCGGTGTGCAGGCCGAGCTTGCGCGAGCGGCCGATGATGGCGTCCGGCGCGAAGTGCGCGCTCTCCAGGAACACGGTGCGGGTGGCGTCGGTGACCTTGCTGGCCTGGCCGCCCATGATGCCGGCCAGCGCGAGCGCGCCGCGGTCGTCGGCGATCACGAGGAAGCCGGGGTCGAGCGCGACCTCGCGGCCGTCGAGCAGGGCCAGGCGCTCGCCGGCGGCGGCGTGGCGCACGCGCACGGCGCCCGCCAGCGTGGCGTCGTCGAAGGCGTGCATCGGCTGGCCGAGCTCGAGCATCACGTACTGGGTGACGTCGACGAGGAAGCTCAGCGGGCGCACGCCGGCGCGGGCGAGGCGCTGGGCCATCCACGCGGGCGTGGCGACGCCGGCGTCGACGCCTTCGATGACGCGGCCGCAGTAGCGCGGCGCGGCGGCGCCGGCCTCCAGGGCGACGGCGCGGGTGGCGGCGGAGGCGACCGGCGCCGGGGCGACGTCGAGCGGCCGCACCTCGGAGCCGAACGCGGCGGCCACGTCGTAGGCGACGCCGCGCACCGAGAAGCAGTCGGCGCGGTTGGGGGTCAGCTTGAGCTCGAAGCTGGCATCGGGCAGGCCCAGCCACGCGGCCAGGTCGGCGCCCACCGGCGCGTCGGCGGCCAGCTCCCACAGGCCCGAGGCGTCGGCGTCGAGGCCGAGCTCCTTGGCGCTGCAGAGCATGCCGGCGCTGTCGACGCCGCGCAGGGTGGCGGCCTTGATCTGCAGGCCGCCGGGCAGGCGGGCGCCGACCAGCGCCAGCGGCGCCTTCAGGCCGGCGCGCGCGTTCGGCGCGCCGCAGACGATCTGGACCACGCCGTGCGCGCCGGCGTCCACGCGGCAGACCTGCAGGCGGTCGGCCTCGGGATGCTTGGCGGCCTCGAGGATGTGGCCGACGACGACGCCCTGCAGGCCCGCGCCGATCACCTCGACGCCCTCGACCTCCAGGCCGATCGCGGTGAGGCGGGCGTCGAGCTGGTCGCGGCCGACGTGCTCGAGGGCGAGCTGCTCGCGCAGCCAGGATTCGGGGAACTTCATGGTCGTGGCCTCAGGCGAACTGGCGCAGGAAGCGCAGGTCGTTCTCGAAGAAGCTGCGCAGGTCGTCGACGCCGTAGCGCAGCATGGCGAAGCGCTCGATGCCGAGGCCGAAGGCGAAGCCGGTGTAGCGCTCGGGGTCGATGCCGCACTGGCGCAGCACGTTGGGGTGGACCATGCCGCAGCCCAGCACCTCGAGCCAGCGGGTCGAGCCGTCGGCCAGGTCCCAGCGGATGTCCACCTCGGCCGAGGGCTCGGTGAAGGGGAAGTAGCTGGGGCGGAAGCGCATCTCGAAGTCGCGCTCGAAGAAGGCCTCGACGAAGGTCTTCAGCGTGCCCTTGAGGTCGGCGAAGCTCGAGGTCTCGTCGACGAGCAGGCCTTCCATCTGGTGGAACATCGGCGTGTGGGTCTGGTCGCTGTCGCTGCGGTAGACCTTGCCCATCGCGATCATCCGGAACGGCGGCTGGCGCTCGCGCATGTAGCGCACCTGCACCGGCGAGGTGTGGGTGCGCAGCAGGCGGCCATCGGGGAAGTAGAAGGTGTCGTGCATCGCCCGCGCCGGGTGGTGCGGCGGGAAGTTGAGCGCCTCGAAGTTGTGCGCGTCGTCCTCGATCTCCGGGCCGTCGGCGAGCTCGTAGCCCAGCCGGCCGAAGATGTCGGCGATGCGCTCGAGGGTGCGCGAGACCGGGTGCAGGCTGCCGCGCTGGCCGGCGCGGCCGGGCAGGCTGACGTCGATGCGCTCGGAGGCCAGGCGCGCGTCGAGCGCGGCCTGCTCGAGCAGGTCCCTGCGCGCGGCGAGCGCGTCGCCGAGCTGGTCGCGCACGCGGTTGACCTGCTCGCCGAAGGCCTTGCGCTGCTCCGGCGGCAGGCCGCCGAGCTGCTTGAGCAGGCCGGTGACCGTGCCCTGCTTGCCGAGCAGCGCCACGCGCGTGGCCTCGAGGGCCTCGAGGCTGGCGGCACCGGCGATCTCGGCCAGCGCGGCGGGAAGGAGGGTGTCGAGCTCGCTCATGGGACTCCGGCGGCGGTGCGTGGCGCTGAAGGGGGCCACGGGCCGGCGCGCCGATCGCGCGGGACGACCCGGTGGGCGGGGCCGGCGGCGCGGGACGCGCTCCGGACCCCTGAAACACGCGTGGGGAAGGACTCGCGCCCTTCCCCACGGGGTGGCGGCCCGAGGGCCGCCGATGGTGCTGTCATCGGCGCGCGGCCCGGGGGCCGCGCGCGGTGCGACGGTGCATCAGGCCGCGAGCGCGCCCTTGGCCTTCTCGGCCAGCACGCCGAAGGCGTGGATGTCGTGCACGGCGATGTCCGCCAGGGCCTTGCGGTCGAGCTCGATGCCGGCCTTCTTGAGGCCGTTCATCAGGCGCGAGTAGCTCAGGCCGTACATGCGGGCGGCGGCGTTGATGCGCACGATCCACAGGCTGCGGAAATTGCGCTTCTTCTGCTTGCGGCCGATGTAGGCGTACTGCAGGGCCTTGGTGACCGCCTGCTTGGCGACGCGGAACACCTTGCGGCGGGCGTTGTAGTAGCCCTTGGCCTGCTTGAGGATCTTCTTGTGACGGGCACGGGCGGTGACGCCACGCTTAACACGAGCCATGGTTCAGTCTCCTCAGAGGTACGGCAGCATGCGGTCCAGACGGCCGGCGTCCTCGGCACGAACATGGTTCGTCTGCCGCAGGTTGCGCTTCCGCTTGGTCGCCTTCTTGGTGAGGATGTGGCTACGGTTCGCGTGGCCGCACTTGTACTTGCCCGAAGCGGTCTTGCGGAAACGCTTCGCTGCAGCCCGCTTGGTCTTGATCTTGGGCATTGCGTCAGTCCTTTCGGATGCGTGATTACTGGCCCGGGCGATGGCTTGCGCCACGCTTTCCGTCCTGCCCGTGCCGGTCGTAGGCCCCGGCTGTGCAGCCGGGACGGGTCCAAGTCCTGGCTTTCGCCCGCCTGCGCGGGCCCCGGAGCCTGGGCCGGGGGCCTCCGGACGGGCCGGAGGGCCGCGAAGTATGCCAGCGGCCGCGGCCGCAGGCAAATACCCCATGGAATCAAGGCCCCCGGCCCGCGGCGACCGGCGCACGGCCCCGGATGCCGGACGCGCGGAAGGCGCCCCGGGGGGCGCCTTCCTGGCCTGCGGCGGGGGCCGTCGCGCGGGGCGGCGGCCGGGGCCTCAGATCTTCTTCTTCGGCGACATCATCATGATCATCTGGCGGCCCTCGAGGCGGGGGCGCTGCTCGATGACCACCTCGTCGACCAGGTCGGTCTCGATGCGCTTCGCCATCGCGAGGCCGAGCTCCTGGTGGGCCATCTCGCGGCCCTTGAAGCGGATGTTGATCTTGACCTTGTCGCCCTCTTCCAGGAAGCGCCGGATGTTGCGCATCTTGACCTGGTAGTCGCCCTCGTCCGTGGTCGGACGGAACTTGAGCTCCTTGATCTCGACCTGCTTCTGCTTCTTCTTGGCCGCGGCCGCCTTCTTCTGGTTCTCGAAGCGGAACTTGCCGTAGTCCATGATCCGGCAGACCGGCGGATCGGCGTTGGGCTGGATCTCGACGAGGTCCATGCCCGCGTCCTCGGCGGCGCGCAGCGCCTCGTCGCGCGACAGCACGCCGAGCATCTCGCCGTCCGCACCCAGCACGCGCACGCGCGGGACGCGGATCTCGCCATTCTTTCGATTGAGCTTTTCGGTACTGATTCGTCAGTCCTCTTGGGGGTGGTGATCCGGGCCTCGACGGCCCGGGCCGGTCAAACGTGGACGCCTTCGTCGCGCAGGCGCTGGACGAACGCCTCGGGGGTCATCGTGCCCAGGTCCTCGCCCGACCGGGACCGTACGGCGAGGGTGCCGGTCTCCTTCTCGCGGTCGCCCGCGACCAGCAGGTACGGCACCTTCTGCAGCGTGTGCTCGCGGATCTTATAGCCAACCTTCTCGTTCCGCAAATCAGCCTCGACCCGGAGGCCTTGATTTGCAAGGGCTTTTTTCAGGCCCGCGATGTAGTCCGCCTGCGCGTCGGTGATGTTGAGCAGGACGGCCTGCACCGGGGCCAGCCAGGCCGGGAAGGCGCCGGCGTGGTTCTCGATCAGGATGCCGATGAAGCGCTCCATCGAGCCCACGATCGCGCGGTGCAGCATGACCGGGTGCTGGCGGGCGGAATGCTCGTCGACGTACTCGGCGCCGAGGCGGCCGGGCATCATGAAGTCGACCTGCATCGTGCCCAGCTGCCAGGTGCGGCCGATGGCGTCCTTGAGGTGGTACTCGATCTTCGGGCCGTAGAAGGCACCCTCGCCCGGCAGCTCCTCCCAGGCCACGCCGCAGGCCGACAGCGCGGCGCGCAGGGCGTCCTCGGCGCGGTCCCAGGTGGCGTCGTCGCCGAGGCGCGACTCCGGGCGCAGCGCGATCTTGATCTGCGGTTCGGAGAAGCCGAAGTCGCGGTAGACCTTCAGCGCCTGCTGGTGGAAGGCGGTGACCTCGGCCTCGACCTGGGACGGGGTGCAGAAGATGTGGCCGTCGTCCTGGGTGAAGCCGCGCACGCGCAGGATGCCGTGCAGCGCGCCGGAGGGCTCGTTGCGGTGGCAGGCGCCGAACTCGCCGTAGCGGATCGGCAGGTCGCGGTAGCTGTGCAGGCCGTGGTTGAACACCTGCACGTGGCCCGGGCAGTTCATGGGCTTCAGCGCGTAGGTCCGCTTCTCGGACTCGGTGAAGAACATGTTGTCCTGGTAGTTGTCCCAGTGGCCGGACTTCTTCCACAGCGAGACGTCGAGGATCTGCGGGCAGCGGACCTCCTGGTAGCCCGACTCGCGGTAGACCCGGCGCATGTACTGCTCGACCACCTGCCAGATGCTCCAGCCCTTGGGGTGCCAGAACACCAGGCCCGGGCCCTCCTCCTGCAGGTGGAAGAGGTCGAGCGCCTTGGCGATCTTGCGGTGGTCGCGCTTCTCGGCCTCCTCGATCTGGGTCAGGTGGGCCTTGAGGTCCTTGTCGTTGAGCCAGCTGGTGCCGTAGATGCGGCTGAGCATCTGCTTGGTGTGGTCGCCGCGCCAGTAGGCGCCGGCCACCTTCATCAGCTTGAAGGCGCGCAGCTTGTCGGTGCCCGGCACGTGCGGGCCGCGGCAGAGGTCGGTGAACTCGCCCTGCGAGTACAGCGAGAGGTCCTCGGAGGCCGGGATGGCCTCGATGATCTCGGCCTTGTAGTGCTCGCCCAGGCCCTTGAAGAAGGCCACGGCCTCGTCGCGCGACTTGACGCTGCGCGAGACCGGCAGGGCCTCCTTGACGATCTTCTGCATCTCGGCCTCGATCGCCGGGAGGTCTTCCGGCGTGAACGGGCGCTCGTAGGCGAAGTCGTAGTAGAAGCCGTTGTCGACCACCGGGCCGATCGTGACCTGCGCGCCGGGATGCAGGCGCTGCACGGCCTGCGCGAGCAGGTGGGCGGTGGAGTGGCGGAGCACGTCGAGGGCGTCGGGGTGCTTCTCGGTGACGATCTCGACCGAGGCATCGGCGTCGATGCGGAAGCTGGTGTCGACGAGCCGGCCGTCGACCTTGCCGGCGAGCGCGGCCTTGGCGAGGCCGGGGCCGATCGACAGCGCGAGCTCGTGGATCGAGACGGGCTGCTCGAAGCCGCGCTGGCTGCCGTCGGGGAGGGTGATCTGGATCATGGCGGGGGCCTGGGATGCGGGGGTGGAACGCGAAAAGGGCGCCGCGGCGCCCTTCTTCGTGCATGCGTCATGCGTGCGGAGCGGCCGCGGGTGTCGTCAACGGGGGCGGGGGCTAGTGCTCATGTCGCACGCTCGGCCGCTGGGGCCACCTTCCTCGGTCGGGGCGCGGCGCGATGGCCGCCGCGCGCTGCGGGCAAGGTACGGCGCGGGCCGCGGGGCTGTCAACGCGGGCCTGGCCGGGACGCGGGGCCGCGCCACCCACCCCCGGAAACGACGACGCCCGGACTCGAGAGCCCGGGCGCCTGCGTATTCGTGGTGGGCGGTACAGGGTTCGAACCTGTGACCCCTACCATGTCAAGGTAGTGCTCTACCGCTGAGCTAACCGCCCACGAAGGCCGCGAACTATAGCGATGTCGGCGGCCGGGCACAAGGCCCGGCGACGCGCGGCGAGGCGGGCGCCGCCGGGGGCCATGGCGTCGAGGCGGCGGCGGCCGGCCCGCGCGGCCTCGCTCAGCGCAGCAGCGCCGCGTCCTTGAGCTTGCGGATCTCGTCGCGCACCGCCGCGGCCTGCTCGAACTCCAGGTCCTGGGCGTGCTTGAACATCCTGGCCTCGAGCTGCTTGAGCAGGGCCGAGGCCTTGCCCGGGTCCAGCGTGGCGTAGTCGGCCGCGCCGGGCTCGGCCACCTTGCGCGCCCCGCCCCGGCCGCCGCCCTTGCCGCCGCGGCCGGCCTTCTCGTCCTCCGGCTCGGCGCGCGCGCCCTCCATCACGTCGAGCACCGCGCGGCGGATCGAGGTCGGGGTGATGCCGTGCTCGAGGTTGTAGGCGACCTGGCGCTCGCGGCGGCGGGTGGTCTCGGAGATCGCGGCGTCCATCGAGCGGGTGATGCGGTCGGCGTAGAGGATGGCCTTGCCGCGCAGGTTGCGCGCGGCGCGGCCGATGGTCTGCACCAGCGAGCCCTCCGAGCGCAGGAAGCCCTCCTTGTCGGCGTCGAGGATCGCCACCAGCGACACCTCGGGCATGTCCAGGCCCTCGCGCAGCAGGTTGATGCCCACCAGCACGTCGAACACGCCCAGGCGCAGGTCGCGGATGATCTCCACGCGCTCCACGGTGTCGATGTCGGAGTGCAGGTAGCGCACCTTGCAGCCGTGCTCGCCGAGGTACTCGGTGAGGTTCTCGGCCATGCGCTTGGTGAGCGTGGTGATCAGCACGCGGTCGCCCATCGCGACCCGCTCACGGATCTCGCCCAGCACGTCGTCGACCTGGGTGGCCACGGGGCGGATCTCGACCTCGGGGTCGACCAGGCCGGTCGGGCGCACCAGCAGCTCGACGACCTGGCCCTCGGTCTTCTCGAGCTCGTACTTCGAGGGCGTGGCCGAGACGAAGATCGTGCGCGGCGAGCGGCGCTCCCACTCCTCGAACTTCAGCGGGCGGTTGTCGAGCGCCGAGGGCAGGCGGAAGCCGAAGTCCACCAGCGTCTCCTTGCGGGCGCGGTCGCCGCGGAACATGCCGCCGATCTGCGGCACGGTGACGTGCGACTCGTCGACCACCAGCAGCGCGTCCGGCGGCAGGTAGTCGAACAGGCAGGGCGGCGGCTCGTCGGGCATGCGGCCGGTGAGGTGGCGGCTGTAGTTCTCGATGCCGTTGCAGAAGCCCACCTCGGCCATCATCTCGATGTCGAACTGGCAGCGCTGCTGCAGGCGCTGGGCCTCGACGAGCTTGTTGGCGGCGTAGAGCTGCTCGAGGCGCACGCGCAGCTCGTCCTTGATCGCCTCGACGGCCTCCAGCACGGTGCGGCGCGTGGTGACGTAGTGCGACTTCGGGTAGATCGTGTAGCGCGGGAGCTGGCGGATGACCTGGCCGGTCAGCGGGTCGAACAGGCTCAGGCGCTCGATCTCGCCGTCGAACAGCTCGATCCTGAGCGCCTCCATCTCCGACTCGGCGGGATGCACGTCGATCACCTCGCCGCGGACGCGGTAGGTGCCGCGGCGGACCTCGAACTCGTTGCGCGCGTACTGCATCTCGGTGAGGCGGCGGATCAGCTCGCGCTGGTCGATGCGCTCGCCGCGCACCATGTGCAGCACCATCCGGAAGTACTCGTTGGGGTCGCCCAGGCCGTAGATCGCCGACACCGTGGCCACGATCAGGCAGTCGCGGCGCTCCAGCAGGGCCTTGGTGGCCGAGAGGCGCATCTGCTCGATGTGCTCGTTCACGTTGGAATCCTTCTCGATGAAGGTGTCCGTGGACGGCACGTAGGCCTCGGGCTGGTAGTAGTCGTAGTAGCTGACGAAGTACTCGACCGCGTTGTCGGGGAAGAACGACTTGAACTCGCCGTAGAGCTGGGCGGCGAGGGTCTTGTTCGGGGCGAGCACGAGGGTCGGCTTCTGCACCGCCTGCACGACGTTGGCGATGGTGTAGGTCTTGCCGGAGCCGGTGACGCCCAGCAGGGTCTGGTGCGCGATGCCCGACTCGAAGCCCTCGACGAGCTTGGCGATCGCGGCGGGCTGCTCGCCGGCCGGGTCGTAGGGGGCCTGCAGGACGAAGCGGTCGGACATGGGGGCGTCCTCGCGGCGGGGGGACCGTGGAGTATAGCGAGCCGCCGACACGCAGCCGTGCAGGCCGCCGACGCGCGACCGCGACCTGCGCCGACGCCGGCGCGCGCCCCCGACGTGGAGAGTGGGCCACCCACGTCGATGGCCCCCGCCATGCCCTCCTCCCCTCCTCGCGGCCTCAGCCTGGTCGAGCTGTGCGCCACCCTGCTGGTGGTGTCGATCACGCTCGCGCTGGCCCTGCCGGCCCTCGGCGGGCTGCGCGAGCGCCTCCGCCAGCAGGCCGCGCTGCATGCACTCACGTCCTCGCTCGCGGCGGCGCGCATCGCCGCGGTCACCCGCGGCCGCCCGGTCACGGCCTGCCCGAGCCGCGACGGCCTGCGCTGCCGCGACGACCTCGACTGGCGCGACGGCTGGATCGTCTACGTCGATCCGCGCCGCCTGCCCCAGCCGCCGGACCAGGCCCACGTCCTGCAGCACGCGCCCGCGCTGCCCGCCGGGCTCCGCCTGTGGAGCACCACCGGGCGCCACCGCGTGCGCTACCAGCCCGACGGGATGGCGGGCGGCAGCAACGTCTCGCTTCGCCTGTGCACCGACGCCGGGGTGCCGCGGCACCTCGCGACGGTCACCGTGAGCCTGTCCGGGCGCGCCCGCACGCGCCCCGCCGAGACGCCCGCGGCGCCGTGCCCGACGCCGCCGCGCGCCGCGCCCCCTTGACCGCAGCGCGTGAGCGACTAAAATGCGCGTCCCCGCCCGAATAGCTCAGCCGGTTAGAGCACTTGACTGTTAATCAGGGGGTCGTTGGTTCGAGTCCAACTTCGGGCGCCAGGATCGAATGCAAAAAGGCTCGCAGCGATGCGAGCCTTTTTCTTTGCGTGGACGGCGCCCGGACGGACGCGGCGCCACCCCTGTGATCGCGACCGCCCGGCCTCAGGCCGGGCGGTCGCCGTGGTTCACCAGCACTCCGACACGGAGCCCGAGCTGACCGTGCGGGTCCCGGCCTGGTTCAGGCCGAGGTTGCCGCAGGTGGTGTCCCGGCTGGCCTGGGTGTTGATGGCGGTGGCCGTGACGCCGTACGCGGCCGCGGTGGCCGCGCCGTCCAGGGCGATCGTGTAGAACGGCGCCAGGTCGTTGCGGCAGGTGGTGTCCGGGAGCGCCGCGCCGACGTAGGTCAGGTTGGTCGTGTAGTAGCGCTCCATGAACTGCCCCATCTCCAGCAGGCAGGCGGACGCGGCCGCGCGGCGGGTCTTGACCACCTGCTGCTGGTAGAGGGGCAGCGCGATCGCGGCGAGCACCGCGATGACCAGCACGGTGATCATCAGCTCGATCAGGCTGAAACCGCGGGCGCGACGGGACGGGATGTTCGGGCTCATGCTCATTCCTCGTTGAAGAGTTCGCGCCACGACAGGCGGCGCGGACCACCGACGCCGGCGGGCGGCGGGGCCAGGCCGGTGTCGGCGCAGACGCCGCCCGAGCCGCAGACGATGACCAGGTTGTCGATCTGGCTGGACTCGGTCGGCATGCCGACGCCGAGGTCGATCGAGCCGATCAGGCCGCTGCCCACGGCGTCGTTGTCGCCGCTGCCGTCGCCGTCCAGGTCGAAGAAGGACGAGGAGCCACCGGTGCCGCTGCCCGTCGGGCTGGTGCCGGTGAAGGCGTCGATCGCGTTGAGGTAGCCGCGGCCGCTGGACTCGCAGTCGTCGCCGGCCTGCGGGATGACGCTGGAGAAGAACAGCGCGCGACCGTTGATGCGGGTGCCGCTGACCACGCGCTCGCCGGCATCCGGCACGCCGAGGTCGAGCACCCAGCCGCGGGCACCGGCCGGCAGCGCCGAGTACGACTGGAAGGCCCGCAGCGCGCGGCCGTCGACGGTCTCGTAGTCGAGGATGCTGCGCGCGGTCAGGTCGGCGCGATCGGTCACCGGGGTGCCGGTATCGATGATCGCGTACACCGACTGGGTGTCGGTGCTGGTCATGTCGGACACTTCCATCAGGCGGCCGGTGCCGAAGGTGACGAACAGCGGGGCGTTGACCTGCAGGCGGGCGACCGCGACGCCACCGGTGATCGGCTGGCGGTTGCCGCCGCCGTCGACCGCGGTGAACAGCGGCTGGCCGCTCATCGCCACCTTCCAGTCGACCGGGTTGGCCGAGGTGAAGTCGAACTTCCACAGGTTGCCCTGCAGGTCGCCCGCGAAGACGTAGTCGACCTTGCTGTCGCCGTTGAGGTCGACGGCGCGCGGCGAGGACAGGCCGTTGGCGCCGGCCTCGCCGGTGTCGATGCGGGCGAGCTCGACGCCGGTCGCCAGGTCATAGGCGTAGAGCACGGCGCTGCCGTTGACGCTGTTGACGCCGTTGGGCACGAGGGCGATCGGGCTGCCGTTGTTGGCCTTGACGATCACCGGCAGGCCATAGACGTAGCCCATGTCGTCATCGACGGTGGCCGTGTGGTCCCACAGGATGTCGGAGGCGACGAGCGCGTCGGTGCCGGTGACGTTGAGGGCATAGGCGCCCCGCCCGCCGCGGCCGAGCGTGCCCACCAGGTAGTTGGTGCCGGGCTGCACGCGCTCGTTGGACACCGCCACCGGGCCGTCCACGAAGAAGCCGTGGGTGTAGCCGGGGTTGCTGAGGTCGGCCATGCGCGGGCGGTTGGGGTCGGCGAAGTTGATGCCCGCCGGCACGTAGGAGTAGCGGACCGCGCCGGTCAGGGCGTTGATCGCGTGCAGCATGCCGTCGTTGGCGCCGATGAAGATCGACTCGTTGTCGCGCAGGTAGAAGGGCGAGGAGTTGACGATGTCGCCCAGCAGGCCGGTGCGGTTGCGCAGGGTGCCGCCGTTGCTGCGCTCGTTGGCGCGGTTGCCGCGGATCCAGGCGGCGTTGTCGGCCGCGCTGACCGGCGAGACGATGTCGGTGCGCTCGAAGGTGGCGAGCTGGGACGAGGTCGGGAAGGTCGTGCCCGACGTGCCGCTCCAGGTCAGGATGGTGCGGTTGTGGTAGTCGTTCGCGGCGTCGGCGTCGGCGTAGGTGGACTCGATCGCCGAGGACGTGCGCCAGGCCTCGGTGGTGGCGATGCCGCCGCTGGAGGTGACGTCGCGCGCCACCAGGTCGCCGGTCCACTGGCCGGTCTGGTAGAGGGCCTGGTAGGCACGGGTGTCGGACTGGAACGAGGTGCTGTTGACGGCCACGTTCGAGCCCGCGGCGAGGCGCGACTGGATCTGGCCCAGCAGGCCGGCGAGCTGCTCGGCGAAGCGGGCGGCATCGGTGGCGGCGATGAACTCGCCGCGGCCGTTGACCGCCGCGTGCAGCAGGTCGTCGATGCGCTCGGCGTCCTCCGCGTTCATCGGGTTCGGCCAGGGCACCGCGACGCCGTTGCGGCGCGGGCGGCCGTCGCGGATCACGTCGGCGACCGACTGCTGGTCGAGCGTGCCCTTGAGGCCGATCGACACGCCGAAGGTGACCATGTGCTGCCAGAACGCCGGGTTCGCGCTGGTGGTGGGCACCAGGTTGTCCAAGTCGGTGCGCAGGTCGTTCTTCCAGTAGTACATCGCGATGTCGGACAGCGCGTTCTCGTAGTTGTTCGCCACCGCCGGGCCGTCGCGGAACGGGTCGGCCGGGGTGTAGCGAACGACGTTGGTGCCGTCGCGCGGGTTCGGGATCGACGGGCCCTGCACGCTGTCCTGGTGGCCGACCGGGTTGTCGTACCCGCCGTTCCAGAAGCCATCCGTGGTGAGGATGGTGAAGTTCTGGCGGCAGGCGAGCTGGCGGGCGCCGGACTCCGGGCCGTAGGGACCGGTGGCGCTGGTGTCGGAGTAATAGTTGCCGGCGTTCTGCAGCGCGTTCTGCAGCGGGGTGCCGCCGCCGCCGCGGGCCTGCAGCAGGCGGGTGAACCAGGTGCTGCGCGAGGTCCCGGCGAAGGTGCCGTTGTTGGCGTTGCCGACCGGGATGTCGTACTGCGTGGTGTTGGCGTTGATCGAGCGGAAGCCCACGCGCACGCCGTCACCCAGCGCCGCGAACGCGCGCGTGGAGCCGCCCTTGGCGACCTTCATGCGGGTGCGGTGGTAGGAGAACCAGGTGGCGTAGTTGGCCAGCTCCTGCGCCACGCTGCGGCCGCTGGGGTTGGCGTAGGTGCAGTTGCCCCAGGCGAAGGTGCCGGCGGCCGCGGTGCGGCAGCCGTTGCCGCCCGAGGTGACCTCGAGGCGGACGTTGCGCACCTGCTGGTTGCCGGCGGTGAGGCGGAACAGGAACTGGCCGGAGCCCTGGCCGGTGAGGTCGCAGCTCTCGGCGAGGCCGTTGGCGGTGTTGGAGTCGCAGATCAGCGTGCCGTCGGCCTGCCAGGGATCGCGGGTCGGCGCGTAGACGCGCAGGCGGACGTCGCCCTGGTTGGGGTTCCCGCCATTCCAGAACGTGCGGGCTGACACCCAGCCGTCGCGGAGCTCGATGCGGTAGTCGATGCTCGTGGTGGCGTTGAGCGTGCCGCGGTCGTTGTTGATGGTGAAGGTGGCGCCGGCCGGCACCGTGCCGAGGCCGCCGCCGTTGACGAGCTCGCTGCGCACGATCCGCGAGACGCCATCGATGCTGCGGATCTGGTAGCGCCAGTAGTTGGTCGTCTCGCGCAGGTAGGCCAGCGTGGTGTTGGTGGGGTCCTTGGGCACCAGGAAGGTCTGGGCGCCACCGCAGACGGCGCGGTTGCTGCCGTTGCGCGAGAAGTTGGCGCAGCTGGCGGGGTTCGCGAGGTCGATCGTGGTGCCGCTGGCGAGGTGGAAGTCGCCGAAGGCCGCGTTGAAGGTTCGACCGCCGGTGAGCGCATCGCCGTTCTCGTCGACCCAGGGCAGGTAGTCGGTGGCGGGGATGTAGGTCAGCGTGTTGCCGGCCGGGGCGTTGAGCGTCACGTAGTTGCCGGCGGCGGCGCCGAAGCAGTTGCCGTTGACCTGGCGGCGGCAGACGTCGGCCAGGTCGGAGTTCTGCATGTACTCGAACGACATCGAGCCCGAGTCGTCGAGCACGTACATGATGTTCGGCGGCACGTTGCCCGCGCCGGTCTGCAGCGGGAAGTCGGGCACGTCGTAGTCGGCGGCCTGCGCCTGCAGCGGCAGGCCGGCGGTCGCGGTGAGCAGCGCGGTGGCGAGCAGCGCGCGGCTCGAGGCCAGCGGGGAGCGGGTGGCATTCATGGCATCGACCCTCAGGGAACCTGGTACGTGGACTGCAGGACGACTTCGGCGCCGTTGGGCATGCGCGTGAAGGCGACGACGCGGTAGTTCTGGGCGCCGGTGGCGCCTTCGGTGCAGGTCTCGGTGGAGAGGTCGACGGCGGTGGTGCAGCCGCCGCCGGCCGAGCGGCCGAGGCCCATGTCCTCGACGACGTAGCGCGCGTCGAAGTCCTCGCCGTTGAGGTTGGACAGGCGCGGGCCCACGCTGGCCCAGAAGCCCTCGGCTCGCCACGCGGGCTCGGCGCCGTCGACGGGCATGGCGCAGATGCCGGCGGTGCAGCCGTTGGCCGGCACCGCGGGCCGGGTGGCCGCGAGCGACTCGGCTTCGCGCAGCACCGCCTCGGCGACCTGGAAGGCCGCGCTGCGGGCGGCCGTGTTGCCGCTCATGCGCTCCTGCAGCAGGGTGCCGCGCATGGCCGCCAGGCCGAGCAGGGTCACCACCAGCAGCAGCAGCAGGACGATCACGAGGGTCACGCCGCGCGGGCGGCGGACAGGCAGGGTGTGCAGGACGGTCACAGGACGGCCTCCCGGTTGCGCAGGGCGACGATGTTGGTGGTGGTGCGCTGGATCGCGTCGCCGTCGGTGCCCTCGACTTCGCGCTCGGTCAGCGCGCCTTCGGCGCCGGAGAACTCGAGCTCGACGCTGACGGCGCTGACGACGCCCCAGTCGGCCACGCCCGCGGGCGCCGCGTAGGCGTCGCCCTCGAGGAAGCGCAGCTGCATGTTGGTGACGCCCTCGGCGATCTCGAGCGTCTCGACCACCACGTCCGGCGTGTTGCCCGCGGTGGTGTTGACCAGCTCGGTGCGGTAGAGCGAGCGGCCGCCGCGGTCGTTGTTGCCGATGAACCAGCGCACGGTGCTGATGCGCGCGATCTGCGCCGGGCCGCGGTTGAACTCGATGCAGGTCGGGTCGGGCACCGCGACGTTGTCGGGCATCAGGCAGTAGCCGATGGCGCCGCCGCCGGGGCTGGCCGCCGCGCCGCAGTCGCGCTGGAACACCAGGGCGTCACCGCAGTTCAGGCCGCCGTCCTCGTGGCCGAGCTCGGTGGCGGACACGCCGCTGGCCTCGAAGATCAGCGCGTAGTCCATGTTGCAGGCCATCACCAGGTCGCCCGCCGCGAGGCCGGCGTTGCCGGAGATGCCGATCGGATCGCCCGGCTCGTTGTGCGAGGTGACGCGGATGCCGAGGTCGCGCGCGTTGTGGACCTCGACCACCGGCGTGCCGGGGGCGCGCTGGCCGACGCCGCCGCCCATGGGCAGGCCGGGCACCGCCTGCAGCGGCCCGTAGCCGCGGATGCCGTCGACGTAGGCGTCCCACCAGGCGGAGCCGCCGTTGGTGAGGAGGTTGACCGGCACCGCGGCCGCCGAGCAGGGGTTGCCGCCGGCCTCGCGCAGGTCGCGCGACATCAGCTCGAACGCGATGCGGGTGCTTTCCTGCAGGCGCCCGAGGGTCTCGGTGGCGTTGTAGATGCGCTTGTTGGAGATGAACACGCCGCTGGCCGCGGCGACCACGAGGCCGCCGAGCAGCAGGGCGATCATCAGCTCGATCAGCGAGAAGCCGGCGGCGCGGCGCGCGGGGATGGGACGACGGGGGTGGGCGCGCATGGTCAGAGCCTGCTCTCGGTGACGAGTTCGTGGGTGTTGTCGCCGCCGGTGGCGCGGCTGTCGTCCCAGCGCACGCCGACTTCGCAGGCGACGGCGCCGCAGGTCACGCGGCCACAGGCGGTGGCGCCCATCGAGGCCTGCAGCTGGGTGATCCAGCGGGCGCGATCGGCGCCGATGCGGGTGGTGAGATCCTCCGGGACCTCGCAGCGCCAGCCCTCGTCGTAGCTGCCGGCGCGGGCCGCGTCGCGGTTGGCGCGCAGCATGTCGAGCATGGCGTAGCTCTGGATGACGGCGTTGCTGCGCTCGGACGCGCCCTGGGTGTTGCGCAGCGACACCGACTGCAGCGCGGCGATGCCGAGCAGGCCGACGGCCATGATGAGCACGGCGATCAGCACCTCGAGGAGGGTGGCGCCGCGGGCCTGGCGGGGCATGGTGGCGCGGGGCATGGTGGCGCGGGGCGTGGTGGTGCGGGGCATGGACATCCCTCAATCCTCGGGGGCGCCGCAGGCGGCATCGCTGCGGGAGACGACGCTGACGCGGCTGACGACGAGCGCGACGTCGCGCACGTTGTCGGCCTCGGGCAGCCGGGTGGAGCAGACCGACAGCGTGCCTTCGCGCTCGGTGCCGCTGCCGACGCGGGCGAGGCCGTCGGCGGCGAAGGCGATGGTGTCGTCGCTGGTGACGTTGGGGCTGGCCAGGACCTGCAGGCCGTCGCCGTCGATCGCGATGTCGCGGACGATGGTGCCGTCGGCGACCACGCGCACGACCATGCGCGACCAGTCGGCGCCGGCGCAGTCGGTGCCGTCGGTGCTGGGGCAGACCTGGACGCGGCCGTTGCGCCGGATGGCCTCCATCCGGGCCAGCTGCAGCGTGGCGACGATCTCGTTGGTGGCCGAGGTCAGGCGGTTGCGGTGGATCAGGCCGCGGAAGCTCGGGATGGCCACGGCCAGCACGATGGCGAGCACCGCGACGGTGACCATGAGCTCGACCAGCGTGAAGCCGCGGACCGCGGGTGGGCGGGTGGATCGCTTGGACGACATCGACAGCCCCATTGGGAAACGCCGCCCCCCGGGCGACTGGCCGGAACCTTACCCGCGCCCCCGATGGGGCGGCCAGCCATGCCCGACGCGCGGGCCGCCCGAAGCGCCCAACGGTCACCCCGCCCCGCCCCGTGGCCCCGGGCCCCTCGTCCGGGCCGGGGCGATGCGGGCATGATGGCCCCCCGCCGCCCGACCGCCAGGCCGATGCCCGAGACCCCGTCCACGCCGCCGCCGCAGCCGCTCGACGTCCTGTGGACGCCCGGCACGCTCGCCGCGGCGATCACCGGCGGCGAGGGCCTCGCGCTGCTGGTCGCGCTCGCGCCGGGCGGCGGCCCCGACCGGATGGTCACCTTCGGGCTGGCGTCGCTGACCGTGCAGTGGGTGGTGCTGCTGACCCTGGGCGGCCTGTATGCGCTGCGCGAGCGGGTCTCGGCCTGGTCGCCGCCGCGCGTCGGCTGGCTGGGGGTGGCGCTGCTGGTGGCCAGCACCGGGTTCTCGTGGCTGGTGGCGTGGACCGTCCTGGCCGGCGCGATCACCCCGCCGGAGGGCGGCTGGATCGGCCTGCTGCTTCGGCTGCTGGCGATGGCGCTGCTGGTCGGCCTGCTCGGCCTGGCCGCGTTCCAGACCCTGTGGCGGGCGCACCTGGCGAGCCTGCGCGCGAGCGCGGCCGAGCTGGCGTCGCTGCACGCGCGGATCCGCCCTCACTTCCTGTTCAACACCCTCAACTCCGCCGCGGCGCTGGTGCACGCGCGCCCGGCCCGCGCCGAGGAGGTATTGCTCGACCTCGCCGAGCTCTTCCGCGCCGCGCTCTCGGGTCCGCGCGAGGCCAGCCTGGCCGACGAGCTGGCGCTGACCCGGCGCTACCTGGAGATCGAGCAGCTGCGCTTCGGCGATCGCCTGCGGGTGGCCTGGACCCAGCCCGAGACCCTGCCGGACCTTCGACTGCCTAGCCTGAGCCTGCAGCCGCTGGTGGAGAACGCGATCCACCACGGCGTCGAGCCCAGCACCCGCGGCGGCACGCTCGAGGTGACGATCCGCCGCGAGGGCGACGCGCTGGTGCTGCTGGTGCGCAACCCGGTGCACGAGGCGGCGGGCCCGGACGCGGCGGTCGGCGGGCGACGCCATGCCGGCCACCACGTCGGCCTGGCCGCGACCCGCGCGCGCCTCGACGAGGCCTGGCCGGGCGCGCTGGCCACGCGGATCGTGGACGGGCACTTCGAGGCCGAGGTCACCCTGCCCTGCCCCGCCGCGGCGGCGCCCTGAGGCGCGCGCCGCGCGCGGGACGCGCGGCTCAGCCGCGCTGCACCACCCGGTAGCAGGGCTTGTAGGTGCCGGCGATCTTCATCCGGCGCTGCTCGACGAAGGCGCGCAGCAGCGCGTCGAGTGCGTCCATGATCGCGGGCTCGCCGGCGATCTCGAACGGGCCGTGCAGCTCGACCTCGCGCATGCCGGCCTCCTTGACGTTGCCGGCGACGATGCCGCTGAACGCACGCCGCAGGTCGGCCGCCAGCAGGTGCGCCGGGCGCTCGCGGCGCAGGTCGAGCGCGGCCATCGCGGCGTGGGTGGGCTCGAACGGGAACTGGAACTCGGTGGGGATCTTGAGCGTCCAGTTGAAGAAGAACGCGTCCTTGGAATCGAGCCGGTGCTCGCGCACCTTGCGCACGCCCGCGACCATCCGCTTGGCCACGCGGGCCGGGTCGCCGGTGATGATCTCGTAGCGCTGCGTCGCCGCCTCGCCCAGCGTGAGCCGGATGAACTGGTCGATCTGCTCGAAGTACGCCGCCGAGGACGCCGGGCCGGTGAACACCAGCGGGAACGGCAGCGCGGCGTTGTCCGGGTGCAGCAGCACGCCGAGCATGTAGAGGATCTCCTCGGCCGTGCCGACGCCGCCGGGGAAGACGATGATGCCGTGGCCCATGCGGACGAACGCCTCGAGGCGCTTCTCGATGTCCGGCATGATCACCAGGTGGTTGACGATCGGGTTCGGCGACTCGGCCGCGATGATGCCGGGCTCGGTGATGCCGATGTAGCGGTTGCGGCGCCGGCGCTGCTTGGCGTGGGCGATGGTGGCGCCCTTCATCGGGCCCTTCATCGCGCCCGGGCCGCAGCCGGTGCAGATGTCGAGGCCGCGCAGGCCCAGCTGGTAGCCCACCAGCTTGGTGTACTCGTACTCCTCGCGGGCGATCGAGTGGCCGCCCCAGCAGACGATGAGGTTGGGGTCCTGGTCGGCGCGCAGGATGCGCGCGTTGCGCAGGATCTCGAACACCGCCGAGGTGATGCCTTCGGGCGCGGCGAGGTCGAACTGGCCGCTGGCCTGGACCTCGGTGGCGGTATAGGCGATGTCGCGCACCACCGCGAACAGCAGCTCGGCGACGCCGGTGATGATCTCGCCGTCGACGAAGGCCATCGCCGGGGCGTGGCGCAGCTCGAGCTTGATGCCGCGGTCCTGCTGCAGCACCTGGATGTCGTAGTCGGGGTAGAGCTCGCGCGCGGCGCGCGGATCGTCGGAGTCGCTGCCGCTGGTGAGCACCGCGAGGGTGCAGCGGCGCAGGAGTTCGTGCAGGCCGCCGGCGGTGGCGTCGCGCAGGCGCGCGACTTCCTCGCGCGAAAGCACGTCGAGGCCGCCGCGCGGGGAGATGCGGGCGTTGACGGTCGGCAGGCGGGTGCCCGGGACGGGCGGGATCAGGCTGGGCTCGGTGCTCATGCGGGTCGGCTCATTCATGTGTCGAACGCCGGGAATGTAGCACCGCCGCGACCCGCGACCCGTGCCTCCGGACCGGGGAGCCGCGCCTTGCAGGCTCCCCAAAAAAAAAGAGGGGCCGGCGTGAGCCGGCCCCTCGAAGTGTCGCACAAACGGTTGTCGCGGAGGCGCGAGGCCCCGGTCGATCAGAAGCGGTAGCGCAGGGTCAGCTGGGCGGCCCACTGCGACTCGCCGCGGTTCTGGCGGACGAAGGGCTGCTCGACGTCGCTCAGGCTGTACACGTAGCGGCCCTGGGCGTCGAGGCCGACGTAGTTGACGAAGCTGCGGGCCTGGCCGCCACCCGCCTGGAAGCCGATCTCCTCGATGCGGCCCCACTCCTTGTTGATCAGGTTGCCGACGTTGAGGATGTCGAGCACGACCTCGGCGTTGTGGCCCTCCATGAAGCCCGGGAGCTCCTGGCGGACGCGCAGGTCGAAGTTGTTGGTCCAGCCGGCGCGCTCGGAATTGCGGCCCACCGCCTGGCCCTGGTAGCCCGACAGGCCCTCGGCGTTGACGATCTCCCAGAAGCGGGCCTCTTCGGCCGCGCCGCCGCGGAAGACCACCTGGTCCGCGCCGAACACCGGGATGTACAGCAGGTCGTTGCCCGACACGCCGTCGCCGTTCATGTCGTTGGCGAAGGTCCACGAGTACGGCTTGCCCGAGCGGCCTTCGTAGAGCAGGCCGAACTCGGTGGCGTAGTCGCCGAAGAAGTCGTGCGACCAGCCGAGGGTGGCGACGAACCGGTCACGGACCACGTAGGGCGAGACGCCCTCGACTTCCTCGTTCGGGTTGAACGTGGAGCGGCCGTTGAAGTTGGAGTTGGCCACCGACGAGGTCAGCGGGCTCACTTCCGTGGCCTGCGAGTAGTTGTAGGCCACCGACCAGTTCCAGCCGTCCTCGCCGCGCGGGCGCGACAGGGACAGGGTCAGGTTCTCGCCGCCGCCGCGGCCGGTGCGCTCGGCCAGCAGGACGTTGTTGAAGTTGACGTTGCGGCCGGCCTTCGCCTGCACGGCGCAGCCGCCGGTGCTGACGGTGTTGCCGTTCGCGGCCCAGCAGTTCGGGTTGAAGCCCGACGCGTTCCAGAACAGCTCGCGGCCGTCGACGCCGATGTCGGTCGCGTTGCCCAGGTTGAGGTGGCGGTAGTAGACGCCGTGCTCGACCTCGGTGAACAGCAGCTCGGCGCTGAAGATGGCGCCGAAGAACGGGGTCTCGTGGTCGAACGCGATGTTCGCCTTCCACACGGCCGGCTGGCGCAGGTCGCTGGAGAGGAAGTCGACGTTCGAGGCCGGGATGGCGCCCGCGAAGCTGGTCGGCTGGGTGTTCGGGTTCGGGCTGAAGATGCCGGTGCCGGTGGTCGGGCAGGCGGCGAAGCCCGAGATGCCGCAGCCGATGACGGCGGTGGCGATGCCGGTGTTGGAGTACGGGTTCGACAGCCAGACGTTGGCGGCGCTGCCCTCGAACAGGCCGATGCCGCCACGCAGCTGCGTGGAGCGCTCGGTGTCGAAGGTGTAGTTCACGCCGAGGCGCGGCTGCAGCAGGCCCTTGCCATCGAGGGTCTGGGAGTTGTCGAGGCCGAAGGCGGCGACCGCGGCGGCGTTGCGCAGCGGGGAGTCCGGCATCTGGGTGCGGTCATAGCGCAGGCCCGCGACGATGGTCAGGTTGTAGTTGACCGCCCAGGTGTCCTGCACGAACACGCCGATGTTGCCGAGGTCCCACTGCGCGATGCCGTTGTCGAGCGTCTGGCCGGGGCGCGGCACCTGGACCTGGTAGGAGATCGGGCGACCGGCCTCGAACGAGGTGGTGCACTGCGAGGCCAGCAGGCAGCCGAAGGTGTAGTTGCCGCGGGTGTCCTGCAGGAAGGCGTTGTAGACGTCGTTGGTGGCGTAGTCGAAGCCGACCTTCAGCTCGTGGTCGCCGAGGTAGAGGTTGCCGGCCGCGAAGATCTCGTCGGTGACGGTGCGCAGCACGTTCAGGTGGCGCGAACGCTCGGTGCCGAAGCGCAGCACGCGGGTGCCGCCGAGCACGCCCGCCGGCGGGGTGCCGCCGGTGAAGCGGATGTCGACCTGCGGCAGGAACGAGGCGTTGTCGGGCACCGAGTCGTACTCGCGGCGCTGCACGCGCAGCTCGGTCGAGAAGGTGTCGGACCAGTCGGAGAACAGCTGGCCGACGACGGCCTCGACGGTCTTGCCCTGGTCGTACCAGTGCGAGCTGGTGGACAGGTTGCGGGTGCCGAAGCCCGGGAAGACCGGGTTCAGCTCCTCGGTCTTGTTGTAGCGCAGGCTGGCGCGGTGCGCGTCGGAGATCGTCCAGTCGAGCTTGACCAGCATTTCCTCGGTGGTCTGCTCGGCGGTCGACGGCGCCTCGACGCCACCGATCTCGATGCCGTACAGGGTGCGGGCGAGGTTCTGCGCGGCGGTGATGTCGGCCGGGGTGATGAACACCTGGTTGCCGTTGCTGCCCAGCGGCACGAAGTCGTTGCCGATGCGGGTCGAGGACGAGTCCTCGTAGTTCACGAAGAAGAACAGGCGGTCGCGGACCAGCGGGCCGCCGAGCGTGAAGCCGGTGGTCTGGTCCTCGCTCGGCGACGGGTCGAAGTAGCTGTCGGACGTGGCGTTGTAGCGCTGGCCGGACAGGTTGTCGTCGCGCCAGACGTAGTAGGCCGAGCCCGAGAACTCGTTGGTGCCCGACTTGGTGACGGCGTTGATGTTGGCGCCGGTGTAGCCGCGCTGGGCGACGTCGACGTTGGAGATGTTGACCTGGACCTGCTCGATCGCGTCGATCGAGATCGGCTGGCGGTTGGTCGGGAGGTTGTTGGCCTCCAGGCCGAACGAGTCGGAGATGTTCACGCCATCGATGGTGATGGAGTTGAAGCGGCTGTTCTGGCCGGCGACGGAGATCTCGCCGCGCTCCTTGTCGGTCTGCGACACGCGCGGATCGAGGCGCGCGTAGTCCTGCAGGCTGCGCTGGATCGAGGCGAAGCCCTCGATCTGCTCGCGGTCGATCTGGGTGCTGGCGCCCATCGCGTCCGGCGAGAACACGGTCGGGGTGGACGAGGCGGTCACGGTGACGGCGTCGAGGTCGACGGCTTCGCCGACGGTCGAGGCCAGCGAGGTGGTCTCGCCGAGGCGGAGGTACACGCCTTCCTGCGAGGAGGTGCCGACCGCGCTCTGCACGTTGACGGTGAACGGACCACCGACGCGCAGGCCGCGGGCGACGTAGCGGCCGTCGGCATCGGTCGTGGCGCGGGACGTGGTGCCCGAGTCCTCGTGGACGATGGTGACGACGGCGCCGGCGACCGGCTGGCCATCGACGCCGACGACGCGACCGCCGAGGGCGGCGGAGGTGGTCTGCGCGAAGGCGGGGGCCGCGGCGAGCGCGACCATCAGGCCGAGCGTCAGGCGCGACAGGCGGACCTGCTTGGAATTCATCATGGTGGTTGCCCTTGGATTGATTGCCAAAGTGGTGGTGACTGCAGCGCCCTGCCGCAGGAGTCCCTTCGCGGCGCCGTGCCGCGTCTCGTGTGGCTTGGGTGTCTCCCCAGGTCCCCTGCCGCCTATGGCGTCGACGCGGAGGGGTTAACGCTAGGTTAACACGCTAGCCGGCCCCGATGACAGGCGCATGACATCCGCCCGACGGGTGTCACGCGGCGGCGCTGGACGCCCCCGCGGACGCGCCGAGGTAGCGCGCGCGCTTGGCCGGCTTCAGGCGGGTCAGGTCGAGCCGGACCAGCCCGTCGATGCAGTGGCCGAAGGCCGGATCCACCCCGAAGGCCAGGAAACGGACCCCGTCGGGCTCGACGAGATCCACGTACTGCTTGTAAAGCGTCGGCAACGTGACGCCTTCTTCGGCCAGGACGCGCTTCAGGCACTGCAGCGCCTCGGCCGGCGCCAGCCCGTCGATCGCCCGGCGCACCTCGTCGGCCAGCGCCGGAGGGGCGCGCCAGGGGTTCCTGGCCACCGCGAGCAGGTCCGGATCGCCGAACACCTGGCGGTGCACCTCGACGATCCAGCCGCGGGCGCGCTCGGGCAGGTCGGCCGACAGGCTGACCGGGCCGAAGGCGTAGCGGGCGTCCGGCCGGGCGCGCAGGAAGGCGCCGATCCCCTGCCAGAGCATGTCGAGGCTGCGGCTGCCCCAGTGCCGCGGATGCACGAAGCTGCGGCCGAGCTCGACCGCCTGGCCGAGCCAGGCCTCGGCGCCGGGCGCGAAATCGAACAGGCTGGCCGTATAGAGCCCCGCCACGCCCTGCGAGGGCAGCAGCCGGGCGGCGTCGCCCAGCCGGTAGGCGCCGACGATCTCCAGCGCCTGGTCGTCCCAGAGCACCAGGTGGCGGTAGTGCGGGTCGTGGCGGTCGAGGTCGCGCGGCAGGCCGGTGCCCTCCCCCACCCGCCGGAAGGCGAGCTCGCGCAGTCGGCCGATCTCGCGCAACGCGGGATCGCCCGGGCCGGCGTCGAGCAGCACGATCCGCTTGCCCTCGCGGGTCTGGCCGAGCACCTCGCCGGCGGCGAGCGCGCGGCGCACCGCCCCGGGCGGCTCCGGGTGCGCGATCGCGGCCGAGGTCGCGAACACCGGCGGCTGCCTGCGGGCCAGGCGGTAGACGTGCGCGCGCATGCGCTGGGCGACCTGGGCCTCGCTGCGGCCCGGCAGCGCGAGCGCGGCGGGCGCGACCGGCGCGCCGATGGTGAAGGTCAGCGGCCGCGCCGCGTCGAGCATCTCGCGCGGCAGCATCAGCGTGGCCAGCGGCTTGGCCAGCATCGAGGCGCCATAGAACGCGGCGGAGTTGCGCGCGCCGATGTGCACCGGCACCACCGGGGCGCCGGCGCGGCGGGCGAAGCGCAGGAAGCCGGGGCTCCAGCGGCCGTCGCGCACGCCCTCGGGGCGGATCCGGCTGACCTCGCCGGCCGGGAACACCAGCAGCATCTCCTCGCGCTCCAGCGCGCGGAACGCCTCGCGCAGGCCGGCCCGGCCGGCGCCGCCGCCGGCGAACACGTCGCAGGGCAGCAGCAGCTCGCTGAGCGGGGCGAGCTGCATCAGCACGTCGTTGGCGAGGATGCGCACGTCGCGGCGCACCTGCCCGACCAGGTGCAGCAGGGCCAGGGCGTCGACCGCGCCGAGCGGATGGTTGGCCACCACGACGCAGCGGCCCTCGCTGGGCAGGTGGGCGAGGTCGGTGGGGGCCATCGTGTAGCGCACGCCGAGCTGGCGCAGCGCGTCGCCGACGAAGTCCAGGCCGCGGGCCTCGCCGAGGCGGTCGAGCAGGGCGTTGAGCTCGGCCTCGGCGGTGATCCGCCGCAGCAGTTCGACCACCGGGAGGCTGGCGCTGCGGGCGCGGCCGCCGGCCAGGCGCGGGAAACGGGCGTAGAAGCGTTGCGCGACGTCGATCACCGGGCACCCCCAGGCCCGGGACCACCCCGGGCGGTTGGCGCGGATGCTCGGCGGGGGGCGTGTCGGCGCGATGACGCGGAGGTCACCGCGCCGTGTCAGCGCGGCGCGGGCTCAGCCCGCGACGGCGGCGGCCGCGGCGGCGGTCGCGGCGTGGCCGGCCAGGTAGGTCGAGATGCCGTCGAGCATCATCTGCACCGAGAGCGCGATCAGCAGCATGCCCATCAGGCGCTCCAGCGCCACCAGCGCGCGCCGGCCGAGCACCTTGTACAGCGAGAACGCCGAGAACAGGATCACCGCCGTGGCGCCCCAGGCGATCAGCAGCGCGATCGACCAGTCCATGATCCGGCCCGGGTCCTTGTTGGCCATCAGCATCACCGCGGCCATGCCCGAGGGGCCGGCCACCAGCGGGATCGCCATCGGCACGATGAAGGGCTCGCCCTCCGGGGTCTCGCCGAAGATGCCCTCGGGCACCGGGAAGATCATCCGCAGGCCGATCAGGAACAGCACGATGCCGCCGGCGATCGCGATCGACTCCTGGCGCAGGTGCATCACCTCCAGCACGTAGCCGCCGGCGAGCAGGAACACGAACAGCACGCCGAGCGCGATCAGCAGCTCGCGGGCCAGCACGATGCGCCGGCGGTGCGGCGGCAGCGGCTTGAGAAGGCTCAGGAAGATCGGGATGTTGCCCAGCGGGTCGAGGATCAGGAACAGCAGCAGGGCGGCGGCGGCGATGGTCACGTCAGGATCCTCGGGAAGGCCGGGGCCGGGGGCGGCGCGGGGGTGGGCGCGAGCGCGGCGGGGTCGGGGCGCGGGGCCCAGACCGTGCCGCGCCGGGCGGCGCCCGCGGCCGAGAGCAGGTGCACGCAGGCCGGGGCGTAGGCGGCCGGCGGGATGACGCCGGTGGCGGCCTCCTCGACGTAGGCGCGCGCGCGGATCGACGTGCGCATCGGGCCCGGCTCGAGGCCCGAGAGGCGGACGCTGGAGCGCTCGGTCTCGGCGTGGGCGATCGCGAGCAGGCTGCGCAGGCCGGCCTTGGCGATGCCGTAGGCGCCCCAGTAGGCGCGCTCGGAGCGGGCCGGATCGTCCAGCACGAACACCACCGCGGCGTCCGGCCGCGCGCGCAGCGCCGGCAGGCAGGCCTGGGTCAGCAGCCAGGGCGCGGCGAGGTTGGCGTGCAGCTGCAGCAGGAACGCGTCGGGCTCGGTGACCTCGAGCGGGGCGAGCCCGGCGAAGGCCGCGCCGCAGTGGAGGATGCCGTCGAGCTGGCCGAACTCGGCCACGATGCGGTCGCACATCGCCTCGTAGTCGCCGGGACCGGCGCCCGCGAGGTCGAGCGGATACATCGCGGGCGTGGGCCCGACCTTGGCGATGGCGTCGTAGACCTTGGCCAGCTTGGGCTGGCGGTGGCCGAGCAGGACCACGCTGGCGCCAGCGCGCGCGCAGGCGAGCGCCGACTCGCCGCCCAGGCCGCCGGCCGCGCCGGTGACCAGGATCACCCGGCCCTCGAGGCTGCCCGGCACCAGCGCGGGCACCGGGTCGGGCGCGCGCCCGGCGGCGGCGGCCTCGCTCACGCCTTGCCGGCCTCGGCCACCAGGCGCGCGAGCTCGCCGGAGGCGTGCAGCTCCTCGGTGATGTCGCAGCCGCCGATCAGCTCGCCGTGGATGAAGAGCTGCGGGAAGGTCGGCCAGTTCGAGAAGCGCGGCAGGTTCGCGCGCAGCTCGGGGTCCTCGAGCACGTTCACCGCGTGGAACTGGGCGCCGCAGGCCTTCAGCGCCTGCACGGTGCGGCTGGAGAAGCCGCACATCGGGAAGGTCGGCGTGCCCTTCATGACGAGGACGATGGGGTGGCCGTTGACCAGGGACTCGAGGCGCTGCGTGATGCTCATGCGAAGGCTCCGCGACCCGTCGGGGAGGGTCGGAGGGGTGGGGGAATGGGCTACCATTCTACGGCCTCGCGGCCCCGTCCGCGGCTTCCCCCCATCCACTTCCCAGGAGCCAGCCATGGCGATCGAACTGCCCGCCCTGCCCTACGCGCGCGACGCCCTCGCGCCGCACATCTCGGCCGAGACCATCGACTTCCACTACGGCAAGCACCACCAGCTCTACGTCGACAACCTCAACAAGCTCATCCCGGGCACCGAGTTCGAGGCGATGTCGCTCGAGGACATCGTGCGCAAGTCCCAGGGCGGCATGTTCAACAACGCCGCGCAGGTCTGGAACCACACCTTCTACTGGAACTGCCTGGCGCCCAACGCCGGCGGCGCGCCGACCGGGGCGCTGGCCGAGGCCATCGACAAGGCCTTCGGCAGCTTCCAGGCCTTCAAGGACCAGTTCACCCAGACCGCGCTGACCACCTTCGGCTCGGGCTGGGCGTGGCTGGTGCAGCGCCCGGACGGTTCGCTGGCGCTGGTCAGCACCCCCAACGCCGCCACCCCGCTGACCGGCGCGGACACCCCGCTGCTGACCTGCGACGTGTGGGAGCACGCCTACTACGTCGACTACCGCAACGCCCGCGCCAAGTACGTCGAGGCGTTCTGGAACCTGGTCGACTGGAACGCGGTGGCCGCGCGCCTGGCCTGAGCCTCGCCGCAGCCCCCCGCCACGCACGACGCCCGCCTCACGGCGGGCGTCGTCGTTTGCGGCCCCCGGGCGCCGCGGCCCGCGCGGGCGTCAGCCCTCGCGCAGCCGCGCCAGCACCGGCGCCACCTGGGCCTCGCGGCCCAGCGCGTCGCCGACCCGCGCCAGCGCCTCGGCCAGCGTCGCGGCGTCGTCCGCGCGCAGCGTGGCGTGGCCGACCTTGCGGCCCTCGCGTGGGGTCTTGCCGTAGTCGTGCCAGTGGCCCTGCGGATCGCGCAGCACCGCCGCGGCCTCGGGCAGCGCGCCGATCCAGTTGAGCATCGCGCTGGCGCCGCGCGCCGCGGTGCTGCCCAGCGGCAGGCCCAGCACCGCGCGCAGGTGGTTCTCGAACTGCGAGGTCTCGGCGCCCTCGATCGTCCAGTGGCCGGAGTTGTGCACGCGCGGGGCCATCTCGTTGGCCAGCAGCGCGCCGTCCACCTCGAACAGCTCCAGCGCGAACACGCCGACGTAGTCGAGCGCCTCGGCCACGCGCGTGGCCTGGGCCAGCGCGAGCGCCTGCAGCGCGGGCGCCACGCGGGCCGGGGCGAGGCTGGCGGAGAGCACGCCGTCGACGTGCCAGTTCTCGGTCAGCGGCCAGGCCCGCACCTCGCCGTCGCGCGAGCGCACGGCCACCACCGACAGCTCGCGCTGGAAGCGCACGAAGCCCTCGAGGATCAGCCCCACGCGCGCGGCCTGGCCGCCCAGCGCGGCCCAGGCCGCGTCGGCGTCGGCCGCGCTGCGCAGGCGGAACTGGCCCTTGCCGTCGTAGCCCAGGCGCCGGGTCTTGAGGATGCAGGGCGCGCCGATCGCGGCGATGGCGGCGTCGAGCCCCGCGCGGTCGGCGACGTCGGCGAAGGGCGGCACGCCGAGGCCCAGCTCGCGGAACAGGGTCTTCTCGGCCAGCCGGTCCTGGGCGACCGCCAGCGCGCGCGGGCCCGGGTGCACCGGGATGCGCGCGGCCAGCCACTCGGCGCTCTCGGCCGGCACGTTCTCGAAGTCGAAGGTGGCCACGTCGACGCGCGCGGCGAACTCCGCCAGCGCGGCCTCGTCGCGGTAGTCGGCCTTGAGCTGGGGCACGAACTGCGCCGCGCAGGCCTCGTCGGCGGAGTCCATGACCAGGAAGCGCAGGCCGAGCGGCGCGCCGGCCAGCGCGAGCATCCGCGCCAGCTGTCCGCCACCGAGGATGCCGAGCGTGGTCACGGGAGCCTCGGGTCCGGATGGGCCAGCACGTCGGCGGTCTGCCGCGCGCGGAAGGCCGCGAGCGCCGCGGCGATGGCCGGGTGGGTGGCGGCCAGCAGGGCGCCGGCGAACAGGCCGGCGTTGGCCGCGCCGGCGACGCCGATCGCGAACGTCGCCACCGGGATGCCGGCGGGCATCTGCACGATCGAGTACAGCGAGTCGAGGCCGCTGAGCGCCTTGGACTGCACCGGCACGCCCAGCACCGGCAGCGCGGTCTTGGCCGCGAGCATGCCCGGCAGGTGGGCCGCGCCGCCGGCGCCGGCGATGATCGCGCGCAGGCCGCGGCCCTCGGCCGCCTCGGCGTAGGCAAAGAGCTTGTCGGGCGTGCGGTGCGCGGAGACCACCTCGACCTCGTGCGGGATGCCCAGCAGCGCCAGCTTCTCGGCGGCGTGCTGCATCGTCTCCCAGTCGGAGCGCGACCCCATCACAAGCCCCACGAGGGGCGCGTCTTCGCTCTGGCGCATTGGCGGGTGCCCGGTCAAAACCCTATTCTAGTCGCATCGCCGGGACCGAATCACCGCCCCGCGCCCCTCTCCGACCGGACCCCGCCCATGGACCGCCGCCTGCTCGACCTCCTCGCCTGCCCGGTCACCCGGCAGCCGCTCGCCCTGCTCTCGGCCCGCGAGCTCGACGCGCTCAACCGCGCCGTCGCCGCCGGCGGCGTGGTCCGGGCCGACGGCTCGGCGCAGGCCCAGGCCCTGTCCTCGGGCCTGATCACCCGCGACCGCAAGCGCGCCTACCGCATCGACGAGGGCATCCCGGTGCTGCTCGCCGACGAGGCCATCGCGACCGCGCAGGTCGCCGACTTCCCGGCCTGAGCCGGATGCTCGCCCCGCCGGACCCGGCGCGGGTCGCCGCCGACGCGGCGCGCGCGCTCGACGAGGACCTCGGCGACGCCGGCGGCGTCCGCCGCGACCTCACGGCCGAGCTGCTGCCCGACGGCCCGGCCGTCGCCCACGTGCGCTGCAAGGAGCCCGCCGCGGTGCTCGCCGGCGCGCCCTGGTTCGACGCCTGCCTGCGCGCGCTCGACCCCGGCGCGCGCATCCACTGGCGCCACGCCGAGGGCGCGCGCCTGGTGGCCGGCGACATCGCCTGCACCATCGAGGCCCGCGCGCGCGCCATCGTCAGCGCCGAGCGCAGCGCGCTGAACTTCCTGCAGACCCTCTCGGGCACCGCCACGGTGGTGCGCGCCTGGGTCGACGCGCTGGCGGGCACGCCCACGCGCGTGCTCGACACCCGCAAGACCCTGCCCGGCCTGCGCCACGCGCAGAAGTACGCGGTCCGCGCGGGCGGCGGGCACAACCACCGGATGGGCCTGCACGACGCGGTGATGCTCAAGGAGAACCACATCCACGCCGCCGGCTCGATCCACGCGGCGGCCGCGCGCGCGCGCGCCCTGCACCCGGGCGCGCCGCTGATCGTCGAGGTCGAGACCCTGGCCGAGCTGGCCGAGGCCCTGGACTGCGCGCCCACCCGCATCCTCGTCGACGAGTTCGACGACGCGATGCTGGCCGAGGCGGTGGCGATGGCGCGCGGGCGCACGCCGCTGGAGGTGTCGGGCGGGCTCGACCTCGCCCGCGCCCGCGCGGTGGCCGCGATCGGCGTGGACTGCGTGTCGGTCGGCGCGCTGACCAAGCACGTGCGCGCGGTGGACTATTCGCTGCGGATGGGCCCGCCGCCCGGCGAGGGCTGAGCGCAGGCGGCGCCGGCGGGCGCCGCCCCGGGCGGGCGCGGCGGCCTCAGGCGCCGAAGCCGAACCAGGCCGCGGCGGCCAGCACCGCCACCACGACCGCGACGCCGAACCAGGCCAGGCCGGAGCCGCGCTCGACGGGCTCCTCGATCGCCGGGCGCAGCCCCGAGAGCTCGGTGCCCGGCGCGACCAGCACGAAGCGCACGGTGTCCAGGCGCAGCTCGGCGCCCGGGCCCAGGAAGCCCTGCTGCACGCGCTTGCCGTCGACGAAGGTGCCGTTGGACGAGCCGAGGTCCTCGACCGCGACCGAGTCCGCGAGCGGGCGCAGCTGCACGTGGCGGCGTGAGATCTCGTCGGCGTTGATGGTGATGTCGCACTCCGGCGCGCGGCCGATCACCGTCGGCGCGACCAGCGGGAAGACCTTGCCGAACACCGGGCCCGACACGCCGCGCAGCACGAAGCGCGGCAGCGCGCTGCGCACGCGGGTGGCGCCGTCGTCCTCCTCGCCCTCGGCCTGGCCGGCGACGCCCCGCGCGACGTCCATCGCGACCAGCTTCGCCTCGACGCCGGCGGCGCCGATGCGGTCGCCGTCGCGCAGCGCGATCGCGCCCTGCACGGCCCGGCCGTTCACCTCGACCACGCCGCCGGTGGGCACGCGCAGCTGCACGCCGGTGCCGCCGAGGACCACCTCGTAGGCCAGCGCGGGCATGTCCTCGCGCGCGATCACCGCGGCGCCGTCGGCGGCCGAGCCGATGCGGTTCGCGCCCGCACCCAGCAGCAGCTGCGGATGCTCGTTGTTGGAGAACACCAGTTTCATCGAACACCCCTGTCATCGCCGGGCGTGGGCCGGCCAGCGTATCTTGGACAAGCCGCGCGTGCCTGCCTAGCCCGCGCCGCCCGCGGCATCGGGGCCAGAGCGCGCCCTTGCCGGCGGCGGGGCGCGTCCCCAGACTGCGTCCCCATGCAGACCTCCTCCTTGCTGTTCCTGATCGGCACCGGCGTGCTCGCCTGGGCCTGGTGGTCGCACCGCGCGGCCGCCGAAGCCGCCGTCCGCCACGGCGTCGCCGCCTGCGAGGCCGCCGGCGTGCAGTGGCTCGACGGCAGCGTGCAGCTCACCGGCCTGCGGATCGTGCGCGAGCCCGACGGCCGGCTCGCGCTGGAGCGCGCCTACCGCTTCGATTACTCGCGGCGGGGCGACGACCGCCTGCGCGGCCGCATCGTGATGGTCGGCGAACGCCTGCGCTCGCTGGCGGGCCCGGCCCCGGCGGGGCCGGCCGGCCTGGACGGCCCGGCTACTTGATGACGCGCAGGTGGCCGCCGCGCTTCGGCGGCTCGTCCGGCCCGGGGCCGGCCTCGTCCTCGCGCTCGGGCGCCTCGGGCGCGCCATCGTCGGGCAGGGCCATGCCCTGCCCCGTCTCCTGGGCGTAGATCGCCTCGACCGCGGCGATCGGCACGACGACCGCCTGCGAGACGCCGCCGAAGCGGGCCAGGAAGCGCACGTCGCGGTTGCCGAGGTCGAGCTGGGACACCGCGCGGGCGGCGATGTTGAGCACCACGCGCCCGTCCTTCACGGTCTGCGGCGGCACCTGCACGCCCGGACGCGTGGCGTCCACCAGCATGTGCGGGGTGAGCCCGTTGTCGGAGATCCACTCGTACAGCGCCCGCAGCAGGTACGGGCGGTTGGACGTCATGGGCGGTGCATCGGGGCTCATCGGGGCGTGGATCCGGGTGGGGGCGGCGTCAGCGGACGTCGGGGCCGAGGTCGGGCCGCAGGGCCCGCTCCTCGGGGGTAAGGCTGCGCAGGAAGCCGGGGTTGCGGAAGATCCGCATGCCGTAGTCCTCGATCGGCTTGGCCTCCTTGGGGAGGGCCACGCCCAGCGCCGGCAGGCGCCAGATGATCGGGGCCATCGCGCAGTCGGCCAGGCTCATCTCGGGGTTGAGGAAGAACTTGCTGACCTTGAACAGCGGCAGCGCCGCGACCAGCAGCTCGCGCAGGCGCTTGCGGCCGGCCTCGGCCTGGACCTTGGTGCCGTGCTGCACGGCCTGGATGTGCGGCACCCAGTCGTGCTCGATGCGCAGCATGGCCAGGCGCAGGCGCGCGCGGGCGGCGGGCTCGACCGGCATCAGCGGGGGATGCGGGTAGCGCTCGTCGAGGTACTCGGTGACCACCGTGGCGGCGTACAGCACCAGGTCGCGGTCGACCAGGGTCGGCACCGAGTGGTAGGGGTTGAGGTCGACGAGGTCCTCGGGCGGCTGGTTGGGATCGACCGGCACGAGGTCGAAGCTGACGCCCTTGGCCGCGAGCACCAGGCGCACCCGGTGGCAGACCACGCAGTCGAGGGACGAGAACAGGGTCAGGGCATTGCGAAGACGCGGACTTGCAGCCATCGAGCTTGTCTCCTGACCGGCAGCCGGCCGGTCCCCGGGCACCACCGGCTCCCCGCCGGCGGTCGTCGAATCCTGAACCCTAGCCGAAAACGCCGGGGGCGGGAACCGCACGGGGCCCGCGGCCCGGACGGCGGCCGGGCGCGGATGCGACGAGGCCGCCCGGAGGCGGCCTCGTGCGCTGGAGCGGGTGCCGGGACGACCTCAGTGGACGTCGTTCCAGTACTCGGTCTTCAGCAGCCAGGCCAGGAAGGTGAAGCCGGCCAGGAACAGCACCACCCACAGGCCGTAGCGCTCGCGGTCGAGGCCGGCCGGCTCGGCGACGTAGGTCAGGTAGGCCGAGATGTCGCGGGCGACGCGGTCGTACTGCTCAGGGCTGAGGCGGCCCTCGGCCTTCGGCTCGAGGCGCTCGACCGGCGCCGGCTGGCCCGGGCCCGGCGAGGTGCCGAACACCGGGGCCTGCACGCCCTGCAGGTCCCAGAGGACGTGCGGCATCGAGGTGTTCGCCATGACCGTGTTGTTCCAGCCGGTCGGGCGGTTCTCGTCGGCGTAGTAGCCCTTGAGGAAGGTGTAGATGTAGTCGGCGCCGCCGTGCAGGCGGCGCGCGGCCAGCGACAGGTCCGGCGGGGTCTTGCCGAACCAGGCCTGGGCGTCGCCGCGCTCCATCGCGATCGTCTGCAGCCCGCCGAACTGGGTGCCGGCGAAGTTGAGGTTGGCCTGGACCTGCTCCTCGGTGAGGTTGAGGTCGGCGGCCACGCGCGAGTAGCGGCTCATGGCCAGCGAGTGGCAGCCCGAGCAGTAGTTCGCGTACAGGGCGGCGCCGCGCTGCAGCGAGGCCTCGTCGCCGAGGTTCACGCCGGAGGACTCGAGGTGGACCTCGCCGGCGGCGAGCGACATGCCCGGGGCGAAGGCGAGCAGGAGGGCGAAGAGACGCTTAGTCATGCGAGGGCACCCGCTCAGGGACGGTCTTGAAGGTGCCCCACCGGCTCCAGAAGGGCATGAAGATGAAGAAGGCGAAGTAGAACCCGGTCAGCGCGCGCGCGAGCCTGGTCTGGTTCTCGGAGCCCGACTGCAGGCCCAACCACATCAGCACCAGGAAGCCGACGACGAAGGCGGCGATGATCAGCTTGTGCAGCAGCGGGCGGAAGCGGATCGACTTGACCGGGCTGCGGTCGAGCCAGGGCAGCAGGAACAGGATCAGCACCGCGCCGCCCATCACCATCACGCCGAACAGCGGGCTCGGGATGGCGCGCAGCATCGCGTAGTAGGCGGTGAAGTACCACACCGGCTTGATGTGCGCCGGGGTCACCAGCGGGTCGGCCGCGGCGAAGTTGTCCCACTCCAGGAACAGGCCGCCGAAGGTCGGGGTGAAGAACACGATGAACGCCGCGATCATCAGGAAGAACGACGCGCCGAACAGGTCCTTGACCGTGTAGTAGGGGTGGAACGGGATGCCGTCGAGCGGCTTGCCGTCCTCGCCCTTCTTCTTCTTGATGTCGACGCCGTCGGGGTTGTTGGAGCCGACCTCGTGCAGGGCGCCGAGGTGCAGCACCACCAGCAGCAGGATCACCAGCGGCAGCGCGATGACGTGCAGCGCGAAGAAGCGGTTGAGGGTGGCGTCGGAGACCAGGTAGTCGCCGCGGATCCACTCGGTGAGCTCGGGGCCGATGAAGGGGATGGTGCCGAACAGGTTGATGATCACCTGCGCGCCCCAGTACGACATCTGGCCCCAGGGCAGCACGTAGCCCATGAAGGCCTCGGCCATCAGCACCAGGAAGATCAGCACGCCCAGCACCCAGACCAGCTCGCGCGGCTTCTGGTAGGAGCCGTACACGAGGCCGCGGAACATGTGCAGGTACACGACCACGAAGAACAGCGAGGCGCCCGTGGAGTGCATGTAGCGGATCAGCGCGCCGCCGGCGACGTCGCGCATGATGTACTCGACGCTCCAGAACGCCACCGGGATGCCGAACTCGTTGAGCGAGGCGTCCGGCTTGTAGTGCATCGTCAGGAAGATGCCGGTGACGATCTGGTTGACCAGCACCAGCATCGCCAGCGAGCCGAAGTAGTACCAGACGTTGAAGTTCTTCGGCGCGTAGTACTGGCCGACGTGCTTGTCGTAGGCGCCCTTGAGGCCGGGGGCGCGATCATTGACCCAGCCGGTGAGGCCGGTCACGGCGCGATCGACGAGAGTGGTCATCAGGCGGCTTCCTCGGGCGCGACGCCGACCACGATCGTGGCGTCGTCGACGTAGTGGTAGGGCGGGACCTTGAGGTTCGACGGGGCCGGGACGCCGCTGAAGACGCGGCCGGCGAGGTCGAAGCGCGAGTTGTGGCAGGGGCAGTAGAAGCCGCCCAGCCACTCCGCGTCGAAGGCCTGGGGCTGCAGCTCCGGCACGAACGACGGCGAGCAGCCGAGGTGGGTGCAGATGCCGACGAGCACGGCGATCTCGGGCTTGAGCGCGCGGGTCTCGTTCTTGGCGAAGGCCGGGGTCTGGTCGGCGTTGTCGGAGGCCGGGTCGGTCAGGCGGCCGTCGAGCTGCGGCAGCGCCGCGAGCTGCTCGGCGGTGCGCTTGTAGATCCACACCGGCTGGCCGCGCCACTGCACGATCATGCGCATGCCGGGCTCCTGGTCGATCCGGCTGATGTCCACCGTGACCGGGGCGCCGGCCGTCTGCGCGCGGGCGCTGGGCTGGAACGAGCGGATGAACGGGGTCGCCGCGCCGGCCACGCCCAGCGCGCCGACGGCGGCGGTGGTGGCGGTAAGCAGGCGGCGCCGGCCCGAATTGACCTGTTGGTTCGCCATGGAGGCTCTCCGGATAGCACGTGCGGAATGACGGAATCGGCTCGCGGGACGGGCCCGGAGGACGTGGCAGTTTAACGGAACGCTGACTGGGGCCACAACGGCGGCCCGCGGCCCCCGCGATTCAGCCCGATGAGGCCGGGGCCCCGGCCAGCACGCCCCGGTAGCGCTGGGTCAGCACCCCCACGCGCTCGACGTAGCGCTGGGTCTCCTCGTAGGGCGGGACGCCGCCGAAGCGGTCCACGGCGCCCTCGCCGGCGTTGTAGCCGGCGGCGGCCAGGGTGTGGTCGCCGTCGAAGCGCTCCAGCAGCCAGGCCAGGTACTGCACGCCGCCGCGGATGTTCTGGGCCGGCTCGAAGGGGTCGCTGACGCCGAAGCGCTCGGCGGTGGCGGGGATGAGCTGCATCAGGCCCTGCGCGCCCTTGTGCGACAGGGCCCGGGGGTTGAAGGCCGACTCGGCGTGGATCACCGCGCGCACGAAGGCCTCCTCGACCCCGAACTCGCGGGCCGCGGCGGCGACCTCGGCGGCGTAGGCCTCGGTGTTGAGGCGCAGGGTGCCGAAATCGACCGTCGGGCGGGCCGAGCAGGCGAAGCAGCTCTCGACGTAGGAGAACAGCATCTGGGCGTCGGCGCCGCCGGCCGGGCGGACGTTGGTGTAGTGGGTGACGCCGTCGCGCTCGTAGGTGTAGACCGCGCCGCGCATGACCCGGGCGCCGGCCGGGGCCTGGACCTCGGGCAGGGCCTCGCCGGGGGCGGCGGTGCGGAACACCACCCGCGGGCCGCTGGAGGCCGGGGCGGCGGCGCCCTCGCTGCCGGCCGGGGCCACCAGCACCGAGGCGGGGTCGGGCGTCGCGGGGGCGGCCGGCCGCGCGGCCTGCGCGGCCGCCGGGCCGGGCCGGGGCGCC
>JBHYGK010000007.1:0-76014 GCA_051859045.1 Lysobacteraceae bacterium | reverse complement strand
CCCCCGCGCTGGCGTCGGCCGGCGCGCGCACCCGCGGGAGCCCGGCGAGGATCGCCAGCACGAGCGCCAGGCCGGCCGCCGCGACCCAGGCCGCGCGCGGCGGCGCGCGCCGCAGCCAGCGCAGGCGCGCCGGCAGGGTCTCGGCGGCGGCGCGCTCCACCAGCCGCTCGCCGATCGGGTCCTCGCCGCGGGCATAGCCGGCCAGCAGGGCGCGCTCGGCGATCACGTTGAGCAGGCGCGGGACGCCGCCGGCGCGCCGGTGCAGGCGCTTCACCGCCAGCCGCGAGAACGGGAAGCGCGCGCCGCCGGCGACGGCGAAGCGGTGCCGCAGGTAGGCCTCGGACTCGCCCTCGTCGAGCGGGGTGAGGTGGAAGCGCGCGGTGATCCGCTGGGCCAGCTGGCGCAGCTCGGGCGCCTGCAGCCGCTCGCGCAGCTCCGGCTGGCCCAGCAGCACCACCTGCAGCAGCTTCTGGGTCGGCGTCTCGAGGTTGGTCAGCAGGCGCACCTGCTCGAGCGCCTCGCGCGAGAGCTCCTGCGCCTCGTCGATCAGCAGCACCACGCGCAGGCCCTGGGCGTAGGCGTCGAGCAGGTGGGCGTTGAGCGCGTCGAGCAGCGCCTTGAGGCTGCCGCGGCGCCCCTCGACGTCGAGCCGCAGCTCGTCGCAGACCGCCTCGACCAGCTCCACCGGGCTGAGGTGGGGGTTGAGCACCAGCGCCACCCGGGTGGTCTCGGGCAGCTGCTCGAGCAGCAGGCGGCACAGCGTGGTCTTGCCCGTGCCGACCTCGCCGGTGAGCTGCACGAAGCCGCCGCCACCGCCCTGGGAGATCCCGTAGAGCAGGTGCGCGAGCGCATCGCGGTGGCGCTCCGAGAGGAACACGAACCGCGGGTCCGGGGTGATCGAGAACGGCGGCTCGCGCAGGCCGTAGGTCTCGAGGTACATGCGGGGCTTCGGCGGGGATGGGCGGATAGCCTGCCATGGATCGCGCCCCGCGGGCGCCGCGCCGCGGCCCCGCCCGGGCGCTGGCGCGGCGCCCCGGCGTTCTGCACACTCCCGCCATGCCCGTCGCCCCCGCCTCGCGCGTCCTCCTGCCCGGCCTGCTGCTGGCGCTGGCCGCCGCCGCCGCGGGCGCCGCCGCCGCGCCGGCCGGCCTGCTGCTGGAGCCCGCCGAGGAGCGCGCGGAGGACGCGCGCGGCGCCGACGACGCGGCCGAGGACGGCGACGACCCGCTGGCGCAGGAGGCCGCGGAGGACGAGGTCGAGATCGAGGAGGCCGAGGAGGCCCGCGAGGACGACGACGCCGACACCGCCTGGCGCTGGAGCGCCGAGGAGCAGGCCTACCTCGACGCGCGCGGCCCGATCCGCGTCTGCGTCGATCCGGCCTGGCCGCCGCTCGAGCGCATCACCCCCGACGGCCGCTACGAGGGCATCGGCGCCGACGTGCTCGACCTGCTCGCGCGCCGCGGCGGGCTGCGCCTCGAGCTGGTGCCCACCACCACCTGGGCGGAGACGCTGGCCCTGGCCGAGGCGGGCGGCTGCGACCTGCTGCCCGTGCTCACGCCGACCGAGGAGCGCCGGGCCTGGCTGGACTTCACCGCCACCTACCTCGACATCCCCGGCGTGATCGTCGCCCGCACCGACGCGCCGCACGTCACCAGCATCGGCCAGCTGCTCGACCGTCCGCTGGGCGCGCTGCGCGGCTACTCCAGCGTGGCGATGCTGCGCGCGGAGTACCCCGGCATCCAGCTCGTCGAGGTCGACAGCTACGAGCAGGGCCTCGGCATGGTCCAGAGCGGCGAGCTGTACGGGATGCTCGGCAACATGGCCGGGCTGGGCCAGGCCATGCAGGCGAGCTCGATCGTCGACCTCAAGATCGCCGGCTGGACCGGCGTCGACACCACGCCGGCGATCGCGACCCGGCGCAGCGACCCGGTGCTGGGCAAGCTGATGCAGCGGCTGGTGGCGTCGCTGGCGCCGGCCGACACCCAGGCCATCCTCAACCGCTGGCTGGCGGTGCGCTTCGAGCAGGGCTTCGACTACCGCCTGTTCTGGCGGGGGCTGGCGATCGCGGGCGCGCTCGGCCTGCTGCTGCTGGCCTGGGCGATGTCGCTGCGCCGGGTCAACCGCAAGCTGGCCGAGGCCAACGCCAGGCTCGGCGAGGCCAACCGCCGCGACCCGCTGACGCGCCTGCACAACCGCATGCACCTCGACCTGGAGCTGGCCGCGCGGGTGCACCTGTGCGCGCGCAACCGGCTGACGCTGGCGGTGGCGGTGATCGACATCGACCACTTCAAGCAGGTCAACGACCGCTTCGGGCATCCCTTCGGCGACGCCGCGCTGCGCGCCGTGGCCGACCAGCTGGCCGCGCGCTTCCGCCGCGACTCCGACCTGGTCGTGCGCTACGGCGGCGAGGAGTTCGTGGCGGTGGTCACCGGCGGCAGCCCGCGCGAGGCGGTCGACCAGCTCGAGGGCCTGCGCGCCGCGATCGCCGCGGCCACGGTGGCGTTCGGGGGCCAGCAGACGCGGCTGACGGTGAGCATCGGCGTGCAGCTGCTGGTCCCGACCCCGGCCGACACCCCGGCCAGCCTGATCGAGGCCGCGGACGCGGCGCTGTACCAGGCCAAGCGCGAGGGCCGCGACCGCGTGGTGCTGCACCCGGTGGCGCGCGCCGCGCTCGAGGGCGCGGCGCGGCCGGGCTGAAGGGCGGGCCGGTCGCCCGGCCCACGCCCGCGGTCAGTCGCCGAGGGTCAGCAGGCTGGCGTTGCCGCCGGCCGCGGTGGTGTTGATGGTCAGCGTGCGCTCGGTGACGAAGCGCAGCAGGTAGTGCGGGCCGCCGGCCTTCGGGCCGGTGCCCGACAGGCCCTCGCCGCCGAAGGGCTGCACGCCCACGACCGCGCCGATCATGTTGCGGTTGACGTAGCAGTTGCCCGCCTTCACCCGCGTGCTGATGCGCTGGATGGTCTCGTCGATGCGCGAGTGGATGCCCAGCGTCAGGCCGTAGCCGGTGGCGTTGACCTGGTCGATGACCTTGTCGAGGTCGGCGCCGTGGAAGCGGATCACGTGCAGCACCGGGCCGAACACCTCGCGCTGCAGCTGGTCGAGCGAGCGCAGCTCGTAGGCGCGCGGCGCGAAGAAGGTGCCGTGCTCGCTGCCCTCGGGCAGCGCGGCGGCCTTGATCAGCCGGGCCTCGCGGTCCATCCGCTCGGCGTGCGCCAGCAGGATGCCGCGCGCGTCGTCGTCGATCACCGGGCCGATGTCGGTGGAGAGCAGGCGCGGCTCGCCGACCACCAGCTCGTCCATCGCGCCGGCGAGCATGTGCACCACCTTGTCGGCGATGTCGGCCTGCACGAACAGCACGCGCGCGGCCGAGCAGCGCTGGCCGGCCGAGCCGAAGGCCGAGCTCATCGCGTCCTTGACCAGCTGCTCGGGCAGGGCCGAGGAGTCGGCGATCATCGCGTTCTGGCCGCCGGTCTCGGCGATCAGCACGCCGATCGCGGCGTCGCGCGCGGCCATCGTGCGGTTGATCAGGCGCGCGGTCTCGGTGGAGCCGGTGAAGGCCACGCCGGCGACGCGCGGGTCGCGGGTGAGCGCCGCGCCGACCGTGGCGCCATCGCCCGGCAGCAGCTGCAGCACGGCCTCGGGCACGCCGGCCTCGTGCAGCAGCTTCGTGGCGGCATGCGCGACCAGGTTGGTCTGCTCGGCGGGCTTGGCGATGACGGTGTTGCCGGCCACCAGCGCGGCCACGACCTGGCCCATGAAGATCGCCAGCGGGAAGTTCCACGGGCTGATGCACACGAACGGGCCGCGGCCCGCGAGGTGCAGCGCGTTGGACTCGCCGGTCGGGCCGGGCAGGGCCTCGGGGTGCGCGAGCAGGCGGCGCGCCTGCACGGCGTAGTAGCGGCAGAAGTCGACCGCCTCGCGGACTTCCGCGACGCCGTCGGGGATCGTCTTGCCGGCCTCGCGGGTGCACAGGGCCATGAACTCGGGCATGCGCTGCTCGAGCAGGTCGGCGGCGTGCTCGAGCAGCTTGGCGCGCGAGGCGGCGGGCAGGCGCGCCCAGTCGTCCTGGGCGGCGTGGGCGTTCGCCAGCGCGCGCTCGACGGTGGCGGCGTCGGCGGCGTGCCAGCGGCCCACCACGCGGCGGCGGTCGGCCGGGTCGCGCACCTCGATGCCGGCGCCGTCGGCGCGCGCGGCGCCCGGGACCAGCGGGCCCGCGGTCCAGGGGCCGGCGTGGGCGTTCATGCGCTCGGCCAGGGCGGCCAGGTCGAGGTCGTTGGCGAGGTTCACGCCCATGGAGTTCTTCCTGTCGGCGCCGTAGAGGTCGGCGGGCTGCGGGATCTTCGGGTGGGCCTTCGAGGCGAAGGCGGCCACGACGAGGGTGGGGTCGGTGACGAGCTCGGCCGGGCTGACCGTGTCGTCGGTGATGCGGTTGACGAAGCTGGTGTTGGCGCCGTTCTCGAGCAGGCGGCGCACGAGGTAGGGCAGCAGGTCCTCGTGGCTGCCGACCGGCGCGTACACGCGGCAGGGCACGCCCAGGCGCGCGGCGGGCACGACCTCGTCGTAGAGGTCCTGGCCCATGCCGTGCAGGCGCTGGAACTCGAAGGGATGGCCCGCGGCGCCGGCCGCGCGCGGCGGCAGCACGCGGCCCGCGGCGTGGTGGATGGCCGCGATCGTGTGCGCGTTGTGGGTGGCGAACATCGGGTACAGCGCGTCGCTGGCCTCGAGCATGCGGCGCGCGCAGGCCAGGTAGCTGACGTCGGTGTTCGGCTTGCGCGTGAACACCGGGAAGCTGGCCAGGCCCTCGACCTGGGCGCGCTTGACCTCGGCGTCCCAGTACGCGCCCTTGACCAGGCGCACCGGGATCCGGCGGCCGGTGCGGCGGGCCAGCTCGACGATGAAGTCGATCACGTAGGGCGCGCGCTTCTGGTAGGCCTGCACCGCGAGGCCGTAGCCCTCCCAGCCGGCCAGCGACGGGTCGGCGTAGGCGTGCGCGATCACGTCGAGGCTGAGCTCGAGGCGGTCGGACTCCTCGGCGTCGATGGTGAAGCCGATCCCCTGGGCCTTGGCCAGCCGGGCCAGCTCGAGCACCGCGGGCGCCAGCTCGGCCATCACGCGGGCGCGCTTGGCGTGCTCGTAGCGCGGGTGCAGCGCGGAGAGCTTGACCGAGATGCTGGGCGCGGCGAACACGTCGCCGAGCAGGCCGCGGTCGCGGGCGAAGGCACCGATCGCGCCGATCGCGTCGCGGTAGGCCTGCAGGTAGCGCGCGGCGTCGGCCTTGGTCAGCGCGCCCTCGCCGAGCATGTCGAAGCTGTAGCGGTAGGCCGCGTTGCCGCCCTTGCGGCTGCGCTCGAGCGCCTCGCCGATCGTGCGGCCCATGACGAACTGGTGGCCCATGATCTTCATCGCCTGGCGCACGGCCAGGCGGATGACGGGCTCGCCGGCGCGGCCGATCAGGCGGCGGAAGGCGCCGATCGCGTTGGAGCGGGTCTCCTCGGCCAGCCCGACCATCTTGCCGGTCAGCATCAGGCCCCAGGTGGAGGCGTTGACCAGCACCGAGTCCGACGCGCCCACGTGGCGGTCCCAGTCGGCGTCGCCGAGCTTGTCGCGGATGAGCTTGTCGGCGGTGGCCTGGTCGGGGATGCGCAGCAGCGCCTCGGCGACGCACATCAGCAGCACGCCCTCCTCGGAGCTGAGGTCGTACTCGCGCATGAAGGCCTCGATGACGCCCTGGTCCTCGGCGCGGATGCGCACGCGCGTCACGAGGTCCTCGGCGGTGGCCTGGATGGCGGCGCGGGCGTCGGCGTCCGGGGTGGCCAGCGGCAGCAGCTCGGCCAGGTGGGCGTCCTCGTCGCGCAGCCAGGCGGCGGTGATCGCGGCGCGCGGCCCGGTCGGCGGCGTCGGCAGCTCGGGGGACACGATGCCCGCGGCGGCGGGGGACGGGGGCGGGGCGCTGGGCGCCTCGGCGGACGGCGGGATCGGGGGCACGCGGGCCTCTCGGGGCTGGGACTCGGGGGTGGGGCGGGGTGGAGCGGGAGGCCGGGAGTCTACGCCTCGGCGTCGTCCGGCAGTACCCCGCCCGCGGCCGCGCGGCCCGTCGCAGAGCCATCCGCGGGCGCATGGAGGCTTCACGTGTCCGAACGGCGGCGGCCGGCCTTTGCTTGCCGCTGTATGGCCCCGGCGGGTACCATCCACGGGCTGTTCCGCCTAGAGCAGGATTGCCGCACATGATCCAGACGCGTCCCCAGCAAGCGGCGACGGGTCCGGAGGACGTCCTCGTCCTCCGCCCGAACCGTTCGCTGACCGGGCTGCAGCTGGTCATCGTGGTGGGCCTGCTCGGCGCCTCGGCGTCGATCACCGCGCTGTTCGCCTGGTCGCAGGGCAATGCCTTCGCGCCGGCGTTCGCGCTCCTCGACATCGTGCTCGTCGCGGTCGCCTTCCGGCTGGTCTGGCGGGCGGGCGAGCGGGTCGAGGAGATCGCCGTCGGCGCGCACGGGGTCTCGGTCCGGCGGTCGCCGTTCCCCGCCCCGCTGTTCCAGGCGCATCCCTACTGGGTGCGGCTGCGGGTGGCGGGCAGGGAGGGCGCCACGCGGGTCGTGCTGGCTTCGCAAGGCCGTGAAGTCGAGGTCGGTACCTTCCTCGGCGACGGCGAGCGCCGCGACCTGGCGCGCAGGCTGGACCAATTGCTGGCGGCGGCCTCCCGCCCCGCCGGGGCCGCCCCGGGCGGCACGTAGCACAGGCATCGGCGATCCATTCCCACGCTCCACACCAAACACACGCAGAATTCGGGGTTCACACCATGAATGCAGGTCGCTTCTCGGCCCTCGGGCTGGCCCTCCTGGGCATGCTGGGCAGCTCCAATGCCCTGGCTGCCGGCACCACGCCGGAGCGCTGGCAGCTCAACATGACCCAAGGCGTGACCACCTCGTCCCAGATCGCCTACGACGCCCACATGATGGTGTTCCTGGTCTGCGTGGTGATCGGCGTGCTGGTGTTCGGCGCGATGGCGGTGGCGATGTTCCGCTTCCGCAAGTCCAAGGGCGCCGTCGCGGCGACCTGGAGCCACAACACCACCGCCGAGGTCATCTGGACGGTGATCCCGGTGCTGATCCTGATCGTGATGGCGGTCCCGGCCACCAAGGGCCTGATCAACCTCTACGACACCCGCGACGCCGAGATGACCGTCAAGATCACCGGCTACCAGTGGATGTGGCGCTACGAGTACATGGGCGAGAACGTCTCGTTCACCAGCCGCCTCGACGGCGAGTCCGAGCGCATCCGCCAGTCCGGCGAGGTCCCCACCGTGGGCGACGCCGAGACCTACCTGCTCAACGTCGACAACGAGCTGGTGCTGCCCACCGACACCAAGATCCGCTTCCTGATCACCGCCGACGACGTGATCCACGCGTGGTGGGTGCCGGCCCTGGGCTGGAAGCAGGACGCGATCCCCGGCATCGCCAACGACGCGTGGACCGAGATCCACGAGCCCGGCGTCTACCGCGGCCAGTGCGCCGAGCTGTGCGGCAAGGACCACGGCTTCATGCCGATCGTCGTCCGCGCCCTCCCGCGCGCCGAGTACGACGCCTGGCTGGTCGCGCAGCGCGCCGGCAACGTCGATGAAGTCTCCCGCACCGCCGCCGTCGCCGCTCCCGCGGCCGGCGAAGGCTGATACGGAACAAGGCAGAGGATCCCACCATGGCCACCCACGCCGCGCACCACGACGACCACAACCACGCCCCCTCGGGCTTCCTTGATCGCTGGGTCTTCTCGACCAACCACAAGGACATCGGCACGCTGTACCTGATCTTCGCGCTGGTGATGTTCTTCATCGGCGGCGCGATGGCGCTCGCCATCCGCGCCGAACTCTTCCAGCCGGGCCTGCAGCTGCTCGAGCCGGAGGTGTTCAACCAGATGACCACCATGCACGCGCTGGTGATGATCTTCGGCGCCGTGATGCCGGCCTTCGTCGGCCTCGGCAACTGGATGATCCCGCTGATGATCGGCGCGCCGGACATGGCGCTGCCGCGCATGAACAACTGGTCCTTCTGGATCATGCCGTTCGCGTTCACCCTGCTGCTGATGCCGCTGGTGCTGTTCCTGGCGTTCGGCATCGGCGGCGGCGGCCCGGCCGGCGGCTGGACGCTGTACCCGCCGCTGTCGCTGCAGGGCGGCTCGAGCTTCGCGTTCACCATCTTCGCCATCCACCTGATGGGCATCAGCTCGATCATGGGCGCGATCAACATCATCGCGACCGTGCTCAACATGCGCGCCCCGGGCATGGACCTGCTGAAGATGCCGATCTTCGTCTGGACCTGGCTGATCACCGCCTTCCTGCTGATCGCGGTGATGCCGGTGCTGGCGGGCGCGGTGACGATGCTGCTCACCGACCGCTTCTTCGAGACCAGCTTCTTCACCGCCGCCGGCGGCGGCGACCCGGTGATGTACCAGCACATCTTCTGGTTCTTCGGCCACCCCGAGGTCTACATCATGATCCTGCCCGCCTTCGGCGTGGTCAGCGAGATCATCCCGACCTTCGCCCGCAAGCCGCTGTTCGGCTACCAGGCCATGGTCTACGCGACCGCCTCGATCGCGTTCCTGAGCTTCATCGTGTGGGCGCACCACATGTTCACCGTCGGCATGCCGCTCGGCGGCGAGCTGTTCTTCATGTACGCCACGATGCTCATCGCCGTGCCCACGGGCGTGAAGGTGTTCAACTGGGTGTCGACGATGTGGAAGGGCTCGATGACCTTCGAGACCCCGATGCTGTTCGCGATCGGCTTCGTGATCATGTTCACCATCGGCGGCTTCTCGGGCCTGATGCTCGCGATCGTCCCGGCCGACTTCCAGTACCACGACACCTACTTCGTGGTCGCCCACTTCCACTACGTGCTCGTGACCGGCGCGATCTACTCGATCATGGCCGCCGCGTACTACTGGCTGCCGAAGTGGACCGGCTACATGTACAACGAGACGCTGGGCAAGGTGCACTTCTGGCTCTCGACGATCTTCGTCAACGTGCTGTTCTTCCCGCAGCACTTCCTGGGCCTGGCCGGCATGCCGCGCCGCATCCCGGACTACAACCCGGCCTTCGCGGACTTCAACTTCTGGTCCTCGATCGGCGGCTTCGGCTTCGGCATCTCCCAGCTGCTGTTCGTCTACATCGTCTGGCAGTGCGCGCGCGGCGGCCAGAAGGCCACCGCCGAGGTCTGGGAAGGTTCGAAGGGCCTCGAGTGGACCGTGCCGTCGCCGGCGCCGTTCCACACCTTCGAGACCCCGCCGGTCATCGACGACCGCACGCTCGCCCACGGCGACACCTCGCACTGACGCCTGGCGGCGCCCCGCTTGCGCGGGGCGCCGACCGCCCGACCTGACGCCCTTCCACCGAGGCCCGCGATGACCACCCCGCCGCTGCCGTCCTTCGACCCCGCCGAGCGCCGCGCCCAGGTGCGCCGCACCGCGTGGCTGTTCGGCGGCCTCGCGCTGGCGGTCTTCGTCGGCTTCATCGTGATGTCGCTGTCCAGCCGATGAGCCAGCCCGCCCCCACCCGCGACCGCACCCTGCCCCGCATCCTCTGGGTGGCGGGGCTCTCGTTCGTCTTCACCTTCTCGCTGGTGCCGCTGTACCGCATCGCGTGCGAGAAGGTGTTCGGCATCAAGCTCGAGGAAGGCCCGGCCGGCGAGTCGCGGGTGGCCAGCATGCAGGTCGACGAGGACCGCTGGGTCACCGTCGAGTTCGACGGCACCGTGAACTCCAAGCTGCCCTGGACCTTCACCCCCGGCGCGATGCGCATGCGGGTGCGCCCGGGCGAGCTGTACGAGGCGCACTACAGCGCCACCAACACCTCGATGGCGCCCGTGGTCGGCCAGGCCGTGCCCTCGGTGGCGCCGTCCTCGGCGTCGACGTTCTTCTCCAAGACCGAGTGCTTCTGCTTCACCGAGCAGCTGCTGCTGCCCGGCGAGACGAAGGACATGCCGGTGCGCTTCATCGTCGATCCGGCCCTGCCGGAGGGCGTGAACACGATCACGCTGTCGTATACCTTCTACAACAACGAGTCGGCCACCGCGCAGCAGCTGGCTGGCGCCAGCGCCGGCGCGTTCCACGCCGCACCCTGACACGCGACATCATTCGAGAACCCGGGAATCCCGCCATGGCCGCAGCATCCAAAGACGCCAACGTCTACTTCGTCCCGCACGGCAGCATCTGGCCCATCGTCGGCTCGATCGGCCTGTTCATCACGATGATCGGCGTCGCCAACTGGCTCAACGAGGTCAGCTGGGGCAAGCCGGTGTTCTTCTTCGGCCTGGCGATCATGGTGCTGATGCTGTTCGGCTGGTTCGGCGACGTCATCCGCGAGTCGGTGGCCGGCAACTACAACAAGCAGGTCGACGTCTCGTTCCGGATGGGGATGATGTGGTTCATCTTCTCCGAGGTGATGTTCTTCGCCGCCTTCTTCGGCGCCCTGTTCTACGCCCGCGTGCTCGTGGTGCCGTGGCTGGGCGGCGCCGGCGACGGCCTGGCCACCCACACCCTGCTGCACCCGGGCTTCGAGGCCGCGTGGCCGACCAATGGCCCGAGCGCCATCGGCGGCACCTTCAACGTGATCCCGGCCTGGGGCCTGCCGCTGATCAACACCATGCTGCTGCTGACCTCGGGCGTCACGATCACGCTGGCGCACCACGCGCTGCGCGCCGCCGAGCGCGGCCGCCTGCTGTTCTGGCTCGGCGCCACCATCGCGCTGGGCGCGGTGTTCCTGTTCCTGCAGGGCTACGAGTACTACGAGGCCTACGAGCACTACAACCTCAAGCTCAGCTCGGGCATCTACGGCAGCACCTTCTTCATGCTGACGGGTTTCCACGGCATGCACGTGCTGCTGGGTACCATCATGCTGACCGTGATGTGGTTCCGCTGCGCCAAGGGCCACTTCACCCGCGACAACCACTTCGGCTTCGAGGCGACGGCCTGGTACTGGCACTTCGTCGACGTCGTCTGGCTGGGCCTGTTCCTGTTCGTCTACGTGCTCTGAGCGCGTAGCACGCCTGGACGGCGCGCGGGGGCCGGCGGAGACGCCGGCCCCCGTCGTCTGTGGGGCCGGCGGCGCCGGCCCCGCGGCGCGTCAGCCGCCGACGCCGTGGGGTTCGACCACCCCGGTGAGGATGCCGATGATCACCAGCGCGATCAGGCCGACCGACAGCGCGATGCGCTTGGTCAGCGCCTTCACGGTGCGGTCGCTGCCGCCCTTGTCCACCATCATGTAGTACATGCCGGCGCCCAGGTTCCAGACGATGATGATCAGGAAACCGACGATGACGAGGGTCTTGAGGGTGTCCGACATGGACGCGCTCCGGGCGTTCGAGGGGCGCGCAGTATCGCAGGACGGCGACCGCGCCGCGGTGCGCGGATGGTGACGAAGGCGCCGCCGCGCCGGCCGGCCTGGCTGCTGTGGGTGCTCGCGCTGCTGCTGGCGGCCGGGTTCTCGATGCTCTCGCGCTGGCAGTGGACCAAGGGCGAGCTCAAGGCGCAGCGCCTCGCGGAGGCCGCCGAGGTGCTCGCCCAGCGCCGCGCGATCGGGCTGGACGAGGCCCTCGCCCGAGGCGACGCCGACGCCCTGCTGCCGCCGATCGACTGGGTCGTGGTCGCGGGGCGCTTCCTCGACGCGCCCGCGGTGCTGCTGGACAACCAGCAGCGCGACGGCCGCGCCGGCGTGCGGGTCTATCGCGTCTTCCTCGCCCGGCCGGGTCGCCCGGCCACCTCGGCGCGGCCCGCCTCCGCCTCCGACGCCGGGCCCGGCCTGCCGCTGCTGGTCGAGCTCGGCTGGCTGCCGCTGCCCCCCGACCGCCAGCTGCCCGAGGTGCCGCTGCCGGCCGGCGAGCAGGTGCTGGCCGGCCTGCTGGCCGCGCCGCCCTCGACCGGCCTGGCGCTGGGGCCGGCCGCCACCGCGGTCGGGCCGGCGCTGCTGGCGACGCGCCTGGAGCCCGAGGCCCTCGCCGGCGCGCTCTCGCTCGAGGCGCCGCCGGTGCCCCGCGTACTGCGCCTGGATCCCGCCATCCCGGCCGCCGCGCTCGGCGGCCCGGCGTATGCGCGCGATCTCGACCTGCTCCCGAATACCCTGCCTCCCGAGAAGCACCGCGGCTACGCCTTCCAATGGGCGGCGCTCGCCTCCGCGGTGCTCGTGATCGCCCTCGTGCTCGGCCTGCGCCGACGCGCCCCGACCCGGACCACCCCATGACCGCCACCGCCCCCGCCGCTTCGCCCGCCCCCGCCGCCTCGCCCGCCCGCGCCCGCCGCACCCTGCTGCTGATCGTGGTGATGTTCATGCTCCCGCCGCTGATCGCGATGGGGCTCTACCTCACCGGCTGGCGCCCCGAGGCCGGCGAGACCCGCAACTTCGGCGAGCTGCTGCCCGCGCCGATCGACCTGCAGGCGCTCTCGCCGCGCCAGGCCGACGGCGAGGCCTTCGCCTGGGTGCCGCAGGAGCGCAACTGGCACGTCGTGATCGAGGCGCCGGCGAACTGCGGCGAGCCCTGCGCGCGCATGCTCGACACCCTGCACCGGGTCTGGCAGACCGAGGGCCGCCACGCCGACCGCATGTTCGTGCTGTGGGCCGGCGAGCTGCCCGAGGGGCCGCGCTGGCGCACGCTGGTGCCGCTGGGCGACAACCCCGAGCTGCTCGCCGCGCTGCCCGAGCGCTCCGCGCCCGACGCCCTGCCGGTCTACCTGATCGACGGCCGCGGCTTCCTGGTCATGCGCTACGCCCCGGGCTTCGACCCGACCGGGCTGCGCAAGGACCTCGCCCGCCTGCTGAAGTAATCCCGCCCGACGCCCCCCCCTCGGATCACGCCAAGGATTCCCCGCGCCATGTCGCAGAGCCCGCATCGCCACTACCACCGGATCGCCTGGTTCGCGGTCGCCTTCACGCTGTGCGTCGTCGTGCTGGGCGCCTTCGTGCGCCTGTCCAACGCCGGCCTGAGCTGCCCGGATTGGCCCACCTGCTACGGCAAGGCCACCTGGCCGGTCCACGTCGAGGACGTCGCCCAGGCCAACGAGGCCTTCCCCGAGCGCGTGGTCGAGACCCACAAGGCCCCGCTGGAGCAGATCCACCGCCACCTCGCGGCGACCCTCGGCCTGGGCGTCCTCGCGCTGGCCCTGCTGGCGGCGCGCCGGCGCCGGCATGGCATCGCCCAGGTGCTCGGCGCCGCCGGCCTGGTCGCGATCGCCATCCCGCTGTACATGCAGGAGCACTACGTCGCCTCGAGCGTGCTGGTGGGCCTCGGCGAGGCGATCCTGCTGGCCGCGGCCTGGCGCTGGAGCAACACCGACCTCGCGCGCGGCTCGGTGCTGCTGCTGGCGGTGATCATCTTCCAGGCCATGCTGGGCCTGTGGACGGTGACTTGGCTGCTGAAGCCCGCGGTGGTGATGGCCCACCTGATGGGCGGCCTGACCACCTTCTCGCTGCTGACCTGGCTGGCCTGGCGGGCCACCCCGAACGCCCGGATCACCCTGATCGACGCCGGCCGCCTGCGCCGGCTGACCATCGTCGGCATCGTGCTGGTGGCGATCCAGATCGCGCTCGGCGGCTGGACCAGCGCCAACTACGCGGCGCTCGCGTGCGGCACCGACTTCCCGACCTGCCTCGGCCAGTGGTGGCCGGAGACCGACTTCGGCGAGGCCTTCGTGCTCTGGCGCGGCATCGGCGTGGACTACGAGGGCGGCGTGCTCGACGGCCCGGCCCGGGCGACGATCCAGCTCGTGCACCGGCTGTTCGCCCTCGTCGTGACCGGCCACCTGCTGGTGCTGGCGCTGCGCCTGCTGCGGACCACCGGCATGCGCGGCTTCGGCGTGGGCCTGGGCCTCGCCCTGGCGGCCCAGGTCGCGCTCGGCATCAGCAACGTGGTGCTGGGCCTGCCGCTGTGGGTCGCGACCCTGCACAATGCCGGGGCCGCGGTGCTGCTGTGGGTGCTGGTGTCGCTGCTGGCGCGCCTGCGCCGCCCCGACTGACACCGCCCCGCCGCACCCGTCCCCCGTCCGCGAGCCCGCATGCCTTCCGCCGCCAGCCAGTACTGGGAGCTGACCAAGCCCCGCGTCGTCGCCCTGATCGTGTTCACCGCGGTCGTCGGCATGTTCCTCGCGATCCAGCCGGGGCAGCCGCTGCCGTGGACGGCCATCGTGCTGGGCTCGCTGGGCATCTGGCTGGCCGCGGCCTCGGCGGCGGCGATCAACCACCTGCTCGACCAGCGCATCGACGTGCTGATGGCGCGCACCCAGCACCGCCCGTTGGCCACCGGCACGCTGCGGCCCTGGCAGGTGCTGGCGTTCGCGCTGGCGCTGGGCGCGGCCTCGATGCTGATCCTCGCGCTGGGCGTGAACGGCCTCACCGCGGTGCTGACCTTCGCCTCGCTGATCGGCTACGCGATCATCTACACCGGCTGGCTCAAGCGCGCCACGCCGCAGAACATCGTCATCGGCGGCCTCGCCGGCGCGGCGCCGCCGGCGCTGGGCTGGACCGCGGTCACCGGCTGGGTCGACCCCTGGGGCGTCGATCCGCACGCGCTGCTGCTGGTGCTGATCATCTTCGTCTGGACGCCGCCGCACTTCTGGGCGCTGGCGATCTTCCGCCGCGACGACTACGCCCGCGCGATGATCCCGATGCTGCCGGTGACCCACGGCGTCACCTACACGCGCTGGCAGATCCTGTTCTACACCGTGCTGCTGCTGCTGGTGAGCGTGCTGCCCTGGGTGTTCCGCATGAGCGGCCTGTTCTACCTGGGCGGCGCGCTGGTGCTGGGCGCGGTGTTCCTGTGGTACGCGGTGCGCATGCTGGCGCCGCCGGGCGAGGCGTTCGCGATGAAGATGTTCAACTACTCCATCGTCTACCTGATGGCGCTGTTCGCCTTCCTGCTCGCCGACCACTGGCTGCTGCCGATGCCCGCGCAGGCGCCGGTGCCGGCGGCCACCATCGACTTCGAGCCGGTCGGCTGAGCCCGGACGCGCGAAGGCCCCGCTCGCGCGGGGCCTTCGCCGGTGCCGCGGTGGAGCGCGGCGCTTACTCCGCCGCGGGCGCCGCCGGGGCGTCGAGCAGGTGGCGCTGCCAGAACAGCATCGTCGCCGCGCCGAAGTAGTCGGCGTTGGACTTCTTCGCGAAGCCGTGGCCCTCGTCCTTGAACATCAGGAACCACGGCTCGCCGCCGTTGGCCTGCACGGCCTCGAAGATCTGCTCGGCCTCGGAGGCCGGCACGCGCGGGTCGTTGAGGCCCTGGGCGACGAACAGCGGCCGGGTGATCGCCGAGGCGTTGCGCAGCGGCGCGATCTCCTGCAGAAAGGCCAGCATCGCCGGATCACGCTCGTCGCCGTACTCGGCGCGGCGCAGGTCGCGGCGGTAGCTCTCGGTGTTGCGCAGGAAGGTCACGAAGTCGCTGATGCCGACGATGTCGATGCCGGCGGCGATGCGCTCGTTGTAGTCCACCATCGAGGCCAGCACCATGTAGCCGCCGTAGCTGCCGCCGAACACCGCGACGCGGTCGGCATCGAGCTCGGGCTGGGTGGCGATCCAGTCGAGCAGCGCGCCGATGTCCTTGACCGAATCCTTGCGCAGCATGCCGTTGTCGAGGCCGAGGTAGGTCTTGCCGTAGCCGGCCGAGCCGCGCACGTTCGGCACCAGCACCGCGATGCCCATCTCGTCGAGCATGTACTGGATCGACGGGTTGAAGGTCGGGAACGACTGCGCCTCCGGGCCGCCGTGGATCTGGATCACCACCGGGTAGCGGCCGTTGGCGTTGGGCGAGGGCCGGCTGGGGCGGTAGTAGAAGGCCGGGATCGTGCGCGGCGCGCCGTCCACCTCGTCGAAGGTCGGGTAGCGCACCAGGGTCGGGGCGATGAAGCGCGAAGCGTCCAGGCCGCCGACCTCCGAGGCCGTCCAGGCCACCGGCGCGGCGCCGCCGGCCAGGTCGATCACGTGCACGTCGCTGGGCGAGGTGGCCGAGTTCAGGGTCAGCGCGAGGCGCTGGCCGTCGGGCGAGAACTCCACGCCGCCGATCACGCCGATCGGCAGCGCGGGCACGGCGACCGGCGCGTGGTCGGGCAGGCGGCGCACGTGCAGGCGGCTGATGCCGTCCTCGTTGGTGACGAAGGCCAGGTGGCGGCCATCGTCGGCGATCGCATAGGTCGACACGTCCCAGGGAATGTCGCCCGAGATGCTCTCCGGGGTGGCGCCCATGGCGGCGTTGTGGCGGCGCAGGGTGCGGAACTCGGTGCCCTCGTCGGACAGGTAGTAGGCCGAGCGGCCGTCCGGCGCGTAGCGGAAGTTGCCGACCGCGGCGCGCTCGCCGTCCACCGGGAACAGGGTCAGCTCGCCGCTGGCGAGGTCGACCTCGCCCGGCACGGTCTCGTTGATCGAGATGTAGCGGGTGACCAGCAGCTTGGTGCCGTCGGGCGAGAAGTCGTTGGCGTACCAGGCGCCGCCCTCCTCGAGCACCAGGCGCGGCTCGCCGTCGAGCGTGCGCACCCAGATGTCGGAGTCGGTGCCGTTGCGCGAGGTCGAGGTGTAGGCCAGCTGGCGGCCGTCGTGCGACCACAGCGGCTGCTCGTTGCGCGAGCGGCCGCCGTCGGTGAGCAGGGTGATCGCGCGGGTGTCGAGGTCGTAGTAGTACAGCTGCCAGAACTCGTTGCCGCCCTCGTCGCGGGCGAAGACGAAGCCGTTGCCGGCGGCGGCGGGGCGCACGCGCACGCTCGAGACCGGCTCGCGGAAGAAGGTCAGCTGCTCGCGCATGCCCAGCGGCGCGCGCACGCGGTGCACCTGCGCGGTCTCGCCGAAGCGGGTGCCGACCAGCATCGAGCCGTCGCCGAGCCAGCCGCTGAAGCCGGCGCCGCGGGTGTTCTGGTACTGGCCCAGGCGCTCGATCAGCGCGGCGGGGATCGCGGGCACGTTCTCGGAGATGCGGTTGCCCACGTCCTGGCGGCCGGCCGGCGCGTCGTCGGCGCGGGCCTCGAGGGGCAGGGCGGGCAGGGCGGTGGCGAGGGCGAGCGACAGGCCCAGCGCGAGCGCGCGGGCGGGAAGGAATCGGCGCATGTGGTGTGTCCCCGGTGGTCGAGCGGAAGTCGGACCGACCCCGCGAGGCGCGCGGGTCGAGGGGCCGAGCGTACGCGTCGCGCGTGATGGCCCTGTAGGCCAAAGGTCACGCCCCGGGTGGCGCCGGCCTCAGCCCGCGCGGGCCGCCATCGACTTGATCTCGAGGATCAGCGCCCAGCGCTCGCGCTGCTCCTCGGGCGTCAGGCCCTCGGCGCGCTCCTTCTCGGCGATCTCGTCGCGGCGCTGCTCCAGGGTCTGGCGCTCGAGCTGGTGCACCGCGTCGAGGAACTCCTCGGCCCAGGCGGCCGGCTCGCCCGGATGCTCGGCCAGCGCCAGCTTCTGCAGCGCCGCGGCCTCCTCGCGGCCCTCGAAGTGCTCCAGCAGGCCCGCCGCGGTGATGCCGGGGCGCGAGCGCGCGAGGGTGACGAGCTCCACCAGCAGCGCGACGCCCGGCTGGCGCAGCGCGCTGAAGCGCCAGGGCGGCTGCAGCGCCTCGGCCAGCGCCGGCTGCTGCAGCAGCAGGCCGATCGCGATGCGCACCATGCTCCGGCGCGGGGCCGGGGCGGTGCGCGGGGTCCCGCGCGGCGCCGCGCGCGGTGGCTCGGGCGCCGCGGCGGGGCGCGCCGCCAGGCCGGTGATCTCGCCCAGCCGGGCCTGCATCAGGTCGCGGAACGCGCCGTCGGGGATCTTCTCGAGCATGGGCTTGGCGCGCTCGGCGAAGCGCGCGCGGCCATCGAGGCTGCCCAGGTTGACGTCGCGGCCGAGCTCGGCGAACACGAACTCCGACAGCGGCGTGGCCTGCGCGAGGCGCGCGTCGAAGCCCGCCGCGCCCTCCTGGCGCACGATGGTGTCGGGGTCCTCGCCGTCGGGCAGGAACAGGAAGAAGGCCTGGCGGCCGTCGCGCATGCGCGGCAGCACCGACTCCACCGCCTTCCAGGCCGCGCCGCGGCCGGCGCGGTCGCCGTCGAAGCAGAAGTAGACGTCGGCGGCGTTGCGGAACAGCAGCTCGGCGTGGTCGGGCGTGGTCGCGGTGCCCAGCGTGGCCACGGCGGTGTTCACGCCGAACTGGAACAGGCTGACCACGTCCATGTAGCCCTCCACCACCACCAGCTTCGGGATCCGGGTGTGCGCCTGGCGCACCTGCCACAGGCCGTAGAGCTCGCGGCCCTTGTGGAACAGGGCGGTCTCGGGGGAGTTGAGGTACTTCGGGCCGTCGTCCTTGGCCAGCACGCGGCCGCCGAAGGCGATGACACGGCCGCGGCGGTCGTGGATCGGGAACACCACCCGGTCGCGGAACTTGTCGTAGACCTTGCCGCCCTCGCTGCGCGAGAGCAGGCCGGCCTTGTCGAGCAGGGCGAGCCGGCGCTCGTCGGTGCCCAGCGCGGACTTCAGGCCGTCCCAGCCCTCGGGCGCGTAGCCGATGCCGAAGGCCTGGCGCACCGTCGCGTCGACCCCGCGCTTCTCGAGGTAGGCCTGGGCCTTGGGGCTGGCGGCGAGCTGCCGAACGAAGAAGCCCTGCGCGGCCGCGAGGGCGTCGTAGAGGGCCTGGAACTCGCCGCTGCCGTGCTGCTGGTGGGTCTCGCGCGGCACCTCGACGCCGGCGCGCTTGGCCAGTTCCTCGACCGCGTCGAGGAACTCCAGCCGCTCGTACTCCATCAGGAACTTCAGCGCCGAGCCGTGCGCCCCGCAGCCGAAGCAGTGGTAGAACTGCTTGGTGGGGCTGACGTAGAAGCTGGGGCTGCGCTCGTCGTGGAACGGGCAGCGCGCGGTCCATTCCCGGCCCGCGCGCTTGAGCGGCAGCTTCGCCCCGATCAGCTCGACGATGTCGGTGCGCGCGAGCAGGTCGTCGAGGAAGGCGTCGGGGATGCGGGCCATCGGGGCGGGCGGCCGCTACTCGGGAAGGGACGCGCAGGATGCCACGGGGGGCTCAGCCCGCGAGCGCCTTCTTCACCAGCTGCGACACCAGGCCCATGTCGGCCTGGCCGGCCAGGCGCGGCTTGAGCACGCCCATCAGCTTGCCCATGTCGGCCGGGCCGGCAGCGCCGGTCTCGCCGATGGCGGCGGCGATGGCGGCGGCCACCTCGGCCTCGCCCAGCTTGGCGGGCAGGTAGGCCTCGATGACGCCGAGCTCGTAGCGCTCGACCTGGGCCAGGTCCTCGCGGGCCGCGGCCTCGTACTGGCTGATCGAGTCCTTGCGCTGCTTGACCATCTTCTCGAGCACGGCCAGCACGGCGGCGTCGTCGAGCTCGATGCGCTCGTCCACCTCGCGCTGCTTGACCGCGGCCAGGACCAGGCGGACGACGCCGAGGCGGTCCTTCTCGCCGGCTTTCATGGCGGTCTTCATGTCATCGGTGAGGCGCTGCTTCATGGACATGCGGGATCTCCTGCGGGGCGATGCGGTGGGCGGGGCAGGGCGGCGGCGCGGGGCGGCCGGGCCCAAAAGCACGAAAAGCCGGCGGCGTTTGCACGCGGCCGGCTTCCGGGCGAAGCGCAACGGCTCAGTAGAGGCGCTGCTTCTTGGTGACGTCGCGACCCACGCGGCGCAGGTGGCGCTTCACGGCGGCGGCCGCCTTGCGCTTGCGCTCCTGGGTCGGCTTCTCGTAGAACTCGCGCTTGCGGGTCTCGGCCAGGACACCCGCCTTCTCGCAGGTGCGCTTGAAGCGGCGCAGCGCAAACTCGAAGGGCTCGTTCTCGCGGACTTTGACGTTGGGCATAGGGGTCTCGGACTCTTGGGTTCCGGCGTGGCCGGGACTGGCTGAAGCGGTGGGACACGACCCGGCACACCGGGCGAGCCGCGTATGATACGCGCCCCCACCCGGCCGACGCAAGCCGATGGCGCGTCCGCCCGTCCGGGGCGCCCGCCGCCGGCGCGTCGCCCCGCCCCCACGCCCGCCAGACCGCCCGCCCGGAGCCCCCACGCGCCCATGATCGTCCTCGGCATCGAGACCTCCTGCGACGAGACCGGCCTGGCCGTCTACGACACCGGCCGCGGCCTGCTCGCCCACGCCCTGCACACCCAGGTGGCCCTGCACGCCCACTACGGCGGCGTGGTGCCCGAGCTCGCCAGCCGCGACCACGTGCGCCGGGTGCTGCCGCTGGCCCGCCAGGTGCTGGCCGAGGCCGGGGTCGGGCTCGGCCAGCTCGGCGGCGTGGCCTACACCTCGGGCCCGGGCCTGGTGGGCGCGCTGCTGGTCGGCGCCGGCGTCGGCCGGGCGCTGGCCTGGTCGCTCGGGATCCCGTCGGTGGGCGTGCACCACATGGAGGGCCACCTGCTGGCCCCGCTGATGGAGGCCGACCCGCCCGCGCCGCCCTTCGTGGCCCTGCTGGTGTCCGGCGGGCACACCCAGCTGGTGGCGGTGGACGCGATCGGCGCCTACCGGCTGCTCGGCGAGACGCTGGACGACGCCGCCGGCGAGGCCTTCGACAAGACCGCCAAGCTGATGGGCCTGCCCTACCCCGGCGGTCCGCGCCTGGCCGCGGCGGCCCGCGACGGCCGCCCCGGCGCCCACGTCTTCTCGCGCCCGATGACCGACCGCCCGGGCCTGGACTTCAGTTTCTCCGGCCTCAAGACCCAGGTGCTGCTGGCCTGGAAGGCCTCCGACCAGTCGCCGCAGGCCATGGCCGACATCGCCCGGGGCTTCGAGGAGGCGGTGGCCGACACCCTGGCGATCAAGTGCGAGCGCGCGCTGCGCGAGGCCGGCGCGCGGACCCTGGTGGTGGCCGGCGGCGTCGGCGCGAACGTCCGCCTGCGCGGGCGCCTGGCCGAGCTGGCGGATCGCCGCGGGGTGCGGGTGTGCTTCCCGCGCCCGGAGTTCTGCACCGACAACGGCGCGATGATCGCCTTCGCCGGCGCGCTGCGCCTGCAGGCCGGCCAGCGCGAGGGCGAGGCCGTCACCGTCGCGCCACGCTGGGACATGGCAACCTTGCCGCCCCTCGCGGCGTCCGCCGCCTGAGCCCCCACCCCGGAGCACGCGCTTGGACAAGGTCTTCATCGAAGGGCTCGAGATCGACGCCCTGATCGGCATCTACGACTGGGAGCGCCGGATCCGCCAGACCCTGGTGTTCGACCTGGAGATGGGCTTCGACAACCGCGTGCCCGCGGCCAGCGACGACATCGCGCTGACGCTGGACTACAAGGCCGTGAGCAAGCGCCTGACGGGCTTCGTGCAGGCCTCCGACTTCGGCCTGGTCGAGACGCTGGCCGAGCGCTGCGCCGAGATCGTGCTGGCCGAGTTCCCGGTCCGCCACCTGCGGCTGAAGCTGAGCAAGCCCGGCGCCGTGCGCGGCGCGCGCGCGGTGGGCGTGATCATCGAGCGCGCGGCGGCGCCTGCGCCCGCCCCGGCCAACGCCGCCCCGGACGTCTGATGGGCCTGGCCCTGCTGAGCCTCGGCTCGAACCTGGCGCCCGAGCGCCACCTGCGCGCCGCGGCCGTCGACCTGCGCGCGCGCTTCCCCGGCGTGCGCTTCTCGGCCGTGCTGCGCACCCCGGCCGAGGGCTTCGAGGGCCCGGACTTCCTCAATGCCGGCGCCGTGCTCGAGGCCGACCTCGACCCGGTGGCGCTCGACGCCTGGCTGCACGCGCTCGAGGACGCCCACGGCCGGGTCCGCGGCGGCCCGCGCTTCTCCAGCCGCACCCTCGATATCGACCTCGTCTACTACGACGACGTGGTGATGCGCGGCCCCGGGAACCTGCAGCTGCCGCGCCCGGAGCTGCGCCATGCCTTCGTGCTGCAGCCGCTGGCCGAGCTCTGCCCGGGCTTCGTCGATCCGGTCGAGCGGCGCCCCCTGGCCGCGCTGTGGGCGGCGCATCCGCAGGCCGGCGCGCCGATCCCCGCGGAGCCCTGGGCGCTCTGAGGCGCCGCCCCCGGCCGGCCGTCGGCCGCGCGGCCGGGGTGACCTCCGGGACTCCCCCCGCTCGCCACTGCGCCCCACACTCCCCGCACATCCACCGCCCGGGGAGGGCCCGCCGCATGTTCCAGACCCTGTCGCGCAGCTGGACGCTGGTGAAGGCCAGCGCCGAGGTGCTGAAGTCCGACCGCGAGCTGCTGGTGTTCCCGCTGGTCTCCGGCCTGGCCACCCTGCTGGTCGCGGCCACGTTCGCGCTGCCGCTGTTCGGCCTGGGCCTCGTCGAGTCGGCCTCGAAGGGCGCGTTCGGCCCGCTGCACGTGCTGCTGGGCTTCGCGTTCTACGTCTGCCAGTACACGGTGATCTTCTTCTTCAACACCGCGCTGGTGGGCGCGGCGATGATCCGCCTCGACGGCGGCGACCCGACCCTGGGCGACGGCCTGCGGATCGCGCGCGAGCGGCTGCCGGCGATCCTGGGCTACGCGGTGATCGCGGCCACGGTCGGCATGGTGCTGCGGGCGATCCAGGAGCACGCGGGCTGGGCCGGCCGGATCGTCGTGAGCCTGGTCGGCATGGCCTGGACGCTGGCCACCGCGCTGGTGGTGCCGGTGCTGGTGGCGAAGAACGTCGGCCCGATCGACGCGGTGAAGGAGAGCGCGTCGCTGCTCAAGCGCACCTGGGGCGAGAACATCGTCGGCAACGGCGGCATCGGCCTGGTGTTCGGCCTGATCAGCGTCGCGGTGGTCGTGGCCGGCCTCGCGCTGATCGTGCTGGCGGCCAACGCGGGCGGCGTGGCGGCGGGGATCGCGGCCGGCGTGGTGCTGGCGCTGGCGCTGGTGATGGTCGCGCTGGTGCAGCAGGCGCTGGGCGGCATCTACGCCGCGGCGCTGTACCGCTACGCCACGCTGGGCGAGGCCCCGGCCGGCTTCGAGGGCGGCGTGCTCGAGGCGGCCTACCGCCGCAAGTGAGCCCGGGCGGAGGCGCGGGCATGGCCCGCGCCTCCGTCGGCGACCTCGGCGTCCCCGTCGATCGTCGCGTGCGCGTCGCCGCGGTCGTCCGCGAGCGCGGCGGCCGCATCGCCCGCGAACAGCGCCTGCGCGGTGCGCGCCACCTGGCGGGTGTCGTACCAGGCGTAGGCGCCCACGCCCACCGCGCCGATGACCGGCAGCCAGCGCGCCGCGCCGCGGCCCAGCGCGCGCTTGCTGAGCTTGATCCCGATCACCGTCAGCGCGCCGCGGAACGCGCCGGCGGCGGCGGCCTGCACGATCCAGCGCTGCCCGGCGCGGACCGCGAAGTCGCGGAAGGCCTGGGCCGCGGTGTGGCGGAACAGGCAGAACAGCATCTGCTCGCGGGTCAGCCGCCAGGCCTGGCCGTGGCAGCCGGCGATGTCGGCCACCATCTGGGCCTGGATCCGCCAGATCGCCACCAGTTCGGGCAGCACGGTCAGCCAGCCCAGCGGGCCGGGCGGCAGCGCGAGCGTGCCCGCGACCAGGCCGGCGCGGCGCGCGGCGGCCTCGGCGATCGCCTGCGCGCGCGCGGCGGGATCGCTGGCGGCGGCCTCGTGGCTGCCGGGCAGCTGGCCGAGCAGGTCCAGCAGGGCCTCGGTGATCGAGCGCGAGGCCGCGGACTCGGGCGTCACCCGCACGGGCACGATCTCGGTCGAGGCGGGCCGGGGCGGCGCGTCGTCGCGGCGGGGGACGGGCGGGCGTGCGCGGGGCATCGGCGGCTCCTGTCGGCGGGAGGGCCAGTCTAGCCCGCCGCGCCCTCCCGGCCGCGGCGCCTCAGGAGAGCACGCTGCGGCCGCCGTCCAGGGCCAGCTCGGCGCCGGTGAGGTAGGTGGCGTCGCGCAGCAGCCAGCGCACGGCCTCGGCGATCTCCTCGGGCGTGCCGGTGCGGCCCAGCGGCACCCGGGCCAGGATCGCGGCCTGCGCGGCCTCGGCCATGCCCTCCTCGGGCCACAGGATCGCGCCGGGCGCGACGGCGTTGACCCGCACCTCCGGCGCCAGCTCCACCGCCAGCGCGCGGGTCATCGCCACCAGCGCGGCCTTGCTCATCGCGTAGACGTTGAGGCCCTTGGGCGGCCGGGCGGCGTGGATGTCGGTGAGGTTGACGATCGCGCCGCGGGCCGCGCGCAGGTGCGGCGCCGCGGCCTGGGCCAGGAAGAACGGCGCGCGGGCGTTGGCGCCGAACAGCTCGTCCCAGTGCTCGGCCGTCGCGTGGCCGATCGGCGTGCGGTAGAAGGCAGAGGCGTTGTTGACCAGCGCGTCCAGCCGCCCGAAGCGGGCCACCACGGCCTCGACCAGCGCGGCCATCGCCGCGGGCTCGAGCAGCGGGTCGCGCAGCGCGAGCACGCTGCCGGGGCGCGCGGCCTCGAGCTCTGCGGCCAGCGCCAGCGCCTCGGCCTCGGAGTGGCGGTACTGCAGGGCCAGGTCGTGCCCGGCGGCGTGCAGGGTGCGGGCGATTGCCGCGCCGACGCGCTTGGCGCTGCCGGTGACGAGGGCGACGGGGCGCGGCGGGGACGGGGACATGGCGGCTCCGGGGCAGGGCGGGTGGCGCCGGGTGCGGCGCGCGGGATGCCGCTATCCTGCACGCCTCCGCATCCACGCCGCATCACGACCGTGCCGCATCACGACCGCGCCGCCTCACGACCGCGCCGCATCGCGGCCGCGTCCCGCCCCACCGAGCCCCGCATGACCGCCCACGCCCCCCGCGACACCGCCCTCCCCACCCCCGACGCCGACGCGCTGGCCCATTCCGGCCGCCTGCGCGCGGCGATCCGCGCCGAGATCCAGGCCAACGGCCCGATCCCGTTCTCGCGCTTCATGGAGCTGGCGCTGTACGCGCCCGGCCTGGGCTACTACAGCGCGGGCAGCACCAAGTTCGGCGCCGAGGGCGACTTCGTCACCGCGCCGGAGCTGGGCGAGGTGTTCGCGCGCTGCGTCGCCGACGCGCTGGCCCCGGTGCTGCGCGACTGCGGCCCGCAGGCCGACCTGGTGGAGCTCGGCGGCGGCAGCGGCGCGTTCGCCGACGCCGCGCTGCGGCGCTTCGCCGAGCTCGGCGTGGTGCCCGCGCGCTACCGCATCCTCGAGCCCAGCGCCGACCTGCGCGAGCGCCAGCGCGCGCGCCTGCACGCCGCGCTGCCGGCCGCCCTCGCGGCGCGGGTGGAGTGGCTCGACGGCCCGCCGGGCGAGCCCTGGCGCGGCGCGCTGTTCGCCAACGAGGTGGTCGACGCGCTGCCCACCCCGCGCTTCACGCTGGTGGGCGGCGCGGTGCACGAGGAACACGTGGGCCTCGACGACGCGGGCGGCTTCACCACCCTCGACCTGCCCGCCGACGCGATGCTCGAGCGCGCGGTCCGCCACGCCGAGCGCACGCTGGGCGCGCCCTTCGCCGATGGCTACCGCAGCGAGCTGCTGCCGCAGCTGCCGTACTGGATCCAGGCCGTGGCCGGCCCGATCGAGCGCGGCGCGCTGCTGTTCGTGGACTACGGCTACCCGCGCCGCGAGTACTACCTGCCCGAGCGCGACCGCGGCACCCTGGTGGCGCACTACCGCCACCGCGCGCACGCCGATCCCTTCCACCTGCCGGGCCTGCAGGACCTCACCGCCTTCGTCGACTTCACCGCGCTGGTCGAGGCCGGGCACTTCGCGGGCTTCGACTTCTCGGGCTACTGCTCGCAGGCCAGCTTCCTGTTCGGCAACGGGCTGCCGCAGCGCCTCGAGGAGATCGCCGCGATCGACGACGAGGTCGAGCGCCACCGCCGCCACGCCGAGGTCAAGCGCCTGACGCTGCCGGGCGAGATGGGCGAGCGCTTCCAGGCCATGGGCTTCGCGCGCGGCGTCGATTTCGACCGCGCCTTCGACCTCGGCGACCTGAGCGACCGCCTGTGAGCCCGGCGTCCGCGGGGCCCTGGCTGCACGCCTTCCACCGGCCCGCGCTGTGGCTGGGCCTGTGGCTGCTCGCGATCGGCGCCGTCGTGGCGGGCTCGCTGCTGGCGCCGCCGCCGCTCGCGCTCGCCGCGCCCAGCGGCAGCGACAAGCTGCTGCACGTGCTGGCCTACGCCGCGCTGGCGTTCGGCGCGGTGCAGCTGTTCGCGCGGGTGCGCCCGCTGGCGCTGGCGGGCGCGGCGCTGATGCTGATGGGCTACGGGCTGGAGGTGGCGCAGGGCGAGTTCACCGCGACCCGCGCGTTCGACCCCGCCGACGCCCTGGCCAACGGGCTCGGCGTGCTGCTGGGCCTGGCCCTGCGCGACACGCCGCCGGGCGCGCTGGCCCGGCGGCTCGACGCGCGCTGGTTCGGGCCGCGCCGAGGGGCCTGATGGCGCGCCCGCCGGCGGCACGCGCCGCCGGCGGGGCCTCGCGTCACTGGGTCACGATCTCGCGGTGCATCGGCGCGAGCACGGCGAGCAGCCGGTTCTGGTGCCGGAACGGGATGCCGCGGCGCTCCATCGCGATCTGCAGGTCCTCCACCAGCGCGTTGAAGTCGGCGCGGGTGATGCCGAGCTCGGCGTGCGAGGAGCGCATGTCGCGGCCGGCGTAGGTGCAGCCGCCGCCGAGGATCGCGCAGAACTGCAGCGAGAGCTGCGCCTTCACCCGCTCCTGGTCGGCGGCCTCGAAGAACGGCCGCATCCGTGGGTCCTCGAGCATCACCGCCATGAACTCCTCCATCAGCGCGTCGAGGCCCGGCTTGCCGCCGAAGGCCTCGAAGGTCTCGCGCAGGTCCTCGCGCACCGGCGCGGGGTCGGGCGCGGTCGGGTCGCGCGGTTCGGTCGACGGGGCCTCGGCGGCGGCGCTCCAGGGCGAGGGCGAGGGCGGGGCGGCCTGGGCCGCGGCGTGGCCGGAGGCGGCGAGCAGGGCGGCGGCGAGCAGGGCGGGGCGGAGGCGAACGGGCATGGTCGGGGTCCTTGGGCGATGGGCGGCGCGGCTCAGAAGCCGGCCTGCAGGGAGAGGTAGAGGCCGCGCTGGTCGTCGGCGATGACGATGTTCCCGAGCTCCACCCAGGCCAGGGTCAGCGAGACCCCGCGGGTGGGCTGCCAGGCGATGAAGGCGTCCATCCAGTCGTCCTCGCCGGCGATGCCGAGGTTGTCGGGCTTCTGCCGGTACTCCACGCCGACCGCGAGGTCGCGGCGCAGGAGCACCGCCGCGGACGCCTCGGCCATCCACTCGCGGTCGTCGTTGAGGTCGCCGCCGAAGCCGAGGATGCCGGCCTGGTTGGCGCGGGTGTAGCGCGCGGTGCCGCTGAGCAGCAGCGACTGGTCGAGGAAGAGCTTGGTCGCGCTGAGGTAGAGGTCGGTGTCGCTGTCGTCGCGGGCGCCGATGAAGGCCAGCACGCCGGCCTGGTCGTTGCGCTTGTGCTGCGCGCCGATCGCCACCTGCGGCAGCCAGGCGTCCTGCTCGAGCACCGCGTCGCCGAACAGGCGCACCTTCACGCCGATGACGTCCTGCTCGAAGGTGAAGCCGCGGCCCAGGCCCAGCGCGGCGCCGACGCGCTCGGTGTCGAAGCGCTGGCGGGCGACGCTGAACTCGACCCGGTCGTACAGGCCGACGCTGGCGCCGACGACGTCGAGCGAATAGTCCTGCAGGCCGAGGCGGGTGTAGAACGCGTTCGCGCCGACCTGGTCGCGGGTGCCCTGGCCGGTGATCGTGGCCCAGGGGGTGAGGCCGCCGCCGCCGGCGCCCTCGACCTGGCTGACGCCGCCGGTGAGCAGCAGCTTGCCGCCGCGGTTGGGCAGGCTGGCCTCGTCCTCGCCGTCCTGGGCGAGCGCGAGGGTGGGCGCGGCGGCGAGCGGCGCGAAGAAGGCGAGGGCGAGGGCGAGGCGGGTGCGGGTGCGTGGCATGCGGGATCCCCAGGGTGGCGTGGCGGGTCGGTGGCGGTGGAGGGACGGGATGGACGGCGGCGCCGGGTCGCTCACGGCGCGTCCGGGAACGGCGCGAGCGCCGCGGCGTCCGCGCCGGTGGGGCGCACGAGGGTCCAGATGTCGGACACCCGGTCGCCGCCGGCCTGGCCCCAGCGCCGGTCGGAGACCCAGCGGTACAGCGGCTTGCCCTGCCAGGCCCACTGGCGGGTGCCGTCGCTGCGTTCGATCACGCTGAAGTCGCCGCTCGGGCGCGCGTGGGCGTCGGCGAACAGCGGCGGCCAGAGCGTGCGGCAGGTGCGGTAGCAGGTGCTGCGGCCGGGGCGGGTGTCGCGGTCGTAGAAGTAGAGGCCGCGGGCGAGGCGGTCGACCATCACGCCGTCGCGCAGCCAGGCCGGCGGCGCGCCGGGCGTGGCGGGGCGCGCCTCGACCTCGACCGGCGGGGCGGGCTCCTCGAACAGCATGCTCATCGGCGAGGGCGGCGCGGCGGCCGGGGCCTCGTCGGGCGGCAGCGCGGAGGGCGGCGGCGGGGCCTCCTCGGGCGGCAGCACCGACTGCGCGGCCGCGGGCGCGGCGAGCAGGGCGAGCGCGAGGAGCAGCGGCCGCAGGAGGGCGCCGGCGGCGCGGGGCTGGACGGGCATGGGGACGGGCTCGCGGTGGGCCGGCACGGCGCCGGCAGCCCGTGTACGCCGGGCGCGCGGCACTGGATGCAGCCGCGGCGAGGCCGTCGGCGCGGCGCCCGTGGCCGCGGCGTGACGCGGCCCCGGGCCGTGGTCAGCGCGGGGTCAGCAGCCGCAGCACGGTGCGCAGCAGCCAGCCGCGCGGCACCGGCTCGCTGCGGATCAGCAGCAGCGCGCCGTGCTCGGCGACGAACACCGAGTGCTTCTCGCCCGGCTGCGCGCGCAGGGTCTCGCCGGCCACCCAGGTGCGGCCCTCGTGGACGATCTCGCCGCGCAGCACCTGGCAGACCTCCTCGCCGCGGTGCGGATGCGGCGGCACCTTCGCACCCGGCGCGAGCTCCCACAGCGTGGTCTCGCTGCGGGTGGCGGGATCCTTGGCGAGCGTGCGCAGCCGGATGCCGGGCAGGAAGTCGCGCCAGCCCGGCTCGGCGCCCGGGGCCGGCGACGTGGTCGCCAGCACGCGCGCGCGCAGGCGCGCCGAGCGCGCGGCGTCCGGGGCCACGGGCGCCAGCGCGAACGCCAGCAGCGCGGCCTCGGCCGGGGCCAGGCCCTCGGGCGCGCGGGGTGTCTCCGGCGGCAGCGTCGTCTCAGCCATCGATGAATCCCCGGGCCTCGAGGAGGGGTTTGAGGGCCGCCAGGCCGCGGCGGATGTGCGACTTCACCGTGCCCAGCGGCATCCCGGTGCGCTCGGCCACCTCGGCGTGGCTCAGGCCGTCGAGGAAGGCCAGCGCGATCGGCGTCCGCGGCGGGTCGCCGAGCGTCGAGAGCGCCGCGTGCACGGCGCCGCCGGCGGCCACGGCGTCGAGCAGGCGTTCGGCGGGCAGCGCGTCGTCGTCGGTGTACGCCGGGTGGTCCCCGTCTGGATGCAGGGGCTGCTCGGGCCGGCGGCGCCGGGCGCGCAGGCGGTCCACCGCGCGGCTCCAGGCGATCGACAGCAGCCAGGCCAGCGCGCCGCCGCGGGCCGGGTCGAAGCGCCCGGCCTGCTCCCAGGCCTGGTGGAAGGCGTCGGCCGCGGCCTCCTCGGCGTCGGCCTCCAGCCGCAGCACGCGCAGCGCCACCGCGAACACGCGCGACTCGGTGGCGTCGTAGAGCGCGCCCAGCGCCTCCTGGTCGCCGGCGGCCATCCGCAGCACCAGGGCGCGCAGGTGCGCGGCCTCGTCCGCGGCGTGGGCCGGGTCGGAGGGCGGTGGCTGGGCGCGGCCGATGGGGCGGGCCTCAGGACGCGTCGCGCAGGCCCGCGCGCGCGGCGCGGATCGCCGCGATCCGGGCCTCGCGCAGGCGCTCGCCCACGGCGGGGCCGGTCGCCCCGGCGGCGACGATCGGGCCGGCCGTCACCGCCTGCGCCGCCGCGAACAGCGCGCGCAGCCGGTCGGCCTGCGGATAGGGCGCCTCCGCCAGGCCGGCGCGGCCGCGCTTGTCGGCCTCGCACACCCGGGCCAGCTGGTCGATGCGCTCGGGCTGGCGGAAGCCGTCGGCGCGCGCGAGCAGGTCGTGCACGGTCTCGTCGCGCAGTTCGTCGAGGCGATGCACGTTGAGGTGCTCGCGGCAGGCCAGCACCGCCAGCGCGCGGTGCGCGGCGGGCACCTTCAGCCGGGCGCAGACGGCCTGGACCGGGCGCACGCCCCGGTGTTCGTGGGCGACGTGCTTGGGCCACTCCGCGCGCGGCGTGAGGCCCTTGCCCAGGTCGTGCACCAGGGCCGCGAAGCCGATCCGGTCGTCGCCCGGCGCCAGCGCGGCCGCGGCGTCCAGCACCAGCTCGACGTGCAGGCCGGTGTCGACCTCGGGGTGGTACTCGGGGCGCTGCGGCACGCCGTACAGCGCGTCCACCTCGGGCAGCAGCACGGCCAGCGCGCCGCTCCCGCGCAGCACGCGCAGCATCGCCGAGGGGCGCGGCTCGCGCAGGGCCTTGGCCAGCTCCTGCCAGACGCGCTCGGGCACCAGGTGCGCCACCTCTCCGGCCTCGACCATCGCGCGCATCAGCGCCATCGTCTCCGGCGCCACGACGAAGCCCAGCGGCGCGAAGCGCGCGGCGAAGCGCGCCACCCGCAGCAGGCGCACCGGGTCCTCGACGAAGGCCGGGCCGACGTGGCGCAGCACCCGCGCCTCGACGTCGCGCACGCCGCCGAACGGGTCCACCAGCGTGCCGTCCTCGGCGCGCGCGATGGCGTTGATGGTCAGGTCGCGGCGGGCGAGGTCGTCCTCGAGCGTCACCCCTGGCGAGGCCAGCACGGTGAAGCCGCGGTAGCCCACGCCGTCCTTGCGCTCGGTGCGCGCCAGCGCGTGCTCCTCGGCCGTCGCCGGGTGCAGGAACACCGGGAAGTCCTTGCCCACCGGCCGGTAGCCCAGCGCGGCCATCGCCTCGGGCGTGGTGCCGGTGACCACCCAGTCGCGGTCGCCGCTGGCGCGGCCCAGCAGGGCGTCGCGCACGGCGCCGCCCACGAGGTAGCGGCGCGCGCCGGCGGGCAGGGGCATCGCGCGGGGCCTCAGCGGCGGATGCGGTAGGCGTCGAGGCGCGACTGGCGGTCGCCGACCGCGCCGAGGATGCCGGGCAGCATGCGCGCCACCGGGGTCGGCGCGATGCCGAGGCGGTGCAGGCCGTCGAAGCCGCCCACCGAGTCGGTGAGCAGGCTGCGGAAGTTGTCCGAGGAGAACGGCTTGGCCGGCAGGTGGTCCATCAGCAGGCCCTGGAGCCGGCCGATCGCGTCCGGCAGCGGCAGCACGAACCGGCGCAGGCCCAGCTGCGCGGCGGTCTGGCGGACGATGTCGGCCAGCGTGAACACCTCCGGCCCGTAGAGCTCGTAGGTCTCGCCGATGCTGGCGGGCAGCCGCAGCGCGCGCACGAACGCCTCGACCACGTCGCCCACGTACACCGGCGCGAACTTGGTGCCGGCGCGGGCCAGCGGGATCACCGGGGCCAGCGCGAGCAGGCCGGCGAAGCGGCAGTACAGCCCGTCGCCGTGGCCGAACACCACGCTGGGCTGGAAGATCGTCCAGTCCAGGCCCGAGGCCTTCACCACCGCCTCGGCCTCGCCGCGCGAGCGCAGGTAGTGGCTCTGGCCGCGGCCGGCGTTGAGCGAGCTCATCTGCAGCAGGCGGCGCACGCCGGCGCGCTGGCAGGCGGCCACCAGCTGGCGGGTGAGCTCGACGTGGGCGCGCTGGAAGCCGCGGCCGCTGTCGCCGGGCTCGTTGAGGATGCCGACGAGGTTGATCGCCACGTCGTGGCCGGCGAGCGCCGCGTCGAGCACGGCCGGCGCGTAGGGATCGCCCTCGCGCACCTCGACGCCGGGTGCCGGGTGGCGCTCGTAGCGGGTGCCGAAGTTGCGGCTGAGCACGCGCACGTGGTGGCCCTCGCGCGCGAGGCGGCCGACGAGGTGGCGGCCGATGAAGCCGGAGCCGCCGAGGACGAGGATGCGGAGCGGGGTCATGGCGTGGCCTCCGGGGCCTGGGGGGCGGCGGGCGCGGGGATGCGGGCGGGGGGAGCGGGGCAGGCGAAGCCGCGGCGGTCGCCGCGGCGGGTCGGGGCGCCGCTGAGGCGGTCGGCCATCGGCACCGCGTCGCCGTGCAGGCGCCAGTCGTAGATCACGCTGAAGGCCAGCACGCGCGCCACGTATTCGCGGGTCTCGCGGTAGCTGATGGTCTCGATGAACAGGTCGGGGTCGAACGCCTCGCGCGCGGCGCGCCAGCGCGCGATCGGCGCGGGGCCGGCGTTGTAGGCGGCGATCGCGTAGTAGGGCTTGCCGTCGTTCTCCTCGAGCATCTGGCGCAGGTAGGCGGTGCCGAGCGCGATGTTGGTGCGCGGCTCGTACAGGCTCTCGACGCCGCGCCACGGGCGGTCGATCGACGCGGCGGTGGCCTCGCCGGTGCGCGGCAGCAGCTGCATCAGGCCGCGGGCGTCGGCGTGGCTGCGCGCGCGCGGCATCCACGCGCTCTCCGCGCGGATCTCGGCGGCCACCCAGGCCGCGTCGATCCCGTGCGCGGCGGATTCGCGGCGGATCGTCGCGCCGTGGTGCAGCGGGAAGCGCAGCCGGTAGTAGCGCAGCTCCTCGTCCATCGTCGCCGGCTCGCGCGCGAGCGAGAAGATGCCGCGGTCGAACCAGCGCGCCTCGCGCGCCAGCGCCACCGCCGCCGCGCGCTCGGCCGGCGGCAGCCGGCGCATCAGCACCGCCCACTCCGCGTAGGCCCAGCCCATGCGGTCGGCGCGGAAGGCCTCGATCGCGCGCAGCACCCGCGGGTCGCCGCGCAGCGCCGCGGCGGCCGGGTCCTCCGCGCGCACGTCCAGCGGGCACAGCGCGTAGGGCTGGCCAAGCCGGTCTGCGGCGAGGAAGCCATGGAAGGTGGCGCTGCGCGCCACCTCGGCGAACACCGGCGCGGCCTCGTCGGCGCGGCCCAGGCGCTCGAGCATGCGCGCCTCGAACCAGCGCCAGCGCGGGTCGGCGCGCTGCGCCTCGGGCATGCGCCGGATCGCGGCCAGGGTGGCGGCATCGTCGCCGCGCGCCATCGCCTCGCGCGCCTGCCACTCGTGCAGGCGCTCGTCGTAGGCTGCGAGCGGCACCGCGGCCAGGCGCTCGGCCGACCCGGGCAGGTAGCTGGCGACGGTCCACAGGGCGATGTCGTAGCGGGCGCGCGCGGTGTCGGCCTCGGTGAACGCCAGCGCCGGGCCGAGTTCGGCCAGCCGCGCCTCGGCGGCGTCGGGGTTGGCGCGCGCCAGCGCGGCCAGGCCGCGCAGCGCGATCGCGCGGCTGCGCGCGTCGCGCGGCCAGCCCTCGGTCGAGCCCGAGGCGTCGGCGGCGAAGGCGGCGTAGCGGCCGGCCAGCGCCTGCTCGTCGGCGGGCAGGCCGCTGGCGGCGGCGCGCATGATCGCGTCCTCGCCGGCCTCCAGCGCCAGCATCCAGCGCGCCCAGCGCACCTCGGGCGTGAGCGCGCCGGAGGTGCGCAGCGCGGTGAACACCGGGTCGCAGGCGGCCGGCATCGAGCGGCCCACGGTCCAGGCCTCGAGCGCCGCGGCGCGCCAGTCCTCGCCGATGTCGCCCAGGCCCATCCGTCCCTGCAGCCAGGTGCAGCGCAGGGTGTCGTCGGCCTGCCCGGTGTAGGATCGGTTGAACGCCTCCCACTGCCCGCGGCGCGCGAGTTCGCGCAGCCAGGCCATGCGGAAGGCCTCGCCGGGCGCCTCGCCGTTCCACTCCGCGAGGAAGGCCTCGGCCTCGTCGGGCTGCACGCGGGTGATGTGGTGGCGCAGCCAGGCCTGGCGCATCCACGGGTGCAGCGGGTGGTCGGCCCACTCGGCCACGCCGCGGGCGTCGCGCTGGCCGCGTTCGACTTCGCGCAGCGCGGTCAGGAAGGCGTCGCGGCGGTCGTCGAGCTGGCGCGAGCCGAGCTCGCCCGGCGCGGGGCCGCCCTCGGCCGGGGCGGCCACGGCGGCAAGGGCGGGCAGGCCGGCGAGGAGGCCGGCCAGCAGGAGGGTCGGGCCCCGGCGGAGGGCCCCGAGGATCAGGTCAGTTCGCATGCGAGGAGTGTAGCCGATGCCCCCATCCAGACCCCGTCGAGACCGGCGCGCCGAGGCCCGCCCGTGAGCCTGGCCTGGCTGGTGTTCCCGCTGCTCGGGGCCGTCGCGGGGCTGCTCGCGGGGCTGCTGGGCGTGGGCGGCGGGCTGGTGCTGGTGGCGGCGCTGGCGTTCGTGCTGCCGCTGATGGGCGTGCCGCAGGAGGCCGCGATGCACGCCGCGCTGGCCAGCTCGCTGGCCAGCATCGTGCTGACCGGGCTGAGCTCGGCGCGCGCCCACCACGCGCGCGGCGGCGTGCTCTGGCCGACCGTGCGCGCGCTGGTGCCCGGGCTGCTGCTCGGCGCCTGGGTGGGCAGCGGCGTGGCCACCGCGCTCGATGGAAGCGTGCTGCGCTGGCTGGTGGCCGGCTACTGCCTGCTGGCGGGCGCCCAGCTGGCGCTGGGCGGGGTGCGCGAGCGCGCGCTCGACGCGCCGCCGCCGCGCGGGCCGCTGATGTGGGCCGCGGGCGGCGTGATCGGCGCGGTGTCGGCCGTGGTCGGGATCGGCGGCGGCAGCCTGACCGTGCCGCTGCTGGCCTGGCGCGGGGTGCCGATGGTGCGCGCGGTGGGCACCTCGAGCGCCTGCGGCGTGGCGATCGGCGTGGCCGCGGCACTGGGCTACGCGCTGCACGCGCCGCCGGGCGCGCTGCCCGAGCACGGCTGGGGCTACGTCCACCTGCCCGCCGCGATCGGCATCGCGCTGGCCTCGGTGCTGGTGGCGCCGCTGGGCACCCGGCTGGCGCACGCGATCAGCGGCCCGGCCCTGAAGCGGGTGTTCGCGGGCTTCCTGTTCCTGGTCGGGCTGTCGCTGGCGCTCGGGGGCGGCTGAGGGGGGCGCGCGCGCGCGCCCGCGGCGCGCGCGAAACGCGCGACGGGGGCCGGAGAGGACGCGCCCGCGCCGGTGGCGGAGTGCCTTGCGGGGAGCGTGACCGCCGGACTACAACCGGAGCGCCACGGGGCCGCGGGGGCGGCCTCGGGTTTCCTTTCCCTGGGGTCCATCGCCATGTCGTCCATCCGTCGCCGCCGCCTCGACGCGGCCATCCGCGCCGCGCTCTCGCTCGCCCTGCTGCCGCTCGCCGCGCCCGCCATCGCGCAGGACGCCGCGCCCGCCGCCTCGCCCACCGACCTCGACCGGGTCGAGGTCACCGGCTCGCGCATCAAGCGCGCCGAGACCGAGGGCCAGGTGCCCGTGCAGGTGGTCAGCCGCGAGGACATCGACCGCAGCGGCCTGACCTCCATCGGCGACGTGGTCTCGGCCCTGACCGGCTCGGGCTCCGCGCTCAACACCCGCTTCAACTCCTCGGGCAACTTCGGCTTCTCGCCCAATGGCGACGGCGTCGGCGCGGGCTCCTCCCAGGTCGACCTGCGCCACCTCGGCGCCAAGCGCGTGCTGGTGCTCGTCGACGGCCTGCGGTGGGTGAACGAGAGCTCGGCCTCGGGCGTGGGCTCGGCCACCGACCTCAACACCATCCCGCTGGCCATCGTCGACCGCATCGAGGTGCTGGAGGACGGCGCGTCGTCGCTGTACGGCTCCGACGCCATCGCCGGCGTGGTCAACATCATCACCCGCCGCGACTTCGACGGCGCCTCGGTGCGCGTGCAGGGCGGCCAGTTCACCGAAGGCGACGGCGCCAACGGCAGCATCGACCTGGCGCTGGGCGGCGGCAACGACCGCCTGCGCTGGTTCCTCGGCGCCAGCTACACCGACCAGGGCGAGGTGCTCTCGCGCGACCGCGAGCAGTCGGCGTTCCCGGTGCCGGGCACCGGCCTGAGCTTCGGCAGCTCGGCCACGCCGTTCGGCCGCTTCATCATCACCGACCCCAACACCGGCGCCACGCTCAACCTCACCCCCAACACCGGCGCGGGCTCCAACCCGTTCTACGACCCCAGCCAGACCGGCTGCACGCGCACCGACGACTTCCACTGCTTCACCACCGCCGACCGCTTCAACTTCGCGCAGTTCAACCTGCTGGTCACCCCGTCCGAGCGCGCCGGCCTGTTCGGCCAGGTGCGCTTCGACGTCACCGAGGACATCGGCTGGTACGCCCGCGCGCTGTACAACCGCCGCGAGTCGGTCAACCAGGCCGCGCCCGAGCCGATCTTCCTCGGCCCCGAGGCCGGCACCGGCAACCCGCTGGCCGACAACATCGTCATCTCGCGGCTCAACCCCTTCAACCCGTTCGGCTTCGACCTCGACTCCTCCGACGGCAGCCTGATCCTGATCGGCCGCCGCCCGGTGGAAGGCGGCGCGCGCCGCTTCGAGCAGGTCGTCGACACCGTCTACGTGGCCACGGGCTTCGAGGGCGCGTTCTCGATGGGCGAGCGCAGCTGGTTCTGGGACGTCAACGTGGTGCGCTCGGAGAACTCCGCCGAGCAGACCAACTTCGGCAGCTACAACATCCGCAACATCGCGCTGGCGCTCGGCGACCCGACCGCCTGCGCGGCGGTCGCGGGCTGCACGCCGCTCGACATCTGGGGCGGCCCGGGCTCGATCACCCCGGCGATGCTGGCCTTCATCCAGCCGGTGGTGCGCGACGAGAGCGAGAACGCCATCACCCAGGTCAGCGCCAACCTCAGCGGCGAGCTGCTCGACCTGCCGGCCGGCGCGCTGGCCTTCGCCACCGGCATCGAGTACCGCGACCTCGACGGCAGCTACACGCCCGACGCGCTGACCGTGCGCGGCGACTACAACGGCGTGCCCTCGCTGCCGACCTCCGGCAGCTACGACGTCACCGAGGCCTTCGGCGAGCTGTCGATCCCGCTGTTCGAGGGCGCGGGCGGCGAGCGCTTCGACCTCTCGCTGGCGGGCCGCTACTCCGACTACTCCACCTTCGGCGGCGAGTTCACCCACAAGATCGGCCTGCGCTTCCAGCCGGCCGACGAGCTGCTGTTCCGCGCCACGCTGGCCGAGGGCTTCCGCGCGCCGTCGATCGGCGAGCTGTTCGGCTCGGCCAGCCGCGCCGACCTGGTGCTCGACGACCCGTGCTCGGCCCCGGTGGCCTCCAACCTCACCGCCAACTGCGCCACGCTGGGCGTGCCGGTGGGCTACACCCAGCCCAACCCGCAGATCTCCGTGCTCACCGGCGGCAACCGCGACCTCGCGCCCGAGCTCGCCGACAGCCTGAGCCTCGGCGCGGTGTGGACCCCGGCCTTCCTCGAGGGCACGGCCATCTCGGAGCGGGTGGACATCGAGTTCACCTGGTACCGCCACGAGGTCGAGGGCGCCATCCAGGCCATCGACGCGCAGACCCAGCTCGACCTCTGCGTCGCCACCCTCGACCCGCTGTACTGCTCGGGCATCACCCGCGCGGTCACCGGCGGCATCAACAGCTTCAACAACCGCCTGACCAACCTCGGTTCGATCGAGACCGACGGCTACGACATCGACCTGTTCTGGACCTTCCCCGAGACCGAGGGCGGCCATCGCTTCCGCGCGACCTGGCGCAACACCTTCGTCGGCAAGTACGAGGCCTTCGGCGCCAACGGCCAGCGCCAGCCGCAGGGCCCGGGGATCGAGGTCAACGACGGCGGCATCCCGGAGTGGAGCGCGGCGGCGTCGCTGGACTGGGCCCATGGCCCGTGGTCGGCCTCGTGGGCGCTGCGCCACACCAGCGAGCTCACCGAGGACTGCGGCGACGCCGCGGGCTTCGCCGTCTGCTCCGACCAGGCCAGCGGCCGCAACACCCTCGAGGCGATCACCTACCACGACGTCCAGATGTCCTACCGGATCGACTGGATGCAGGGCGTCACCCTGTCGGCGGGCATCAACAACCTCTTCGACAAGGACCCGCCGATCTGCCTGAGCTGCTCGCTCAACGGCTACGACCCGTCCACCTACGACATCCCGGGCGGCCGCGCCTGGTACCTGCGCGCCGACATCCGCTTCTGAGTCCTGAAGGCAGGCGGGGCGGCGGTCGCCGCCGCCCCGCCTCAGGTTGGCCGGGCCTCGCGCCCGGCCTTTTTTTCGCCCGTCCAGCGGGGGGAACCCGCGTCCATCCGACGAAGGTCCCGACGCGCGCGACGCGCCAGGCCGGCTATGCTCACGCCACCCCGATCCGGGGTCCAGGGACCCATGCCGATGAACCGCCTCCGCACCCGCTTCGCCGCCGTCCTCGCCTTTGGCCTCGCCTTCACCAGCGCCCCGGCGCTCGCCGAGGACCTCGAGTTCACCCTCACCAACGACACCGGCAGCGTGATCGTCGAGTTCTACGCCTCGCCGTCCGACGTCGACGCGTGGGAAGAGGACATCCTGGGCAGCGGCGTGCTCGGCGCCGGCGAGTCCGCCAACGTCACCATCGCCGACGGCCGCACCCAGTGCGAGTACGACATGAAGTTCGTCTGGGACGATGGCTCCGAGACCGTCGTCGAGGCCGAGGATCTCTGCGAGACCGGCAGCTACACGATCACCGAGTGAGCGACGCCCGGGCCCGGCCCGGGCGCCCGCCGGAGGCCCCGCCGCGCGTCGCGCCGCGGGGCCTCGTCGCGTCGGGCCTCAGCCCGCCAGCGCGGCCTCGGGCACCTGCACGCTGACCGCGATCGCGAGGTGGTCGGAGTAGGCCGCGGGGAAGGCCTCCAGGCCCTCGGCGCCCAGCTCCGGGCTGGCCAGGATGTGGTCGAGGCAGCGCACCGGCGCCCAGCTGGGGAAGGTCGGCGTCGCGCAGGCCGGCGGCTGCAGGCGGGTGCGGGTGAACAGCAGGCCCATCTCGCGGGCGTCGCTGGCGCAGTTGAAGTCGCCCATCAGCACCACGTGCCGGGCCTCGGCCAGCAGCTCCGACAGGAAGCCCACCTGGGTGGCGCGCGACTTCGCGCCCAGCGAGAGGTGCGCCACCGCGATGGTGAGCGCGTCGGGCCCGCGCCCGAAGCGGGCCATCAGCACGCCGCGGCCGGGCACGCGGCCGGGCAGGGGATGGTCGAGCACCTCGGTCGGCGCGAGCCGGCTCAGCAGCGCGTTGGCGCTGCGGGCGATGCCGCCGACGCTGCGGTTGGGCTGGTGGCTCCAGTACGGGAAGCCCGCGGCCTCGGCCACGAAGTGGGTCTGGTTGGTGAAGCCCGAGCGCAGCGAGCCGGCGTCGGCCTCCTGCAGCCCGACGATGTCGAAGGGCTCGGCCACGCGCGCGATCTCGACCAGGCTGTCGCGCTTGCCGGCCGGCAGCACGTGCGACCAGCTGCGGGTGATGTACTCGCCGTAGCTGCGGGTGGAGTTGCCGGCCTGGATGTTCGCGCTCAGCAGGCGCAGGCGCTGGGTGGGGAGGCTCATGCGCGCAGTGTGCCGTGAACCGGGGCCGGCGTGCCGGCCGCGCGGGGCCCGGATGCGACGAAGGCCGCTCGCGCGGCCTCCGTCGGGGTGCGGCGGTGGGCGACGGGGCTCAACGCCCGGCGGCCGCCCGCTCGCGGGCCACCAGCGCGTCGACCACGCGCAGGGTGTCCTCGTGGGTCATGCCGGCGCGGCTGGTGACGCGGTACTTGCCGGCGACCACGAACGTCGGGGTGACCTCGATGCCCCAGGCCTGCATCAGCTGGGTGCTGCGGGTCACGCGGCCGTTGACGGCGAAGGAGTTCATGCTGGACGCGAAGCGCGCCTCGTCGGTGCCGCCGCGGGCGGCGAACCAGCGCGCGAGCAGCGGGCCGGCCTGGGCGCTCGGCGGGATCGCGCGCTCCACCAGCACGGCGCGGAACAGCGCGGTGTGGTTGGCCTCCAGGACGCCGGCCGACTGCGCGGCGTAGAAGGCCTGCGCGAACGGGGTCTGCGCGCCGCCGAAGGCGGCCGGGACGTAGTGGAAGCTGACGTCGGAGGCCAGCGTGGCCTTCCAGCGCTCGACGATCGGGTGGGCGTTGCCGCAGTGGCCGCAGGTGAAGGCGAACACCTCGACGACCTCGATCTTGCCCGGCGTGGCCTGGTAGAGCTGCGGGTTGGCGATCAGGGCGTAGTCGACGCCCTCGACGGGGCCGGCGCCGGCGGCGGCGGGCGCGGTCTGCGCGCTGCAGGCGGCGACCGGGGCGAGGACGAGCAGGAAGGCGAGCAGTCGCTTGAGCATGGTGGGGTCCCTGGAAAAAGAAAGGCCGGCCCGTGATCCTGGGCCGGCCGACTGAACCACGCGTGAGGGCGGGAGTTCCCCGCCCGCCGCGATCAGCGGTCGGTGACCGGGTGCAGGCCTTCGATGAAGGTCGCGAGGCCCTGGATCTCCTCGTCGGTCAGGCCGGCGGCGACGCCGGCCATCACGGCGTTGGCGTTGTTGCCGCGGCCGTAGACGGTGCCGGCGCGGTAGGCCTGCAGCTGGGCGGCGGTGTAGGCCGCATGCTGGCCGCCGACGGCCGGGTAGGCCGGGCCAGGGTTGCCGAGGCCGGAGGGGCCGTGGCAGGCCATGCAGGCCGGGATCGCGCGATCGGCGTCGCCGCCGCGCCACAGGGCTTGGCCGACCTCGTAGAACTTCTTGCCGGCGTTCGGGCCCTCGGCGATCACGGACTCGTCGGCGAGGCCGGCGACCACGGTCTGGGAGGCGTAGTAGGCGCCGATGTCGCGCATGTCCTGCGCGGTCAGGGCGGCGGCGAAGCCGAGCATGATCGCGTTGTCGCGCTCGCCGCTCTGGAACAGGGCGAGGTGGCGGGCGATGTAGCGCTCGTGCTGGCCGGCCAGCTTCGGGTACTGCGGATCGGCGGAGTTGCCGTCGACGCCGTGGCAGGCGGCGCAGACGCCGGCCTTGGTGGCGCCGGCCTCGGCGTTGCCCGGCACCACCGGGGCATTGGCCTCGGGCAGCGGGGTCGGGGCGGCGGCGGCCTCCTCGGGCACGGCCTGGGCGGTGGCGGCCGGGGCGGCGGCGTCGGCGGCGCCAGTCTCGTCGGCGCTCTGCGCGAAGGCGGTCGCCGCGAGGAGAAGGCCGGCGAGGCCGAGGATGCGCGGGAACTTCATGGGCGGGCTCCGGGAACCTGGATGTCGGACGGGCGCCGGGGGAATCCCACGGGCGCGAAACCGCGAAAGTATCCCCGCGCGGCGGGGGGGCGGTCAATGAAAGGGCCCCCGGCGCTGGCCTCGGGCCCCCGGGCGGGCGATCATGCGGCCCGTTTCCGGTGAAGGACCCCCCTGGCATGGCCGCCAATCCCCTGGCCGGCGCCCGCTACCTGCTGGCCGCCCACCTGCCCAAGCAGCTGCCGGCCGACGCCGGCCGCGAGGTCGCCTTCGCCGGCCGCTCCAACGCCGGCAAGAGCTCCGCGCTCAACACCCTGTGCAACGAGGTCGGCCTGGCCCGCACCTCCAAGACCCCCGGCCGCACCCAGCAGCTGGTGTACTTCGCGCTCAACCGCCCGCAGCGCCACCTGGTCGACCTGCCGGGCTACGGCTACGCCAAGGTGCCGGCCGACCTGCGCGCGCACTGGCAGAGCTTCATCAACGACTACTTCCAGACCCGGCAGTCGCTGGTGGGCCTGGTGGTGGTGATGGACGTGCGCCATCCGCTGCGCGAGTTCGACCTGCAGATGCTCGAGTACGCCTTCGACCGCGGGCTGCCCGCGCACTGCCTGCTGACCAAGTGCGACAAGGTCTCGCGCGGCGCCGGCAAGCAGACCGTGCTGCAGGTGCTGCGCCAGCTGGAGAACCGCGCCTCGGTGCAGCTGTTCTCGGCCCTGCACAAGGACGGCGTGGACGAGGCCCGGGCCAAGGTGGCCGGCTGGCTCGAGATGGACACCGCCCCCAAGGCCGGGGCCTGAGCCCGGGGGCTCAGCCCTCGCGCAGCCGCGGATCGAGCCGGGCGCGCAGCGCGTCCACGCCCAGGTTCACCAGCACGATCAGCGCGCCGACCACCAGCACCACGCCCAGCACCAGGGTGTAGTCGCGGTTGAGCGCGCCCTGCACGAAGTAGCGCCCCATCCCCGGCAGGCCGAACACCTGCTCGACCACGGCCGAGCCGGTGATCACGCTGATCAGCGCCGGCGCCAGCCACGCCGCCACCGGCAGCAGGCCAGGGCGCAGCGCGTGGGCGAACAGCACCCGCGCCGGCGACAGCCCGCGGCCGCGGGCGGCGCGGATGTAGTCCTCGCCGAGCACGTCCACCAGGCTGGCCCGGGCCAGCCGCGCGGCGTAGGCGAGGTTGGGCAGCGCCAGCGCCACCACCGGCAGCACGGCGCTGCGCCAGCCCGCGTCCCAGCCGCCCGCGGGAAGCCACTGCAGCGTGACCGCGAACACCAGCACCAGCAGCGGCGCGACCACGAACTTCGGCACCGCCAGGCCCATCCCCGCGCCGAGCATCAGCCCGCGGTCGAGCCAGCGGCCCTCGTGCAGCGCGGCCAGCACGCCCAGCGGCACGCCCAGGCCCAGCGCCAGCAGCAGGGCCAGCCCGCCGTTCACCGCCGACACCGGCAGGCCCTCGAGGATCAGCTGGGCCACCGTGTAGTCGGGGTACTGGAAGGACGGCCCGAGGTCGCCGCGCACCACGTCGCCCAGCCACAGCCCGTACTGGACCACCAGCGGCCGGTCGAGGTGGTAGGCGGCGTCGAGCGCGGCCTGCACCTCGGGCGGGGCGGCCTTCTCGGCGTCGAACGGGCCGCCGGGCGCGGCGCGCAGCAGCACGAAGCACAGCGTCGCCAGCAGCCACAGCGTGAACAGCGCCTCGAGCGCGCGCAGGGCCAGGCGCGTCATCGGGCGGGCTCCGCGGCGTGGGCCAGGCGCAGCCAGCGGCTGGGGTGGCGGTCGAGCGGATGGTCGCGCCAGCCCAGCACGCGCGGCGAGACCAGGTGCTTGGAGGCGTAGAAATACAGCGGCAGCACCGCGTGGGCGTCGAGCAGGCGGGCCTCGGCGGCGTGCAGCGCGGCGCGCGCCGCGGCCGGATCGGTGGCTGCGGCGGCCTCGTCGAGCAGGGCGTCGAAGGCCGGGTCGCGGAAGCCCGTCCAGTTCAGCGCGGTGTCGCCCGCGAAGGGCAGCAGGATGCCGCGGGCGTCGTCGAGGTCGGCGATCCAGCCGCCGCGGAAGACCTGGGTGATGGCGCGCTGCCCGCGGTGGTGGACGAACACCTTCCACTCCTCGTTGCGCAGCCGCACCCGCACGCCCAGCACCTCGCGCCACATCGACGCCACCGCCAGCGCCATCCGCCGGTGCGGGGTGGAGGTGTTGTAGCGCAGCTCGATCTCCAGCGGCGCGTCGGCCGCGTAGCCGGCCGCGGCGTACAGCGCGCGGGCGCGGGCCTCGCGCTCGGCCCGGGGGGCGTCGGCCCAGGGCAGGCGCGCCGGCGCGTGGCCGCTGGCGCCGGGCGGCACGACGCCGTACGCCGCCTGCTCGCCGAAGCCGGTCACGTGGCGCACCAGGATGTCGCGGTCCACGGCCAGGCTCAGCGCCTCGCGCAGCGCGCGCCCTGCCTCCGGGGTGCCGTGCGCGCCGCCGCGGAAGGGCGGGCGCTCGAGGTTGAAGCCCAGCCAGAACGCGCCGAGGTAGGGCGCGACCCGGAGCTGGTCGCCGAAGCGCGCGCGCAGCCGCGCCAGCGGCTGCGGCGGCAGGGTCTCGGTGATGTCGAGGCCGCCGGCCTGGTAGCGCAGCAGCTCCGCCGCGGCGTCCTCGGTGACCACGAAGCGCACCCGGGCGATCGGCGGAGGCGCGTGGAAGGCCGGGTTGCGCTCGAGCTCGAGGTGCGACTGCGGCTGCCACGCGGCGAGGCGGTAGGCGCCGTTGGAGGCCAGGCGGCCGGGCCGGGTGTGCTGCGCGCCATGCGCGGCGACGCCGGCCAGGTCGACCGGGAACGCGGTGGGCAGGGTCAGCAGCGCGAGCAGCGGCGCGGGGCGCTCGAGCCGGATCACCACCGTGCGGGCGTCCGGCGCCTCGACGCCCAGCGCCTCGGGCGGGGCCTCGCCGCGCAGCACCGCGCGCGCGCCGGCGATGGCCTCGAACTGCGAGGCGAACGGCCCGGCGGTGGCCGGCGACAGCGCGCGGCGCAGGCTGGCCACCCACTGCGGCGCGTCCAGCGGGCGCCCGTCCGACCAGGCCAGGCCCTCGCGCAGCCGGAAGGTCCAGGCCAGGCCGTCGTCGCTGCGGGTCCAGGCCTCGGCCATGCCGGGGACGATCGCGCCCGCGGCGTCCTCGGCCACCAGGCCCTCGTAGAGGTCGCGCAGGATGTTCTGGCAGGCCACCTCGGGGCAGCGATGGGCGTCGAGCGTGCTCGGCTCGGGTCCGTTTCCGCGACGCAGCGTGCCGGCGTCCGCGGCCGGCGGGGCGGGCACGTCGGCCGCGGGGCCCGTCGCGGCGGCCGCGCGGGCCGCGCCGGGGGAGGCGCAGGCGAAGGCGCCCGCCGCGGCGAGCAGCAGGGGGATCAAGGGCGACGTCACGCGGGCGGATTACACTTCGGCACCTTGCGAGGGTAGGCGATCCGCCCCATCCAGCGCAGCCCGCCCCTCGCATCGCCTTCCGGAGTGTCCCCTCGTGTCCAGCCCCAGCCGCGTCGCCGATGCACCGATCGAAGGCAAGCACGAACTCATCGAGGCCCTCGCCTCCGGCGCCAAGCCGCGCGAGCGCTGGGGCATCGGCACCGAGCACGAGAAGTTCGGCTTCCGCCTCGACGACCTGCGCCCGCCCACCTACGAGGGCGAGCGCGGCATCCAGGCGATGCTCGAGGGCCTGGCCGCGCTGGGCTGGGACCGCTACGAGGAGGGCGGGCACCTGATCGCGCTGACCAAGGGCGGCGCCTCGGTGACGCTGGAGCCCGCCGGCCAGCTCGAGCTCAGCGGCGCGATCCTGCCCGACCTGCACGCCACCTGCGCCGAGACCCACGCCCACCTCGCGGAGGTGAAGGCCGTGGCCGGGCCGCTGGGCCTGGGCTTCCTGGGCATGGGCTTCCAGCCCAAGTGGGCGCGCGCGGACATGCCGTGGATGCCCAAGGGCCGCTACAAGATCATGCGCGAGTACATGCCCAAGCGCGGCCAGCTCGGCCTGGACATGATGACCCGCACCTGCACCGTGCAGGTCAACCTCGACTTCGCCAGCGAGGCCGACATGGTGAAGAAGTTCCGCGTGTCGCTGGCGCTGCAGCCGGTGGCCACGGCGCTGTTCGCCGACTCGCCGTTCACCGAGGGCCGGCCCAACGGCTACAAGTCCTACCGCTCGCACATCTGGACCGACACCGATCCCGACCGCACCGGCATGCTCGACTTCGTGTTCGAGGACGGCTTCGGCTTCGAGCGCTACGTCGACTACCTGCTCGACGTGCCGATGTACTTCGCGCACCGCGAAGGCCGCTACGTCGACCTCAGCGGCCGCAGCTTCCGGCGCTTCCTCGACGGCGCGCTCGCCGAGCTGCCGGGCCAGCGCCCGACCCAGAAGGACTGGGCCGACCACCAGACCACGGCCTTCCCCGAGGTGCGGCTGAAGAAGTACCTGGAGATGCGCGGCGCCGACGCCGGCCCGTGGAACCGCCTGTGCGCGCTGCCGGCGTTCTGGGTGGGCCTGCTGTACGACGACGCCGCCCTCGACGCGGCCTGGGACCTGGTCCGCGACTTCACCCTGGCCGAGCGCCACGCGCTGCGCGACGGCGTGCCGAGGCACGCCCTGGCGCTGCCGTTCCGCGGCGCGAGCATGCGCGAGCTGGCGCTGGAGGCCCTGAAGATCGCCGAGGCCGGCCTCAAGCGCCGCGCCCGGGCCAGCGCCTGCGGCGGCGACGAGGCGGTGTTCCTGGAGCCGCTGATCGAGATGGCGATCGCCGGCGAGACGTCCGCGGACCGTAAACTGGCGCTCTTCCACGGCGCCTGGCAGGGCTCGGTGGACCCCGTGTTCACCGACTTCGCCTACTGAGCCCCGCGCTCCCGGATCCCCGATGCCCATCACCCCCAAGCGCATGCCCGAGGCCGAGCTCGAACGCCTCGGCGACCTCCTGGAGCGGCGCGCGATCGCCCACGGCGGCATGGACCTCGAGGTGCTCGACGGCTTCCTCAGCGCGCTGGCGCTGGTGCCCGAGCGCGAGCCGCCGCCGGCCGAGGAGTGGTTCGCCCACCTGTGGGGCAAGACCGAGCCGCGCTGGGAGTCCGCCACGGACCGCGCCGGGGCCGTCGCCCTGGCCGAGGCGCTGCTGGGCGACCTGCTGGTGCGCTTCGGCTACCCCGGCGACGACCCGCAGGGCCCGATGCCGATGGCCTCGATGGACGAGGGCGGCGCCGAGCCCGGCCGCGACGACCCGCCGCTGGCCAGCGGCTGGGCCTGCGGCTTCCTCGAGGGCGTGGCGCTGCGCGCGGAGCCCTGGGAGACCTGGGCCGGCGAGTCGGCGCTGGTGGCCGAGTCGCTGGAGCGCATCACCGCGCTGGCCGGCGACGAGGCCGTGGCCGACCCCGCGGCGGCCACCGCGCCGCGCGCCACCCCGATGCGCCACGACGAGCGCCTGGCCGAGCTCGAGGAGCTGCCCTTCGTGCTCAACGCGCTGTTCGTGGCCAGGATCGAGCGCCTGACCCCGCGCGTGCCGCTGCGGCGCGAGGCCCGGCCGGGCCCGAACGATCCCTGCAGCTGCGGCAGCGGCCGCAAGTACAAGAAGTGCTGCGGCAAGCCGGGCTGAGCGGCGCGCGCTGAGCCCCGGCCGCCCCACCGGGCGCTGCAAACGTATGCGGTCGGGGCGCCGCGCGCGCGGCCCGGTGTAGCCTTGGGGCATGACGACGACGCCCCCGATGCCGCCCGCCGCCTCCGCCGACGACAGCCTGCGCGAGATCGATTTCCCCGCCAGCGACGCCCTGCTGCGCGACGACGTGCGCCGCCTCGGCGCCCTCGTCGGCGGCATGCTCGCCGAGCAGGAAGGCCCGGCCTTCCTCGCCGAGGTCGAGCGCATCCGCCGCGCCGCGATCGCCCGCCGCGAGGCCGGCAATGCCCCCGGCGCCCTCGCCGAGGCCCTGGCCGCGGTGCCCGACGCGCGCGTCGAGGCGCTGGTGCGCGCGTTCGAGAGCTACTTCAACGCGGTCAACCTGGCCGAGCGCGTGCACCGCATCCGCCGCCGCCGCGACTACCAGAAGGCGGCCACCACGCCCCAGCCCGGCGGCCTGCACGCGGTGCTGGCGGGCCTGCAGGCGCAGGGCGTGGCGCGCGGGGACGTCGCCGCGCTGCTGTCGCGGCTGCTGGTGGAGCCGGTGTTCACCGCGCATCCCACCGAGGCCGTGCGCCGCGCGCTGCTCGAGAAGGAGCGCGACATCGTGCATGCGCTCGTCGCCGACATCGACCGCGGCCGCACGCCGCGCGAGCGCCGGGTCGACCTCGAGCGCGTGCGCCTGGCGCTGACCACCGCCTGGCAGACCGCCGACCTGCCGCCGGAGAAGCCCACCGTCGCCGACGAGCTCGAGCACGTCAGCTGGTACCTCGGCGAGGTGCTGTACAAGGTCGCGCCGATCTTCCACGAGCTGCTCGAGGACGCCTGGGAGGAGGTGCACGGCGAGCCGCTGCCGCCGCTGCCGCCGCTGCTGCGCTTCGGCAGCTGGGTGGGCGGCGACATGGACGGCAACCCCAACGTGGGCGCCGACACCATCGCCGCCACGCTGGCCGCGCAGCGGCGGCTGGTGCTCGAGGCCTACCGCCGCGACCTCGCCCAGCTGGCCGGCGTGCTGACCCAGTCGCCCGAGCGCGCCGGCGTCGACGACGCGATCCCCGCGCGCATCGCCGCCTACGCCGCCGCGATGCCCGAGGCCGCCGCGCGGCTGACCCCGCGCCAGGGCGACATGCCCTACCGCCAGCTGCTGGCGCTGATGCAGGCGCGCCTGGCCGCCACCGCCCGCGACGAGGCGGGCGCGTATGCCGCGCCGGCCGAGTTCATCGGCGACCTCGAGGCCATCGCGGCCTCGCTGCGCGCGCACCGCGGCGAGCACGCCGGCTGGCTCGCGCTGCGCCGCGTGCTGCGGCGCGCCGAGACCTTCGGCTTCCACCTCGCCACCCTCGACCTGCGCCAGGAGTCCAGCGCCCACGACGCCGCGCTGGCCGCGCTGCTCGACGACGCGGGCTTCGCCGCGCGCGGCGTCGAGGACCGCGTCGCCCTGCTCGCGCCGCTGGCCACCGGCGCCGTGCGCGCCGCGCGCGCCGATGCGGCCGAGGCCGCCGGCGTGGTCGAGGTGTTCCGCACCGTCGATCGCCTGCGCGCCTCGCACGGCGCCGCCGCGTTCGGGCCCTACATCGTCAGCATGAGCCGCAGCGCGGCGGATGCGCTGGCGGTGCTGGCGCTGGCGCGGATCGGCGGCCTCGGCGGCGCGGACCAGGCCATCCCGCTCGACGTGGCCCCGCTGTTCGAGACCGTCGACGACCTGCACGCCGCGCCGGCCACGCTGCGCGCGCTGTGCGCCGATCCGGTCTACCGCGCCCACCTCGCCACCCGCGGCGACGTCCAGGTGGTGATGCTGGGCTACTCCGACAGCGCCAAGGACGGCGGCCTGCTGGCCGCGCGCTGGGCGCTGCAGCGCACCCAGGTGGCGCTGCTGCAGCTCGCGCGCGAGCTCGGGGTGCGGCTGGTGTTCTTCCACGGCCGCGGCGGCTCGGTGTCGCGCGGCGGCGGCAGCACCTCGCGCGCGGTCGTCGCCGCGCCGCGCGGCAGCGTCGACGGGCACCTGCGCCTGACCGAGCAGGGCGAGGTGATCCACCGCAAGTACGGCATCCCCGCGCTCGCGCTGCGCAACCTCGAGCAGGCCGCCGGCGCGGTGCTGCAGGCCACCCTGCGCCCGCGCCCGGCCGAGCCGCGCGAGGCCGCGTGGAAGGCCTGCGTCGAGGCGCTGGCCGCCGAGGCCCGGGCGCACTACCGCGCGCTGGTGCACGAGGACCCCGGCTTCGCCGAGTACTTCCGGCTGGCCACGCCGATCGACGTGATCGAGCGGCTGCGGATCGGCTCGCGCCCCTCGCGCCGCGGCGGCAGCGGCGGCATCGCCCGGCTGCGCGCGATCCCGTGGGTGTTCGCCTGGAGCCAGAACCGCTGCGGCCTCACCGCCTGGTACGGCGTGGGCCACGCGCTGGCGATCGGCATCGAGCGCCACGGCTTGGAGGCCATGCGCGAGATGGCGCGCGACTGGCCGTTCTTCGCCGCGCTGGTCGACGACCTCGAGATGGTGCTGGCCAAGAGCGACATCGCGATCTTCGAGCATTACTCGCACCTGGCCGGCGATGCGCACGCGGTGTTCTTCCCGCGCATCCGCGACGAGTTCGAGCGCACCCTGTCGGCGGTGCTGGCGCTGAAGGGCGCCGACCGCCTGCTCGCCGGCGACCGCCGGCTCGAGCGCTCGATCCGCTTGCGCAATCCCTACGTCGACCCGATCAGCCTGCTGCAGGTGGCGCTGCTGGCGCGCTGGCGCGCCGACGGCTCGCCCGAGGACGCGCGCTTCCACGCGCTGGTGAGCACGATCAACGGCATCGCCGCGGGCGTGCAGAACACCGGCTGAGGCCGCGCGCGATGGCCGCGTCCTCGCGCGGTTCGCGTCTTCCGTCGGGCATTCCCCGGAGCTTTCCGCATGGACACACAGGCCGCCCTGATCGCCGCGCTGATCGCCGAGGCCCGCAAGCACGATGGCGACGAGGACGCGAAGCGCGCGCGCCTGGCGGCGCTGCTCGGCGCAAGCGTGGACAATCCGGTGCTCGCCCACCTCATGGCGCGCCACGTGGCGGAGACCGCGCATGCCGTGGTCGTGTCGCGCCCCCCGGACGCGGATCCCGTCGCCACGCTGCGCGCCGAGCTGGCCGCCACCGCCGCCGCGCTGCGCGAGGCGCAGGCCCGGGTCGTCGCCCTCGAGGGCCAGCTCGCGGCCTGCCGGGCCAGCCGCCGCCGGCGCTGAGCCCGCGGCTCAGGCCAGCGCGGCGTCGGCGAACGCGAAGCGGCCGTCGCGCAGCACGACCTCGCCGGGCGCGATCGCCAGCGGCCGCGCGAACATCGGCCCGTCCTCCACCAGGGTGTGGAACTCGCCGCGTTCGCCGCAGGGGTCCACGCCCGCCGGCAGCGCGTCGAGCAGCGCCGCGTCGAATGCCGCGCCCGCGAAGCGCGCGTCGAGCTGGGTGGTGTCCACGCAGCACAGCCGCGCGCGCAGGCCGCCGGCCAGCATCGCGCGGGCCAGCGCCGCGGTGCCTTCGCCCCACAGCGGGTAGCGCGTGGCCCAGCCCAGCCGGGCGCACAGCGCCTCGCGGAAGGCGCGCACGTCCTCGAGGAACAGGTCGCCGAAGGCGATCGTGCGCAGCCCCGGCCAGCGCGCGGCGGCCGCGGCCAGCGCGTCGGCGAACGCGGCCTCGTAGGCGCCGTCGGGGCAGGGCCAGGGCAGCGGGGCCTCGAGCAGCGGCAGGCCCGCGACCTCGGCCTGCGCGTGCAGCACGTCGCGGCGGATGCCGTGCATCGCCACCCGGCCGGCCTCGGCGTTGACGCTGGTGAGCAGGCCCACCACCGCCACCGCCGGGTCGCCGCGCAGGCGCTGCAGCGTCCACGCGGCGTCCTTGCCGCCGGACCACGACAGCAGCACCGGCGTCGGCGCACTCATGCGGACCATCCCGCGGGCGGCCGGAGCACCAGCGCGAACCCCACCAGATTGAGCACGATGGCGACGAAGAACACGGCCCGGAAGCTGGCCTTGGTGGTCTTGTGGCGGAACGCCTGCTGGGCGAGCACCGCGCCCGGCCAGCCACCCGCCAGCGCGAGCAGCTGCAGCGTCATCTCCGGCGTGCGCTGCCGGCCGGCGCGCGCGGCGCGCTTGTCGAGCCAGTACGCGACGAAGGCCGCCGCGCTTGCCACCGCGTAGGCACCGGGCACCCATGCCGCGAGGTCGCCACGCCACCACAGCGCGCACAGCAGCGCCGCCATCAGGGGCGGCAGAACCAGCGTCCAACGGCCGGGCGGGGCGTCAGGCCGCGCATGGGCGAGCCCGCGTGCCGCGGGCGGCAGGCGCACGGCCTCGGCCCTCGGCCGCCCGCGCTCGTCCTGCCCCCGGGCATAGCTGACGAGCGTGCCGACGCCACGGCCGACGCCAGGGCCGAGCGCGCGGGCGTGCACGAACAGGCGCTCCCCGCCTCCGTTGGGCTGGATGAAGCCGAAGCCTTGCTCCTCGCGCCATTCGATGATCCGTCCTGCGTAGCGCATGCGATCCCTCCGTGGATGCGAGGCGGGCAGGGTGCCAGAGGGGCGCGACCGGCGCACGCCCTGCGTGGCCGCCCGCGGCCTGCTAGGGTCGGCGCGGGGATGCATCCACACGGGGACACGCCATGACGCCACGCCTGACGACGCTCGCCGCCGCCGCCGCCCTCGCCGGCGCGCTCGGCCTCTCCGCCACGCCGGCCAGCCGCGCGCAGTCCGTCCCGGCCGCTGCCCAGGCCGGGCCGGGCGCGATCACCGCCTTCGTCGGCGGCACGCTGGTCGACGGCACGCTGGCCGCGCCGATCCACGACTCGGTGGTCCTGGTCCGCGGCGAGCGCATCCTCGCGGTCGGCCGCGAGGGCCAGCTGGCGGTGCCCGAGGGCGCGCGCGTCGTGTCCACCGAGGGCATGACCGTGATGCCCGGGCTGTGGGACATGCACGTGCACCTGATGATCAACGGCCACGCCGACTACGCCTACTGGGACCGGGCCTACGCCGACCGCCTGCGCGACGAGATCATGCCGGCCTCCGCGCGCCAGCTGCTGCTGGCCGGCGTCACCAGCGCGCGCGACCTCGGCGGGCCGCTCGACGATTCCATCGCGGTGCGCGACGCGATCAACCGCGGCGACCTGCCCGGCCCCACGATGTACGTCAGCGGCCCGTTCCTGCAGCACCGGCCCTACCCGGGCACCGAGGCCTTCCGCTGGGGCATCGACGGCGTGGCGGACGCGCGCGCGAAGGTGCGCCGCCTGGCCGAGGCCGGCGTCGACGTGATCAAGCTCATCGACCAGGACCAGATGCAGGAGGCCGAGATCGCGGCGATCGTCGAGGAGGCGCACCGCCACGACCTGCCGGTGATCGCGCACGCGCACCGGCCCGAGGAGATCCGCCGCGGGCTGCGCGCCGGCGTCGACGGCTTCGAGCACACCGGCCTGGCCGCGGCCCCCGAGTACCCCGAGGACATCGTCGCGCTGATCCGCGAGCGCACCGCGCAGATGAACCTCGGGCCGCTGTTCTGGACGCCCACTATCGAGGGCCTCTACAACTTCCCGCACGTGGTGCGCAGCCACGAGCACATCGACGACACCCGCTGGCACGAGGGCCTGCGCCCGGAGACGGTGGCCGATATCCGCGCCTCGCTCGAGCACCCCGAGCGCATCGGCTACTTCCAGCAGACCCCGCAGCGCCACCCCACGCTGGCGCGCAAGTTCGCCCAGCTGCGCGAGTCCGGCGTGCTGCTGCTGGTGGGCACCGACTCCGGCATCCCGATGAAGTTCCACAGCCAGAGCACCTGGCACGAGCTCGAGGCCTGGGTCGACCAGCTCGACGTGCCGGCGGTCGACGCGATCCGCGCCGCCACCTACTGGCCGGCGGTGGCGATGGGCGTGGACGCCGAGGTGGGCACGATCACCGAGGGCAAGGTGGCCGACATCGTCGCGGTGCGCGGCGACGCGCTGCGCCACATCGCGCTGCTCTCGCGGATCGACCTGGTGGTCCAGCGCGGCCGCGTGGTGCGCGAGGGCGAGGTGGTGCACCTGCCGCCGGCGCGGGCGGACTGAGGCCGCGCGCCGACGCGCGACGCGCGCTCAGCGCACGTCGCGCAGTTCCCAGCCGCGCCCGGCCAGTAGGCCGAGGCGATGCCGCAGCACGCTCCCGGCGAGCACCGTGTCGGCCTCGAGGTCGATCGCCAGGTCGCGCTGGTGGCCGCGGACGCGCGCGGCCGGGTCGATGGCGCCGAGCGCCGGGTCGACCTCGTCGGGCTCCTCCTGCAGGGCGCGCCAGGCCTGGAACAGCGTCGCGCCGCGCAGGGCGGCCTCCAGCTCGGCGGCGAAGGCGTCGGCGCCGTGCGCGCGGAACGCGAGGGCGGGGTCGGCCCCGCGGGCGAGGGTCGGGTCGGGCAGGCGGATCACGAAGCGCGGCACGGCCTCACTCCTGGTCGAGGTTCAGCCGCACGCCCTCGGCGGTGATCGCGACGGTGGTCACGTTGAAGCGCGGACGGCCGAGGCGGCGCTTCACCAGCACGTCCTCGCCGTCGTCGGACTCGACCTTGAAGTCCTCGCCGATCGCCTCGCGCAGGCCGGCGCGCACGGCGCGGGCCACGCCGTTCTCGCTGGTGCCCTCGACGATCGCGACGCGCACCTCGATCGCTTCCTGCCCGCGCGGGGTGATCGCCAGCACCACCTCGCCGGCGGACTCGGCGTTGCCGCTGAACTGCAGGCGCCACTTGTTCTCCAGCGGCAGCGCGAGGGCCAGGCCGGGAAGCAGGGCGAGGGCGAGCAGGGCGGCGCGGAGGGCGGTGCGGGGCATGGCGGGATCCTGGTCGGGGCGGCGCGCGAAGCGCCCGGGCCCCAAGGATGCCAGAGCGGCCCCGGCCCGGCGCGGCGCGAGGCGCGCGCGCCGGGTGGCGCGCCGCGGGGTCGGTGAACCCACATCTTGTGTTGACCGATCGGGGCGACCCCTATAGCTTGTGGTCCGTCGGTGCCCGGTGACCCCGGGCTTAAAACGGGAACCCGGTGCGATTCCGGGGCTGCCCCGCAGCGGTATGTGGAAACGACCGCCGTCACACGCACTGGGCCCCGGCCCGGGAAGCGACGGCCAGTAGGAGGACGGCACCCGCCGCCCGCGTCCACGAGCCCGAAGACCTGCCGACAGCCGCGCGATGCACACCGCGCGGTGTCCGGCCCATGGGTCCCCGAGGGAGGGACGGTCGGCGTCACGGGTCCGCGCGCGCCTGCGCCCGCGGCCGCGCGCGCCCGCCGCCCCGATCGACGAGACCCGACGCCCGCGGGGGCGTGGCGCCGACGTGCGTGCCTGCGCCTGCCGCCCCGCGGCCGGGCGCGCGCCGCCGCGTCGCTCCCGGTCCCGCGTCCGCGCGCCTTCGAGGGAAGGCCCGCGACCCGTGCGCCCGCCGATCCACGGAGCACGCCATGACGTCCGCCACCATCCCGCTGCACGATGCCCCCGCCGCCGCCCGCGTGGCGGCCCCCGACCCCGCCTTCGCCCTGCGCCCGCCGCACGACGCGCCCGGCATGCGCGTCACCAAGCGCGACGGCCGCCAGGAGCCGGTCGACCTCGGCAAGATCGTCCGCGCCATCGCCCGCTGCGCCGACGGCCTGCACGCCGTCGACCCGATGCGCGTGGCCACCCGCACCATCTCCGGCCTCTACGACGGCGCCAGCACCCGCGAGCTCGACGCGCTGTCGATCCGCACCGCGGCCGCGCTCACCGCCGAGGAGCCCGAGTACGGCCGGCTCGCCGCGCGCCTGCTGGCGCAGGTGATCGCCAAGGAGGTGGCCGGCCAGGGCGTGCACGCGTTCTCGCAGGCCATCGCCCACGCGCACGGCCTCGGGCTGGCGAACGCGCGCCTGCTCGGCTTCGTGCAGGCGCACGCGCGCAAGCTCAACGACGCGCTGCGCCCCGGGCGCGACCGCGCCTTCGACTACTTCGGCCTGCGCACGCTGCACGACCGCTACCTGCTGCGGCATCCGCGCACGCGCGAGGTCATCGAGACCCCGCAGCAGTTCTGGATGCGCGTGGCCTGCGCGCTCAGCGAGGATCCCGCCGACGCGATCGAGCTCTACGACCGGCTCAGCCGGCTGGAGTACGTGCCCAGCTCGCCCACGCTGTTCAACGCCGGCACCGTGCACGAGCAGCTCTCGAGCTGCTTCCTGCTCGACTCGCCGGACGACTCGCTGGAGGGCATCTACAAGGCCTACGCCGACGTCGCGAAGCTGAGCAAGTTCAGCGGCGGCATCGGCCTGGCGTTCTCGCGCGTGCGCAGCCAGGGCTCGCTGATCCGCGGCACGAACGGGCTCTCGAACGGCATCGTGCCCTGGCTCAAGACGCTGGACGCCTCGGTGGCCGCGGTGAACCAGGGCGGCAAGCGCAAGGGCGCGTGCGCGGTCTACCTCGAGACCTGGCACGCCGACATCGAGGCCTTCCTCGAGCTGCGCGACAACACCGGCGACGAGGCCCGGCGCACGCACAACCTCAACCTGGCGCACTGGGTGCCGGACCTGTTCATGCGCCGGGTGGAGGCCGACGCCGCGTGGTCGCTGTTCGACCCGGCGGTGGTGCCGCACCTGGTCGACCTGTGGGGGCCCGATTTCGACGCCGCCTACCAGCAGGCCGAGGCGCAGGGCCTGGCCGCCGCGCAGGTGCAGGCGCGCGAGCTTTACGCCCGGATGATGCGCACGCTGGCGCAGACCGGCAACGGCTGGATGAACTTCAAGGACAAGGCCAACCGCGCCTGCAACCAGACCGCGCGGCCGGGCCGTGTGGTGCACCTGTCGAACCTGTGCACGGAGATCCTCGAGGTCACCTCGGGCGCCGAGACCGCGGTGTGCAACCTGGGCTCGGTGAACCTCGCGCGCCACGTCGGCGAGGACGGCGTCGACTTCGCGCGGCTCGCCGAGACCGTGCGCGGCGCGGTGCGCCAGCTCGACCGCGTGATCGACCTCAACTTCTACCCGATCCCCGAGGCCGCCAGCGCCAACCTGCACTGGCGCCCGGTGGGCCTGGGCCTGATGGGCCTGCAGGACGTGTTCTTCCAGCTGCGCCTGCCCTTCGACGGCGGCGCGGCGCGCACGCTGTCGGCGCGCATCAGCGAGGAGATCTACTTCCACGCGCTCTCCGCGAGCTGCGAGCTGGCCGAGCGCCACGGCCCGCACCCCGGCTTCGCCGAGACCCGCGCGGCCGAGGGCGAGCTGCAGTTCGAGGCCTGGGGCGTGGCGCCCACCGATCCCGCGCGCTGGGACGCCCTGCGCGCGCGCATCCGCGCCCACGGCCTGCGCAACTCGCTGCTGGTGGCGATCGCCCCCACCGCCACCATCGCCTCGATCGCTGGCTGCTACGAGTGCATCGAGCCGCAGGTCAGCAACCTGTTCAAGCGCGAGACGCTGTCGGGCGATTTCGTGGTGGTCAACCGCTACCTCGTGGACGAGCTCAAGCGGCTGGGCCTGTGGACGCCGGAGGTGCGCGACGCGATCAAGCGCGCCGAGGGCTCGGTGCAGGGCCTGGCCGAGCTGCCGGCGCCGCTGCGCGAGGTCTACCGCACCGCCTGGGAGCTGCCGATGCGCGCGCTGATCGACATGGCCGCCGACCGCGGCGCCTTCATCGACCAGTCGCAGTCGCTGAACCTGTTCATCGAGACGCCCAGCATCGGCGCGCTGAGCTCGATGTACATGTACGCGTGGAAGAAGGGCCTGAAGACCAGCTACTACCTGCGCTCGCGCCCGGCGACGCGGATCGCGAAGACCACCGTGGCCGCCGCGCAGGCCGCGGCGCCCGCCGCCGCCGACGCCGAGGCCGTGATGTGCTCGCTCGAGAACCCCGGGTCCTGCGAGGCCTGCCAGTGAACGCCGCCATCGACGCCTTCGCCCATGCCCGCGCCGACGCGGCCCCGGCCCGCGCCCGCCTGCTCGACCCCGGCTTCGAGCTGACCCTGCGGCCGATGCGCTACCCGCACTTCTACGAGATGTACCGCGACGCCATCCGCAACACCTGGACGGTGGAGGAGGTGGACTTCGCCCAGGACGTGGCCGACCTCCAGCGCAAGCTCGGCCCCGCCGAGCGCCACCTCGTGGAGCACCTGGTGGCGTTCTTCGCCACCGGCGACTCGATCGTGGCCAACAACCTCGTGCTCAACCTCTACCAGCACGTCAACGCCCCCGAGGCGCGCATGTACCTCTCGCGCCAGCTCTACGAGGAGGCGCTGCACGTGCAGTTCTACCTGACCCTGCTCGACACCTACCTGCCCGACCCGCAGCAGCGCGCGCGCGCGTTCGCCGCCATCGAGACCATCCCCAGCATCCGCCGCAAGGCCGAGTTCTGCTTCCGCTGGATGGACTCGGTGCAGGGCCTGCGCCGGCTGGAGACGAAGGCCGACCGCCGCGCCTTCCTGCTCAACCTGGCCTGCTTCGCCACCTGCATCGAGGGCCTGTTCTTCTTCGCCGCCTTCGCCTACGTCTACTACCTGCGCTCGCGCGGCCTGCTCAACGGCCTGGCCAGCGGCACCAACTGGGTGTTCCGCGACGAATCGATGCACATGGCCTTCGCGATGGAGGTCTACCGCACCGCCCGCGAGGAGGAACCCGACCTGGTCGACGCCGCGTTCGAGGCCGACGCCGCGCGCATGATCGAGGAGGCGATCGAGTGCGAGCTGGCCTTCGCCGCCGACGTGCTGGCGATGGGCGTCGCGGGCCTGTCGCTGGCGGACATGCGCGAGTACCTGCGCTTCGTGGGCGACCAGCGCCTGGTGCAGCTGGGCTTCGCCAAGCGCTGGCATGCGTCCAACCCCTTCGGCTTCATGGACCTGCAGGACGTGCAGGAGCTGACCAACTTCTTCGAGCGCCGGGTCAGCGCCTACCAGGTGGGCGTGCAGGGCGAGGTGGCCTTCGACGAGGCGTTCTGAGCCCGCGGGCGCGACCGGGGCCGGAGCCGCGGCCCCGGCCGCCGCGCTGCGCTAGGCTGCGGGGATCGTGTCGGAGGGGCGGGCGGATGCGCAGGATCTGGCGGTGGCTGTGGCGATCGGCGGCGGCGGTGCTCGCGCTGGGGGTGGTGGGCGCGGGCGGGTTCATCGCGTGGCACTGGGCGCCGGACCGGCCGGTGGCCGAGCTGGCGCCGCGCTGGGGCGCGCCGCCCTCGCGCTTCGAGCCGATCGCCGGGATGCACGTGCACCTGCGCGACGAGGGGCCGCGCGACGGCGACGCCGGCCTGCCGCCGCTGGTGCTGCTGCACGGCACCGGCGACTCCCTGCACACCTGGCAGGGCTGGACCGACGCGCTCGTCGGCGGCCGCCGGGTGATCCGCTACGACCTGCCGGGCTTCGGGCTCACCGGGCCCGACCCCGCGCACGACTACTCGATGCACCGCCAGGTCGAGGTGCTGGTGGCGGTGCTCGACCACCTCGGCGTGGAGCAGGTGGTGCTGGGCGGCAATTCCTACGGCGGCGCCATCGCCTGGCAGGCCGCGCTGGCGCATCCCGACCGGGTGGTCGCGCTGGTGCTGGTGGACAGCGCGGGGGCCCCGCCGCCCGCCGCGCCGGCCGCCGCGCCCCCGGGGCCGGCCGCGGGCGCCGCGCCCGCGCCCGGGCGCTCGGTGCCGATCGGCTTCCAGCTCGCGCGCCAGCGCTGGGCCGCGCCGCTGCTGCAGCGCGTGCTGCCGCGCGAGGTGATCGCCTCCAGCCTGCGCAACGTCTACGGCGACCCGTCGCGGGTGACGCCGGCGCTCGTGGACCGCTATTTCGACCTCGCCACCCGCGAGGGCAACCGCGCCGCGCTGATGGCGCGCTTCGGCGCGCCCGGGCGCGCGGCCAGCGACGCGCCGGCGTCCGCGATCACCCAGCCCACGCTGATCCTGTGGGGCGGCCGCGACCGCCTGATCCCGCCCGTCCTCGGCGAGCGCTTCCACGCCGCGATCGCCGGCAGCACCTACGTGGTGTTCGACGCCCTCGGCCACGTGCCGCACGAGGAGGACCCGCAGGCCACGCTGGCGCCGCTGCGCGCGTTCCTCGACGGGCTGCCGGGTGGGGTCGCGATGGACGCCGCCGGCGGCGGCGTCGCGCCCGGCGACTGAGCCTCAGCGCCGCGCGCGCGGCCGCGGAGGCGCGAACCACCGGCGCAGCCGGTCGAAGGCCTCGGCGCTGCCCAGCAGGTCGAAGTGGTCGTGCCCGGCCAGCACCGCCTTGCGCGCGGCCGGCACCCGCAGCGCGCGGGTCGGGTCAGGGTGCTCGCCCAGCGCGGACGCCACCGGCACCAGGCCGTCGCCCGGCAGGCGGGCGCCGTCGCGATGCGCGGCGGTGGCCGCGCGGCTGTCGTCCCCGCGCGTGGTGCCCGCCAGCAGGTAGCAGCGCAGCCCGCGCGGCAGCGGCACCTGCGGGGGCGGCGCGTCGGCGGCGGCGTCATCGTGGTCCAGCACGTGGCCGTGGCGCAGGTCCTGCACGCCGCGGCTGCGCACCAGGCCCAGCCGCGCGAAGGGCGCGGTGTAGGGGCTGGCGGCGAGCATCCGGTCCACCCAGCGCCCGGCCCGCTCCAGCGGCGCGCCCAGGTGCGGCGTGCCGAGGCAGGCGATCGCCGCCACCCGTGCGGGCCAGGCGTGGCCGGCGTCGGCGCCGGCCGCCAGCGCGCCGCGGATCACCAGCCCGCCCATCGAGTGCCCGAGCAGGCGCAGCGAGCGCACCTCCACCGGCCAGCCCGCGACCAGGGCCTCGAGCGTCTCGGCCAGCGCGCGTCCGTTGGCGGCGATCGGCAGCCCGGTGTTGTAGTGCAGGTACAGCGGCACCAGCCCCAGCGCGTCGGCCAGGCCCTCGCCGTGGTCGCGCCCGTCGCGGCGCCAGCCCAGGTCGTCCATGCACAGGCCGTGCACCAGCACCAGCAGGTCGGGGCCGACCGCGTCGGGCCGCGGGCGGTGCAGGCGCATCGGCAGCGCGAGCGGATTGCCCGAGGCGGCGAGGTGGTCGCCCAGCACGCCGTTGAGCGCCGCCACCAGCGCCTCGCGGCGCGGTGAGCGCGGCGCGCCGTCCGGCGCGGACGCCGCCAGCAGGCGCTCGATCGGATGCAGCGTCGCGTCGAGCCCGGCGCCGACCGCGCGGGTGATCCCGCGCACGCTGCGGTACACCAGCCGGGCGATCCCGCGGGTGCGCGGCGGCGGGGCGTCGCCGGCGCCGCCGAGCGGCGGGGCCAGCGCGGTGATCGTGCCGTGCAGGGCCTCCACCAGGTCGGTGGCGCCGTGCACGGCGTCCACCGCCAGCCGCGCGAGGGCGCGTGCGTCGCGCACGCGCTCGCGCGGGCTCATGGCATGGCCTCAGTGCCGATGGCCGGCCTCGCCCGACTTCGGGCAGTGGCAGGGCGCGGTGGGACCGAACTCGATGCCGAAGCTGCGGCCCTCGCCGTGGCGCTGCCAGTAGAACTCCGGCGCCGGGGCCTCGCGGCCGCCGATCTCGGCCATGTCGGCGCCGACGTCGAACAGCCGGCCGTTGACCATCACCATCGCGGTGTCGTCGCTGTGGCGGATGTCCTCGAGCGGGTTGTTCTCGAGCACCACCAGGTCGGCGCGCTTGCCGGCCTCCAGCGAGCCCAGCTGGCGGGCCAGGCCCAGGTAGTCGGCGCCGTCGAGGGTGGCCGCGCGCAGCGCCTCGAACTCGCTGAAGCCGCCCTGCACCAGCATCCACGTCTCCCAGTGCGGGGCCAGGCCCTGCATCTGGCCGTGGCCGCCGACCTGGATGCCGATGCCGGCGTCGCGCAGGGCCTTGGCGGTCTCGGACACGGTGACGTGCCAGTAGTCCCAGTCGGGCGCGGTCTCGCGGCGGATGCTCCGGGCGTCCAGGGTCTCGCGCGGGAAGAAGCGGTTCAGGCGCGGCTCCTCCCACACGTTGTCGCGCGCGTACCACCAGTACTCGCCGCTCAGGCCGCCGTAGCTCACCACCAGGGTGGGCGTGTTGCGCACGTCGGTGGCGCGCCACATCTCGATGACGTCGCGGTAGAGCGGGGCCACCGGGAGGTTGTGCTCCACGCCGGTGGCGCCGTCGACGATCATCGTGAGGTTGTGCTGGAAGGTGCTGCCGCCCTCCTCGACCACCAGCATGCCGAGCTCGCGCGCGGCGGTGTTGATCTGCTGGCGCTGGTCGCGGCGCGGCTGGTTGTAGCTCTTCACGCTGAACGCGCCCTGGGCCTGCATGCGGCGCAGGTGGGCGCGGGCGTCGTCGAGCGAGTCGACGTTGGCGCGGAAGTCGCCGTCGGCGCCGTAGAGGATGGTGCCGGTGGAGAACACGCGCGGGCCCACCAGTTCGCCGGCCTGCTGCAGCTCGGCCTGCGAGAACACGGTCTCGGTGGTGGCCGAGGGGTCGTGCATCGTGGTGACGCCGAAGGCCAGGTTGGCGTAGTAGGCCCAGTTGAGCTGCGGCACCACGCCGGTGGTGAAGTGGTTGGCGTGGGCGTGGGCGTCGACGAGGCCGGGGATGATCGTCTTGCCGCTGGCGTCGATGACGCGCGCGCCGGCCGGCACCTGCACCGCGTCGGCCGGGCCGACGGCGCGGATGCGGTCGCCCTCGACCACGAGGGTGCCGCCCTCGATCACCTCCTCGCGGCCCTCGCGCGCGCCGCGCATCGTGATGATGCGGGCGTTGGTGAAGGCCACCACGCCCTCGGGCCGGTACACCGGCGCCTCGACGGCCAGCGTGACCGGGCGCGCGGCGCGCTCGGGGCGGTCGGTGGAGGCGCGGAAGTCGGCCGGCAGCGTGGCCGAGTGGTAGGCGTTGCCGATCGTCCAGTGCAGCGCGTCGCCCGACCAGTGCAGGTAGCTGCCGGCGTCCGTGGACAGGCGCCGCACCGGGATCGCGGTGGTGGAGGCCGAGAGCTCGATGCTGCCGCCGGTGCGCGGCATCGGCGCGACGTAGGCGTTGAACAGCTCGGTGAAGGCGACATGCTCGCCGTCGGGGCTGATGCTGACGAAGTCGACGTACTTGAGGTTGAACACCTCGCGCGGCTCCTCGCCGTGCAGGCCGACGCTCATCAGCGTCTTCTGCAGGCCGCCGCCGGTGAGGTAGTACAGGCGGGTGCCGTCGGCGCTGAACTGCGGGTCGCCGCCGCGCGCGACCACGCGCCGGGGCTCGCCGCCGGCCGCGGGCACGACGTAGATGCCGCCTTCGCCGCCGTTGAGGTTGCCGGTGAGCGAGCTGCCCGACTGCCGGCTCCAGGCCACCATCGCGCCGTCGCGCGAGTAGCGCGGGCCGTAGTAGAAGCCGGGCTGCGTGCTCAGCACGCGCTCGACGCCGGTGGCCAGCACGCGCTCGACCACGCGGCCCTGCTCGGCGTCGGACCAGGTGGTGTAGAGCAGCTTGCTGCCGTCGGCGCTGAAGCTGGGCTGGTACTCGAACACGCCGCTGGACGCGGTGAGCCGCTCGGCGCGGCCGCCGCCCGCGGGCTGGCGCCAGAGCTGGCCCAGCGCGTGGAAGACGACGGTGGCGCCGTCGGGGCTGGTGGCCACGTCGCGGATCATCCGGGCCTGGAAGCGGGCGTCGGGCAGGGTCTGCTCGAAGCGCAGCGGGCGCGCGAGGCGCTGCTCGACCTGGGCGGTGAAGGGGATCTCGGTCGGCGCGCCGGCGACGCTGCCGTCCACGCCGGGCATCGGCACGCGCCAGAGCTTGCCCTGGGCCCAGATCACCACGGCGCTGGCGTCGGGCAGCCACTGGAAGTTGGCGTAGGGGCCGAAGATGGCCCAGGCCTCCTGCTGGTCGTGGCTGAGGCCGTCCCACACCGCGGTCAGCTCGCCCGAGGCCAGGTCGACCACGTGCAGCACGGACTTCTCGCGCACGCGCCGGACGAAGGCCAGCGAGCGGCCGTCGGGCGAGGGCTGCGGGCGCACGGCGCCGCCGGCGGTCTCCACGACGGTCTGGATCTCGCCGGTCTCGCGGTCGAGGCGCTGGATCGCGTAGATGCCCTCGTGCGGGTTCTTGTTGTATTCGAAGCTGGGGCCCGCGGTGACGTCGCGCGAGAAGTAGATCCAGCGCCCGTCGGCGCTCACCGCCGGCTCGCCGAGGTCCTGCTGGTCGTTGTCGCGGGTGGTGAGCTGCAGGCCGGCGCCGCCGTTGCGGTGGTACATCCACAGCTCGCCCGCGCCCAGCGAGCGCTGCGAGGTGAAGTGCTTGCGGCCCACCAGGAACTGGCCGTCCGGCGTCCACGCCGGGTTGTTGAGCAGGCGGTAGGTCTCGCGCGTGACCTGGGTGGCCTCGCCGCCGTCCACCGGCATGCGCCAGAGGTTGTTGCCGCCGCCGCGGTCGGAGGTGAAGGCCAGCTCTCGGCCGTCGGGCGAGAAGCGCGGCTGCACGTCCCAGGCCATGCCGGTGGTGATCCGGCGCGCCTCGCCGCCCGCGACCGGCAGCAGGTAGAGGTCGCCGAGCATCGAGAAGGCGATGATGCGGCCGTCGGGGCTGACGTCGAGGTCGAGCCAGGTGCCCTCGCTGGTCTCGAAGCGCACCGTCTGCGCGGCCGGCAGGCTGGTGTCGACGTTCCAGGCGGGGGCGTCGGCGGCGCGCGCGGCGGGCGCGGCGGCGCCGGCGGCGAGGGTGGCGGCGAGCGCGACGGCGAGGGGGCGGGCGACCAGGCGGAGCGGGGACACGGCGGACACGGGCATCGGACGGGATCTCCAGGCGGATCCCCCGATGCTAGGTCATGCGGCGCCCGCGGTCATGCGGCGTCGCTCACTCGGCCGGCGGCGTGCTCGCGGCGTCCTCGGCGGCGCCTTCGGCCGCGTCCCCGTCGGCGGCGGCGTCCTCGAGCCGCGCGCGGCGCTCGGCGCGGCGCTCCGCCATGCGCTCGGCGATCCGCTCGCGCATGGCCTCGCGCATGGCCTCGCGGCGCTCGGCGCGCTCCGCCGGCGGCGGCGCCTCGTCGCGTGCGTCGTCGCCGCGTGCGCCATCGCCGCGGGGGCCATCGCCGCGGCCGTCGTCGGCGCGCGCCTCGTGGTGGCGCCCGTCGTGGCGACGCTCGCCGTCGCCGCGGCCCGGCTCGCGGCCGCGCGGCGGGCGCAGGCCCTCGGCCAGGCGCCGGCGGCCGTCGGCGTCGAGGCGCGCGGCCAGCTCGGCGAGGCCGGCGTGGACGTCCCCGGCGAGGGTGGCGTCCTGCGCGCGCAGCACGCCGAACGCCTCCTCCAGCGCGGCGGGATCGAAGGGCTCGGCCAGCAGCGCGTCGCGCACGGCGGCGCGGGCCTCGCCCAGTTCGACCAGGCCCAGCCCGATCGCGCGCCGGCGCGGGCCGAACACCTCGGCCATCGCCGCCCGCTCGTGCGGCTGCAGCACGCGCTGCATCGCCCGCGGCGAGGGCAGGCCGGCGGCCATCGTCGCGCCGTCGGCGCCGTCGCGGCCGTGCCGCAGCGCCAGCGTCGCGAGGGCCGCGATCACCAGCACGTTGAGCAGCAGCGACCCGGCGATCGCGATCCGCCAGCGGCGGGGGAGGGTGGTCATCTCAGTACTCCGAATAGGCATCGTCGAGGTGGGCCAGCTCGAGCAGGGCGGCATCATCGGGCGGCAGCAGCGTGCTGCCCAGCGCGATGCCCAGCGCGAGGCTCATGGCGAGCGCCGGGCCGGCGACGCGCCAGCCGCCGAGCAGCCCGCCGGCGAGCTCGGCGAGCAGCGCGCGCAGGCCGCGCGGGGCCCGCGCGCGCTCGCGCACGGCGGCCACGAACGCCGGCGCGGGCGGCGGCGGCGCGGGCAGGGCGTCGAGCCAGGCGTCCAGCGCGCGCGCCTCCTCGGCGCTGGCGCGCAGGGCGGGGTCGGCCGCGAGGGCGGCGAGGCCCGCCGCGCGCTCGGCGTCGGGCCAGCGCGCGGGGTCGCCGCCGTAGGCCTCGATCAGGGCGTGCACGCGGGCGGGGCTGGACGGGATGGTCATGGGGTCTCTCCGCGGAACTGGGTGCGCAGCGTGCGGCGTGCGCGGGCGAGCAGGGATTCGAGGGCGTCTTCCGAGATGCCCATCGCGGCGGACGCCTCGGCCTGGCTCAGGCCCTGGTGGTGGAACAGCAGCAGGGCGGTCTTCTGGCGCGGCGGCAGCGCGTCGAGCGCGGCCTTCACCTGGGCCCCGCGCTGGGCGTTGGCCAGGGTGGCCTCGGGCCCGGGCTCGGGCGAGGCATCGGCGCGCTCGTCGATGTCCTCGGTGGGGCGGCGCCGGCGCAGCCGGTCGAGGCAGCCGTTGCTGGTGACCTGGTGCAGCCAGGTCGAGAAGCGGGCCTGGCCCTCGCGCCAGCGCGGCGCGATCGTCCAGGCCTTGATGAAGGTGTCCTGCACCACGTCCTCGGCCTCGGCGCGATCGCCGAGCATCCGCATGGCGAGCCCGTGCAGGCGTCCGAGGTGGCGCGCGGCGAGCTGCCGCGCGGCCTCGTCGTCGCCCTGCGCCAGCCGGGCGAGCAGGGCCGCGTCGGGATCGCTCCCGTCGGGGCCCTGGCCGCCGCGCGGCGGGTCGCCGTGGCCGGTGCCGTCGGGCATCGGTGCGCCCACCGGGACCCGCGGCTTACTCGGCGCCGCCGTGGCGGCCGCCACGCCCGCCGCCGCGACGGCCGCCGCGCTCGTGGCGGGCGGCGCGCATCTCCTCGCGGGTGACCTCGCCGTCGCCGTCGGCGTCGAGCGCGGCGATCCGGGCCAGGCGCGGGGCCTCGAACTCGGCCACCGAGACCCGGCCGTCGCCATCGGCGTCGAGGCGCAGCAGGCGGGCCTGGGCGCGCTGGGCCCGCTGGGCCTCGCGGTGGGCGCGGATCTCCTCGACGGTCACGAAGCCGTCGTTGTCGCCGTCGATGGCGAGGCTGGTGGCGAGCACGCGGTCCTGCAGGCTCGAGACGCTGGCGGGCAGCGCGGGGCGGTCGCCGCCGGGGCCCTGCTGGGCCAGGGCGGGAACGGCGATGGCGGCGGCCAGGGCGAGCGCGGCGATCGCGGCGGGGGTACGGAAGCGCATGGGGAAGTCCTCGTTGGGGGTGGCCGCGCCGGTGCCGGCCGCGGGACCCCTTCCACGCCGGGGCTCGGGCTTTCCGTCGCGGCGCGGCGCGGGCTCAGTGCCAGAGGCCCAGGACCAGGCCGAAAAGCACGAACACGAGGCCCAGGTAGCCGCCGTCGATCGCGAACAGGCGCAGGCTGCGGCGGGCGAACAGGTAGTTGATGCCGAGGCAGGCCGCGACCCAGCCGAACCCGGCCGCCGCGCCGGCGCCGAGCGCGAAGGGCAGCGCCGGCGCGGGGCCGAGGAACAGCGCGAACACCACCGCGGCGAGCAGGCTCAACGCGAACGCGCCGCCGAAGATCCGTCCCATCGGGGCCTGCGCGAGGGCCTCGTCGGAGAGGCCCACCTCGCGCTGCCAGGCCTTGCCGAAGAGCGCGGGCGAGTACCACGCCCCACCGAGGACGAAGGCCGAGACCGCCGCCGCCAAGGCGGCCCAGAGGTTGATGTCGGGCATGGCGTGTTCCCCATCGGTCGGCGCGCGCCCGGGGGGCGCGCGGGGTGGTGGGCGCGGCGACGGTGGGGGCGCCGCCGCGCGGGGTCGCGCTCAGCGCGCGGGGTAGGCCCGGGGCATCGCCCCGGCGGGACGCAGGTAGCGGTCGCGGAGCTCGGTCTGGCGCGAGCGCAGCGAGGTGGCGCGGCCGTCCATCCACACCGCCGACGGCACGCTGGTGAGCTCGAGCGGATCGCCGGTCCACAGCACCAGGTCGGCGACCTTGCCCACCTCGATGCGGCCGAGGCGGTCGCCCAGGCCCAGCGCGTCGGCCGGCACCGAGGTCAGGCCGGCCAGGCCGGCCTCCCAGGGCAGGCCGTGGGCGACGGCGTTGCCGGCCAGCTGGCGCACCTTGCGCGCGTTGTGGCTGGCGTCGCCGGCCTGCGAGAAGGCCACCGGCACGCCGGCGGCGTGCAGCAGCGCGGCGTTGTCGAGGCGAGCGCCGATCTGGTCGAAGCTGCCCGGCAGGTTCACCAGCGCGTCGATGAACACCGTGGCGTCGGCCGCGGCGAGGTCGGCGGCCACCACCCAGCCCTCGGAGGCGCCGGCGATCACCGGGCGCAGCCCGGCCTCGCGGGAGATCCGCAGCACCTGCCGGAGGTCGGCGGCGCGCTCGGCCTGGATCACCGTGGGCGCGGCGTTGGCGCCGAGGTGGCGGGCGAGCGTGGCGCGGCCGGCGGCGGTGAGCAGCGGCTGCGCGCCGCTGGCCGCCGGCGCGCGGGCCTCGGCCAGCGCCTGGCCCAGCAGCATGTACTCCGCGGCGCGGGTGTTGCCGGCGAGCGGGGCGTGGCCGGCGCCGAGCGCGATGAACAGCACGCGGGTGCCGGCGTACGGGGCCTCCCAGCCGCCGTCCAGGCGCACCGGGCCGCCGAGGCCGCCGATGATGGTGCCGCCGGGCACCGAGCTGGCGCCCAGCAGGGTCCAGGTCAGGCCCTCCTGGCGCGCCACCGGCACCAGCGTGGAGCGCGGGTTGTAGGCGGGGCTGACGTCGAACTCCGGCCGCATCTGCACCTGCTGCGGCGGCAGCTCGCCGCCGAGCGACAGCGCGTGGTCGACCGTGGCGGACTCGCCGGAGACCTCCTCGAGCCCGATGCCGGTGATGCCGCCGAACAGGCCGGGCGTGAGCGGGCGGCCGTTGGCCTCGTGCACCACCACGCCCGCGGGCGCGGCGAGGCCGGGGCCGATGGCGCGGATCACGCCGCCCTGCACCAGCACGTCGGTGTTCTCGAGGGTGCCGGCGGCGCCGGCGGTGTGCACGCGGGCGCCGCGGATCAGCACGTCCTGGGCGCTGGCGGCGAAGGCGCACAGGCCCAGCGCGACGGCGAGGGCGGCGCGGTGGCAGGCGGAGAGGCGGCTCATCGCGCGCCCTCCTGGCCGAGCATGAAGTCGGCGGTGGGCTGCAGCGCGGGGTTCGCGCGGTCGTAGAGCAGCGCGCCATCGATGAACACCTGCTCGGCGTGCGCGTAGACGCTGAAGGGATTGCCGCTCCACACCACCACGTCGCCGCGCTTGCCGGCCTCGAGGGTGCCGGTCTGCTCGAGGATGCCCATCGAGCGCGCGGCGTTGCGGGTGAGCCAGGTGATCGCGCGCTCCGGCGCGATGTCGATGCCGGCCTCGGCCGCGCGGCCCATCACCTTGGCGGCCTCCTGGTTGAGGCGCTGGATGCCCTCGGCGGAGTCGGAGTGCACGATCGCGCAGCCGCCCTCCGGCCGGTCGACCAGCGCGATGTTCTCCTGGATGCCGTCGTAGGCCTCCATCTTGAAGCCCCACCAGTCGGCCCAGAGCGCGCCGCAGACGCCCTCCTCGGCCAGGCGGTCGGCCAGCTTGTAGGCCTCCACGCCGTGGTGGAACGCCGCGATCTCGAAGCCGAACTCCTCGGCCAGGTCGAGCATGTTGGCCATCTCGTCGGCGCGGTAGCAGTGGATGTGCACCTGGATGTCGCCGCTCATGGCCGAGGCCAAGGTGTCGAGGCGCGGGTCGCGCCGCGGCGGGGTGGCGCCGGGCTCGCCGGCGGCGACGCGGCCGTCGGCGCGCGCGGCCTCGTAGTCGCGCCAGCTGCGCAGGTAGGCCTCGGCCTCGATGAAGGCGGCGCGGTAGCCGGCCATGTTGCCCATCCGGGTCATCGGCGATCCGCCGCGGCCGCCGTACAGGCGCTTGGGGTTCTCGCCGCAGGCCATCTTCAGGCCGTGCGGGGCGTCGGGGAACTTCATCTCCTGCGCGGTCGTCGCCGGCACGTTGCGCAGCGTGACGCCGCGGCCGCCGATCAGGTTGGCCGAGCCCGGCAGCACCTGCAGCGTGGTGACGCCGCCGGCCAGCGCCGCGGCGAAGCCGGGGTCCTGCGGCCACACGCCGTGCTCGGCCCAGACCTGGGCGGTCACCGGCGAGCTCATCTCGTTGCCGTCCTGGTGCGCGCTGACGCCCGGGCTGGGGTAGACGCCCAGGTGCGAGTGCACGTCGATCAGGCCCGGGGTGACCCAGCGGCCGGTGGCGTCGACCACGCGCGCCCCCTCCGGGGCCTCGAGGCCGGCGCCGACGGCGGCGATGCGGCCGTCGCGCAGCAGCACGTCGGCGCCCTCCAGGCGCTCGCCGGTGCCGGTGAGCACGGTGGCGTTGCGCAGCAGCACCGGCGCGGCCGCGATCGGCGCGTAGGTGCTGGGGAAGGGATCGGCGGTCCAGCCGCCGGAGGCATGGACCGGCGTCGGGTCGACGGCGGACAGGAGGGCGAGCGCGGCCGCGAGGCCGGTGGTGGCAAGGCGCATGGAGGGGTCCCCTGGATGACCCGCCAACGCTAGCCCCCGCGGGGGGGCGGTGCCAAGTGCGGGAGGCCCCGCGCGGCGGCCGCGTGGCAGAATGCGGCGATCACCAACGACGACGCGACCACGCGCAAGAGGGCAGCGAATGAAGGACAAGGCCACCATCGTCAGCAACTGGCTGCCGCGCTACACCGGCGTGCCCCTCGAGGAGTTCGGCCAGCACGTGCTGCTGACCAACTTCGGCGGCTACGTCGACATGTTCGCCGAGCTCACCGGCGCCCAGGTGCGCGGCCGCGACCGGCCGATGCCCTCGGCCACCGCCGACGGCATCACGATGATCAACTTCGGCATGGGCTCGGCCAACGCCGCCACGGTGATGGATCTGCTCAGCGCCTACGGGCCGAAGGCCGTGCTGTTCCTCGGCAAGTGCGGCGGCCTGAAGCGCAAGAACCAGCTCGGCGACCTGATCCTGCCGATCGCCGCGATCCGCGGCGAGGGCACGTCCAACGACTACCTGCCGCCCGAGGTGCCCGCGCTGCCGGCGTTCGCGCTGCAGCGCGCGGTGTCCACGATGATCCGCGACCTCGGCCACGACTACTGGACCGGCACGGTGTACACCACCAACCGCCGCGTCTGGGAGCACGACGAGGAGTTCAAGGACTACCTGCGCAAGCTGCGCTGCATGGCGATCGACATGGAGACCGCCACGGTGCTGACCACCGGCTTCGCCAACGGCATCCCGTCCGGCGCGCTGCTGCTGGTCAGCGACCAGCCGATGGTGCCCGAGGGCGTGAAGACCGAGGCCAGCGACAAGGTGGTCACCGGCAACTTCGTGCAGCGCCACATCGAGATCGGCATCGAGGCGCTGAAGCTCATCCGCCGCCACGGCAAGTCGGTCAAGCACCTGCGCTTCGACGAGTGAGGGCGCGGGCCCGGGCGCGACGCCCGGGCCCGGCCGCGCGGTTCACGTCACCACTGGAACGTGAGCGACACCACCTCGGGCGTGCCGCCCTCCACCAGCCGGACCCTGCACTGCAGGAGCTGCTGGGAGGCGTCGGAGCGCCCGGCGTCGACGGTGAGCGGGCCCGACAGGGCCAGCACGCCGTCGCCTTCGTCGCGGGCGCTGGCCGCCAGCGCGGCGGCGTCGGCCTCGAATGGGCGGTTGCGCAGCTGTTCGGCCGCGGCGGCGATGCAGGCCGCGGCGGCCCGGTCGGACGGGCCCTCCGCGCCGCCGCAGGCGGCCAGGGACAGGGCGAGGGTCGGGGCGAGGAGCAGGAGGAACGTCGTGCGCATGGGGGTCTCCGCCAGCCGGGCCGCCCTGGACAGGACGGATTCGGGGCCGGACAGAATCTAGCGCAATCGCTCTAATCGTGACAGCGCGCCCGGTTCCGGGCGCGCCGGCCCGGCCTCAGTAGCGCGGCACCGAGGGGTCGATGCGCTGGGCCCAGGCGTCGATGCCGCCCTCGACGTTGAACACCCGGGTGAAGCCCAGGCCGCGGAAGTGCTCGGCCGCCTGCCGGCTGGAGATGCCGTGGTGGCACAGGAAGGCCAGCGGGGTGTCCTTGGCCAGCGCGGCCAGGCGGTCGTGGCTGTCCTCGTCGAGCACCTCGTGCGCGCCCGGGAACGCGGCGATCGCGCGGGCATGCGCCGGGCGCACGTCGATGACGGTGATGTCGCCGGTGGCGATGCGCTCGCGCAGGCCCTCGACCTCGAGCGGCTGCACCGCCGCGGGGGCGTTGGGGTTGTGGATCGCCAGCCCGGCGCCGCGCACGTCCTCGACCCAGTCGATGACCAGGCCGTTGGCGCGCGGGGCGGACGCGAGGTCGAAGTGCACGGTGACGCCCGCGCTGGTGGCGACGAGCTCCTGGCCGGTGACGTCGCGCAGCGCGAACTGGGCGTCGAAGCGCGGGCCGATGCTCATGTGCAGGCCCATGCCGGGCTCGGCGCTGGCCATCGCGCCGCGGATCGCCTCGGCGGCGGCCGGGGTGATGGTGATGGTGGGCGGGGTGCGGTCGGGCGCGCCCAGGCCCAGCAGCGGGTGCAGCTCGCCCGAGTTCAGCAGCTGCTCGATGATGTCGCTGCCGCCGACCAGCTCGCCGCGCACGTACAGCTGCGGGATCGTCGGCCACTGGCCGTAGGCCTTGATGCCCTCGCGCAGCTCGCCGTCGCGCAGCACGTCGACGTGCGCGTAGCCCGGCACCAGCGCGTTGAGGATGCCGCTGGCCTTGGCCGAGAAGCCGCACTGCGGCGCGTCCGGGGCGCCCTTCATGAACAGCACGACGGGGTTGGCGTCGAGCAGGGCCTGGATGCGGGCGTGGACGGCGGGATCGAGCGACATGGGCGGGCCTCCGGTGGGGGCGCGAAGTGTACCGCTCCCGCCGCCGGGCCGCCTCAGCCGGGCCCGCCCCCGGCCAGCGAGGCGAAGGCCAGCCGGGCCGCGGGGCTGGGCCGCAGGCGCTCGCGCGAGGCCCGGGCCAGCGAGGCCCGGTGCTCGCTCCAGTGCAGCAGCTCGAGCACTCCGTGCGCGTCCTCGACCAAGGCCGTGCAGTGCTCGACCCAGTCGCCGTCGTTGCAGTACAGCACCCCGTCGATCCGGCGGATGCCGCCGAAGTGGATGTGCCCGCAGATGTGCCCGTCCAGGCCGTCCTCCGCCGCCTGCAGGCTCACCGCGTGCTCGTAGCGGCGGATGTACTCCAGCGCGGCGCCGATCCGCGACTTCACGATGATCGACAGCGGCAGGTAGGGCAGGCGCAGGCGCCTGCGCCAGGTGTTGAGCCGCCGGTTGGCCCAGCAGACCAGCTGCTGGGCGTGCTCGCCGACGTGGTGCAGCCAGCGCCGTCCGAGGTCGGCGGGATCGAACTCGTCGCCGTGGCTGACCCCGAAGCGGCGCCCGTCGGCGCCGACGTGCACGGCGCGCAGCGCGACCTCGATGCCGGCAATGCGCTGCCCGGCCAGGCCGCGGAAGACGTGGTCGTGGTTGCCGGGGATGTAGACCACCCGGGTGCCGGCGTCGGCCTTGCGCAGGATCTCGCGCACCACCTCGCCGTGCGCCTCGGGCCAGTACTCGCGCCGGGCCAGCGCCTCGAGGTCGATGATGTCGCCCACCAGGTACAGCGTCTCGCAGCGCGTGCGGCGCAGGAAGTCGAGCAGGTAGCCGGCCTTGCAGTCGGGCGTGCCGAGGTGGACGTCGGAGACGAAGATGCTGCGGAACGCGAGCGTCGCCATGGCGGGCCTCCCGGGGTGTGCCGGGTGCACAGGCTGGCGGCCGCGCGCGACGCGCGGATGGCAGGCGGGTGGCGGTGGCGTGACGGCGCGGCGCCGCCGCGCGCGTCAGTCGTGCTGGAAGCGGCGCAGCGCCATCAGGCCCAGCACCACCAGCGCGGTCAGCGCGAGGTCGACGGCCAGCGGGCGGTAGCCGGCGAAGCGCGCGGCCACCGGCGCGAACGCCACCAGCGCGAAGCCGATCGCCGCGAACGCGAGCGTGCTGCGCCAGGCCAGCGAGCGCATCGCGCCCGCCAGCACCAGCACCGCCAGCACCAGCAGGCCGCGCCCGCCGTGCTCGATCCAGCGCAGCGCCGGCCCCGTGGCGGGGCCGCCGGCGAGCGCCTGCACGAAGGGCAGGGCGAAGCCCAGCAGCTGCGGCAGCAGCGCCGACAGCGCGGCCAGCAGCAGGGCGAAGCGCACGCGGGCGCGGTCGGCGGGAGTGGCGGCCATGGGGTCCCCGGGGGTCAGGAGGCGAGCAGGCGCTCGGCGACCGGCAGGGCCAGGGCGGCCCAGCCGGCGTGCAGCGCGGCGGAGGGATGCAGCTCGTCGGCGGCGACCATCGCCGGCTCGCCGCCGCGCGCGCGGCTCAACGGCGCGATGTCGACATGCGCCACGCCGTGGCGGGCGGACTCGTGGGCGACGATGGCGTTGTAGGCGTCGAGCTGGGCGGCGATGACCGCCGGGTCGCGGCCCGAGGCCCGGCCGAACGGGGTCACGCCCCAGTCGGGGATGGCCACGGTGAACACCCGGCCCGGGCGTCCGCCCGCCAGCGCGATCGCGCGCAGCAGCAGCGCGCGGAACGCGGGCCGGAAGTCGGCCTCGGCGTCGCGGCCGCGGTACTGGTCGTTGACGCCGATGAACAGGCTCACCAGGTCCCAGGTGCCCAGCGCGCCGGCCGCGTCCATCCCGGCCGAGAGCTCGTCGGTGGTCCAGCCGGTGGTGGCGATGACGCGCGGGGCGTCCAGCGGCAGGCCGCGGGCGCGCAGGCCGGCGGCGGCCACCGAGGGCCAGCGCGCGGCGGCGTCGACGCCCTCGCCGATCGTGTAGCTGTCGCCCAGCGCCAGCCAGCGCGGGACGCCGGCGTGGCCGGGCGGGACGGCGTGGGTGCTGGCGGGCATCGGCACCGCGCCGGCCTCAGGCGACCTGGCGCTCGGCGGCTTCGGCGCGCCGGGCCAGCACGCGCTCGAGCCGGGCGAACACCTCGCGCACCTCGGCCGCCTCGGGCAGCAGGGTGATCCGGAAGTGCTCGCGCTCGGGGATGTTGAAGCTGGTGCCGGGCACGATCAGCACGTCCTCCTGCTCGAGCATCTCCAGCGCCAGCTGGTGGTCGTCGATGCCGATCGCGGCCGGGCCGACGATCTCGGGGAAGGCGTACAGCGCGCCGGCCGGGGCGACCAGGTCGAGGTGCGGGCTGGCCGCGCAGGCCTCGATGACCGCGCGGCGGCTCTCGAACAGCCGGCCGCCCGGCGCGCACAGCGGGCCGATGGTGTCCGGGCCCGACAGCGCGGCGGGGATGGCGTACTGGCCGGGCACGTTGGCGCACAGGCGCAGCGCGCCCAGCAGGTCCATCGCGTGGTGCAGCTCGGCCACGCGCGCGGCCTCGCCGGTGAGCAGGGCCCAGCCCACCCGCCAGCCGCAGGCGCGGTGGACCTTCGACAGGCCGCCGAAGCTCAGGCAGGGCTGGCCCGGGGCCAGCACCGCCATCAGCGCGTTGTTGGCGCCCTCGTAGGTGATGCCGTCGTAGATCTCGTCGGCCATCAGCAGCAGGCCGTGGCGCTGGGCGATCTCGGCGAAGCGCTGCAGCAGCGCCGGCGGGTAGACCGCGCCGGTGGGGTTGTTGGGATTGATCAGCACCAGCGCGCGGGTGCGCGGGGTGACCAGGGCCTCGATCTCGTCGGGGTCGGGCAGGAAGCCCTCGCGGGCCAGCGCGCGGTAGTACACCGGTCGGCCGTCGTTGAGGATGGTGGCGGCGCTCCACAGCGGGTAGTCCGGCGCCGGCAGCAGCACCTCGTCGCCGGGGTTGAGCAGCGCGCGCAGCGCCACGTCGATCAGCTCGCTGACGCCGTTGCCGACGAACACCCGCTCCGGGTGGGCGCCGTGCACGCCGCGGCCGGCGTAGTGCGCCGCGATGGCCTCGCGCGCGGCCGGCAGGCCCTGCTGGTGGGTGTAGGGATCGGAGGCGGGCAGGTGGGCGGCGATGGCCGCCTGCAGGTGCTCGGGGGCGCGGAAGCCGAACGCGCCGGGGTTGCCGATGTTGAGCTTGATCAGGGTGCGGCCCTGGGCCTCGAGCTCGCGGGCGCGGCGGGCGAGCTCGCCGCGGATCTCGTAGCGGACTTCGCGGAGGCGGGCGCGGGTGGCGAGGGAGGCGGAAGCGGGCGTCGTCGGGGACATGGTGGGCGGACCGTGGATGGACCGGCAGCCTAGCCCAACGCCGCCCGGGCAGACAGCCCGCGCGGCCCTCAGTGCGCGGCGGGGCGGCCGCGCAGGCCGACCAGCGCGACGAGCGCGAGGACCGCGAAGCCCAGCTCCCAGGCCAGCGCGTAGCCGAAGAACGACGACCACGGGGCCCCGGCCGCCAGCGCGCCCACGCGGACCAGGCCGATGCCGGCGTTCGCCAGCAGCACCAGCCACAGGCCGGGGACCAGGGTGTGGCGCTTCCAGGCGCAGCCCAGCAGGAAGGCCGCGAGGCCCAGCTCGAGGCCGCCGTAGAAGGCGCGGAACTCGGTCGCCGCCACCGGGCCCTCGACCGGGACGCCGATCGCCAGCATCGGCGCGACCGGGTCGACCACGTACCACAGCCCGAAGGCGAGGAAGCCGAGGGCCGAGAGGATCACGAGCAGGCGGGCGAAGGTCGTCATGGCCCCCATCATGCGCGCCCCGGGGGTCAAGGGCACGTCCATGCGTCCGCCCGCGGCGCGGCCGTTGGCCTACACTGCGCCACGATGCTGCCCACCCCCGATGCCCTCCAGCGCCTCCAGCCGATCGGCTGGCCCGACACCGACGCCCTGCGCGCCGCCCTCGCGGCCGCTCCCGGCGCCCGCCTCGCCCGCGTCATCGAGCAGCACCGCTCGGGCTACGTGGTGGCCACCGGCGAGGACGAGGCCTTCCCGGCCCAGGCCCCGGCGCCGTGGCTGCGCCCGCGCTTCCCGCCCGAGGAGCGCGCCGCGGTGGGCGACTGGGTCACGCTCGAGCCCGTGCACGCGCAGATCGTCGCGCTGCTGCCGCGCACCAGCCTGCTCAAGCGCGGCGCGGCCGGCGAGCACTACAAGCAGCAGCTCATCGCGGCCAACGTCGACGTGGTGTTCGTCGTCACCGGGCTGGACCACGACTTCAACCCGCGCCGGCTCGAGCGCTACCTGCTGGTGGTCAAGGCCGGCGGCGCGCAGCCGGTGCTGGTGCTGACCAAGGCCGACCTGGGCGCCGACGTCGACGCCGCGCTGGCCGCCCTGGCCGGCATCCGCGCCGAGGGCATCCGCGTGCACCCGCTCAACGCCAAGGACCCGGCCGCCGTCGGCGCCGCCCTGCACGACCTGCTGGGCCCCGGCCGCAGCGCGGTGCTGGTGGGCTCCTCGGGCGCCGGCAAGTCCACGCTCACCAACACCCTGCTGGGCCGCGAGCGCATGCGCACCGCCGACGTGCGCGCCACCGACTCCCGCGGCCGCCACACCACCACCCACCGCGCGCTGCTGCCGCTGCCCACCGGCGGCGTGCTGATCGACACCCCCGGCATGCGCGAGCTCAAGCTCACCGGCGAGGAGGACCTCGAGGACGGCGGCTTCGAGGACCTCGAGGCGCTGGCCGCGACCTGCCGCTTCCGCGACTGCGGCCACGAGGCCGAGCCGGGCTGCGCGGTGCGCGCCGCGCTCGAGGCCGGCACGCTGGCGCCGGCGCGGCTGGCGAGCTGGCGCAAGCTCGCCGGCGAGCTGGCCGGGGCCGCGGCCCAGGCCGCGCTGCGCCGGGCCCAGCGCGCGGAGGAGAAGATCCCCGGCAAGCGCAACGCCGGCCGGCCCGCGCCCGGGCGCGGCGGCGGCGACGCG